>NZ_DJUR01000004.1:61699-102067 GCF_002440555.1 Aerococcus sp. UBA6277
CTGGTTTGTGGAGCCCGATTATCAAGGTGCGACACAAATACCAGCTTAACCTAAATAGTCACAAAAAAGTGCCCCTCAACATGAAGCAGGTACTTTTTTTGTGCGTACATTTTTTTAGGACTGCCACATATTTATATCAGCTAGTCCAAAAACAAAGAAACATTCATCTTGTTGACAAATGCCCCCTTCTTCAAATTCTGCGATAAAGTCTGAAAAACTTGCGCCCATTCGTGGTGACCCAAGGATTGAAATTCGTGTATTTTCAAATCCTGGTACCAGATTGTTGACCAAACCATCCTGGGTTAAAATAGCGTAATTATTTTTCTTAATGACGGACCGGTTTTCAAGTAGTCCATCCCGGTAGCCTGTGTTGTTATTTTGTAGCCCATTTATATCCGCCTCCAATGATTTCATTTGTGATTGACCACTTAGAGTGTAACCGCTTTAAAACAAAAGTGCCACATTAACACTCTACAAGATTAGTCAAAGGATTGTTCATTTTGACTAATTGAAGGCAGTAAAAAAGACCATGGCTTTCGGGTCACGGTCTGGGGCTAGCTTGAAATAGCTATGCTCTTATTCAATAAAATTATAAGAAAATGTATAAAATAGCGATAGTGCCGACACCTGCAATAATCGTCTTGATAATGTCTTTAAACCGGTAGGCGACAAACAAGGACACGAGTGCGGGTATCAGTTTGATATTCTCCAGTAGGTTGAGATTGAAGTGGCTTTCCCAGAAAAATATGTCGGTAAAAATCATGGCAGTAAAAATGATAACGGGTAGGTAAGCCATTGTTTTGTATACCATTGGAGAAATCTTGCTGTTACGCATAACGAGTGCGGGTACGACGCGCATGGCGGTGCACATTAAGCCGAGTGTTACTACGAATAATGTCATGAAACACCTCCTATCCTACACGGTTATTTTTTTGACGTTGTAAGAAATAGAATACGATCGCTAAGGCGATGGTTGTTGCCATAATAATCACGTATGAAGATTGGAAAATGGTCATCAGAATGACTGAGACCACACCGGTGAATAACATGGTGTTTAGCATCATGCGGTTATTTAGGTTAGGGACAAGAATGCCGATAAACATAGCGACCATGACAAAGTTTGAAATGACATCAGGAATTTGAATGAAGGTTCCAAACAAGGCACCTGAAGCAGTAAATAGGATCCAGGAAAGCCATGTTGCAGTGGCGACGAATAAAGCATCGTTAATGGCCCATGGATTGTGTGGATTGTTATCCTGCAGTTTTAAAACATTGATGGCGTAAGATTCGTCGGCAGTCATATAGCCTAGCCAAGCAACCTTATAATTAGGTGCTTGTTTCAAATAAGGGCCAAAAGAAATGCTATACAATGCCTGACGGGAACTTAATAGTAGGACTGAGATAAAGACTTCGACTACACCAGCATTTTGCGCAATCAAGGCTGCTGCCACAAATTGTGCGGAGCCCCCAAATACTAGACTGGACATCAGCACAACCTGCCACCAGGTTAATCCGGCATCAGCGAGTAACAACCCACAAGCCAAACCAACTGGTAGATAACCTACGATAATGGGGATTGATAGCTTGATTCGTTCGGACTTGGCGTCCACAGTTACTTCCATAAATCACCCTCCCTTATGTTTATTTTTTTTCGTAATCCGCTAGCACCTGATTAGCAATTTACCTAACGATTCACTTCTCTATGGTAATCCATGAATTTCTTGATGAAATTGTAAGGATCGATTAAGCCGATTTGACGGGCAAAAATATATAAATTTGATTCCCGTAAGAAGGCTCTCTGGATTAAACGATAATCCGTGGCGATTCTAATAGGTTGGGTGTCTGCGATTAATTCGCCCTCAGATAATACCCAAGCATGACGAGTAAATTCTAATACTAGGTCCGTGTTATGGGTGTTGATGATAATTGCAATTTCTTGTTCTTGGTTAATTTGATATAGATACTGCATGAATTCATTATAATGGTGGTAGTCTTGGCCTTCAGAAGGCTCGTCAATAATTAATAGTGACGGCTTGTTGATTAAGGCAGACGATAACATAATTCGTTTTTGTTGGCCAAAGGATAACTGCCCAATTCGTAGTTCAGCAGCATAAATCAAACCCGTTCGTTTTAAGGAATCTCGGATGACTTCTTCTGCTTCTTCCGCGGAGTAATTACAATTAGCGGCAATCCCATTTAGATAGTCTTTCACAGTGAAATCCAGGATGGATTGGTCGATATTTTGTTGGATATAGACTGTTTCCTGCTTCATTTGACATAGGTAATCGTCAGTGACTACTTCACCTAACCAAGTCATCGTGCCCGAATCTGGGCGGATGTTTCCGTTCATCATTTGACCCAACGTGGACTTGCCTGACCCATTTTTCCCGACAATGGCAATCATGTCACCCTTGAAAACTTGGGTGGAAATGTTGCGCAAGGTGGCCCGATCCCGCCATGGATAAGTGTAGGATACATTATCAAGGGTCAGAATGGATTGGTCACTACGTTTTTGGACGAAATTTGGTATGGTCATCAGCCAGGATTCAATGGTTCGTTTTAGGTCTGGACCATGTATATAATTGACATTTGATATGTTACGGACCTTTTCTAAAGGATAGCCGGTATAGCGAATCGCCGATACATAGGCTGGCTCGCCAATACCTAAACTGTTCAAAATATTCCGTTTTAATAATTTCTCTGAATCCCCATCAAAAATAACCCGACCTTCGGAAAGGACAATGACGCGGTCAACTGGACGATATAAGACTTCTTCAATCCGGTAATCAACCATGACAATCGTCGCGTCAGTATTATGGTGAATATCATCTACTAAATCGATGAAAATTTGCCCAGCACGGGGTGCTAAGTTCGCTAAAGGCTCATCAAAAATAAAGACGGATTGCTCATAGTTTACGTTATTAACAAAATTTTGAATGTCTCTTTGCCCTTCTGAAAGGCGCTCTATACTAGTATCCGCTTCGGTTGGGTGTTCAAGGATACGGTGCTTTAATTCTTCCGAAAAATTAGGGATATAATCACTTGACCGCTTGCGCTTACCGTTTTCTTCTAGGGTTTGCTCCAAGTGATGGTCGACCGCGTCAGCCATAGCTGTTGCGTCCATAGTTTCCATTTCTAGGTCGAAATTGATAATCTCCCCTTCAATAGTCCCTTGAAATTCGTCGCTCGCTAATTTTCCGCGTAAGGCGCGTACTAGGGTGGATTTACCTGAGGCATTAGCCCCGATGATCAACACTTTTTCACCGCGATAGAATGTTAGATTGATATTTTTTAATGCCCGTCTACCTGCACCCTCATAGGTAAACGACATATTTTTAAATTGCATCCAAGGATTTGACATAAATCCATGCCCCTTTCAATAATATTTACGTGCGAATGGTTATATGAATCCTATCTAATAGCTGGTGAATCCCTAGTCGGCGAAAGCCGCGTCTACTGTATCGTATTTAGACCGTTTACCTAAAATACGCACTTCTGGTTCAAGGGCTACCTTATTCAGGTCCCAGATCACTTCTTGAATATGGTGGATCATGTTAATATAGTCAGTTGCTGTTGCACCACCCACGTTGATAATGAAACCAGCATGTTTTTTCGAAATTTGTGCGCCACCAATAGTGTAGCCTTGTAATTTAGCTTCTTGGATAAGTTTTCCTGTAAAATGGCCTTCTGGTCGTTTGAAAACAGATCCGCATGATGGATACTCTAACGGTTGCTTGGATTCACGAAGGTAAGTCAACTCATCCATTTTAGCTAAGATTGACTTTAGGTCACCCTTTTTCAATTTAAAACGGGCTTCAACCACAATGTCGCCTGTTTCTTGTAGGTCAGAATGTCGGTAAGAAAGATTTAGGTCTTCGTTCTTCAAAGTGTACATGCGTCCGGCTTTTGTGACCACGTCCACTTCAACTAGGACTTCAGAAATTTCGCCGCCATAAGCACCTGCGTTCATGTATACCGCGCCACCAGTGGATCCTGGGATACCACAAGCGAATTCAAAACCAGTCAAGCCTTCAGCACCTGCCGAACGACTCACATCGATGATTTTAGAGCCAGCGCCAGCTTTAATGTGTGTACCGTCAATTTGGATATAATCCATTTCAGTCAGCATCAAGACAACTCCTGACACACCTTCATCTGAAATGATTACGTTTGACGAATTACCAAGAACTAAAATTGGTTCGTGGGCTTTATTGGCAAAACGAACAAGTGCTTGGATTTCTTCTGGGGTCTCTGGGAAAATTAAAACATCCGCTGGTCCACCCGTTTTTGTATAAGTATAGTTATTTAATGGTTCGTTGAATTTTATCGTTGATTGGGGAAATGCCTTACGCAAATCGTTTAAAAACATGGTAAATTACCCTTCCTGGTAATATATTTAGCAATAATAAAAAAACAGCAAAAATTGCTGATAAACTGCTAGTTAAATCTAATTCATAATAACACATTTTAACGCATTTTTACATTGTGTTAAAGGGTTTGTGTGGCAGATTCGTTAACATTTTCTTAAAAACGTGTTATAGTATTATTCTAATTAGTGACAACTTGTCATACGAAAGGACCCCTCCATGAATAAAATCAGACAAAATGCCTTAATGATGCTCGCTCTAACCTTTATCTACGCGGGTTTGCAAATTGCCCGTCCTGCAGCGGATTTAGCTTGGACAAACATCTCACTATCAATCATTATTCCAATTATTGCCATGATTTTCGCCTTTAATGAAAAAGACAATAAATGGCGTTGGTCCCTTGTAACAATTGAAGTCATTCTATTAATTGTAATGATCGCTATGGCCATTCTAAAGTAGTATATGGATTTTAAAAGGTCGAGACTGAAATGGTCTCGACCTTTTTGCTATCCGGTACGCTTATGTTTGGTCTTGGTTTTCGACTGCTAAGCCCATCATGACTAAATCATGGAAGGCATTGTCATGATACATTCCTTTAGGGGTTACACCAATTTCTTCAAAACCAAATTTTTCATACAAGCTAATGGCCCGCATATTATCTTTAGATACTTCTAAACGTAAGTAACGTAAGATATCATTTTCTGTTGCCCAGTCAATCATATCTTCCATCATGACACGGGATAAACCCAGTCCCCAGAATCGACGTAGAATGGAAATGCCTAGTTCACCCATATGCGCCACTTTAGCGTGTTGTTCTGCTCCAATGCTTGCAACACCAATAATATCATCCCCTAATCGTGCAATTAATACACGATTATTCAATACTTCTTGTAAAGATTTCAAATAACGCGTTTCTTGTTCTTGGTTAATTCCTAAACCTTCTTCACCGAATGAAAGGAAGTCAGTTTCGCTACCCACTTCCTTGTAGAAGTCTAATAAGGCTTTCGCATCTTTAGGCATAGCGTCCGCTAGCGTAATTTCTAATTGTTCTTTTTTCATATTGTCTCAATCCTTCTATGTGACTATTCGCAAAATTGGCTGTTAGCTTAAGTGAGGTCAGCCACTACCCCATCATACAATGCTTGTCCACGCGGGCCTTCATAGGTTAAAGTTACCTCACGACTGGTTTCAGAAGTTGCAGTTAAGGTTATCCAAAGATAATCTTTAGGTAAATCCTCGGCTACAAATTGAGGCCATTCGATAATGGTCACCCCATCGCCGTTAAGATAATCTTCTAAACCGACACTATCTGAGCCTGTTTCTTCTAATCGATACGCATCCATGTGGTATAAAGGGATGTCGTTGTCTTCATATTCACGAATAATCGTGTAAGTCGGGCTTTTAATGGCTTGATCAATACCTAAAGCCTTGGCAAAGTATTTGGTGAAAGTGGTTTTCCCCGCACCTAAATTTCCTTCCAAGCAAATAATGTCTCCTGCTTGCACTTGGTTGGCTAATTTTTGGGCAAAAGCATCTGTATCAGCCTCACTCGCCCATTCAATTGTATAAGTCATATGACACCTTCTCTCCCTTATAATATCTTCACTTACTTTACTAAAAAATCAAAAAGACTACAAGATTCAAGCATTCTTTATTCATTTTTCAAAGCTGTTTCGGTGGTAATCTCACTTTTCTATTGATTAAATTTGAGACATGTTTTGACTGAAACCCATCCTTTTGGCAAATTCTCCTTGTGACATATCCATGTCGTATTGGTCTTTTCTATTGCCTTTTAATAGATGACAGCGCCCAAACTATTTTTGATTTCTTTGACACTACCTACCGTTTTTAATTCTCTGATTCTACGCATAAATATCATAACAAACTCATCACCGTGCACGTAGGTTGACTTTGCATGATTCGTCCACACCTTTTCAAGCAATGGATTTTTGTATCTTGATTCCACAATACTGCCCCATGCCTAAGTCATCATACCCCCATTATAAGACAACTCCCCCTAGAGATTGGAACATTTTAACCTATTAGGTAAAAACCATTTCCTTCTTCATATGCAAAAAGAGAAACAGCAAAAAAAGCCATTCCTCTTTCAATATTGTTTTATTTACTTTAGTCTTCTAAGATGGCTTGGTTCGCTGTGATGATAGCTAATTTGTAAACATCTTCTTCTACACAACCACGTGAAAGGTCTGAAATAGGTTTCGCCATACCTTGTAAGATTGGGCCGATTGCTTCAAAGTTACCGAAACGTTGTGCAATCTTGTAGCCAATGTTACCTGATTGGATTTCTGGGAATACGAATACTGTTGCTTTACCAGCAACGTTAGAATCTGGTGCTTTTTGTTTTGCTACTGCATCTACAAAAGCTGCATCAAATTGTAATTCACCGTCAATTTCAAATTGTGGTGCTTTTTCTTTCGCAAGACGGGTTGCTTCAGCAACTTTCTCTTGCTCTGGAGATTTTGCTGACCCTTTAGTTGAGAAGCTCAATAAAGCAACTTTTGGATCAATGTCAAACATCGCAGCTGTTTTAGCAGATTCAACGGCAATTTCAGCCAAACCTTCTGCATCTGGGTTGATGTTAATCGCACAGTCAGAGAATAAGTATTTCTCTTGGTCGCGACCACGCAACATGATGAAGGCACCTGATGTAGATTTAACGCCTGGTTTTGTTTTAATAATTTGTAAGGCTGGACGAACTGTGTCACCTGTAGAATGACGGGCGCCTGATACTAAGGCATCACATAGACCTTGGTATACCAACATAGTACCGAAGTAGTTTTCGTCGCGTAAAATTTTACGTGCTTGTTCTTCAGTAGCCTTACCTCTACGGCGTTCGACAAAAGCTTCAACCATTTCGTCGAATGCCTCGTAGTTGTTTGGATCAATAACCTCAATGTTTTCGATATCAAAGCCACGATCATGGGCGATTGTTTTCAATTCTTCTGGTTTTCCTAATAAAACCGGTTCAAGAATTCTTTCAGCTTTCAAACGCACAACAGCTCCTAGAATACGTTCATCGTACCCCTCCGGGAAAACGACACGGACATTTTTATCTTGGATCTTGGCCTTTAAGCTATCAAACATATCCATTTTTAACATTCCTCCTCAGAAATTTAAAACGCTTACTCTCTGTATTTTACACGATTCCAAAAAATTTGTCATAACAAATACTGCAAAGATGTGCTGACATTAAATAGCAGACGCTCAGTCAATTATTCGTCTAATTTTTGAACGAGAAATTTGTCTATTTTAATACAAAAATGTTTTTGATTCACGGTCAGCAGAATCCGCGTATTTTTGATATAGCCTAAATTTTTCTTTATATTTTTCAGCCATTTTTTCATCCGGCGCTATAGTGGAAAATGACAAGTCTTGCCTTAAGCTAGGCCCTTCCACAAGTACACCGGCCCCAACCAAGCTCGCGTCGTCATCTGAAACATATTGCAAGGTTATCCCCATAATATTTGCGATCCATTGCCCTATTTTAGGGTTTTTAAATATTTTTCCGTTTACCTGAATCATTTTTTGATCTAAATCAGCGGTCTCAAAGACCATATCTACCACTTGCCGAATTTCAAAAAAGACCCCTTCAAAGACAGCTTTAGCCATGTCTAACTGGCTCGTGTGCCCTTGAATCCCTTTAAATTCAGCTTGTAGGTTGGCATTCCAATATGGGGCTCTTTCCCCGTTTAAGAATGGCAAGAAGTAAGGGCCGCTAGCTGATAAATCATGCGCCAAAAGTGTGGCTAACATATCTGAAAAAGATTGCCCATTTGCCCTAAAGCCACAGTGTTGATGGCACCAATCCAATGCGTTGCCGGCATTGTTAACTGGCCCACCGACGACATAATGGGGCTGGTCGTCAACGATATAGGTGAAAATGCGACCGCTTTTATGCAAGGTTAATTGGTCAGTTAAGGTCCGAACAGCTGCTGAAGTCCCAAAAGATAAAACGAATGGACTGAGTCCCTGTCCTTTCTGGTTAGCATAGGCTAAATTAGATAGGTTGGCCAAGGCGCCGTCAGTTGATCCTGCCAGTATATGGAAATCGTTAGCTAAGCCTAAGGACTGGATAAAGTCAGATTTTACAGGCAATTCTTTTGTTGAATCGACTAATGCCGGCAACTGGTTTTCAGTTAGGCCGACCACCTTTAGTAAGTCTTCGGACCAAGTATTTTGGACTAAATCCATCAGCCCCATAGCAGATGCCGTAGGTCGGTCAATCACAAAGTTTCCCGTTAACTGACGGATAATATAAGCCTTGATGTCCATAAATTGTACCGTTTTGTCGGTGAACAATTCGGGACGTGCCATGTTTAGATAGGCTAATTTCACAAAGGGATTCATGGCATGGATTGGTGTCCCTGATTGGGCGAAAAAAGCAGCCGCTTGACCTGATGCCTGCATTTCCTGCCCCACATGCTTGGCCCGCAAATCTGCCCAAGTCATGGTGTTTTGCAGAATATGACCTGCTTGATTCATTGCAAGCAACGCATGCATTTGGCTTGAAAATATTAAAGTGTTGACCCAGGGATACTTGGCTTGCATTGCTTTAAGTAAGTCCACGAATTGTTGGAAAACGACTAGCGGATTACTTTCATGCTTGCCATCGCTATTTTGTTGAATGTGATTGCGTGCTTCTATAGTGTCTAAGACCCGGTACGGGGTTTCCATCAAGGCAAATTTTAGGTTGGTGGTGCCAAGATCGGCGACGAAATATTGAAAGTATTGCAAAATGATTCCTACTTTCTAAATACAATTATTTTCTTCTGGAAAAACAGCTTAATTTTCGATAGCCATTTTTAAAAAGGAATAGGATACCTCTATTTAACCACAAAAACGCAATGAAGCCACGATAAAGGTTAACCGGACATCATTGCGCTTGTGCTAGTTTATTAAAGTGTTCTCAGCTAAATATTAACGGATTTCAGCTGATAATTCGTTTGTTAGTGCTTCAGTAATACGAGCAACATCATTCGACACTTCTTCATCCGTTAAAGTCGCTTGTGGGTTCAAGTATTTCAAGCTGTAAGCAAGTGATTTCTTACCGTCTTCAATATTTTCACCTTGATAAACATCGAAGATTTCGATATCGACTAAGATGCCTCCTTTAGAAGCCTTTTGAATAGTTTTCATAACATCCGCATTCGTTACTTGGTCAGACACAAGGATAGCGATATCCCGGTCAGAACCTGGGAATTTAGGGATTGCTGATTGTTTGACATCTACTTTTGGTAAGGCGTAAATTTCGTCTAATGAAATTTCAAATACCAAGGTATCTTTCAAGTCATATTTGTCAGCAACACTTGGGTGTAATTGCCCAATGTAACCTAATTCAACACGTTCGTCAGCTTGACCAACTGCAAAAATTTTGGCGGTACGGCCTGGATGCATATCTGCCAATTCAGACGTTGCTTCAAATGCTACGGCCACATCAAGGTTGAATGAGGCTAAGATGCTTTCGACAACACCCTTCATGTCGTAGAAGTCAACAGCTTTCGCTTGGTGGCTCCAAGTTTTCGCTTGCGTGTTGCCTGTCCAAACAGCCGCTAAATGTGTTTCATCCACTGGTAAGTCAGCGTCAGCCCATTTGAAGACACGGCCTGATTCAAAAATAGCGACATCAGAATTTTTACGGGCTACATTGTATTGAACAATTTCAAGTAAGGCACTTAACAGATTCGTCCGCATAAAACGACGGTCATCTGACATTGGGAAGTCAAGCGCTACTGGTTTAGCGTTCGCCATTTCCAGTACCGTTTGATTGTCCCCGATTAATGAGTAGGCAATCACTTGGTTAAACCCTTCAGCCAACATTTGATTATTGGTACGACGTTTGAAAGCTTGCCAGTCAGTAAGCCCCATATTTCGTGCGTTAACAGCTGGCAGACGTGAAGGGATCTTGTCGTAACCGTAAATACGGGCAATTTCTTCTACTAAGTCTGCTTGGATACTGATATCCCAACGACGTGGTGGTACAGAAACAGTGAATTCATCACCATTGCATACTACTTCAAATTGTAATTGTTTGAAGATTTGTTGGATGTCTTCATAAGATAAGTCCATACCCAAACGTTTGTTAACGTAAGTTAAGCTAGTGGTGACTTGAACTGGGGTTAAGTCGATAGTAGAAACACGTTCGCTACCTTCAACGACTTCACCCTTAGCTAATTCAGCGATCATTTCAGCTGCAAAAGCACCTGCTTCAGCAACAGTAGCCTTGTTAATGCCACGTTCGTTACGCATAGATGATTCAGAATGCAAGCCGTTACGACGAGCAGTTTTACGAATATGGATTGGTTCAAAGTTGGCTGCTTCAATCAATACATTTGTTGTATTTTCATCGATTTCAGTATCTAACCCACCCATAACACCAGCAAGGGCAATTGGTTTTTCACCGTCAGTAATGACGATATCTGAATCTAGTAAAGGACGGTCCACTTCATCTAGCGTGACGATTCGTTCGCCCTCTTTAGCTAGACGCGTTTCGATTACCTTGTGGTCTAATTTATCATAGTCAAAGGCATGTAATGGTTGGCCATTTGCTAGTAAAACGTAGTTAGTGATATCTACTACGTTATTAATTGGACGGATGCCAGCAGCCATTAACCGTAACTGTAGCCACAATGGTGATGGTTCAACAGTGACATTTTTCACCAAGAAAGCATTGTACTCAGGCACTAGTTCAGTGTCTGCAACTTTCAAGTCAATCGCGCCTGCTAAATCTTTACCGTCATATTTAGTAATATCTGTGTAGTCAAATTTTGGTTGACGGTTGTATACAGCCGCTAATTCCCAAGCTACACCACGCATAGAGAAGGCATCTGCACGGTTTGGTGTAATATCTAATTCGATGATTGGATCATCTAATTTTAGGTATTCCACAATATCCATTCCAGCTGGTGCTTCTTCAGGTAAGACCATAATCCCGTCAGCGTATTCTTTAGGAACGACACTGTTTGAGAAACCAATTTCTTCAAGTGAACAAATCATCCCTTGAGAAACAACACCACGCATCTTACCTTTTTTAATTTTTACATTTCCCGCAATACGTGAGTTTGGTAAGGCAACGATAACCTTTTGACCTGCAGCCACATTTGGCGCGCCGCAGACAATTTGGAAAGGCTCATCTTCGCGCACTTCAACAGTCGTAATTGACAGATGGTCAGAATCTGGATGTGGTTCGCAAGTTAATACGTGGCCCACAACAATCTTCTTCAAGCCAGTACCTATGGCATTCACGCCGTCAACCTCAATACCAGTACGTGACATACGTTCCCCAATATCTTTCGGATTCAAGTCAGCAAGATCGATAAATTCATTTAACCAGTTATATGATACTTTCATTAATTGCTACCCCTCTTCCGTAAATTGTTTTAAGAATCGTAAATCATTTTGGTAAAAATGACGAATATCATCAATACCATATTTCAACATAGCCACACGGTCAGGTCCTAAACCAAAAGCAAAACCAGTGTATTCAGTTGAATCAATACCAGCCATCTCAAGCACTGAAGGGTGAACCATACCACCACCTAGAATTTCAATCCAACCAGATTGCTTACAGATGTTACAGCCGTCACCACCACATTTGAAACAAGTAACGTCAATTTCAACAGATGGCTCAGTGAATGGGAAATAAGACGGACGTAAACGCACTTCAGTTTCTTCCCCAAACATATGACGGGCAAACAATTCTAAAGTCCCTTTTAAGTCAGCAAGTGACACATTACGGTCAACAACCAAACCTTCAATTTGATGGAATTGATGTGAATGCGTCGCATCGTCATCATCGCGGCGGTAAACTTTACCAGGTGAAATCATTTTTAATGGGCCCGCCTCAAAGTCGTGAGCATCCATCGCACGTGCTTGTACCGGTGATGTATGGGTACGTAATAAGACCTCGTCATTAATGTAGAAAGTATCTTGCATGTCACGCGCTGGGTGGTCTTTCGGTAAGTTCATTCGTTCAAAGTTGTAGAAATCAGATTCAATTTCCGGCCCTTCAACCACTTCGTAACCCATGGAAATAAACAAGTCTTCAATTTCTTCCATGACTTGTGTCAGAACGTGCTTAGTTCCCTTCGCTGGTTTTTCACCAGGTAAAGTAACGTCAATCGCTTCCGCTTGTAATTGGGCCTCTAAAGCTGCTGCAGAAAGTAAGGTTTCTTTTTCGCTTAACTTGCCCTCAGCTTTTGCTTTCAATTCATTGGCGTAAGCACCAATTTTTGGACGCTCTTCTGCTGATAAATCACGCATACCACGTAGGGCTTCCGTAATAGGACCCTTTTTCCCTAAATATTTCACACGTACAGCTTTAATATCAGCTAGTGATTGTGCTGTATCAATTTCTTCCATGATTTGGTTTTCAATGGCTTTTAAATCATCAATAATTTGCATTTTTCCATCTCCTGACTTTTATCCTTTTATGAGTGTTTCTTACTTTGAGTATCTAGACCAATAAAAAAAGGTCCTCCATCCCCTAAAAAAGGGACGAAAGACCGTGGTACCACCCTGATTCCGGTATAGTATATCCATACCAGCACTCATTGATCGTTTTAACGGGTCGACCGGGCATGCTTTCAAATAGCGCAGCTATCCTCCCGCAAGCCTACTCAAGAAGTGAAAATATTTTAACTATGTAGGTAAGATTCCCAGCGCCACTTACTCTCTAGACTACATTTTGTTAAAAATTGTCTTCTGTTAATGTAATTTCTCTTTATATTTTAGCGATTTTACTTGATTTGTCAACCTTAGTAACCATCAAATACGAAACAAAATAGTTGTTAATTTGGATGCCTTTAGCATTCACTCTCCTAGCATTACCATGAATGTAGGATGTAATCTAGGGCGTTTAACAAAAGTAACTATAATGCTTCGACGGTCTTTGCACCTATAATTAAGACATGTTACATATTGATAAGACTTATTCTGCTGGGTCGACCCATTCGTCTGCCCAATTGTGTAGGTTGTTAAATATTTTTTGTAGGTCTTGTCCTTTTTCAGTCAATGTATAAACGGTAATGATGTGACCGTTTGATTCTGACTCTTCTTTTCGGACGATGCCTTCTTCTGTCAACTCACGTAAGCGTTCTATTAAAACACGGTCAGAAATCCCGTTGATTGAGTCACGTAATTGACCGAATCTTAGTGGTGTTGCCAGTAATACTTCAATAATTAAGCTATTCCATTTTTTACCAATCACTTTGCAAGCATGTTCCATCTTGCTACACATTACCGGTAAGTCTGCTTGTTTAATGGTAATTTCCATCTTGATCAATCTCCTCTTGCGTTTCTACTAATTCTCCCTTTTCTTCTAATGAGACATCCTTAGTACTTGTGCCAGCAAGCGCTGGTATAACCAATTTACCGACGAAATTCCTAAAGGATTTCATCATTTGTCTCTCTGATAAGTTGGCTAAACTAGGTTTTATAAGATCCTCAGTTGCAATATATTTATCCACGAAAGTCACCACATAGGACTCCTTGTAACGGGGGAAATGTGGGGTTGCGAGCCACATATGTTTTAAAATGATGTCTTCTTCAACAGGTGATAAGTCTGTCACCACGCGAGCATTTATCAAGGCAATCTTTGGATGGTTCCTGAGATGGGTCCCTTTAGAAAAAGTGACTTCACCTGGTCTATAATAAAATAAATCATGTAATAAACCAGCACGTGCACAGGCCTTGTAATCCCAACCTAACGCCTTAGCCACTTTAAAGGCCATATAAGACACTAAATAAGAATGGGTCAAGCGATTGCCGTGGACATGTTGCTTAAAATAAGCCAAGTCTGTAACGAAGGGATGATCCTTAATATCCGCTATGATCTGCATATACGATTGATCTTCTTCCCAAAAATAATGTGCTTGCGCTGTCACGTTCATCACCCCTTTCCAACAAAATTCACTACATTCAACTGATTGCTACATGCTAACTTAATTCATTGCAAGGCTTGTGGCAAATACTGTCATGTCTTACGATTGAGAAGAGAATGATTTAGTCATGGGTAGGAAATTGATACATCACAATTGCACCGGCAACCGCTACATTCAAGGACTCTGCTGAACCAGACATTGGGATATATAAGGCCATATCCGCTAATTGACTAGTCGCCTTACTTACACCATTTCCTTCATTTCCCATAACCAAGGCCCATTTCCCTTTAGCTTTTAAGTCAAAAGCGTTGCACGCTTGTGCTTGGTCGTTTAATTCTGTTGTTGTAACAAAATAGCCTGATTCTTGCAGCTTAGGAATCACTTCCATCAAATCGACATCATAGGTATTCACGGCAAAATGACTACCTTGCATCGATCTAAGTACCTTGTCATTATACAAGTCCACTGTTCCAGACCCTAGTAAGACATCACGGTAACCAAAGGCGTCCGCTGTACGGATTAAGGTACCTAGGTTTCCAGGATCTTGCACTTGGTCTAAAATCAGTAAGCCTTTTGATAATTGATCAATGTCCAATGTTTTTGCTTTCGGTAAGCTGGCTACTGCAAAGATATCTTGGTGGTGATCTGTTTGGCTTAGTGCCTTGGCCACTTCAGGTGTTACCTGTGTTAGCGGCAAATCAGCTTTTAATGCTTGTACTTGCATCACATTTTGGTGGCTACTTTCAGGTACATAGTAAATCATTTGAATCTCTGTATCCGCCTTGACGGCCATCTCTACAAGATGTGGTCCTTCCAGCAAATACTGGCCTGCTTTTTTGCGTCCTTTACGCGTAAAAAGTTTCTTTAATTCTTTTATCTGTTGGTTTTGAACAGATGAAATTAAACGTTCTACCATATGCTTATGCGTTTTCTGGCTTAATCAATTCGTAAATGGCTTCAGCGTAAATAGCTGCTGATTTCATTAAGTCACGAACTGCAAAGAATTCATTAGCTTGATGCATAGTGTCTACTGAATCTGGGAATAATGCACCAAAGGCTACACCGCGTTTTAGTAAACGTCCATAAGTTCCTCCACCGATTGATCGTTCTTGCCCTTTTTCGCCTGTTTGTTTTTCATAAACAGCTATTAAAGTTTGTACTAATGGATCATCTGCTGGTACATAATGCGGTACTTTATTGGTTTTCGTACCGTCTACAAAGCTATAGTGGTAGGTTTCACCGTGGGCCGCAAATGTTGCGTCAATTTCACTGTATTCTTTACCACGTGGTACACGAATGTTTAAGACTGTGTATAATTTACCGTCATCTTCACCAACCAAACCAGGGTTTACAGTCACTTTACCCATAATTTCATCTTCATGAGCAATGCCTAATTTTTCCCCGTTGAAGTCTAGATGTAATAAGTCACCTAAGAATTTCAATAAGTCGTCTTGGGCTAAGTCATCGTCTAATTGTAATAACAATTTCGCTAAGTAAGTTGCCGCATTGTAACCAATACTTGGGTTCATTGCGTGGACGCCTTTACCTTCAACTGTAAATGCAGTTGCATCCGCTTCTGGGCTTACAATGATGGTAATATCAGGGTTTGCTGCTTGGAAGTCTGCAACGATTTGGTTGACATCTGATGTCAAACCAGCAACGACTGCATGCGCTTCGCCTGGCACCATGTTTTCACGAAGACCACTTTCAAATGAAAGTAATTTTTCTGAACGACGGTCGAAAACGAGCTTAGCTGAGTACATCCCTTTTTCCCCGTTAATAATTGGGAAGTCGGCGTCTGGTGAAAATCCAAAATCTGGTTCATCTTCAACTTCAAAGTAGCGTGTGACACCTTGCCATTCGCTTTCTTCGTCTGTACCAACGATAAAACGCACACGTTTCTCAACTGGCAGACCTAATTCTTTGATCACTTTCAAGCCGTAGTAGGCAGCCATTAAAGGACCTTTGTCGTCTGAAGCGCCACGGGCATAGATGCGGTCGTTGATAATTTCAGGTTTGAATGGATCAGTATCCCATTTATCGTCAACTGGCACAACATCTACGTGGGCTAAAACGCCGAGCGTTTCATCCCCTGTACCGAATTCAGCATGACCTGCAAGGTTATCAACGTTTTTAGTTGTGAAGCCATCGCGTTCAGCAATCTTCAAGAAAGTTTCTAACGCCTCTTTAGGGCCAGGTCCAACAGGTGCCTCTGCACTTGCTTTACTGTCGTCACGAACACTGTTTACGCTTAATAATGTAAATAAGTCATTGATTAAGTCATCTTTACGATTGTTGATTTCTTCTTGCCAATTAATTATCATTTAGAATCCTCCTAGAAATTTATACTTGTTTATATTTTACCACAGATTTGACGATATCTCACATAATAGAGCTAACAAAATGTAAGGGTGGGCTAGACTATCCCTTTTCCACCGCGAAGGCACGCTAGATATGTTTCAACCTTAGCTCTGAACAATTTCCCCTCTTAATATCAGCTATATATTGCTATTTTATATCAAAATTTTTGAATACTTTTATCATCACGATATCAATTTCGATAGTTTTTGCTAATTAACTTTCAATATTTTCTGCTAAATAGGTTTCCGTAAGTTTTGCTAGTTAAGTTTAAGCACTTTTGAAGTCAGATATATGCAGACAAGAACTCACCCCCATCAAAAAAGCTAGGCGGGTAACCTAGCTTCTTGATTAATTATTCTGTGATGTCTAATGTTTTGCCTTCAAAGATGGCGTCGTATAGATCTTGATAGTCTACTTGAACGAATTCACCTTCTGTTAGGGCATCCGGCAGCGTCAATTGACCAATGCGTTGTCTATGTAGCTGCACGACTTCACAACCAACTGCGTGGAACATGCGCTTAACTTGGTGGTACTTACCTTCTGCTATGACCACACGGGCTAAGGTTTGGGCGGCTTCTTCGTCTACTTGGTCGATGAAGAGTTGTCCTGGCTTTGTTTTTTCACCTTGGCCAATGTCCAAGCCTTTTTCAAATTGACCAATATGTTTATCTGATAATAATCCGTCAACAAGAACAGCATATTCCTTTTCCACGTGTTTCTTTGGGGCCATTAAGGCATGGTTGAATTGGCCATCGTTGGTGATAAGGAGTAAGCCTGTTGTGCCCTTGTCTAGACGTCCAACTGGGAATGGTTGGTAGGTTAAGACCAAGTCTTCCGGTAACAGGTCAATCACTGTCTCCCAGCGGTTGTCTTCGGTTGCCGAAATGACACCATCCGGTTTGTGCATCATGATATAAACAAAGGGTTCATAGACGATTTCATGACCGTCAATCTCTACCTTATCCTCATCGACATTAACCGATAAATTGGGTTTCTTGGCTAGGGAACCATTGACATAAATAGCGGATTTTTTGATTAAGGTCTTCACGTCGCTACGGCTATACGGGGTCATGCTAGAGACAAATTTATCTAAACGTTGGGTGTTCTTCCCTGCCTTTTTATTTGTCATAGCGGCCCATTCCTAATTTCGCACGAAGCATTTTGGCCTTATCGCCAAGTAGTGTATCTAATAGTTTAAAGCGTAAACCACCAATGACATAAACCGCTACCCCAACACCAGCTACAATCACGATTTGGACCACTTGGTGCATAAGTGATATTTCAGGTGATAAGATAGTGCGTCGTAAAAATTGGTTGACTAACCAAGTGGCAATACCCATAGCACCTGATAACAAAGCAATACCCTTGACTTGGCCTAGAACTTCAACTACTGATAAGTTGATACGAACTTTTAGGCGCCACAAGTAGAATACAGCAATTCCGATAAAGGCTGTTCCTGTAGCTAATAAGGCCCCTGAAGTGCTAAAAATCGCTAGGAAAGGTACTTGTAGGACCAATTTAAGGGTAACACCAATGACCATCCCCATGATGGCGTCTTTAAAGAAGGACATGGCTTGCAGCATAGCAACCAGGACTGAAAAAAGCCCCATGGTCACAGCTACCGCTGCTGATAATTGTAATAGTGAAGTACCTAGTGGATCGTGGGTAAAGATGATCGCGTACAAGGGCTCAGCTAAAACTGCCATTCCGATTGCAGATGGAAACATGACTAGGGAGAATAATTTCAAATTGTGGCCGATCAACCCTTTTGTTTCTGGGAAATCATGCGTGGCATGTCGGTCAATACGTCTTGGCTGTGCTTTGTTTTCCAGCTTGGCCTCGATACCACTTTTCTCCTCTGAATGGGTAGCTGAAATAACTGCGATGGAGGTCGAACCGATGGCAACCGCTAGGGAAACGATGATGGTCACGAGTTTATTGGCATTGGCACCGAAAATGGCGTACTCATTGATTAATTGATCATGTGAAAGATGAGAAACCCTTTCCATTATCGGCATATAGGTGTTGGTATCGACTAAACGAGATAGTTCGATTGCTGAACCCGAAACGATGAAAGGAATGGCAATCATCACGATTTCGAGCAATAAATTTTTAGAAGATACGTAGGTTTCTTCCTTGACTGCATACAATTCTTCTTCCTTATTGTAGCCTTTGCGGTAACGCATAAAGAAGAAAACCAATGTAGCTAAGGCTGCTAATGCCCCAACGAAGGCCGCGAATGTTGAGTGGGTTACGGCTTTGACCATCTCGCCGTTTTTGATCACACGGATGATGTAAACCGCCCCTAACATGTATAGGACACGTAAGATTTGTTCGGTAATTTGTGAAATCGCGGAGGGTTTCATGTCCTGGTGCCCTTGGAAGTAACCACGGATAACTGAAATTGTTGGTAAGACAACTAGAGCTGGCACCAAGGACCGGATAACCAAGACCACTGATCCGAAATCACGGGCTGGTGTTGATTGGGCCAATATAGGTGCGAATGTCCAAAGTAGGACACCACCTACTAAACCAGTAACCGTCATCAAGGCTAGACCCGCCTTGAACAAGCGGTTGGCTGTTTTATAGTAGCCTCGTGCATTATAATAAGCCATTTGTTTAGCGATTGAATCTGGTACCCCGGCGATTGTAATAGACAAGAAAATCGCGTAGTAACTATACCCAATATTGAACAAGGAATTGGCTTCATTGGCGATGTGCGGTTCACCCATCCATTTGTACCAAGGCATGATGTAAAGGACCCCTAAGATCCGTGACACCATTGAGGCAATGGTCATCCAAGATGCCCCAGCATTCATTTTTTCTTGTGCGCTGGCACTTGGTTTTCTAGGTGGCAGATCAAGTGGATCCACTTCTTCAGGTTGAATCACTTCTTCCACTTCATCAGTCCGATTTAAATTCGGATCGTCTATACCCATATTTATTTTGCTCCTTATACAATAAATTTGATTTATTTCAATTTTTTATATTTATTTATCTTTGAAAAATACTTAGCTTTCATTTTATATAATACCTACCGTCATTTCAATCATCATCAGATTAAAAAGACCTTAAATTTTGAAACTTAGGGTTGTGAGCGCCGAGGCTTTGGTCGCGTATTTAACATGCCAATTATATCAGAAAATTTGAAGTTGAATTCACCCACTATAGTGGCATGCAATATTACAAACGACTTAGACTACTTTCTATTTCCAAGGCCATCATAAGTTAAGCTTTAACTGAAGGCTAGTCAAATACGCTAACTAAAAACTGACAGTTATGTAGTCTACATAACTGCCAGTTTATGATTTTTCTGAGTATTAATGTTGGTTAGCTTTTAATTTTGATACGAAGTTAGATAAGTCGCCTAAGAATAGTTCAAATTGTAACCCATTCATCATAACGTTTGGATCATCTAATGATTTTTCGATAATTTTTGGAATGTAGTCCACCGCTAATTGGCTAGCCCCTTTAACAGAAGCACCATTTGCTAATGCACCAACAAAGATTGAACCGAAGATATCACCAGTACCGTGGAATTTACCACCGATAAATGGTCCAGTCGCTAAACCTTGTTCCCCAGTCTCTACGTCTAAGTAGTAAGCCCCAGTTTGGCTTTCGCCGTCATATCCTGCACCAGTTAATACAACTGACGCATTCGTTTGTTTACGAACTAATGTTAAGAATTCGTCAATTTTTTCTTGTGGCCAGATACCTTCAGTGTACTCCACACCATACAAGAAGCTCGCTTCTGTTTGATTAGGCATAATCACATCAGCCATCGCACATAAATTCAACATTTCTTTGGCATATTCTTCGTCAAAACCGTAGTAGAAGCTACCATTGTCAGCCATAACAGGATCAAGATAGAATTTTGCATCATCTTTTAATAATTTTGGCAATTCATTCTCTAAAAACTTGATTTGGCGAACGCTACCTAAGTAACCTACATATGCTGCATCAAATTTTAAGCCAAATGAGTGCCAATGATCCACGATTTTTTCCATTTCATCAGTTAAATCTAGAAATGTGAATCCTTCAAATCCAGGCCCTGTATGTGTGGATAACAAGGCTGTTGGTAAAATAGTTCCTTGCAGTTGCATACTTGAAAGAATTGGTAATGCCACTGTTGTAGAACATTTACCGAAGCTAGATGTATCGTGAATAATTAAAATATTTTTCATGTAAAAGCCATCTCCCCTTAATTTAAACTAACCATATTATACACAAGACAGATATGCTGTCCACTAATTTGCCACAATATTGACTAGTTTGTTTGGTACAACGATTTCTTTACGGATTGTTTTACCTGCAATTGCTTCTTGCACTTTTTCGTTTGCGTGGGCAATTTCTAACAACGCTTCTTTAGCACTATCATTTGGCACTTGCAATTTCGCTTTAATTTTACCATTCACTTGAACAACGATTTCGATTTCATCGTCTACGATCATTGCTGGATCAAATGTTGGCCAGTCTACGTATGAAATACCAGGTTCGTTTCCAACAATTACCCACATTTCTTCAGCTAAATGTGGCGCGATTGGGGCAAGCAATTGAATAAAGCCTTTCACGTACTCATAGTATAGGTTTTCTGCTTTATTAGCTTCGTTAACAAACACCATCATTTGAGAGATTGCTGTATTAAAGTGTAGGTTGTCAAAATCTTCCGTTACTTTTTGAACTGTTTGGTGGTAGACCTTATCTAATTCACCAGTATTCAATGTTGTAATACGGTCACGCATTTTGCCATTTTCATCAACTAGTAATCGCCATACACGCTCTAGGAAACGACGAGAACCTTCAAGGCCGTTTTCAGACCAGGCAATTGACGCATCTAGAGGGCCCATGAACATTTCATATAGGCGTAAAGTATCTGCCCCGTATTGGTTGACTACATCGTCAGGATTTACAACATTCCCTTTAGATTTAGACATTTTCTCATTACCTTCACCAAGAATCATGCCTTGGTTATATAATTTTTGGAATGGTTCTTCATTTGGTACCACGCCTAAATCATATAAGAACATGTTCCAGAAACGTGCATATAGTAAATGCAATACCGCATGCTCTGCCCCACCGATATACAAGTCCACATTGTACCAGTAATCTAATGCTTCTTTAGAAGCAAATTCATTTGAATTTTTAGGGTCGATATAACGCAAGAAGTACCATGATGAACCTGCCCATTGTGGCATTGTATTTGTTTCACGGCGACCTTTCATACCTGTTTCTGGATCAGTGACATATAACCAGTCTTCAATGTTGGCTAGTGGAGATTCACCTGTACCAGATGGTTTAATGTTGTTTGATTTTGGTAAACGAACTGGTAGCTCATCTTCTGGAACTGCAGTTGTTGTGCCATCTTCCCAATGGATAATTGGAATTGGTTCACCCCAGTAACGTTGACGAGAGAAGACCCAGTCACGTAATCGGAATGTTGTTTGACGTTCACCGCGACCTGAAGCTGTTAACATTTCAATCGCTTTTTCAATCGCTTCTGCAGTTTCTAAGCCGTTTAATTCACCTGAATTAATGTGAGCTCCGTCTCCAGTATATGCTTCAACAGCAACATCGCCACCTTCAATTACCGGTTTAATTGGTAGACCGAATTGTTTAGCAAATTCGTAGTCACGGCTATCATGGGCAGGTACCGCCATAACAGCACCAGTACCGTATGAAGCTAAAACATAGTCTGCAACCCAGATTTCAAATGGTTCGCCAGTTAATGGGTGGATACCGTAAGCACCGGTGAATACCCCAGTTTTTTCTTTGGCTAAATCTGTCCGGTCTAAGTCTGATTTCATTGAAGCTGCAAGTAAATATGCTTCCACTTCTTCACGTTGCGCTTCAGTCACAATTTGACGCACCAAGTCATGTTCAGGCGCTAAAACAGCGAACGTTAATCCGTAAATAGTGTCTGGACGCGTCGTAAAGGCATCAAAAGTTAAGTTATGATCTTTGATATCAAAAGTTATTTGGGCACCTTCAGATTTACCAATCCAGTGACGTTGCATTTCAACAACTGAATTTGGCCAGTCAACATTTTCCAAACCATCTAGTAAACGGTCAGCGTAAGCAGTAATCCGTAATACCCATTGTTTCATCGGTTTACGAACGACTGGGTAGCCACCACGTTCTGACTTACCGTCGATGACTTCTTCGTTCGCTAGTACTGTTCCTAAGGCTTCACACCAGTTCACCAAGATTTCGTCTTCATAGGCTAACCCTTTTTCATATAATTTAGTGAAAATCCATTGTGTCCATTTGTAAAATTTTGGATCCGTTGTATTGATTTCACGGTCCCAATCATAAGAAAAACCTAATGATTTGATTTGACGCTTGAATGTTGCAATATTTTTCGCAGTGAACTCAACTGGGTCATTCCCAGTATCTAAGGCGTATTGCTCAGCTGGTAAACCAAAAGCATCCCATCCCATTGGGTGTAAGACGTTATATCCTTGTGCACGTTTGTAACGTGACATGATATCTGTTGCTGTATACCCTTCTGGATGTCCTACGTGTAGCCCAGCCCCTGATGGGTAAGGAAACATATCTAGTGCGTAATACTTAGGTTTTGAATAGTCCTCTAAGGTTTTAAACTCTTTATTCTCGTCCCAATATTTCTGCCATTTCTTCTCAATTACTTTATGATTAAAAGCCATTGTTTTCTGTCTCTCCTTTAATTGTGAAAATAAAAAAAGCCCTACATACGCCAAAAAAACGTATATAGGACGAAATAATTTCGTGGTACCACCTATGATTTTGTACTCTTCATACCGATAACGTTGGCGCGACGTGGTAACAGATGTCTCTCATCGTCACCAACTTATAATTCAGTCTAATTCACAAGAGGTTCAAATATACTTCCACCAACCGTATACTCGCTTTATTGAACACAACTTGCTACTACCTCTGAAAAAGTTCAAATATTGCCCTTATTCTAGCACTTTCACCTAGTAAAAGCAAACCGACCTAATACAGATTTTCCAGTCTTATTTGGCTTTTCTAACAGCTAACTGACCTTTAATGGTGTCAAAGACCTCTTGCACTGGCATTTCTTTATGGGCAAATAATTGGTAGTTTAATTTAGCTTGGTAAACTAACATATCTAATCCACCAATGACCACACAATTTCTTGCTTTTGCTTGTTGCATAAACCGGGTTTCCATAGGATTGTAAATCACATCCATGACCACTGTCCCCTCTTGTAACCAGTTTTCATCCGCCAAAATGGATTGTCCCTGGCTTGCTGCCATCCCAAGGCTCGTTGATTGAATCACAATTTCAGCCTGCTTAACTGCTTGACCAACATGTTCTTTGTCTGAAAGGTCAATCAGTTTTAAATCAATTTGTGGGTAATCCGCTCTTAAAGCATCGCACACCTTAATCAATAGGTCTTTTTCTTGGATATTTCGTGCCACCACAGAAATATCTGTCATGCCCTCCATTACGGCCTGGGCAATAATGATCCTAGACGTTGCGCCAGATCCGTAAACAACTAACCGCTTGCCAACTAGGTCAATCCCTCTATTTTTCACGGCAAGCCATAAGCCGGCACCATCAGTATTGTAGCCTACCCATTGCCCCATGTCGTCTCGGGTAATCATGTTGACTGCGTTGACATATTGACTAGCAGCATCTAAGCGGTCAACTGTCTGCATGGCATTGAACTTCCCTGGCATGGTAATGTTAATGCCTTGAACATCTAGGGCTTTCAAATGCTCGATCCGTTCAATTGTGTCGTCTTCGTCCGTTTCAAAAGCGATGTAAACCATATTCACGTCTTGCGCCTTAAAAGACGTATTGTAAATGATAGGTGAAAGAGAGTGGCTTAAAGGTTGGCCAATCACCGCTGCAAACTTCGTTGTCCCGTTAATATCTGTAATTGAATCCACGCATTAAGCCTCCACTTCTACAATTGTGATAGGTAATTTATCGTTTTTTAGGTCAGTGAAAATGGACGCTAACCAGCCGGCATATTCGTCAAAAGTAATGGTTTTAAGTTCACACTTACCGAATGATTCTGGGAATATTTCTGTAATTTCCCCACCCCGACGCTTCTTGTCGTTGGTCATGGCACCAAGAATATCCTCAAAGGTATACGCTTTTGCCATATGCACTTGATCTAATAGATGGTATTGGTTGAGTAAATTGTTAAAACGGTCAGCCAAATTTAATGCAGTCAGCCCTTCTTTTTCAGCCATAAACTGGGTCAAAATCATACCCGTTGCAACGCCACGACCGTGCGAAACTTTGTAATGTGATACTTGTTCAAACGCGTGTCCAATTGTATGGCCAAAGTTCAGTAATTGACGTAAGCCCAAATCTAGTTCGTCTTCTAACACAACGCTTCGTTTAATCTCAACACAACGTTTAACAACAGCTGCCAAGTCTTCGCTTAAGGCATTTAAAGGTTGGTCGCGGGTCATTAAGTTGTTCAGTAGATCACTGTCTAAAATCATGCCGTATTTAATTAGTTCGGCACAGCCATCTTCGAAAGTACTTTGCGATAAAGTATGGAAGGTAGTTAAGTCACATAGGACACGTGCTGGCTGATAAAAGGCGCCGACTAGGTTTTTACCCTGGGGTAAGTCAATGGCCGTTTTGCCGCCTACTGAAGAATCAATAGCTGAAAGCAAGGTCGTCGGAATTTGAATGTAAGGAATGCCTCGCAAGTAAGTCGCTGCTGTAAAGCCAACTAAGTCACCAATTACCCCGCCACCCAAGGCAATTAGGACGTCTGAACGTGAATAATTCAAAGTAGCCAACTCTTCTTGCAGGCGGATGTAGTTTGCAGATGATTTCTGGGCTTCTCCGGCCGGTAAGGTAATGGTGTCGACATCAGTCGTAATTGGGCTAATCGCCTCTTGTAAGGTCCCTAGGTAGCCATATGAATCAACGTTCTCGTCAGTAACGATCATGACCTTACGTTGTTGGACTAAATCTTCCAGATGGTGTCCGGCATTTTTAATCAAATCGTTGTCAATGATCACATCGTAGGGATTGGCAACTGCTACATTTACTTTTTCCAATTTCATTCCTCAATTCTTTAAAATACGCTTATCAATAAGTGGTTTAACTGGCGTCTGTATATTAATTTAAATCCGCTAAGAATGTATGTAATGCTTGCACTTTCTCAGTTAACGCCTTGTACTCATCTAAGTATAACGATTGTCGGCCGTCTGACCAAGCCTCATCTGGATTTTGATGAATTTCAATAATCAAACCGTCAGCGCCAGCAGCCACCGCAGCCATAGCCATTGATTCAACCCACTCACGTTTACCTACTGCATGGCTTGGATCAACCACGATTGGTAAGTGCGTTTTTGATCGTAAAACGGGAATCGCGGATAAATCTAAAGTGTTACGCGTGCTTGGTTCATAAGTACGAATACCGCGTTCACATAAAATTACATTAGGATTACCGTGGGCTAAAATGTATTCAGCTGCCATTAACAAGTCTTCGATTGAAGCAGCCATTCCGCGTTTTAGTAAGACTGGTTTTGTCGTTTGACCAATTGCTTTTAATAAGTCGAAGTTCTGCATGTTTCGTGCACCCACTTGGTACATGTCGATCCCATCGAATAAATGCACTTGATCAACAGCCATCACCTCTGTCACCACTGGTAAGTCGTATTTCTTACCAACAGCCTCTAACATGTCTAACCCTTCTTTCCCTAATCCTTGGAATGAGTATGGAGAAGTACGCGGTTTGAACGCCCCACCGCGTAACATATTGGCACCTGCATCTTTTACTGCTGCAGCCACCTCGTCTAATTTGTCTAAACCTTCGATTGAACAAGGACCACCGATCATGGCAAAATGACCATCACCAATTTGGATATTGCCTACTTGAACAACAGATGGTGTCGACTTGTATGATAAGCTTGCTCGTTTGTACGGCTCCTTAATACTAGCTAAAATCGTTTCTTCCGCTTCTACAGTCATTACTTGTGTATTCATTTTATTTTCTCCTTTTTTAAAACGCAGCATCAATATTCAATTTCCAACGTTGGTATTTAAGCAAGAAAAAAAGTCCTTTACAACAAAACCACCCTTGAGTGATTTTCGTTGTAAAGGACTTCCTTTTGTAACTAGCGCCTATGCTAGTTGCTTAAGAACTAAAGCCATATCCTTTTTTAAGTACAACAAAATCACCTTTACCAAAACCGTAAAAGTAAAAGTAAAAGTTGAAAAAGTAATAGAATGTTGTACTTAATAATGATTTCATGGCTATAGTCCTCCTCTCGCTGTTTGATAATGCAACTTTAGCAGTCTTTTTTAACCTTGTCAACAAATTTCTAATTTGATTCTAATTTTATAAAAAAACACCTCAACTTGTAAAGGGGGAGCTAAACAAGCTGAGGTGTCATAATTTGATCAAATTAGTTTAGTTTTAAAACTTGTCCAATGTACAAGTTGTAGTTTGATAAGCCATTCAATATCATTAACTCATCTAAGCTTAAACCGTTGTTTTTAGCGATACGGTATAAAGTTTCGCCAGACTTAACTGTATGTGTCTTCGTGCTTGAAGTTGCTGAAGAAGATGCAGTTGATGTAGATGAACTTGTGCTCGCTTGACTAGATGAACTTGTTGACGCATTTGAAGAAGCTTGGCTAGATCCACCAGTTGTAAATACTTTACCTGGATGAATTAAGTCAGATCCACCATTTAAGGAACGGGCTTCAGCTAATGAAATACCTAAGGCACGTGCAACAGTGTAAATACCGTCACCAGATTTAACTGTGTAAGAGTTGCCAGACGCTGTTGATGCACTTGCAGATGATTGACTAGTTGAAGCACTTGAAGTTGATGCAGCTGAACTAGAAGACGCTTGACTAGATGAAGCTTGACTAGATGAACCTGCGGTAAATACTTTACCTGGGTGGATCAAGTCAGAACCACCGTTTAACGCACGTGCTTCTGATACTGAAATACCTAAGGCTTTCGCTACAGAGTATAAGCCATCGCCAGATTTAACTGTGTATGATTTACCAGTTGATGTAGATGCTGAAGATGAACCCCTATTAGCACTTGCGCTTGATGAAGAAGACGTACTTGATGTAGTAGTCGTCGACTGACCTGCTTTAAATACTTGACCTGGGTGGATTAAGTCAGAACCACCGTTTAACGCACGTGCTTCTGATACTGAAATACCTAAAGCTTTCGCAACACTGTATAAACCATCACCAGATTTAACTGTGTATGATTTACCAGTTGATGTAGATGCTGAAGATGAACTATTGTTAGCACTTGAAGTTGATGTAGCTGAACTAGAAGTCGCTTGACCAGATGAACCTGTAGTAAATACTTTACCAGGATGGATTAGGTCAGAACCACCGTTTAACGCACGTGCTTCTGATACTGAAATACCTAAAGCTTTCGCAACACTGTATAAACCATCGCCAGATTTAACTGTATATGATTTTCCTGATGTTGACGCTGAAGACGAACCCGTATTAGCACTTGCGCTTGATGAAGAAGACGTACTTGATGTAGTAGTCGTCGACTGACCAGCCTTAAATACTTGGCCTGGGTGGATTAAGTCAGAACCGCCGTTTAATGCACGTGCTTCTGATACTGAAATACCTAAAGCTTTCGCAACACTGTATAAACCATCACCAGATTTAACTGTGTATGATTTACCAGTTGATGTTGACGCTGAAGATGAACCAGTGTTAGTTGTTTCTTCTGCTGCCTCTTCAGATGCAGATGAACCACCTTTAAATACTTGGCCTGGGTGAATTAAGTCAGAACCACCGTTTAATGCACGTGCTTCTGATACTGAAATACCTAAAGCTTTCGCTACAGAGTATAAACCATCGCCAGATTTAACTGTGTATGATTTACCAGTTGATGTTGACGCTGAAGATGAATTAGTGTTAGTAGCTGTTTCTGTGCTTGCTGAGCTAGACGATGAAGATGCGCTAGACGAAGCTACAGATAATACTTGGCCTGGGTAAATCAAGTTAGAAGTTAAACCATTTTGCGCCTTAACCTCTGCCACAGTTACGCCTAAAGCACGTGCTACAGTGTATAAACCGTCACCAGCTTTAACAGTATAAGATTTCCCACTATTTGTAGATAATGTTGTCCCTTGTGCAGATAAGTTTGTAGTTGCACCCGAAACTGATGCAGATGTACCTGAAGTTGAACCAGCAGGTGTATCGTATTGTGTTAAACCATGTGTCGTAATCAAGTTGTTTAATTTACCACCATAGCGGGTATCAGTTGCGTAAGTACCAGTTAAGGCAGCAGTCGCATCTGTGTATGAGCTTGTATTTGATTTCCAAGTACCAGAATAGAATTCAGAATCCCAAGTTACACCGTTAACCATTTTATTCGCGTAGTCAGTTAATGACTCTTTATAAGATGGGTAATCACGGAAAGAATCTCTGATTTGGTAGTAGTTACCAGAACCATCATCTTCAAGTGTGTAGAAAGTTACACCCTCACCGTTATATGTCCCTTTAATCCCGAATAAGTTGTAGTATGGTGCTGATGAAAGACCTGACACACCCCAGTTAGACTCTAAAATTGCTTGAGCAATCATTACTGAAGCATACAAGTCGTTATCATTTGCTAACTTATAAGCATCTGGAATGATGCTATCTAAGAAAGCATTATTGGTTGATGCAAAAGTAACTGTCGTCCCTTCGCTCGCTTCTACTGTTGGCATATCGATATTTGCACTAAAACTTGATACAGCAAAAGCAGATCCTAAAACGATGGCCCCTAAAGTTGCTGATTTTTTGGAAATTGACGCAATCGATTTGCGCGACCCTGCTTTATTCTCCTCAATAACCAATTATACTCCCCCTTGTAATTTTTTAATTGTCAAAAAAACTAAACTTTCACAACCTAAATTCTATCGAAAATAATTTTATTAAGAAAGACTTAATTTATGTTGATGTTATTATTTAATATTTGTAATATTAGTGTAATATTATTTACCGAAAACCCACGATAGATTAAGCTATTAATATAGAAAGAAGGAATGAAATGTTTCAAAATATTGTTACTGTGACGCATCAAATTATGAAGGAAAAAGTTCACAAAGGCGACCATGTATTAGATGCGACGGTAGGTAAAGGGAATGATACCCTGCTACTTTCACAACTAGTTGGTCAAGAAGGAATCGTCTACGGCTTAGACATTCAAGCACAGGCGATTGCATTCGCTGAAAAACGCCTTTCTGAAGAGGCAAAATTTAAAAATACAAAATTATTTGTAAAAGACCATAGCGAATTAAACCAAGTCATTCCAAACGATGAAAAATTACAATTAGCCATCTTCAACCTTGGTTATTTGCCTTGTGGTGATAAGGAGATCATTACCCAATCAGAGACAACTATTAAAGCCATACAAACCGTCCTTGAACATTTGGATAAGATGGGTTTGCTACTGATTGCTTCATATGTTGGTCATTCGGGTGGTATGGAAGAATTTGAAGCGGTTCAATCTTATCTCGAAAAATGCGACCAAAAAAGTTATAATGTAGCTATGTTCAATTTTTTGAACCAAAAAAACCTACCTCCACGATTATTTATCGTTGAAAGGAGACAATAAATGGCAGCAATCAAATCCATGGCCGGTAGTAAAAACCGCCAAATTATTGTTCCAGCAATATTTCATGTCCTACTCGTATGTCTCACGGCGATCCCTGCCTTCATGACATTACAAGCAGTCAACACGATTAACTGGACAAATTTTCTACTATTAATATTCTGGCAATTTTTACTTACACAGGTCTACTTATTATTTTCAAAGCAAAAAGAACTCACACTCATTAAGAACATGATCATCTTAGGTGTGGTCGAAGTTGCCCTATTCGCTATGTTAATTTTTAGTCCCGTAACTATTTTGGCAAAAGGATTACTCTTCCTACAATGGTTACTGATTCATTTAGTGATTGGAACGCATAACCTACTGCCAGTATTGCCCCCATTATTTATCGCAATGGAAATGGTTATCATGCAAAACATTGTAGAAATGGCCAACGCGCAAGTTTTATTAACCGGTTTAGGCCTTATCAAATTCCTAATCTACCTTTCAGTATTCTCCTGGTTATCTAGCTTATTCATGGATTACCGTTCTGAAGGCGTAGAAATCGCTGGTAAAAAATCAAATTCAGCAAGGATGATGAAATTACTGGCTAGCTTTGCAGTCATCATCCTAATCATCGCTATGGTTGCAAGCTTCACTATTCCGGAATCATTGAATGGTCAAACAATCGCTTTAATCATCGTTTCATTAGTGATGATGATTTACAGTTTATTCCTTAAAAAGAAAGCACAAAAATAGAAAAAAGCCCGCTTTGAATAGTTGTAAGCACCCTATCAAAGCGGTTTTTTTTGATGTTGTTAGCGTGTTTGGTAAGGAAATTAGTCCTGAAAACTATGAAAAGTTTAAAAAGACTACTGCCCGATTAAATGAATTAGAACTATATGAAGCCTATAAGAACTCTTTGCTTCTCGTTATGAAACTTCGAAATCTCGTTGAAAAACAGTATCAATTAATCATTAGCGATGATTTTTTAGGCAAACTGTTTAATTATATGAACGAATAAATAAAAAGCCTGTATCTCTGTAGAGGACCCCAAAAGTTAGATTTTTGGTCTAACTTTTGGGGTCCACTATAAATATATCAAGGAGTCTTTTACACTGGTTTCTCTGCGTACGAATTTATTACAAGTATTTTTATCAAAAGAATTAATTGTGCTATTAAGTTGATTAAACAAAAAGATTACACCTAGAAATCACTCTATAATTGTAGTGTCAAAACCAACATTAAGAAGAAACAAGATGTACTCAGTCGTATCATCAAAATTTCAAATTTTGAAAACTTATTACTTATTTTCCAAGCGTATTTGTTAGTGATTTAAAAGTCGTGGATTCACTTAGATGGCATAGCCTCTACATATTATTTTTGCATCGCTGGATATCAGTAAAGTATCACTGAACCATTAAGCCCTCTATATGTATAGAGGAAAAAATAGATTTGCCCATCATAGATAAATGTAGCTCGTTCTTCCTCAAAGGTAATCTTTTATCAAGATAAATAAAAAGGCCATTGTGTTGAATCAACATGTAGTTGTTATTTTGAGGTTTTTTATATGAAATATCCACATCTACTGCACCCACGCAACAAGTGCGAGTTGCTCTAAGTGAAACAGTTATTATCGTACGACCTTTCTTCTTCATCCATTCCTGTACTGCCTCATCCACTTTAATAGATATAGCCATTTTTCTATCACTGTCCCTTTTTTAGAATAATCAGGATTTTATATCATTAAATCACAAATAATTTAGGCGTTAAAAGACACCAATATAATTTTCCTTATACAGCATACTGGCTGGTCTGACCCGATTCTGGAAGGGAGTCAAACCAGCCAGTGCTTTTTTCGTTCCTGCTTCGTTTTATTTCGGCTCTAATTTCAATGTCATAGCATTGATGGCAACAATTACAGTCGAAAGTGACATCAAGACGGCACCGAATGCTGGACTTAACGTTATGCCAATTGGTGCTAGTATTCCTGCAGCTATTGGAATCGCGATAAAGTTATACCCTGCTCCCCAAATAAGATTTTCTTTCATCTTACGTGTGGTCTTCTGAGCCAACTCGATAAAGGATTCAATGTCGCCAGGGTCTGACTGTGTCAAGATGACATCGGCTGAATCCAATGCTACTTGAGTTCCGGCACCAACAGCTATACCAACGTCTGCTAATGCAAGAGAAGGTGCATCGTTGACCCCGTCACCGACCATGATAACTTTCTTTCCTTCTGCTTTAAGTTTTTCAATTAATTCATATTTGTCTTGAGGAGATTGATTAGCTAGATAATCAATACCTAAAATTTCTGCAGCTCCTTGAGCCGCTTTTTCATTGTCACCCGTTGCCATAATCGGCTGAATATTGTTCTTTTTAAGGGCTTGTATTAAGTCTTTACTTGTTGGTTTTAATTCATCCCCTAAAGCTACAGCACCGATTGCTTCGTCGTTTTCTACTAAGACACTGAGGGTTGCGCCTTTTGGAATATCCATATCCAGATTACGTCCATATGATTTTTGACTGATTAATTGATAACGATGTCCGTTAGCTTGACCTTCTACACCAGCGCCAGAAATAACATCAATCGAATCAAAACTTACTGGACGTATCCCTTGCTGTTCTGCGTAACTAATAATTGACTGAGCGATAGGGTGACTAGATCCGCCTTCGATACCTGCTAATAAGGCAACAATTTCATCTTTCGTATATTTATCATTAAAGAGTTCAACATCTGATACTTTAAACTCACCAGTTGTTAAAGTTCCCGTTTTATCTAAAACTATAACATCTGCGTTTGTAGTCAACTCCAAAGCGTCCCGGTCTTTCACTAATAATCCCCGACTGGCCCCTAAGCTGGTACTACGAGCAGTCACCAATGGAATAGCCAGACCCAGGGCATGCGGACAAGCAATAACTAATGTGGTGACTGTAAAAATAACTGCCGTTGGTACATCAGCTATAACCATCCATATGACAAGGGCAATAAGCGCTACAATAACCGCAATATAAAAGAGCCATCCTGCAACTTTTTGTGCAAGATTTTCTGCTCGAGAAGATTGGCCTTGAGCTTGACTGATTAATGCCTGAACCTGAGAAATGAAGGACTTATCGCCCGTCTGCTTTATTTCCACATAGAGGACTCCGCCACCATTGGTTGATCCACCGATGACCTCATCTCCGGGATTTTTTTCAATTGGTTTCGATTCCCCAGTCACAAGCGCTTCGTTTACACGTGATTCTCCGCGAATAATGATACCATCAGCTGGAACATTTTCTCCTGCTTGAACACGGATAACATCTCCAACCTGAAGTTCAGACACAGGGCGCGTCTCAATCGAATCGTCTTCTAAAACAACATGAGCATCTTTCGGCACCAACTCAGCCAATGCTTTTTGCGCGTCCCCTGCTTCACCCAATGCCTTCATTTCAATCCAGTGTCCTAATAACATGATTAAAATTAACGTTGCAAACTCAAAGAAGAAGTCCATGACATGTTCTCCAGTTACATATCGAGCGGCCACTGCGTAAGCACTATAGGCATAAGAAACCGTTATCCCCAAAGTAATCAAGGACATCATGCCTGGAGCTTTTGAATTAAACTCATCTTTCGCACCCATGTAGAATGGTTTTCCGCCATAAATGTATAGAATTGTTGCCAATACAACTGCTACAACGTCTGCATAAGGAAAGATAATTTGGAAAGGCAACTGAATATCCATCATAGGAGTAATGAGTAAGATTGCAATTCCTAATGGGAGTGACTTCAAGAAAATCTCCTTAAAGCTACCGTGATGGTGGTGGGCATGCCCTCCCATTGCGCCATGATCCATTTCACTGTGATCCATCTGACTATGATTCATCTTGCTGTGATCCATCTGACTATGATTCATCTTGCTGTGATCCATCTGACTATGTTCCATTTCATTATGGTCGTGTTTTGAGTGATCCATGTCGCCATGATTATGATGACTATGTGACGAATGTTTTCTGTTATTACTCATTTTTAATTCCTCCTTATTATATTAGAGAGTAATTTTAAAGTTTTAGAACTTTCTCATCTAACACTGCATATAATTCTCATGAAAAGGGTTCTATACTTTATCTCTATCTACTATCTATGAATAAATGGTATTCGTACTTTATACACTTAATACTGAATAGTTAGTTTCTGCTAAAGCAGCATTGAGCGTTTCGGTATCAATCTCTGTTTGACTTTCAAGTACTGCTTTTTTAGTCGCTAAATCAACCTCTACAGATTCAACCCCTTCAATAGCTGAAAATCTTTCTTGTACCGTGTTCGCACAACCTGCACATTTTACGCCATCTAATAAGACTTCTTTTTTCATTATTTTATTCCCCTTTTTTTTTTATCTTCTCCTATTATATAGAATAGTATATAGAATAGGAAGAAGTTTAAATCCCAGATAAGCTACGTGTTTTCTAAACAACTGCTGGTTTGAATCGTCTTAACCGTAAAGCATTGAGCAAGACCGATACGGAGCTGAAACTCATGGCGACTGCCGCAAACATTGGATTCATCAATGGTCCGCCAAAAATATGCAAGAGACCCATCGCAACTGGAATACCTACAAGGTTGTAAGCAAAAGCCCAGAACAAGTTTTGTTTAATGTTTCGTAGCGTTGCATGACTTAAATCAATCGCAGTCAATACAGCGGTTAAATCATTACGCATAAGGACAATATCAGCCGATTCAATCGCCACGTCTGTACCTGATCCAACTGCAATACCGATATCTGCTTGAGCTAATGCGGGTGCATCGTTAATGCCGTCTCCAACCATCGCTACCTTCTTGCCTGCCTCTTGTAGTTTTTTGACTTCCTCTGCTTTATCTTCAGGTAATACTTCACTTAATACACTGTCTATACCCACTTGCTTAGCAATCGCTTTGGCTGTACGTTTGTTATCTCCAGTAATCATGATTACTTCAACACCGCGTCTTCTAAGTTCTTTAACAGCCTTCATACTATTTTCCTTGAGTGTGTCAGCTACTGCGATAATTCCAGCTAGTTCTCCATCAACAGAGAGATACATCGGTGTTTTTGCTTCGTCTGCTAAACGATCGGATTCTTTTTCCATGCTTGATAAATCAATCTTTTGCTCTAGCATCAGTTTACGGTTTCCAATGTACATATCTTTGCCCTCAATTTCAATTCGAATCCCGTGTCCAGGAATCGCTTCAAAATGATCTGGTTTAGCCAATGTCATGTTCTCTTCTTTTGATTTTTGTACGATGGCTTCGCCTAATGGGTGTTCAGAACCTGTTTCACCAGAAGCTGCATAATATAAAAGATTTTCTTTAGTAATAAGAGGAGTTACCAAAATATCCGTCACGATAGGTTTACCTTCTGTCAGTGTCCCTGTTTTATCAAATACAATCGTGTCTAAATTATGAGTGGTTTCTAACGCCTCACCACTTTTTATCAAGACACCATGTTCTGCCCCTTTTCCGGTTCCAACCATAATACTTGTTGGAGTCGCCAAACCTAAGGCACATGGACAAGCAATGACAAGGGTTGTTATGATAACGGATAAAGTAAATATTCCAGATTGACCTGCAATTAACCAAGCAATCCCTGCTAAAACGGCTAATGCTATAACAATCGGTACGAAATATCTGGTAATGATATCGGCCATTCGAGCAATGGGTGCTTTAGACCCTTGAGCATCTTCTACTAATTTTATGATTTGAGATAGAGTTGTATCACTTCCCACTCGAGTCGCGCGGTAATCAATGGAACCATTTTTATTGATACTAGCCCCAATAACCTCGTCTCCACTTTCCTTTTCCACGGGGATACTTTCTCCTGTCAGCATTGATTCATCGACTGAAGTGCGTCCCTCAACAACAACACCATCTACAGGCATACTTTCTCCCGGACGAACTCGAATAACATCTCCTAAAGCGACTTCGTCCACAGTAATCTCTTGTTCCACACCATTACGTATCACTCGAGCTGTTTTAGGAACCAAGTTGACTAATTTTTCAATCGCTGAGGACATTTGCCCCTTTGATCGCTCTTCTAAAAATAACCCTAACGTATGAAGAGTTAAGATAACTCCAGTCACTTCATAGTAAAGTAAATCTGAAAAGTTCCCGTAACCTAAGCCAGCCCCGATCGTCGCTGCCAGACTGTATACAAAAGCGGCCGCGGTACCAAGGGCAATCAGGGAATCCATATTTGGGTGACCTTTAAATAAGGTTTTGAATCCCTTCTGGAAATATTCCCAGCTTACTACCATTATCGGCAAAGTCAGAATAAGTTGTAAAAGAGAAAAATTAAATGCATTTATCATTGGGTCAACGATATTTGGTAGAGGCATACCTACCATATGACCCATGGATATAATTAGTAAAGGGATTGTAAATATAATGGATATCCCAAAACGATTTGAAAGTTTCTTCATTCTTTTTTCTTTTTTCTCACGCTTCTCTGCTCGTGAATTATCTTGAGTCTCAGTTGTTTCTAATACGGCTGCATAACCACTATTGGATACAGCACCAGTCACATCAGATACTGAAATTGCTGACGGGTTATAAGAAACTTGCATTTTTTCTGTCGCTAAATTGACGGAAGCTTTATCTACGCCCGACAACTTTCCGACAGCTTTTTCAATTGTCTGTGCACAGGATGCACAGGTCATCCCTTCAATTGCAAAGGTTTGCGTCGTTCCTTCTTGGGCAATCAGTTCATACCCTGAATTATCCACCGCTTTTTGTAGATTTTCTACCGAAAAAGTTGGTTCATCGTACTCTATACTTAACTTCTCTGTTGCTAGGTTCACGGAAGCCTGTGTGACCCCACGTACTTTTTTTGCCGCTTTTTCTACTGTCTGCGCACAAGACGCACAGGTCATACCTTCTATGGCAAACGATTTATTCTCCAATTTTTTCGCTCCTTATTCTCCATGATAATTTAAATGGCAATCGCATTGCCCTTCTGTACACTGACAATCCACTTCTTCTACTGCGAAAGCTTTTTTCATCTCTAATATTTCTTCTAGTCGCTGGATATCATCGAAGCTTAAGACATGATCTTCAATGATACTCCCTACTACATTCCCGACATTCTTTCGACAAATACGATCGAAAATATTGTTTGTAAAACTTCTTACCGCTTCTTTCTCTTCGATATTTGCCGAATAAATATATTTTCTACCTTCTTGTTCTGTATTCAGTGCGCCTTTTTCCACGAGTCGACCTAAGAGCGTTTTGGTTGTCGCTTCTTTCCAGTCCATTTTCTCTCCCAATGTAGAAATGACTTCTTTACTAGTCACTCGACCATTCGCCCAGACTACACGCATAACTTCCCATTCAGCATCTGTGATATGAGGGTTAACTACTATTGTACTCATTCTCTTTCCCTCCTAATTGTCTACATGAGTAAACGTAAATGTTTGAGATAAGTTTACTATTGTAAACCATTATTGTCAAGTCTTTTTTAAATAAATGTAACCAGCTATTATTGCCTTTGTTTTCCTATCTTTACCCAATACTAATTATAAGGTTACCATTGATTTACTTTTATTGATTTTAGAATTCCTTATTTTTAAAATTATATTTTCTAAATATGATGAACACTATTGAGCAATTTAATTGTTTATCGTATTTAGGAAATCAAGAATTGAGAAAAAGCGGAAAAATAGAAAAAAACCTATACACACGGAATTTATCATAGACTTCTTGTGTATAGGGATCTTTTTACTTTTTAAATTTATTGAATGTTTATTCTTCTCCGTTTTCTTCTATATCTTCAATTAATTGTTCCATCTTAGCAATTTCTTCTTCTTGTGCTTGTATAATTTCTTCGCTTAATTGCTGTACTCGTGGATCTGTGAGATTGGCATTTTCACTAGTCATAATAGCCGTAGAGTGGTGTGGAATCATGGCTCTCATCCAAGCAGTATCGTCTATGCCAACTTGGTTTTGAATAAGCCCAAACGATCCCAGCACGAGTAAGACTGAAAGCCCCATTATAACGGCGTTTAATTTTTTATTATCATACATTTTCCACATAAAACCCATCATAATGATAGCCATGACTGCGCCCATCAAAATAGCCATATAAACACGGGTTTGACTAAAGTAAATGTGCGCAAATTCATTGACATTCACAAACATTAGAAAGTACATAATGATTGTTGAAATTAAAATCATGAGGGCAAATTTTAGGTATTTATTCATAAGTATCCGTCCTTTTTTAGTATTTCTTAAACTTTAAGTTTGGTAGGTATTTTAATGTATCACTAGTAATTATTGAGCTAATTCTTCTTCAACAAACCATTTATGATTACGAACAACTGCTCCGCCATCTGTTGGTTGGTAATCCACCATATAAACATTCGTAGTTACAGCGTCATCAATTATTGCAGTTGCTCCTTCCATACCTTCCATATGGTCGGCTTCTAATGTCACTTCTTCTCCAGGTTCAAATGCGCCTTTGGTTGACTCAGAAATGTCTTCGTGGATAACCCAGCGATGATTTTCCACTCGTTCTCCACCATTGGTTGGATTGAAAGAAACTTCATAAACCGTCGTAGCAAATACGCCAGAAACAGTTGCTTCGGCACCTTCCATTCCAGGCATATGATCGCGCTGAAGAATAACAGATTCTCCTACCTCGTACATCGGATTTTCAGCTTCTTCCAAGCCTTCTGTAATTTCTCCCGACTCATCATGCTTCATATCTCCCATATTATCCATATCTCCCATATTATCCATATCTCTTGTTTTTTTGGACTCGCTAATTATCTGGTTCTCATAGCTATCTTCTAATGATGGTTGATTTTCAAGTGTATAGTTAGCAAATATTAAATCAGCGTTTTTAATATTAAATGCTTCAGTTAAATCGTCTACTGAAAAATTAGTACTTTGAGAAATCGCCCAGAGAGTATCTCCCCAAACCACTTCGTAATTTTGAAGTTCTTCTAATGTATCGTATTGGGAAACATCTGCTTGTACTTCTTCTACTGTACGCGCTCTCCAAAATTGGCTTGAGTCTTGTACTTCTTCCCCTAATTCTTCTTCTACTAGCCATTTATGATTTTCAACAGTATCACCTGTTTCTGTATCCGTGTACGTGACCATATAAACAGTGGTGTCTTCTACCGAATCAATAGTTGCGGTCACCCCTTGCATACCGGGCATATGGGAAGCTTCTAGAACGACTTCGTCACCTGCTTGGTAAGGCTCGTCTTGGGCATTTTCAACTTCCTCGTGTACAACCCATTTGTGATTGGCGACTTCCTCTCCTGTTTTGGTATCGTTATAGGTGATTTCATAGGCAATTGAATCAAAGGCGCCTACAACCTCACCTGTAGCTCCCATCATTCCTGGCATGTGATCGGTTTGAATCGTTACTTCGCTTCCTTCTGGATAAGTTGGATTTTCTGCTTCTGCCAATCCTTCTGGAATTTCCCCAGATTCATCATGTTCCATACCTTCGTGGCCTGTTTGAGATTTATCCGTTGTCTCGCTAGCCACCGTTTTCGATCCAGTTTGAGCAGCATTATCTGCATCATCAAGTGTATTCGCGCCTACCTTATTCACTAGTGGATAAGAACTTAATAATGCTACAGATAAAAGACTACTTATAATTGTTTTTTTCATACGATTTCTCTCCTTTTGGTGATACCGCCTTTGTCTACAAATGTAGTTGAATGAACTTACATGTATTTTATAATTACCCCTTATCATTGTCAAACACTTTGATTTTTATCAATTACAAATGAAGACTTATCGTTGTTTTTATTATCTCATCAATATTTAAAAAGCGATTCCATAATAAACACGTAGATTAATTTAGAAACCAAAGACAACAAATTATCCCTTAGATCACCTATAAATCCCTTATTAATGCCCACTAATTTTAATTGTTTTTAAAGTACTTCTTTTACAAGTTCAGTCAAGCCCATATCTTTCGTTAAGATTTATGTTGCAACCTATAGTTATAAGAAATGAATATGGCAAAAAATGATTAGGTAGCGTTTATTAATCCATGTTCATTAGTCTTAAGTTATGACTATAACAAACCTAGTATTTGCATCCATCTAAATTCTTATTTCTTAAAATGCGGACTGCTTATTCTTAATTTCGAAAAAGAATATCTCCAACAAAAAAACAGTTCTCTTAAACAAATAAAATGGACCCTGAATCTCTACCCGAAAACTG
>NZ_DJUR01000017.1 GCF_002440555.1 Aerococcus sp. UBA6277
TATATTATACCATACGTATGACACTTGTTTATAGCGATAACAATTGCTATAATGTAGTTAAAGAGGTTTTTACATATGATAGTGAAAACAAGGACAAATGTTTATGATTTTAATTTCCATTTGGTTTGGGTAACAAAGTATCGTAAAGAAATATTTACAACCATTGAAAAACAAAACGCCATGCAAGATATATTGACGCATATTTGTGATGAACACGATATTGTCATCCAATCGCTCCAAGTTATGCCTGACCATATCCATATGTTGATTTCGTTCAACCCTAAACATGCCGCAAGTAGTATCGTCAAAACACTTAAAGGGAAATCTGCCCGTCTATGGTTCAAAGCATATCCAGAAACAAAAGCAATGTTATGGGGTGGCCATTTATGGACACCTAGTTATTTCATGTCAACAGTAGGCAGTATGTCTAAAGAAACTGTTAAAAAGTATATAGAAAATCAATTAACGGAATACAATGACGGTCGCCCTAGAACTTGATTCATCCATGTAATGAATTACACGGTTTTCTCAAGGGGTGACTTTAAATAAAATTGTCCTAGACTATCTTGTGTTTGGTCAATTTGATCCCACTTAGATTTGATTAAAAAGCCCGCAAAAGGCAGGATACATGCAGACATTAGTGAAATCACTGTAGAGACATTCGTGGTCAAGTTTTCTAGTAAACCCAGTCCTTGCGCGTTGCCTTGGAAAGTTAATAGGGCAACATATAAGATGGGTGCAATAACCAGTAATATAATCACAAAATGTACCATTCGACTTAAATTTTTTCTGGTCATAGGTCACGCTCCTCATTTTCTTTCTGTAATCGTTCTTGTTTTCGCACATATTCAAAATAGGCGATTGCTAATAAGTTGGTGGCTTGGTGGATAGGTAACATAGATGCAAAGGCTTCATCCTTATAATCAAAGCGTGTTGTTTTAAAATAAATTGTATAATCGGCTAAGCTAGCTAATAAACTGGTATGCATTTCACTCACCGCAATCAGGATGGCCCCTTTACTCTTAAAGATTTTCAATTCTCGTTCAATCAATGCCACATTGCCGCTAAAAGACGCCACAATCAGCACATCTCCAGGTTTAATAGATGCACTCGCAATTTTTAGCTCCAAAGGTGCTGAAATATCGATAGAAAATTTATTGTTCAATTTTATTGAGACAAGTTTTCTAACCCGCACCCTGTTCCGAAATTAGGAAATCGGCCCAAGAATAATCAAAAAAAGACAGAGGCCTTAGGTAAATAGGCTTTCTGTCAGCTTAGATGTGTTTCTTTATTTTGCAAGAAGTTATGGCAATAATACGCCCGAATAGATCTAGACCCGAATTATAATGGCGACGAGTAAGATAAGCCCTTCTCCGGCTAGTTTCCGAAAAATTTCTGGTTCTCGAAGTCTTGCGAAGACTTCTGAATATCTAATGGCTAAAGGTAGTTTGGAGGCTAGGAAGAGGAAGAGCATGAAAATGATCATAGCGTAATCCCCCATTAAAATCAGTGTTGCGGTGGTTAGAAATAGGAATAATGCGATGAGGTTAATAAGCCAACCCAATATCCGTATAGTCATCTTCATACCGTCTTATCGAATCAAGTTAAGGACCTGATACTTTTCTTCTATAAATATCTGCTATCATAACTGCTTCCGTGTTCACCCTTATAATATCAAAAATTTTAGAAACCACCTAAAAAAGACCACGTGAAAGTGGCCTTTTTATCATATTCGCAATTATATTATGCATCCGCTAGGTATTTTTCTTCAAATTCATCTAGCAATGCGCGTGCTTCTTCCGTTGATTCAGTTTCCATTAGGCCAATCCGTAAGTCGTTGGCACCACGGAATGAGCGGATGTAGATTTTAAAGAAACGACGTAATGGTTTATATGGACGACCGTCTTTGGCAGCATTTTCGTCGAACAAATCCAAGTGGTATCTGAATAAATCCAACAATTCTTTTGGCGAGTGGTCACGTGCTTCTTCTTCAAAGGCAAATGGATTATGGAAAATCCCACGACCAATCATGACGCCGTCAACACCGTATTTATCCACTAATTCTTGACCGACTTGACGGTTTGGAATATCACCATTAATGGTTAATAAGGTTTGTGGTGCGATTTCGTCGCGTAGTTTTTTGATTTCTGGAATCAATTCCCAGTGAGCGTCTACTTTAGACATTTCCGTCTTGGTCCGTAAATGAATCGATAAATTGGCAATATCTTGCTTTAACAACAGACTAAGCCATTCTTTATATTCTTCCGTGTCTTGGTGGCCAAGTCTTGTTTTCACTGAAACGGGTAGGCCACCTTCTTTAGCTGCTTGAATTAATTCAACCGCTACATCTGGACGGAGGATTAACCCTGATCCTCGACCGTGTTTAAACACGTTAGGTGCTGGGCATCCCATGTTAATATCTAAACCAGCATAGCCCATTTCATTCATCCCTTTAGCCATTGCCGCAAAATGATCAGGGTTGTCTCCCCAGATATGCGCTACGATAGGCTTTTCATCTTCTGTAAATAGTAATCGTGAATTTAATGAATCGCGACCTTTTGGATGTACATATGATTCTGAATTGGTAAATTCAGTAAAATAAACATCTGGTTTAGCTGCTTTTTGAACTACATGACGAAAAACAGTATCTGTCACATCTTCCATTGGCGCTAAAATAAAAAATGGTCGTGGCAATTCTTGCCAAAAGTTTTTCTTTTCTTCCACAATAAATTCCTTTCTCTTTTTCTTATATATTGAATACAAAATAAAAAAGCTATTCGCTTTTTTACTTACTCTAGAATTTTTGCTTACAGCGTTACATTATCTCAAATCTGAACCACAATTGGAAGCAAAATATCTTATATCATCATTATATTTTATTCTCTCGAAACTTACCCTAAATTAGTATCATCTCCTTTTTATTTGTGATATAATTCACATGTAAATAGGATTAACAGTTTTCTTGCTTTTTATATATGTGGTTTCTATTGTGAATTTTGTGACATAAACTAGGAGGTTTATTATGGTTAGGGTATTTGCAAGTCCGGCACATTATGTTCAAGGTAAAAATATTTTAACAAGTCAAGTAGCTGTAGACTACATTCAAAAGTTAGGTGATAAGGCCTTACTGCTAGCAGATGATGTTGTTTGGGAAATTGTTGGGGAAACCCTAACTGACTCATTGACGGCAGCTGGCATGACCATTATCCGTGAGCCTTTCCAAGGTGAAGCTTCTACTGCAGAGATTGATCGCGTAACGAAAATTGGTCAAGACAATGATGTAAATCTTGTTTTAGCACTAGGTGGTGGGAAAGCTATTGATGCAGGGAAAGCCATTGCAGATGACCTACAGTCACCAGTAGCTATTTTACCAACCGTTGCTTCTACAGATGCACCAACTTCTGCGCTATCTGTTATTTACTCTGAGGAAGGCGCCTTTGAGAAATACCGATTCTACAAGAAGAATCCCGATCTAGTCCTATTAGATAGTCAAATTATTGCGCAAGCACCAGCTCGTTTCTTCGCTTCAGGAATCGCTGATGCACTGGCAACTGCAGTTGAAATGCGACCAACGATGACCGGTAACCACGATACCATGGCCGGTGGGAAAACAACTTTAGCTGCTCAAGCGATTGGAGACAAGAGCAAGGAAGTCTTGTTCGCTGACGGAGTTAAAGCTTTTAAATCCGTTGAAAAACATGTAGTCACACCAGCAGTTGAGAATGTTATTGAAGCCAATACGCTTCTTAGTGGACTGGGCTTTGAATCTGGTGGTCTTGCAGCTGCCCACGCTATCCATAATGGTTTCACAGCTTTAGAAGGTGACATTCATCACCTAACCCACGGTGAAAAAGTTGCTTATGGTACGCTAACACAACTCTTTATGGAAAATCGTCCAACTGAAGAGATTGATGCTTACATCGACCTGTATCAAGCTTTAAACTTACCTACTACCCTAAAAGAATTACACTTGGATCCTGAAGACCGTGACGCCTTGATTCGCGTGGGTAAACAGGCCACAATTGAAGGGGAAACAATTCACAACATGCCATATATCGTCACAGCTGAAGACGTTGCAGATGCCTTGATTGCTGTAGATGCATACGTAACCGGCCGCAAATAAGCATAAAAATGACCAATTCCAAAATTGAAAGCGACTGAGATATACTCAGTCGTTTTTTTACATGTAACTTAAAAAGATGATTTAATGCCATAAGAAGTCCATGTATAGGTGGTTTTGTGCTGCCCATGTAGCTTCTGAGTGGTCCCCCCCTGCTGCTAAATGCATATAAGTTTCACCACCACGATCTAAGAATGCTTGCTCAAGATAACCAGCCTGCTCTAAGCGATCTTGATTCACTTCTTGGTCACCAAAGGACAAGTATAATCGAGTGTCTTGGTCGATAGATTGGCGTCCCAATTCAGCCACTAATTCATCAAAACAAAAACCAAAAGCTGGTGATAATGCGGCAACTTTAGAAAAAGTCTCATTATGAACAACTCCACCATAATAAGCCATTAAGCCACCCATAGAGGAACCAGCAATTGCTGTTCCCATGCGCCCCGCAATAGTTGGATAGTTATCATCAATAAATGGTTTTAGGTCATTAACTAGCCAATCCATAAAATGATCGCCATAACCATCAATTTGACCAAAATGCGCAGTATCTACTGAATAGGGACAATATTCACGGAGACGCTCACCGTCTTCATGGCTGCACTCAATCCCTACAACAATCAGCTCTTTATTGTAGGTACCCAGAAAATCCAATAAATCCCAAGACCTTCCATAAGTCGCCATCTCGTCAAAGAATAAGTTATGCCCATCAAACATGTAAAGAACAGGATAGCGTTCTTTACTTTCTGATAGACGATCTGGTAAATACAAGTGGATTTGTTTATCCACATCCTTAAATGGAAAATAAAAAGCAAATTGTTCAAACATAGCCGCACATCTCCTTATTGATACTTGCTTTAATATACCGTGTAGAAATAGATGAATGACTTCACTAAAATTCATTAAATGATATTTCTCCGCATCCGGGAAAATATAAGACGCAATCGTTATAAAATAGTCACTAGCAATTGAGTTAGGATCGACTTCTTCGGTAAATTGGCTACTAAATGATTGGAAAAGATTCCTACCAGGACCTCTATATTTATCTATCAATAACTTATAAAGTGCTTCTTTAGTTTCTTTATCAGCATTAAGTCTATATCTTTTAACATGCTATAAATATCAATTGGATTCGTTTCCTGTAAATACAAGGTCATCTCCATTTAAGTTTCTTCCATAGTCAATTGTTCATTCGCAACAAAGTTAATAAGTTCTTTCTCTACCTCGTTAGCAACTGATTCTAATACCGCTACATAAAGTGTTTGTTTATTCTTAAAATGATGATATAGATCTTGTTGAGTTGTTCCACCCTCTTCAGCAATCATGCGTGTGGAGGTCTTCTCATACCCAATTGACATAAAGTTTTCGTGTGCAACTGCTGTAATTCTTTGCCTGGTTGTCGGATTTTTTTCTGATAATGAAGCCATTCCTTTTAAATATTCCATTTCATTATAAGGCAAAAATACTTAAACAGGTATTGTTAATTACTTTTATTAGCTTTATACTAAACGAAACTTATCAATTGATAAGTTTATGATTTTTAAAAAGCGAGCGATATGAAAAAATTCATAACCATATCGAAGCATTTCACCCGAAAGCTCGTCTACAACTTGTGGCATCAGCTACTATTTGCCAAAGTATTGAAACGGTTATTCAAGAAGATTGCTACAATTGTTTCCCTAAGCGCCAGTACACTAGCAAATTAAAAAGAGCACAATTAATTCAACAAGCTCACCAAACTATCAGGACATCATGAGAAAGAAGGTCATATGATGAATTCAACAATAAAGGTTGGTTACGCCTGCTTGAACCTAGACTTAGATCGAGGGTTTAAAACTTGTCGTTTTGCTAATTTAACTAATGAAAAATGGATTGAGTTAATTAGCTGGAATTTAGAAACACTTAAGCAAATGTTGATTTACACTGCAGACCACAACATTCAAATGTTACGGTTATCAAGTGATTTAATTCCTTTTGCAACTAAGGCTAAAGATGATGTTAATTTAGACTGGCAGGTATATTTTCAAGATGAATTCGATGCACTAAAGAAGCTCATAAAGAATTTAGACATCCGCATATCCTTTCACCCTGGTCAATATACTGTGCTAAATTCACCAAAGGAGGATGTAGTAGAACGCGCAATTGCTGATTTGGATTATCATGCCGATTTGTTGGCGTTATTGGGCGGTGATCAAAGTAATAAAATGGTGATTCATATTGGTGGTGTGTATGGCGATAAAGACGCCGCAATTCAACGGTTTATTCAAGTAGCTAATAGCCTTTCTAGTAAGATTCGTCGTCATTTAATCATCGAAAATGATGAGCGCTTATTTAATATTGAAGATGTCTTGTATATTAGTCAACTCACTCACTTACCTGTTGTATTTGATAACCTACATTTCAATATATTAAAACCCGAAAATAGCCGTAGCATGAAAACCTATATTGATTTAGCCGGTCAAACTTGGACTACTAATGATGGTAGACAGGCTATACACTATAGCCAACAAGCGCTAGGTAAAAAACCGGGTGCGCATACTAAAACGACCGCACTTAACCCTTTTATCCATTTCATTCAAAATGAATTAAGTGGCCCTATAGATATCATGTTAGAAGTAAAAGATAAAAATCGGTCTGCAGAAAAAATCCAATTATATCTTGACCAAGATATTGGGGCTGCCGAAAAGTTATGGGAGCGTTATAAATATGACGTGATGGCAAAGTCTTTAAATATTTATCATGCCATTAGAAACCTTTTAAAAGATAAAGAGCACACTGATTTTGAAGCCTTTATCCAATATCTTGAAACTGCTGAAAACTTACCAGAAGATATCGGTAATGAAATAAATGCTGGACAACATATTTGGGGATACTTTAAAAACCAAGCCACCGATTCTGAGCGTGGTAAGTTTAAACGCAATCAAGAAAGACTACAAAACCAAGAAATATCGATTACACAATTCCGTCGATACTTGAAACAATTACTGAAAAAGTACCCAAATCCATATTTAACTGACAGTATTTACTTCAAGCCATTCAAATAGCCACTTGTGATAGGAAGATGATAATAAAAATGACAAAACATGTAATCGTAGTTGGGGCAGATATAGACGATATATCCGCTAGCCGATTAGGACATGCAAGCCATTAAGTAGATATCCACGAGAAAAATGATTAACCAGTTGGTAAGATGCCCCAATCCAAAAAGGATGATGATATCTTCAGACGTTTCAGAAATTATAATTGAAGGAAAACACGCTACACACCGGAAGATTTTAAAAGTAAATTTAATGTATACCATGGAGCGACTTTTGGCTTAGGATCTTCTTTGGGGCAAAGTAATCACTTTAGGCTATCTTTAAAGAAAAAAAAAGGGCAACAATTTATACTTTGCTGGGTCAAGCAGCCCTCCAGGTGCCGGTGTAGCGATTATACTCTCCTCATAAAAAATTACTGCCGATGAAGTCATGTTGGATGATGGTATAAAACCCTCCTCATCATCAATTGTTGAAACAATACTACTGCAATTAAATGGAAAGGAAGATATTCATGAAAAAATATACCCAATGGCCCGTAATTTATCTCATCGCATTTGCTGTAATGATCTTTCTGAATTACTGGTCTGCCACTAATGTTGGGATTGTCGCAAACCAAGACCCTGCACTTATTCAACCTGCCGGCTACGCTTTCTCCATTTGGGGAATCATCTACATACTCACTTTTATTTGGATGATTCGCTTATTCTTTAATCGTCAAAAAGCGCAACAAGTAGTAGATAGATTAAGTTTTCTGCCTGTTATCAATTTCTTACTGAACGGTTTTTGGATTATTGCATTTACCCAAGAATGGTTGCTTGTTTCTACAATCATTATTGCTTTATTACTCATCAACTTAGTCAGCATATATACAAGATTATCGGATATAAATAACCGACACTGGCTTGATCGTTTACCATTCTCTATTTACTTTGCTTGGGTAACTGTTGCAACAATTGTCAATATAATCACCTGGTTTATCGGTGCTGATATTGATTCTTTCATTGGACTTTCCGAGTTATCTTGGACCAATATCATGCTAGTGGTAGCTAGTCTATTAATGGGTTACATCGCCTTTAGATATAAAGACATTGCCTTTCCATTAGTATTCACTTGGAGTTATGTAGCGATTTTAATAGAAAATCAGTTTAACGACATTTCTTTAGCGGTTATCCTTATCATCTGTATCATTGCACAGTTGGCTAGTGCTAGTTTATTGATGAAACAGCACTTAAGCAAATAATCACCTAAATTAAAAAGCTCCCTAAGTGCACGCTTAGAGAGCTGAGACAAAAAGTATTCGCGGTTAGCAGATGGACCTGGCTAACCTTTTTTGTGCATCCCAACAACAAACGACACACCTAGTATAAACCGGATGCAAGTAAAGCTAGGCATGGTTAAATTGTAATTGCTAGCTAGGGTGATTTACAAGTGAAGTGTTTCACATTTGTAATATAAGCCCTTTTTATCGCCTTCCCTACAAGGTTTTTACAAAAAAAAGCACATTTCTGTGCCTTTCATTTAATCATCTTAGAAAAAATATAGTCGCTTCCTAAAGACTAAAGGCCCAGTATAAAAAGACTAATCCTGTTATTACAGCAATAATCAAAAGAAAGATAATAATGTCAACGAAAGTATCCCTAGGATTATCACGAATCCGATCTGGTTGTCCTTTAAACCGCTCTTTTCGTCGTTGCCTAGCAGAAAGTTGTTCTAGGCGATTTCGGTCTCCATGTTTATCTTGCGCATTCATTTTTCTTCTATTAAACATTGCCCCACCGCTTTCTCTTTCTCACTCGATTATAAATTGCCTTCTATTATAAAGAAAACTTACCTTACTTCAAAATATTCTACCTATGATAAGCTCATACCTGGTTTAGCATCCAAAGCTAAAGAAGCAAATTGCTGTGTTTGATATAAAGTCTCCGCTGCAGCACCTATCATCGCCGCATTGTCACCGCAAAGGCTTAATGGCGGGAACTGTAAGGTGACTGGACGATCTAATCCTTCAACTGCTGCGGTTAATTGGCTACGTAAACCTTTGTTGGCTGCTACACCGCCTGCAACTAGTAAATGGTTGATTTCTGGGTATTGGTTTAAGGCAGAAATTGTCCGACCCACTAATTGATCAAGCGCTGCTGCTTGGAATGAAGCTGCTACATTGTTCATATCAAGCGTTTCATTCTTTTGTTTGGCATTATGCATATGGTTGATTACAGCAGACTTTAAGCCTGAAAAAGAAAAATCTAATGTATTTTCTCCCTTCATAGCTCGCGGATATTGATAAACATCTTCTCCTTCATGAGCCATCTGGTCAATGATTTTCCCACCTGGATAAGGCACTCCGATGACACGGCCGATTTTATCGTAAGCTTCTCCTACAGCATCATCACGCGTATCACCAATTGTTTCAAAATCATTTTCTCCGCGCATAATAACTAGTTCAGTATGACCACCGGATACAACTAATGCCAACAATGGATAATCCATTGGTGAAATCAGTTGATTGGCGTATATATGACCAGCCATATGATTAACCCCGATTAAAGGTTTTTGATGAGCAAATGCTAAAGCTTTTGCTGCCGTAACCCCAATTAATAATGAACCGACTAGGCCGGGTCCTTGGGTTACTGCGACAGCGTCCACATCTTCCCAGGTCGCGTTACCTTCAGTCATAGCTAGGTCGATGATTTGAGTAATTTGTTCTACATGATGACGGCTAGCGATTTCAGGCACGACACCGCCAAACCGCATATGACTTTTAATTTGACTTGCGACAACATTGGACCGCATGTCTGTCCCGTTTCGGACGATAGCTGCGGATGTTTCATCACAAGAAGATTCGATTGCTAATATTGTTGCCATAGCGAGATGGCTCCTTTCACTTAGTTGTTGTCATTTAATTATTGTTATCTAGAATTCGTTGGTAAATAATGGCGTCGTCTAAGTCTACAGTATAATAATCCGGACGACTAGCAATTTGTTTGAAGGCCAATTTTTCATATAGTTGTCGGGCCGCGTGATTGCGGCTACGGACTTCAAGGGTAACGATTTTACCCTCGTTTTTGGCAAAATAAGTCAGCGCTTCTTCAATCAAATGTTGGCTGAGCCCTTGGCGACGATAGGCCGGCAAGATGGCGATATTGAAGAGTTCAACGTCGTCAAAAATCAATTGAAAATGCGCTACTCCAACAACCGCTAAGTTTGCTGGATCGCGCATAATAAAGAAGTGATGGTATGGATTAGCCAGGCTAGTCGCAATGGCTTCTGCGGTCCAAGACAAGTCACCTTGGAAGGCTTGGTGCAAGCCAGCGTGTATTTCGGTGGCCATTTTGCCTAAATCTTTAGGGTCTTGGTCTTTGGCCCAATGGTGGTCTAGGTGGTCGATTTGCACGGGCTACACTCCTTCGACGACTTCGATTTGCTCGACGTTAGTTAGGGGCGCTAACCGCATTTCGTAGGCGTCTTCGTCATTATCAGAGTAATAATTCTCTTTGGTGTCACTTTCGTAGAAGCCGAAACGTTGGTAGAACCGTTGCGCACCGTGGTTTGAGGCTCTGACTTCAAGAGACATGGCGTTGCGGTCGAGCTGTTTGGCACAGTCAATGGCCCGGTCCAGTAAGGCGGTCCCAATCCCGATTGACTGGTAGTCTGGGTTGACGACGAAGTTTGAGATATGAACGTCGGTTCGGTCTCGTCTACAGCCGATAAAGCCCACTAATTCTTCGCCTAAAAAGGCTTGGATGTAGTAGGTGTTTGGATTTTGGGTCATGTCATACAAGAAGTCGCGGGCTGTCCAAGACATGACTTGGTGATAGGCCCGGTATTCGACGTCAACCATCTGGTGGATCACGGTGGTATCTTGCATAACAAAGAAAATGGATTGACCATCTGGTAAGGCGATTGACTGTTTGTCTAATGTTAAATCGGATACTAATGAATGTTTCATTGTAAACAACACCTGTCGATTAAATTTTTTGAAATAATCCTTAATTAGTTCTCTCCACGTACGTGCCTTCATCTGCCTTAGCCTCCTCAGGATTTTGAGCGACCCAATTTTCTTCAGCTTCTGATAATTTTGCGTAATCCGGAATAAATGTATCAACGTCCACTTGTTTCAGTGGTAACGCGCCTAAATGTCCTGCATGAATTAAACCAAATTCATTTGGGAAAATGATTGCTCGGTCACCAAATTGGGCTTCAATGTCTTGGCGAAAGGCATCGATATCTGGGCTGACAAAATTCAGCGGTAAGGTTTGTAAGTCCGGATTGTCTTTTAAGTAGGCCTCAACCTGTTCTAAAAACTGGGTAAATTGGCCGTGCGATGTTGTGAATAATGGCGTGAAACGGTTGCCATCTCTAAGGTAAACAGTCGCAAAAGCCGTCTTTCTTCTGGCATCGATAAATGGGACGATTAAAGCTGGACCACTTGTTGCTTGCACGTTGCCCGCTAACGCCATCAAGGTTGGTAAGGTAAACAAAGGAATGTTTAGTGTGTTGGCCATGGTTTTGGCTGCTGTTACCCCAATCCGCAATCCTGTATAAGAGCCCGGTCCCCCTGTAACAACAATGCCTTCAAGGTTACTTGGTTGCCAACCGATTAATTTGAACATACTGTCAATTAAAGGGAGCAACTGGGTTGAATGCTTAATTTTGGTATTGGTGGTCGTTTCTGTCACAACCTGATCCCCATCACGTAGGGCGACACTAAGAGCTTGAGTTGATGTATCAATTGCTAAAGTTTTCATAAAACCACCTTTTTAAAATTTGGAGGTACGAGAAAAGCGGTCTCTCTCGCACCCTGTTTTTCCTATAGTATATCAAATTCTACCTTTTAAATGTAAAAACAATTGACGTTCTTATGGTTTTTACCCTATTTGACCGTCAATTGCTTTCATTTTTATTTGAATTTAAAGATTAACCATTGTCGATTGTATGACCTAGGTCTTTTTGCATTTCGTGGTAGTCTTCTTTTGAGATGTTAAACACTAATAAGTAAGCAATAAACACCAAACCAAATCCAAATAATGGGAATAGGATTGACATGTTGTAGATTGCACTCACATTTGATGCGGTCCAAGTTGCCGCATTATTCAACTCTAATGAAGGTGCTGCGAATGCAATTAATAATGGTACGGCTGCAGATGAGAATGCTGTGCCAATTTAACGACAGAAGATATATGAAGAATATAACGATCCGTCTGAACGGAAGCCTTGTTTCCATTCGTTGTAGTCAATTGCATCTGAAATCATTGCCCATGATAGTAATTGGAAACCGAATGTAAACATATTCGCGACTGCCATCAAACCAATCCAAACGTAAACATTTTCCACTGGGAATAATAACATTGTTCCATAGGTTACCAAGCTACCAATTAAAGGTACAATGATGACTTGGCGTTTACCAAATTTACGTACTAGTGGTGTAATCATGAATACCCCAATCGCTAAAGGTGCAATTTCAATAAGGGTAAACCACGAGAATAATGATCCATCGTTGTATTTAACTTGTAAGGTCATTTGGTGTAATTGTGATGCTGAGTAGATGAAAATTGTTTGTGCTGTACCGGCAATAATTTGGGCGATTAAGGCACGGTTTGAGAATAATGTTTTGAAAGTTTTGAAGATTGACGGTTGGTTTTTGATTTGTTCCATATCTGGCTGTACACGTTCTTCTACATTTGAATATAACAAGAAGAATGAAATTAAAGCGACAACCCCTAAACCTAACATTACTGGAAACATTAACTGTCCTTGAAATTGTGATACAACTTGACCGTCAACTACTTTATCTTGATATACGATTAACGGAATAATCGCTACTGGTAACTTGGCAACCCCAGCACCAATTGAACGCGCTGTAGAAAGTTTTGTACGACCTTCAGATGCGTCAGTGACTACTGAGTTTAAAGTGCCGTAAGGGATGTTTACTAAAGTATAAGCAAAGTCCCAAGCCACATAAGAAATGGCACAGACAGCCAACTGCACCCCATAGCCCATTGATGAGGTATCAAAGTACATAAAGGCTGAAATGATCGCTAGTAATGGACCCCCAACAAAAATGAATGGTTTATACCGGTTACCTTTAAAAGGTTTAATCCGGTCAGAGAAATAGCCAACCAATGGATCATTCACAGCATCAAATACACGTGTCAGAATCATTAAAGCAGCAAAGTGTGTTGCTTCAATTCCAATGTAAGATACATAGAAAATTGTAAGGTAGTAAGTTACAACAGAATAACTTAGATTACAGCCAAAGTCTCCAAAGAAGTAACCAATAATGTCACGGAAGCCAAATGGGCGCTTATCAGTCGCATCCATTGTCGCCGAGTTTTCGTACGAGTTGCTCATGTTATTCCTCCTGTGTTTACGAAATTTACCTTCTGCACATTGTTACAACGCTATTTTACCAAATAAATTTGATGATTTTATTAAATAATGCAATTTTACATAATCTTCACAAGAAACTCATATATATAATAAAGTATACGGCTTAGAAGTTTTTTTGGTTTGAATAAACGCTTATAAAACTCAAAGAAAAACTTATTGATAGGCAATACAACCTTATTATTTGCCTATGTTCTTGAATTTATCATATAAATAGCATATCGGTTGCTTGATTCGAATTCGAAATGATGATATACTCGATTTATAAATTGGTTCGAATTAGAAATAAAGATTTAAAATGATGCTTGATTTTTCCATTGCTAACACAAAACCCTATTTTTAAGGAGGTTTTCCCGTGACTGAAATCATTGAAAAATTGCACCATATCACTGCTATTGTTGGGGCCCCTAACCAAGTGTTGACATTTTACCGCGACATCCTGGGTCTTCGTTTGGTCAAGAAAACCCTAAATTACGATGACCCTTTCACTTACCACCTATATTTCGGTAACAATGAAGCTGACGCCGGGACCATCATTACCTTCTTCCCTTGGGAAAATAACCGCCTTGGTCAATTGGGTGACGGTCAAGTGGCGACCACTTCTTTTGCGATTCCAACTGGCAGTTTAGATTTCTGGGCTAACCGCTTGGAAGCCAAAGGCATTCAATTTGCCCGCGGTAGCCGTTTTAACAATGAGACAATTCTCGTCAAAGATTTCCATCATTTGAATATTGAGCTGGTTGAAAAGAACTGGGGCAAGGCTAATACTTACGCAGTCGACGACATTACGCCTGAGACAGCTATTCAAGGCTTTGCTGGAGCGGTTTTATACAGTCATCGGCCTGATCATACGGTTGAATTGTTCGACCAAGTTTTCGGTTGGCACAAGCTGGGCGAGGACGACCAACATATCCGTCTACAAGCACCTGGCGAACGGAATGAATGGCTAGATATTCGAAAAACTGCTGATTCTTTTGGTACAATGGCTATCGGTACAGTTCACCACATCGCCTTTGAAGTGGCGGACGAAGAGGCCTTAACCTATTGGCTAGAAGTAGCCCAACAACGTGGTTACCATACTAGCGATATCAAGAACCGTGACTATTTCAAATCCTTATACTTCCGCGAGCGTGGTGGAATTTTGATTGAATTAGCGACTGCTGGCCCTGGATTTACTTGGAACGAGACGGTTGAAGAACTTGGCAGCCAATTATTCTACCCAGCCAAACATGAAGCGATTATCGACCAAATTAAAGCCAAATTGACACCCCTAGATTTCTAAAAAGGAGTTCATACATGAGTTACGAATATATTTATCAAGCAGGAGAAAACCAAGCTGAAGCCAATACCCTACTACTTTTACACGGTACAGGTGGAACTGAGCGCGACCTACTAGACATTGCCCAATTTATCGATCCCAAGGCCAATATCCTATCATTACGCGGTAACGAACCTGAAGGAGCCATGAATCGTTTCTTCAAACGCCACGGTGAAGGCAACTTAGACATCGAAAACTTGAAATACCATGCCAAAGACCTGTATAATTTCATTGGAGCCTTGGCTGCGGAAAAAGGGTTCGACCCAGCTAAAGTAGTGCCAATTGGTTACTCAAATGGCGCAAATATTGCTGGCGGTGTTTTATACCTGTATGACAATCCTTTTAAGGGCGCGATTTTACTCCACCCTATGGCACCATTTAGAGATGAAACGATGCCAAACTTGACCCACACACCTGTCTTTATTGGTGCTGGTACTAACGACCCAATCTGTGCACCAAGCGAAAGTGAAGAACTTAAAACCAGCCTAGAATCAGCTGGTAGCCCTGTTACCCTTCATTGGGAAAACTATGGTCATTCCTTATCTATGCCTGAATTACAAGCAGCGAAGGGATGGTATGCTACCGCTGTTGGCTAATACAAAAAAGGAATGATAATCAATGGATTCAGATCAATTATTAAAACGCATTAACGAGCTAGCTGCTAAGAAAAAAGCTAGCACGATTACTGAAGAAGAACTAGTGGAACAAAAAGAGTTGCGCCAAGTTTACTTGAAACAATTCCGTTCAGCCTTCAATGACATTATCTTAAACACTAAGGTAATCGACCCTGAGGGTACTGACGTGACCCCACAAGCCGTTCGCGACGCCAAGAAAAAACAAGAAGCTGAACAATCTAAAAAAGATGCAGACTCAACGGACGCTGACAAATAAATTCGACATAAGAAAAAAGGGTATCACCAACAACACGGTGATACCCTTTTTTCATATAAATCCGGCTTCAAAAGTCAAACTCTTCCGAAACTTCCCAAAATGCGCCAATTACTTGATAGTAATAGTTCGGCTTTCGGTCCAGTGCGTCGAGTCTAAATGACTTTTGTCGCACCTCATAAATTATTCTAAAATATTAGCACCATTTGATTGAATGACGTCACGGTACCAGAAGAATGAGTCTTTACGTGAACGATCGAAGGTACCGTTTCCTAGATCGTCTGCGTCTACATAGACGAAACCGTAACGTTTAGACATTTCCGATGTTGATGCGGATACTAAGTCTGTACAACCCCAAGGTGTGTAACCTATTAAGTCCACGCCATCTTCAATAGCTTCGTGCATTTGTTGGATGTGTGATTTTAGGTAGTTGATCCGGTAGTCATCATGGATTGAACCATCAGACTCGACTTTGTCGAATGCACCTAAACCATTTTCCACGATAAACAAGGGTACTTGGTAACGGTCGTATAATTTGTTTAAGGTAATGCGTAGCCCAACTGGATCAATTTGCCAACCCCAGTCAGATGCTTCTAGATAAGGGTTTTCTTCTGAAATAGAGAAGTTACCCGCAGTTGAACCTGCGCTTTCATCCGGATTGTGACGAGCGATTGATGACATGTAGTAAGAGAATGACATGAAATCAACTGGATGAGCTGCTAAGATATCTTCGTCACCCTCTGCCATTTCCACGTGAATATTGTTTTCTTTGAAGAATCGTTTGGTATAGGCTGGATATTTACCGCGTACTTGAACATCTGAGAAAAATAAGTTTTCGTGGTCCTTATGAATCGATTCCATCACGTCTAATGGGTTCGGCGTTGCTGGATAAGCTTCCATACGCGCTAACATCATCCCCACTTTTAAATCTGCCTTCAATTCATGGGCGAATTTAGTTACTAATGATGACGCCACAAATTGATGGTGAGCTGCTTGGTACATATCTGATAAGTCTTGCTTACCATCTTCAAATAGTAAGGCACCACCCACATAACCTGAAATCCCCATAATGTTGATTTCATTGAAAGTTAACCAGTATTTTACTTTATTTTGGTAACGTTCTAAGACTGTTTGGCCGTATTTGACGAACAAGTCAATCACTTCACGGTTCTTCCAACCACCATAATTTAAGGCAATACCGATTGGTGTTTCATAGTGAGATAAAGTCACTAATGGTTCAATACCGTATTTCAAGCATTCATCAAAAACAGCATCGTAGAAAGCTAAACCTTCTTCATTTGGCTCTTTGTCATCACCATTCGGGAAGATACGAGACCATGCAATAGATAAACGGAAAGTTTTAAAGCCCATTTCAGCATATAAGGCAATATCTTCCTTGTAGCGGTGGTAGAAGTCAGTTCCCCAACGTTTAGGGTATAAACCTTCTTGGTCTTGTAAGGCGAATTCTACACGCTCACGGTTCATGGGTGCAGCGAAATCCGACATATTCTTTCGGTCCTCAGGCGCTACCGCTACCGCCGTGTCAGAGGTCGCTGGTCCGCGTCCGCCTTCATTCCATGCACCCTCAAATTGATTGGCTGCAGTTGCCCCGCCCCATAAAAATCCTTGTGGAAATGCCTTGTCTGTCATGTAATCCCTCTTTCTTTAAACCTTTAGTTATCTATATTTATGCAAATACTTCAATTAATTCATCAGTAAAACCTACAGTGCCTGCTTGAGTTGTCGCCACATTGGTGTAAGCCGGTGTATTAGTGATAATAACAGGTGAAGTCACTTGGTAGCCAGCCGCTTTAATCGCTTCAATATCAAAGGATACTAACGGATCGCCCGCCTTCACGTGGTCACCTTGGGCAACATGTGCTTCATAGAATTTACCTTCTAATTCAACTGTATCCATACCGATATGGATTAAAATTTCCACCCCATCATCTGTGATAAAGCCGATTGCATGTTTCGTTGGGAAAAGGATTTGTACTAATCCATCTGCCGGCGCTGTGACTAAGCCTTCACTTGGTTCAATCGCAATCCCTTGACCCATTGCCCCAGTCGCAAACACTTGATCATCTAACGAACTTAAAGGCACGATGTTCCCTTGTAATGGGCTGTTTAAGATTTGGTCTTTTGCGTCAGATACACTTGCAGATACTAGAACTGGTTGGTCATCAGTCGCTGTTACTTTAGTTGCGTTAGTAGTGTCGTCATCTCCGTATAAAGTAGGTACTTTAACAAACATTTGTACTGCAAAGGCAATGACAATTGCTAAAACTGTACCAATTGCTAAGTGGATTACTGAGTGGAAGGAACCAGTCGCTGGGTCAATGTAAGCTGGATATAAGAAGATACCCATACCACCCATTGCGTAACCAGTAACATTAAAGATTGATAAGTAAACGCCGACAATACCTGAAACAATACAGGAAATAATAAATGGTGTGCGCATTGGTAAAGTGTACCCATAGATTGCTGGTTCAGTAACCCCAAAGATTGCTGAGATTAATGTAGGTAGTACACCCTTTTTAACTTTGTCTTCTTTCGTTTTTAAGTAGATAGCTGCTAAGACACCAACTTGAGTGAAACATGGTAATACTGCAGCTGTTAAGATAACAGATGAGCCGTTTTGCGCCATATCCAAAATTGCAATTGGTACAAGACCCCAGTGTAATCCAAACATGACCATTACTTGCCATGCTGCCCCTAAAATGAATCCATAGATAATTGGACTAAAGTCATACACTGCTTGGAAAGCAATACCGATCCAATCAGAAGCTGTATTCGCGATAGGTCCTACTAATAGGAAAGTTAATGGAATAGTTACTAATAAGGTAACCATTGGTACTGCGAATAATTTCAAAACATCTGGTGTGACTTTCTTCATGAATTTCTCAATCTTAGAAGCAACGTAGATTGCTAATAAGATTGGTAATACGGTGTTGTAGTAGCCACCCGCTGGTAAGGTGAAGTTCAACCCAAAGATATTAGTTGCTTCAGTTAAGGATTCAGCTAAACCTGGATAAACTAAAGCACCTGCAATGGCTACGGCAGTATAAGTATTCATTCTAAATTTCTTAGAAGCAGAAACCGCTAATACCATTGGTAGGTATTGGAACAAGCCGTCTCCAATGGTATTCATCAAAAGATAGATACCTGATGTTTGATCCACACCAGTAGCTGCTAATAAGGCTGTTACCCCTTTTAAGATACCGGCAGCTGCTAAAGTGCCTAAGAATGGTTGGAATAAACCAGAAACGATATCGATAAATTGATCGAATAAGTTCCCTTTTTCACTGTCATCATCAGCGTCTACTTCGCCACCATCAGCAAAGTTTCCTACTTTTAATACTTCTTCATATACTTCGGGTACATGGTTACCGATAACGACTTGGTATTGTCCACCAGCTTGTATCACTGTTACCACACCATCACGTTTCTTCAAATATTCTGTGTCTGCCTTACTTTCATCTTTTAAATAGAAACGCAAACGCGTCACACAATGTCTTACTTCCTTAACATTTTCTTTGCCGCCGACTTTGTCAACAATATCTTCTGCTAATTGGGTGTATTTCGCCATTTTCTCTACTCCTCTTCTTTTATAAATCTGACTGACTAACGATATAAAAAAGACCCACAAATCTATTCCTGAAATACCTTAGGATGGGCGTATGTGTAGGGAGGTACACACACGCCTATCCTAAGCTACTAATAAAATAGAAAATGCAGGTCTTGCCGGCCGAACCGTAACGAATCCAGTATTTTTCCGTAACTAGATATTATTTTATTTTTTTTTACTAGCTGAGTGACTCACAAGATTACCAATATGTAGGATTAAATATAATAATTCCATGTCATTGACTTGCCAGCCCTTGGCTTCGAATAGGTATTCCTTAATTTTATCGGCTGCTTCTTTCTCCTTAGGATAGGAAATGAAGGCCAATTCAACCATTCGGTCATTTTTAACCGGTTGATCATTTTCTTGCTCTTGTCCCTGTCGTATTAAGTAGTAACGAATATGGGTAACAAATCGTTGAAAATATACAGAATTTTCATCGATATCAATATTCGTAGCAAACTGAACGATTCGAATAATATCATTGGTCAACGCCATCTGCTCATAAGCAGATTGGTTAGCCGTTCGGTCCAGTTGTGCATTGACAAAATGTAGGGTGATCGATGCAACTTCTGTTTGCGGAAAATCCGGTGACAAATGTTGTCGGACCAGATCCACCGCTTCTTCAGCAATTGCATACTCTTTAGGATAAATTCTCTTTATTTCCCATTGCATGGGGTTCATCAAGTTAGGATCTTGTTTTTGCTGATGAATCGCAAACAAGATATGATCGGTAAGTGTGAGGAAGAGATTGGGATTAAAGGCTACATCCATTTTTTCTTTAAATAAGGATACGATTTTATAAATCCAATAAATTTCTTCTTCGCTAGCATTTGTCATCACCATCAAAATGTGTTCGAGATCAACGTCTCCTTCTGGATAATAACGTTTTTCAATGTTGTTGCCATCGATTGAATCGCCAACCTTGGCTTGGAAGCCTAACCCTTTTCCAATTAAAATCATTTCACGTCCGTCATCATCACTTGAAAACACGACATTATTATTAATTCTCTTTACGATTTTAAAACAAGTTTCCCCACACCCTCTCTCGATGTATTGATGGGAACAAGTCCTTATATATAAAAAAGACCAGCGCATAAAAGTATAGCTATTAGTCCCATGACTAATGTGCGATAACTTTGATGCCTGGTCTTGCCGGCCGAGCCGTAACGAATCCAGTATACAGAGTACTTGTTCTTTATCTAATTGCAATAATACCTCGAATTGAAAGCGTTGTCAACATATTTAGAAAACGTTTTCTGAATATTTTTAAAAAGCGATAAATTAAGTTGACACGAGCAGTATAGAAGATTACTTACATTTTTATGTCTAGATAACGTGCAAGTTCATTGGATGTATATATTTTTTCATTTGTCTGCGTTAGATGCTCTGAGTCTGATCTTCTTCTGTCACATCTTAATAATAAAAAACACCCTCATCGCTTTGAGGGTGAAAAAGGAAAAAACAAAAATGAAAGGATGATGCAATCTATTAGAGGTCTAGATTGCCTCAAAAACATTATAGCATGGTTCAAGTAAAAATGAAAGCCTTTTTATGAAACGTTTTCAACGTTGTTATTATAGGATTTCCCTATCATTTGTGACCCAGTGAGGCATTAGACTAAGAATTCATATAATGTCGGATTTTCAGATACCGAAATATAATTAGCATCAAAATTCTTCAACCGTTCTAATAAACCGGGTAGGGTTTCGTAATCACCCACTAGGATCCCAACGAGTGCTGGTCCGTTTGACCGGGAAATTTTCTTGGTATATTCAAACTTGGCGATATCATCGTCCGGTCCCAATACGTCCGTTACAAATTCTCTTAATGCACCTGGTCGTTGCGGGAAATTCACTACAAAATACTGTTTAGTTCCTGAATAAATCAATGCTTTCTCCTCAATTTCGGCCATGCGGTTGATGTCGTTATTACCACCAGAAATGATGCAGACGACTGTTTTGCCAACAAGGTCTTCGGCCATATTATCTAGAGCAGATACGGTCAAGGCGCCTGAAGGTTCGGCTACAATGGCTTGCTTAGTGTACAAGTCAATAATTGTCTCCGCAATCTTACCTTCTTCGACTGTTTCAATGCGGTCAATATTGTCTTTCGCGTATTGGAAGGTGATGTCCCCTACTTTACCAACTGCTGTACCATCCGCGAATTTGTTGACTTTCTCAAGTGCTGTCGGCTGACCTTGGTCAAGGGCCAGTTTCATGGATGCTGCACCGGCTGGTTCAACGCCAACAATTTCAGTTTCGGGCATGGCTTCACGGACATAGGCAGAAACACCAGAGATCAACCCACCCCCACCGATAGGCACTAAGACATAGTCTGCAGTTTCCCCGTCGGCAGTTAGGCTGTGGTGGATTTCAACAGCTAATGACCCTTGGCCAGCGATGACATTTTCATCATCGTAAGGTTCAATAAAGGTCATCTGATTTTCTGCACCATATTCGTGCGCAGCTTGGCTACACTCATCGAAGGTATCCCCTTCAATCACAATATTCACGTAGTCCCCACCAAAATATCTGACTTGATCGATTTTTTGGGCGGGTGTCGTATTCGGCATATAAATCGTCGCCATTACTTGTTTTTCATTACAAGCAAAGGCTACCCCTTGAGCATGGTTGCCGGCTGAGGCACAGATAACACCTTTAGCTAGATCATCTTCACTGAGTTCACTAATTGAATAGTAGGCTCCTCTTAATTTAAATGAACGGACAACTTGTAAGTCTTCACGTTTCAAATAAATATTGGCCTTATACTTCTCAGATAGATATTGATCATATTGTAAAGGTGTCTGCTTGACGACCGACTGTAATTTTTTGTAGGCACTCAGTACCTTCTCCTTATTGACGCTTTTGACCATGTAGTACCCCTCTCTCATCTTGACCTTTTTGTGATTGACTTACCTCCACTTTTAGTTGTTTGTGTCTACCGCATTTTCTTTAACGAACGGCATCATTTCGCGTAAGCGACCACCAACTTCTTCAATTTGGTGCCCTTGCTCTTTTTCACGCATTGCGTAGAAGTCTTTAAAGCCGTTATCGTAATCATATGTGAAACGTTTAGCGAATGAACCGTCTTGGATATCCGCTAATACATCCTTCATACGTTCTTTCACGTCTGGTGTAATTAAACGTGGTCCTGATACATAGTCCCCATATTCAGCAGTATTTGAACAAGATTTACGCATGTGGTCCATACCACCTTCATATAATAGGTCTACAATCAATTTCAATTCATGCATTACTTCAAAGTAAGCAATTTCTGGTTGGTAGCCAGCTTCAACTAAGGTTTCGAAACCTGCTTGAATTAAATGGGTGGTCCCACCCATTAATACAGTTTGTTCACCGAATAGGTCAGATTCAGTTTCTTCACGGAAGTCTGTTTCGATGATCCCAACACGAGTTGCCCCGATACCATCAGCCCAGGACATAGCTAAGTCGCGCGCATTACCTGTTGCATCTTGATAAACCGCAAATAATGATGGCACCGCTGAACCTTTGGTAAATTCACGACGTACCAAGTGTCCAGGACCCTTAGGTGCAACCATGAACACATCAATTGAAGGATCTGGTTGGATGTTTTTGAAGTGGATGTTGAAACCATGGGCGAAAGCTAAAGCATTTCCAGCCTCTAAGTTCGGCGCAATTTCATTGGCATAAGTATCTTTTTGAATTTCATCCGGTAATAAAATCATGATGATGTCAGCTTTTTTCGTCGCTTCTGCAACTGAATAAACATCAAATCCATCGTTACGCGCACGATTTGCAGAGCTACCTTCACGGATACCGATAATGACATTTTGGCCGTTATCCCGTAAGTTTTGCGCATGCGCATGTCCTTGTGAACCGTAGCCGACTACAGCGATTTGTTTGCCTGATAATGCATTACTGGTCATATCTTTTTCGTAGTATACTTTTGCCATATTTTTTGCCTCCATATATGTTCTGTCGAGTGTTCTTGTGTCAATTCTTTGAAAAATAGCTATCCTAACCAAGTTCAGATGGGTCTAGCTGTGTTGCACTCACCACATCCACTTGCTTCAATAATTGTCTGGTCAAAAGAGTCGCCGCTTCCAAATCTTGGAAATTAATCCCAATCGTAATATAGGAAATCGCCGGATCGTCCGTCCCTGCTAGGGTTAAAGTATCAATGTTATAACGCGGTTTAAGGACAACTTGTGTCACCCGGTTTAAAACACCAGGTCTATTCACTACTTTTAATCGGATAAATTGAAAGATCATGACAAGCCCTCCATTTCATTATTTGCCTTGCCAGATGGCACCATCGGGGTAACCCGTTCGTACTTATCAATCAAGACTTCTAATACATAAGCCCCGTCATAAGCCAACATCTCATCTACCGCCGCCTGCATATCCGCTGGGTCCGTTACCTTAGCCGCCTTCACGCCTAAAGCTTCCGACAGCTTCACGAAGTCTGGCAAGCTCGACCCAAATTCAGAATGTGAATAACGGTCTGAATAGAAAGCATGTTGCCACTGATGCACCATCCCAAGCACCGTATTATTTAAAATAATAAATTTCGGTTGAATGCCATAATGTTGGATGATATTCAATTCTTGGTTGGTCATTTGGAAACCACCGTCACCGATGATCCCTACAACAGGATGCTTCTCATCCGCCGCAAATGCCGCGCCAATTGTTGCCGGCACCCCGTATCCCATAGTCCCTAGTCCACCTGACGTTAAGTTTTGGCCAGGGAATTGGTAAGGATAATACTGGGCAGCCCACATTTGGTGTTGGCCAACGTCGGTCACGATATAGGCCTGACCGTTCGTCGCCTTTCCTAAGTAATCCAGTACCGCTTGTGGTCGAATCGCGTCTATCATCTCAGGCACCCGAGTAGGATGTAAGGCTTGGTTATCCGCTTGGTGAGCCAACCAGTCCGTCTTATCAGACCAGCCCTCAATAGCCTCTTGTAAAAGGGCCTCCAAAGCCGATTTAGCATCTGCCAGTAAGGCAATATCTGGTTCCATAATCTTGCCAATCTCCGCTAGATCAATATCCACATGGATAATCTTGGCATCCGGCGCAAAATTGTCAGGATTAGAAGCCACCCGGTCGTCGAAACGGCTACCAATATTCAAGAGACAATCTGTCTCCATCAAGGCCATATTGGCTGCATACGTTCCGTGCATCCCCGCTAGCCCTAAGTTTAGGGGGTCATCACTAGCAAGTAAGCCAATCCCTAGTAGGGTATGGGTTACCGGGATATTATACCGGTGAGCAAAGTCGCGTAGTTCTTGGTGGGCTTCAGATTTCACCACACCGTTCCCTACTAACAACAAAGGTTTTTCCGCTGCAAGTAAAGCTTCCTTAATCGCAGCTACAGCCTCCAAGTCTCCCTCATGATCCATGTTGTAGCCTGGTAAGTCGAACCGATCATCAATATCTTCTAAAGCTACTTCCTGCACCCCGATATCTTTAGGGATATCTACTAGGACAGGTCCTTTACGACCGGAATTTGCTAAGTAGAAAGCTTCTTTGATGATGCGCGGAATATCTTTAGCATCTTCAACTTGATAGGCATATTTCGTGATTGGCGTCATTAAAGAGACAACGTCGGTTTCCTGAAAGGCATCTTTCCCGATACCAGATGTCGTAACCTGGCCCGAAATGACGACTAGAGGCACCGAATCCATCTGCGCTGTCGCCACCGCAGTGACAATATTTGTCGCTCCCGGTCCACTAGTTGTCACCGCTACACCCACTTGGCCAGCCACGCGGGCGTAACCATCTGCCATGTGACCAGCACCTTGTTCATGACGAGCTAAGACGTGATTGACATTCTGGCGGAAAAATTCATCGTATATATGTAAAGCTGCACCACCAGGATAGCCAAAAATAATCTCTGCACCTTGATCACGCAAGGCATTGACGAGCAATTCCGTTCCTATACTGGTCTTCTTCGTTCTCTCCACATGAGCACCCCATTTCTTTAAAATTTCATTTCCTTGGTATTGAAAGCAATAAAAAAGGCATCCCACAAACAGTATGTGGGATGCCAAGTCCCACTCAACATCGAATAGGACTCAAATTAACAGTAGTTAATTCCAGTCCTACGTCACGATAATGACTACAATATTAAAATTCGCTTCTTTGAACGATTTCATAATGAGTGAAACTCCTCTCGTCTTTTTGAATGATTCAATAACGAAAGTATACTGAGAACTCTTTAACTTGTCAATGGGTATTTTTAATTATTTTCTCATTTATATATCTGTAATTCGCCATATTGACTTTCTTACTTGGTATGATAAGTTTAATTTAATAGAATATTCGACTACATTCAGAAAGGACACGCCCGTGACATCAACCACAAGAAAAACCATCATCGAACTCGACAATATCTGCTTCAACCGCCAAGATAAGGCCATATTAAAAAACATCCAATGGACCATCAACCAGGGGCAACACTGGGCCTTACTTGGTTTGAATGGGTCTGGTAAGTCGTCCATCATCAACATTCTAACCGGCTACAATTTTCCTTCTAGCGGTCAGGTGAAGGTTCTTGACCAGTTATTTGGCGTATCCTCAATCCCTGACCTACAAAAACGAATCGGCATCGTTTCTGCTTGGATCAACCAAGAAATCCCAAGCCACTTATCTGTATTAGATACCATTATTTCGGGTAAATTTGCCAGTCTAGGCCTTTATCAAAAAGTGACGGATTCTTTAATCCAGGAAGCTGAAGACCTCTTAGACACCTTTAATTTTACAGCATTCAAAAATCGAAGAATGGCGACCCTATCTCAAGGTGAACGACAAACCGTTTTGATCTTACGGGCCTTAATGACCCAACCTGAGTTATTAATCTTAGATGAACCTACTAGTGGACTAGATTTATTTTCCCGTGAAAATCTTCTAGCCATGCTGGACAAATTGGCCAAAGAAAAACCAGAAGTCACCCAATTGATGGTGACCCACCATACCGAGGAAATCATTCCACTTTATCAAAAAATTTGTTTATTAAAAGATGGGGAAATCTTTGCCAAAGGTGATCGCCCCTTGATGCTAGACCCAGATAGACTGCATGATTTCTACGGCCAACCAGTACTTTTACGTCCCTTTAAAAAAGGTCGCATTTTGGTAATACCAAAATAATTTATACAAGAACTATCAACCCCTCGGTCTGGCTTTTTCGATTATTGATTTTAAGAAAATTTGCTAGGAAAGCTTTTGCCTCGGCTTTACCTTACTTTCAATATTTTCCATTCACAAGTAAAATAATTTTTTCAAAGAGGCTGATGGCTAAAATCATCAGTCTTTTTTGACGTATTAAAACTACCATGCAGTATTGCACGATATCTTTAAACGACATTTATGGTACCCAAAAAGCCGCGATAGTTCATCACGGCTTTGATAGGTATATAATTATTTGAGCTTTTGACGAAATGAATATCACCCAAATATTGACAATAGGTTTCGAAACGTATGTGAATTCTAAGTCCTATTCATAGTTTGCGCGGTAGTATTGGTTAACACGCAAATTTAAGTTTTCCAAGAAGCCTGTACCATCTGTTAGGCCGTCTGTTAAAGCAACTAGGCTATATTGGGCTTCGTCGTTTTCATAGTAGATACCACCGTCATTTAAGGCAGTACCGTAGTTACCATATTTATTCGCCATCAGCTCACTGTTGACGTATGTTGTAAACAAGCGGTCTGGTGAAGTATTCAATAGGTAATCAACAATCGGTTGGTAGGTATCGTCAGTAGCCAACAAGTTGTAGTAAGCAGACAATAATTCAGCGGATATGATGTTATTGTCATAGAAGCCGTCATCAATTGTGACGTCTACACTATTCGCGACATTTGTTTTGAAGGCATTTGATCCATAAACTTCGTTGTAGTAGCTAATCAACATATTGGTTGCCGTATTATCTGAATGCATTAATGAATCGGCCATCAATTCTTCAATTGTATAGGCTGCTTGACCCGTGCCATTACCTACTGCGGCAGTAATGGTACCGTCACCCTCTTCATAGTCTTCGTATGTATAGGTAACCTCTGTATTCCAATCAACAGATCCTTCTTCAATCGCATCTACATACATTACCGCTAGCGGTAACTTAATCGTAGATGCGGCAGTTTGGAAGGTACTTTCGTTGATTGTGTAGCTTTCGCCAGTTTTAAAGTTGGTATATTGTAGCGAAACTTGGCTTTCATCTACCCCAAACTCTGCCATTGTTGCTTCAATCACTTCACCTATTGAGACGTATTGACTAATATCGATTAGTTCAATACCTGACGCTTGCATTAAATCCAGATTATATACTTCTTCATTACTTAAGGTTAGAGGGGTATTACTTAAAGATTCGCTCGCAGTAGATTCGTCTACTGTGGCTGTTAATGAATCGCTTGATGCATCCCCTTCACCCTCATCATTATATTTAAATATAGCAATTAATACCGCTATTAAAGCCACCCCTAGAACGAAGAAGGGCACTAGCGGTTTAATACTAGATTTTTTTCTTCTTTTCGACATGCATTACTCCTTATTCATTTTTAATATCCTATGGTCGTCATTCCATGCATTTGCATTTTAACAATAAAATATGATTATATTGTGACAAATTGTCACTTAATATGAATGAATGATGTTTTATATTTTAAGAGTATGTTAATTCTATATCTCATCACAAAAAAACAGAGTTGTGATTTCATATCACAACCCTATTCTCTTTAACATTGCTCACATTATCGGGTTTAAAAAGTCAGAATTTCCCGACGTTTCCAAAAATACGCCAATTACTTGCAGTAATTGTTCGGCTTTTGGTCCAACGCGGTTATTCTTAGCGACTTTTTTCACACCTACCTATCATTAATAAGCGCGTGCGTACCATACTGTGTATTTAGCCGGTTTACCTGAATATAGGTCGACTGTTTTCTCAACTGGTGGGTTGAATGGGATATTACGTGAAGTAAATCCTGTTGCTTCTTTGATGGCTGCTTCTGATTCGTCAGTACCATCCCAACCAGCTAAGATCCATCCTGGACGTTCGCCGTTTTCTTCGCAAGCTTCAAGGTGAGCGGTTAATTGATCCATTGTATCAATATCAAAGTGCTCATTTTCAGCGCGGAAGGCTACGGCTTTATCGTAAAGACGTTGGTGCATGTCATCAAAGCGTGTGTTGATTTCAGTTACTAAGTCTCCGTCTAATGAGAAGGCTTCTTTACCATTAACATCACGCATTTTAATCATGACTTGGTTGTTTTCCATATCACGTGGACCAAATTCAATCCGTAATGGTACACCGTGTACTTCAGACTCATTGAATTTATAACCTGGTGAGTTGTTTGAATCATCAAGGTTTACGCGTAAGCCAGCTGCTGATAAAGTGGCTTTAATTTCTTGTAATTTCTCAAGTACTTGTGGATTTTTCTTGATATTGCCAACAGGGATTAGGGATACTTGTGTACCGGCAACGCGTGGCGGTAAGACTAACCCTTGTTCGTCACCGTGGATCATGATCATGGCACCGATTAAACGAGTTGATGAACCCCAAGATGTTGTGTGTACGTATGTATGTTGGTTATCTTCATTCAAGAATTTAATATCAAAAGCTTCCGCAAAGTTTTGACCTAAGTAGTGAGAAGTCCCTGCTTGGATGGCTTTTGTATCTTTTGTCATCGCTTCGATTGAGAAAGTATCAACCGCACCCGCAAAGCGCTCTGATGGTGTTTTTTGCCCTTCGTAAACTGGCATCGCAAATACTTCTTTTACCAATTGTGTATAGTAGTGCAACATTTTCATGGTACGTTCGCGTGCTTCTTCTTCATTCGCATGCGCTGTATGACCTTCTTGCCATAAGAATTCTGACGTACGGATGAATGGTAATGTCCGTTTTTCCCAGCGGAATACGTTAGCCCATTGGTTTAATTCCATTGGTAGGTCACGGTATGAGTTGATCCAGTCAGACATAGCGTTTCCGAATAAAGTTTCAGAAGTTGGACGTAATGCCAATGGCTCTTCTAATTTTTCCTCACCTGCTTCAGTTACCCATGGCAATTCAGGGGCGAAACCTTCTACGTGGTCAGCCTCTTTCTCGAAGAAGTGTTTTGGAATTAACATTGGGAAGTAGGCGTTACGAATACTTTCCTTCTTCAACATTTCATTGAAGGCATCTTTATATGATTCCCATAATAAAAAGCCATCTGGTTTAAAAATCATTGTCCCACGGGCAGGACCGTAATCCATCAAATCACCCTGTTGAATTGCTTGTAAATACCATTTTGAAAAATCTGTTTGTTGTAAATTTTCTGTTGCTTCTTGCTTCGCCATTTTCATGCTCCTTTTAAAAATATTCCTGTAACCAAAAAGAGCATCCCATCCATAAAGGACGAAATGCTCGCGGTGCCACCTTTTTTAGCCAGGAAATCCATCGTCCCCAGCTCTCTCAAATGCGTTAACGGCGCCACCGCGCCTCTTTCAAGGCGACTTTTATCTGTAGTAGGTTCATGTAGTCAGTGGGGATATGCTTACACCTGGTCACATCTCGCTTACTCCTTAACAACACTACTAGTCTACAAATCGTTTATTTATTCGTATAGCTTACAGCCTATATTTTGCTTGATTGCCCGCTAAAAGTCAATATCTCAAGTCCTTTTCCATTGAAAAAAGGCGCCCATTCCTTAATCTAGCAACTCAACTGTTAGCTGATTGATCAATTCTTTAGTGGCTTGACGATTGTCAGCGTGTGCCGTTTTCCGGGTTTCATAACCATTACATAGATAGATTTCCTCATCTGTATGCGGCACAACTGCTGGTAAGTGATAGTCGTTATCTACATAATCTTTCAAAACTACGTAGGTTAAAAAGGCAGTCGCAGCTAAATACCGCTCGCCTGTGCGATTTTCGCCAATCACCTTAGCAAAAATCTCCATTGACCGTTTACCTGCACCCGTTACATAAGTTTCAACGTGGGCAATATCCCCTTCTGGTAAGGGTGCTAAGAAATTAATATTATCCATGTTGGCAGTCATAGTACCAAAATCTGTCAGTCGACCCGCCGAAACAGACGCCACGTTATCCATAATATATAACAATTGACCCCCGTACATGTTTTTGTAGAAATTGGTTTGATTAGGCATAATTCGATGTGATTGTACTGCCTTTGTTCGTTTGCAAGTTACTTGTGTCATAAATCTGACCTCCATTTAATCATTCATTCCGGACCTTTTAAGTGATTTACTTAAGGGTAACGATAGAATAGGCGTTAAAATCCCTGAAGTGACAGCTTCTAATAAACCATTACTACCAATAGTAACTAAAAAAGTAGCAATTAAAGCAGATGTTGGGATATTTAGCGCATTCGCATAAGCTTCTGCTGAAAATAGGTAAATCGCACCTAAAACAGTAACTGTATTCACAATAGAGCCGATAACACCTGTAATGATAAATTTTGTTCTATCTTTTACCTTACCATCAAGATAGACAGCTAACCAACCTGAAATCAAACCAACTAACATCCTCGGAATAACGGATACCAAAGGGTTCAAGAATACCACTGACATGATATCTGGCACAATCGCCGCCTTAATCATCCGTAGAATACCCCAAGAAGCACCGAGGATAAGTCCTGTTTGTGGCCCAAATAAACTAGCCCCGATAATCACTGTTAAGTGAATAATAGTTGCCTGGACTGGTCCAATCGGGATATAGCCTATTCCAGGAACAAAAGTTTGAATAATTAAAATCGCCAACATCAAACTAATCACAGTTAATCTGGCGGTCCGTTCTTTTTGATGATCCATAATAAACCTCGATATCTAAATTTATAATATATGTGGCGTTATCATACCATGAATTCACGCCACAATAAAAGGCTAACATTAAGCTAGCCCTACTTGTCATCCTGATTAAATGAAAGATGCTTACCCTTCAGTATGTCCACGAAACGAGCAGTTAATTTAGCAGTCATTCCCCATAAATATTCTCCTTGAATATTGTAAAAATGAATTCCCCGTTGTTCAGATCGGCCAAAATTATATTGTTTCCCACCTGGAATTAGGTCAAAGGGGAAATCATCCGCCACTTGTCGGTGGTGGGCCACATTATGGACGTCAGGTACCATGGTCTTCAACTCACTCAAAGGGATGGTAAAAACATGGTCCACTTCATACTTATTGAGGGTTAAATCATCCAAACTTTCAATGGCTAATTCACCCACATAACAACCAATAATCCGTTTGCCCATGACAATATAATCCATTTCACCAACCACGTTGATCTTATCAGGGCTTAACCCTAACTCCTCCGTCGTTTCACGGACAGCGGCTTGCTCAAACCCTTCGCCCGCCTCTACCCGACCACCAGGAAAAGCGGCATCCCCCGCTTGGGAAATGCCGTTTGCCCTGTGTTCGAATAAAATATGCCATTCCCCATCCAATTTTGCTAGGGGAATTAAGACAGCATAAGCCTTCTCAGCGTCGAGAGGGCGAGGTTTGTAGGTTTCAAAGATACGTCTAACCTCATCCATCACAATCGCCCTTCCTTCAACTGATGCTTATCTTTTGATAATAAATTATTTGTCGCGGTTTTGGTAAGCTTCCCAGTCAGCTGTAAAGCCATCGATACCTTTGTCAGTTAAGACGTGACCCCATAATTTAGGGAATAGGCTACCTGGGATAGTACCAATGTGAGCGCCTGCTAAAGCAGAACCTTCAAAGTGGGCAATATGACGGATAGATGCAGCAATAATTTCAGCTTCGTAACCGTAGATATCCAATACTTCACGTAATTCAGCAATTAATTTCAAGCCATCCTGACCTAAGTCATCGATACGACCGATAAATGGCGAAATGTAAGTAGCACCAGCTTTAGCCGCCATTAAACCTTGAGAAACTGAGAAGATCAAAGTAACGTTTGTTTTGATACCTTCTTTAGAAAGTGTGTTAACAGCTTTCAAACCAGCTTCAGTCATAGGGATTTTAACTACAACGTTGTCAGCCCATTTAGCGATTGCATGTGCTTCTTCAACCATTTCTTCGTAAGTTAAACCAGTAACCTCAGCAGAAACCGGACCATCAATTGTACCAGCAATGTCTTTGATTACTTCTTCAAAATCGCGTCCTTCTTTAGCCACTAGAGATGGGTTAGTTGTTACACCGTCAACTAAACCCAAGTCATTAATTCGTTTAATTTCGTCAATATTTGCAGTATCTAAGAAAAATTTCATTTTTCATATGCCTCCTGTTAGCTAATTCATGACTGATATATTTACAAAGGTGGTAGCTGACGAATTAGTCAGCTAAACCTTTATAAGTATTGGCAACATTTTCAGGTGTAAAGCCGTATTCTTCTTGGATTAAAGCACCTTTACCTGAAGCACCAAAGCGGTCAATACCAACGATTGCACCGTTTAAACCTGTATATTTCGCCCAACCGAATGAAGAACCCATTTCAACTGCTACACGTTTAGTGATTGCTTTTGGCAATACAGACTCTTTGTAAGCTTCGTCTTGTGCATCGAAGATTTCTTGAGACGGCATAGAAACAACAGATACGTTGATGCCTTCTTCAGCTAATTGCGCTTGTGCTTCAATCGCTAAGCTCACTTCAGAACCAGTCGCGATTAAGATACCTTCTTGTTCGCCGGCAGCTGGTGAAATCACGTAAGCACCTTTACGAACGCCTTCTTCAGCGTTTTCTTTAGTCCCTTCAATAACCGGTAAGTCTTGACGAGTTAAAACTAACATGGTTGGTGTTTCTTCTGATTCTAAAGCTAATTTCCAAGCCACACCTACTTCGTTTCCATCTGCAGGACGAACAACATTTACATTGTGCATTGCACGGAATGAAGCTAATTGTTCAACTGGTTCATGGGTAGGTCCATCTTCACCAACACCAATTGAGTCATGCGTAAATACATAAGTCACTGGTAATTTAGAGATTGCCGCTAAACGAACTGCTGGACGTAAGTAGTCAGAGAAAACGAAGAATGTACCTGCGTATGTTTTAGAACCGCCGTGTAAAGCAATACCGTTCATAGCTGCACCCATTGCAAATTCACGCACACCATACCAAATGTTACGGCCTTGGTATGAACCTGCTTGGAATTCTTCGTCTGCATCATTCATAGTGTTGTTAGATGAAGATAAGTCAGCTGACCCTCCCCAGAATTCTGGTAATGCTTTACCAATTTCTTGGATAGCTGCTTGAGAAGTTTTACGGCTAGCTGCTGCTTGACCAACTTCGTATACAGGAATGTTTGCATCCCAACCTTCAGGTAACTTACCAGCATAAGCACGCTCGTATTGGGCTGCTAATTCTGGATAAGCTGCTTTATAGTCAGCGAATAATTGGTTCCAAGCTTCTTCTTCAGATTGACCACGAGATTCGACAACTTCATTGAAACGGTCGTAAACTTCTTGAGGAATATCGAATGCATCATAGTCCCAACCAAATTTTTTCTTAGCGAAAGTAGAACCTTCAGCACCTAATGGCGCACCGTGAACACCAGAAGTACCTTGTTTTTCAGCCCCGAAACCAATAATTGTTTTGATTTCAATCAATGTTGGTTGATCAGTGTTGGCTTTAGCTTGTTCAATTGCTGTGTTAATAGCAACTAAGTCATTACCATCTTTTACTAAAATGTGTTCCCAACCGTAAGCTTTGAAACGGTCACCAACATTTTCAGTGAAGGCCTTAGAAGTAGGACCATCTAATGAAATGTCATTTGAATCGTATAAAGCAATTAATTTATTCAATTTTAAATGACCAGCTAGAGATGCCGCTTCTTGCGTAACACCTTCCATTAAGTCACCGTCACCAACTAGGGTGTAAGTAAAATGATCCACAACATTAAAATCATCTTTGTTGTAAATAGCCGCGTCATGCGCTTCAGCCATAGCCATACCAACTGCGTTAGCAAAACCTTGACCTAATGGACCTGTTGTTGCTTCTACACCGTCAGTTTCGTGTACCTCTGGATGTCCAGGGGTTTTCGATCCGAATTGACGGAAGTTTTTCGTATCTTCCAAAGATACATCAAATCCTGATAAGTGAAGTAAGCTATAAAGCATTGCAGAACCATGCCCAGCAGATAATACAAATCGGTCGCGGTTAGTCCATTTACTGTGTTGTGGGTTTTGACGTAGGTGTTTAGACCATAGGGCATATGCCATTGGTGCAGCACCTAAAGGTAAACCTGGGTGTCCAGAATTCGCCTTATCCACCATATCTGTGCTTAAAGCACGAATAGCGTTTGTTGCTAAAATATCCGTGTTGTCAAACATTCATTTCACTCCTTAAAATCTGTTCAATTTCTCATTTAAAGTTGACAGCTTGTCATAGCTACAGTATAACAAAGTTTCTAATAAATCACTATTCTTAGGGATTAGAACTTATCGTTCATTCAGAATTTTATTGAGCATCGAAAACTAATTTTTCTAATGCTTTTGCAATCCCTTCATCATCATTGGATGCTGTTACGTATTGGGCATTGTCTTTTAATTCGTCAATTGCGTTACCCATAGCAACCCCACAACCAGCCCATTTAATCATGGATAAATCATTCGCTTGATCACCAAAGGCCATTGTTTCACTTTGATCAATACCTAAGCTTTCTGCTAACTTAGCTAAAGCTTCTCCCTTGTCAACGCCTTTTGGCATGATTTCTAAGAAGAATGGCTCAGATTTCATGATCGAGTATTTTTCGAACAATTCAGGGTCCAACGTTGCGATAAAGGCGTCTAATTTCCCAGGTTCAGCCGTAATCATGACTTTGGGTGCCGTAATTTCTCCATCATAGAAATCGACCGTTCTGATTGCCATTTCATTTAAAGTAGATTCAACCTCTACATATTGATCTTTTGGTTTATCTTGAACAAGCACATATTGATCATCGTGGGCATGCACATCTAAATCATGTTCCTTAGCCAAGTCAACCCATCTTTGTAATTCCGCGTTAGTTAACTCATGGGCATAGACAGTATCATCAGTCGCCACTTCTTTCACCAAGGCGCCATTAAAGCAAGATACGTATGGCACGATTTCTCGGCCCACTAAGTTACCATTCAATAATACCCCTTTGTATGGACGGCCTGAAGAAATCACCACGTGAATCCCTGCTTCATGCAATTTATGCAAGGCTTCTTTGGTTGCTTGTGTGACCTCTTTCTTTGAGTTGACTAAAGTCCCATCAATATCAAACGCGATTAATTTATACATCTATACATTTCCTCCGTCTTCTTTAAAGTACTCCGGCAGTCGCATATCACCTTCATAAGAAATAATGACTGGCTTCTCACCCAAGGTTACACGGCCATTGACGACCCGGTAACTTTCTTTAGTAATTTCATTCTTATATTCGCCGTTGGGTATACCTAATTCAATTGCAGCGGTTTGCCCATCTTCTTTTAACTTGAATACCCCAAACAAATGTTGGTTATAATAATGGTAAGAAAGGACTACAGTCGCTTCCCCTGCTGGCATAATCGTGTAGTAACCACTCTTACAAACTTCTCGTTTCTTAATTTGTGACATACGATTGATCAATGGGGTTAAATCTTGATTAATAGCCCAGTTAATCGTTTCACCGCTTTGGACGTTAAATTGTTCTTTTGCTCCATACTCTTGTCCCATAAATACGCTGGCTATCCCCTTTTGGAAAAAGGAAAAAGCTGTCCAATTTTCTAGTTCACTACCTGGTTTAACACATTCTGCAAAGCGTGGGAATTCCTCAAATTCTAAAGAACGCATACTTACGTATGTATTTGGCATCATCAACTCTTGGTAATTTAAGGTACCAACAAAGTTTTCCAAGGACATATTTCCATGATAAAAACGATTTTTGTAGAATGAACCTGGAATTTGATCAACCACGTCAAAGTTAGGATATAATTCCCCTTCTGTCCAATAAATCATATTCATTTGTTGTAACTTCGTTAGGATAGGTAAAGGCATGGTCGCAGCTACCCAATAGAAATATGGATGAACATCTTCCACTTCAGCGCGTGCTGATGCCCAAAATTCAGGACGAACCAGTTGGGCATGGTTGGCCGCAAACCCATCCACAAATTTCGCCCAATATTTCAAGTTTTCAATCAAGTAATCCCATAATTTAGGATTGGTATAGTCCAAGTCATAAGATGTATCGTAGATGTTTAAACGCGAAATCATATCACCTTTTTCATTGCGCAGGAAGTATTCAGGATGTTCATTGACCAACTCTGAATCTTTCGCCAAATGGAATAATTGAAGGTTTAACATGACCTGCATGCCCATCTCATGGATGGTATCGACTAATTCTTGGAAATCATCAAGGCTACCATATTGCGGTGACACTTCAGAAATATTCTTCACTATTAGGGGATTCCCTTGTAGATTATCTGAAGCCTTCAAATCAGTTGTCGGGAAGATAGACTCCAGTAGAATAATGTCTACACCTAAATCTTTTAACCGTTGTAGTTCCGGAATAATCGATTTAAATGTCCCTTCTTCTGTAAAATTGCGAACAAATAACTTATACAGCGTTTTGTGACGCAACGTTAAATTCGTTACCTTAGCCATGGACGACCTCCTATAGTTAAATGAGACTCTTTTTTTCTTACCTTCATTTTAGCACACGTAACTCAGATTCCTCACCATAATAATTCTTTCTATCATTAAAAACGGTTTTTACCAGTATAGAAAATTCAAATCACCCACTTTCTACCATGGAAATAGCTATCAACTATAAGATAATGCTCATTTTTGCGAACAATAGAAAAATTAATTATACAAATATTCGTGTTTAGTATTGATTTTTTCAAATGAGGCTTTATAATGATAGAAGTAGTTAATTAAATTCATTAAAAGGAGCAAGAAAAGTGAAAAAATTAGAGGAATTTTTCCAATTGAAGGAAAATGGGTCAAACTTCTCAACTGAATTGATTGCCGGTTTATCAACCTTCTTCGCGATGAGTTACATCATTTTTGTTAACCCTGCGATCCTATCTCAAACAGGTATGCCTTACCAAGGTGTCTTCTTAGCAACCATTATTTCATCAGCTTTAGCGACATTGTTTATCGGATTATTTGCTAACGTACCTTACGCATTGGCACCAGGTATGGGATTAAATGCTTTCTTTACTTATACAGTAGTTTTCTCGCTAGGCTTTACTTGGCAAGAAGCATTGGCAATGGTATTTATCTGTGGTTTATTCAACATCTTCATCACAGTCACTAAATTCCGTCAATTAATTATTAAAGCAATTCCTGAATCTTTACAACACGCAATCGGTGCGGGTGTTGGTTTGTTCGTTGCTTATATTGGTGTTAAAAATGCTGGTTTCATCAACTTTACAACTGAAGCAGCAAACATCACAGCTGTTAACGGCCAACCATTTGATGCCTCTCAATCTGTTTTTGAAGGTGGCTTAGCTACAATCAACTCAACCGGTTCAACACTTCCAGCGATTTCAACTTTTACAGATCAAACCTCATTATTAGCTTTATTCGGTTTAATCTTGACCATTATTTTATTATTGAAAAATGTAAAAGGTGCAATATTAATCGGAATCGTTGCTGTTTCAGCTGTCTACGTTATCTTAAACCCCGCTGCTTTAGCCACTGTTAACTTCGACCAATCTGGTTTAGGCGCAGCCTTCCAAGACCTAGGTGTAACTTTCGGAGCTGCTTTTGGTCAAGAAGGCTTACTTTCACTTTTCTCTGATCCATCTCGTTATCCATTAGTGATCATGACAATCTTTGCCTTCTCATTATCTGACGTATTCGATACAATCGGTACCTTCATTGGAACTGGACGAGCATCAGGTATCTTCACTAAAGAAGACATCGACAACATGGACCAATCAAGTGTGATGAATACTAAATTAGACAAAGCGCTATTCGGTGACGTTGTTGGTACCTCATTAGGTGCGGTCTTCGGTACTTCAAATACAACTGTATATGCTGAATCAACTGTTGGTATCTCATTAGGTGGTCGTACTGGTTTAACTTCAGTATTCGTTGCCATCGCCTTCTTCCTATGTGCTTTCATTTCACCATTCGTTGGTTTAGTACCAAGTGCAGCAACTGCACCGGCCTTAATCATCGTTGGTATCATGATGATGTCTGCTATTCGTGAGATTGATTGGACTAGCTTAGAGGTTGCAATTCCTGCCTTCTTCGCTTCTGTATTTATGGCTTATGCTTATTCAATCTCATATGGGATTGCAGCAGGTTTCATCACTTACTGCATCGTGAAGGTAGCACTAGGGAAAACAAAAGAAATCCACCCAATCTTATGGGCGGCTTCATTCTTGTTCTTAGCTAATTTCATCATCTTGGCTATGATCTAAATCATTAGACAAATATTATTAGCTATACCTAAAGACCAGGTTCTCTGGTCTTTTTTTTACTTTTTAGAAACATTTTTGTATACTTTTTCCATTCAACTTGATACCAAATTCCTTTGAATACTGATAAAAACGCAACAGTTCAAGGATTTTTAAGGATACTTTACATAAGTTGATTTTAAAACGATTTACAAACCATTCCCTTTTAACATAATAAGCGCTAAAATAGGAATGTTGATAGATTTGTCATGCTATATTTTATACATTTAGGAGGAGAGAATATAATGAATAACAACGACATAGAATATAATGCACCTAGTGAAGTGAAGTACATTGATGTTGTCAATACTTACGACTTAGAAGAAGAAGCAAGTAAAGTTGTACCACATGGTGGTTTTAACTATATTGCCGGTGCATCTGGTGATGAGTGGACGAAACGTGCTAATGACCGTGCCTGGAAACATAAATTACTATACCCACGTCTAGCGCAAGATGTTGAAGCGCCCGATACAAGTACTGAAATTTTAGGTCATAAAATTAAAGCCCCATTCATCATGGCGCCAATTGCAGCGCATGGTTTAGCCCACGCTACTAAAGAAGCAGGTACTGCACGTGCAGTTTCAGAGTTTGGTACAATCATGTCCATCTCAGCTTATTCTGGTGCAACATTTGAAGAAATTTCTGAAGGCTTAAATGGTGGACCTCGTTGGTTCCAAATTTACATGGCTAAAGATGACCAACAAAACCGTGACATCCTAGATGAAGCAAAAGGTGATGGTGCAACTGCTATTATCCTTACAGCTGACTCAACTGTTTCTGGTAACCGTGACCGTGATGTGAAGAATAAATTTGTTTATCCATTTGGTATGCCAATCGTTCAACGTTACTTACGTGGTACAGCAGAAGGTATGTCATTAAACAATATCTACGGTGCGTCAAAACAAAAAATCTCACCAAGAGATATTGAGGAAATTGCCGCTCATTCTGGATTACCAGTATTTGTTAAAGGTATTCAACACCCTGAAGATGCAGATATGGCAATCAAAGCAGGTGCATCAGGTATCTGGGTATCTAACCACGGTGCTCGTCAACTATATGAAGCTCCAGGTTCATTTGACACCCTTCCAGCTATTGCAGAACGTGTCAACAAACGCGTACCAATCGTCTTTGATTCAGGTGTACGTCGTGGTGAACACGTTGCCAAAGCGCTAGCTTCAGGTGCAGATGTTGTTGCTTTAGGTCGCCCAGTCTTATTTGGTTTAGCTTTAGGTGGTTGGCAAGGTGCTTACTCAGTACTTGACTACTTCCAAAAAGACTTAACACGTGTTATGCAATTAACAGGTTCACAAAATGTGGAAGACTTGAAGGGTCTAGATTTATTCGATAACCCACACGGTTATGAATACTAGATTTTAACAGTAATTTTATATATAAGATGAGGTCAAAGGAAATGTCTACATTTCCTTTGACCTTTTTGTTATCGCTAATAAAGGCGAAAATTTAAGCACCTGTCCTAGTATAAGCAATCCCCTTCACCATAGATACTAGTCTTTGCATTCCTGGATAGACATGCTTATAATACTTACTATAAGTAAATTGTAGAGAGGAGCGTTACCATGGGTATCGAAAGCCGTAAATCTACTGAGTTAGAAGACTTATTTGCCTCTATCGTTAATATTGACGGTGATGGAGATAAGGATAACAATCAAGATGAGCGAAAAAACGAATCTGAAAACGACAAATCAAGCGACGATAATAAATAAACCACTATAAGGGAGCGATTTATCTACATGGAAATTACAATTTGGTCTGACTTTGTATGTCCCTTCTGCTACATTGGGCAAGTACATTTAGAACGCGCAATGGAGAACTTTGCCCACGCTGATGAGATTACAATTGAGCACAAATCATTTGAATTAATGCCTGGTGCAAAACATGATCCAAATAAGAACTTCTACGAATCATTTGCTGATTTAAAAGGCACTACACCTGAAGAAGCGAAACAAATGAACGACCAAGTCAAACAGATGGCAGCTGCTACTGGCTTAAACTTCAATTTTGATATTATGAAAATGGCAGATACCATGCCAGCCCACCGTGTATTCCAATATGCGAAAACACAAGGCAAAGATGACGAATACTTCAAAGCATTCTATACTGCATATTTTGAACAAGGTGCTTTAATCAGCGATGAAGACACTATTATTCGCTTGTCTGAATCTATTGGTTTAGACGGCGATAAAGTCCGTGAGATTTTAGCCAGCGAAGATGAATTCAAAGCTGAAGCCACAGCTGACATCTTCCATGCCGGTGAAGTTGGCGTCCAAGGTGTACCATTCTTTGTATTTAATAATAAATACGCTGTACAAGGTGCCCAACCCGTTGAAGTATTCCAACAAGTTTTAGACCAAGTATACGCAGAAGAACAAGAAGCATAATATAACCTTATTGCCCGCAGCTTATTAGCGGTTTTTTTTGTAAAGGCTGTTTTCGTATAGATTGTTGCTCAGGGAGACATACTATATAATAGAATAATTGATTGTACGGAGGGCTTACAAAGATGTGGATAAATATGTACCGAGACTTTTCAGACCTATCAAAGTAAGAACAACTTCAATTCTTTAATGCTATAAAGAATGATTTATTTTCTGAACCAAAATCTTACAAATCACAATTAGTCAGTGAGCTTCGAGAGACACGCTTTTCTGAAGGATTAGCGTGTATTCATTGTGGAAGTATGTCTGTTAAGCAGAATGGCAAATATCGTTCACGCCGAAGGTATCTCTGTAAGGATTGTGGAAAATCCTTTAACGATATGACTGGAAGCCCATTATCAGGAACAAAGTATCCTCACAAGTGGATTAAATACTTTGAAATGATGGTTGAAGGTTACACATTGCCTAAAATTTCAGAAGCTCTTGAAATACAAATATCTACTGTTTTCTATTGGAGACACAAAATCTTAAACTCAATCCGTTCTCTTGGACATAAAACTTTAAAAGGCATCATTGAAAGTGATGAAACTTTCTTTTTGGAGCGCAATAAAGGTAAAAAGATTATTTCACATAGAACTTCCCCGCAAACGTGGTGGTGTAGCCGAAAACGTGGTATCTCTAAGGAGCAGATATGCGTAGTAGTTGCACACGATAGAAACGGATAAATCTTATCACAGATGGCTAGTAAAGGTCGAATTACACCCGTTGAATTAGACAAGGTGTTAGGAAGTCATATTGACACCTCTGCTTTGTTATGCTCAGATACAGCTACGAATTATAAGAAGTTTGCAACTATGAAAGATCTTCAACACGAAGTTATCAATGTAAGTAAAAAAGTGTATAAAAGAAAAGGAATCTATCATATTCAACACGTCAGCGGGTATAACAAACGCTTGAAGAAATGGATGGATAGATTTCAAGGTGTGTCAACTAAATATCTTGATAACTACCTTTTTTTGCATCGGTTTCTTGAACTTAATAAAAAGTTTCCGTTTCAAGAACGCGTGAAAGAAATGCTTCTCGGTTCTTGTCAAGGGATGAATTTTACCACAATTGATGATACTAGAAAAACTGCTTAAAGATGATACGAACTAAAAAGAACCGTACAATTAATGAATATGTACAGCTAAATAATGCTTTTAATTTATTTTTCTTATGATGTCATTTTCTACACTATAAACACCACAACCTTCAATAGATTCAAGATATCCGTTTAGAAGGTAAACACAAGTGTTTTCATCTATACCATAATTTATTTGGTTATTAAATTTATTGACTGCGTTTCTTAAATGAGTTTCATCATTCCATTGTGAAAAGTGTACAGCAATCAATACATCAGATATTAAACCCAATCCCCTTCTGTATTGAAATTCGTTTTGTTCGTTATCTTTAGGAGAAATAATACAGTGTTCAGGACTTATTAAAGCACCTGCCGAAAACCCAGCAATAGGGTTACCTAGTTCATAGATTTCTTTTATGGTGTAAGAAATAGCGGTCTCAACAATGTAGTCAGCATATAAATTCGTATTCCCTCCGCCAATAATGAGTCCTGAACTATTTTTTAAACAAGTTATAACCTTTTCAATAGGTGTTGAAGGAAGGGGTAAATAATAGAATTCATTTAATCCTAATTCCTCCAATGCTTGTGTATATTTGGGCATATATTGTTCCCAACCGTCCCTTTCTATAAATAAAATTGAGACGGGAGCATTTGTTGTTGATGCTTTTATTACAAACTGTTTTGTCATATTTAATGTGAATGGAGGACCGCCTCCAAAAAGAAATAAATGTTTATCCATCGTATCACCTTCGTTTTTTATAGAATACTGTAACATTCATTATATTATAGCAACAATCTTTTAGAAAACAGCCTTTGTAAAAGAAAAAGGCTAGGGCAACAGGACCCCAGCCAATAATTACTTATAATTGTGAATTTGTGTCTAATGGATATACAGGTGTTCGTTCATTGATTTGCCAATGAAGAACGATAAAGGTCGCAATCCAAACAGCTGCAATATCCAGGCCCAGACGAGCGAGTAAGTCAAAAATGCCGACATCATAACGTAGATACATCATGGCATAATTGGCTACTGCAATCCAAGCAAAAAATTGTAGGGCAAATTGGTTGGTCTTCCCAATCTGATTTTGACGTACAATAAACCGCTGTACTGCTCCAAAAGATAAGCCAATCGCAAGCCCCATAATACCGGCCCAAAGAATAGCTACTGGTAACTGCCCATCATCCGCTCCATAAATATCTAGGCCTAGATAAGCTACTAGCCTCATAATCGCAAAAACCAGTATATAGACATGTAAACCTCTCGTATAGAAAAAGGGTTTTGGTTTATACATCAACCGTTGGCGAGCCATTAACCGGTAAATCAGCTGACCTTGTATCATAAAAATCAAAATTGCTTTAATCGGATTGATTACCCAGTCCATCTCCACTAAATGTGGCAAGGGTTCAGCCCCGTAAACTAAGAAAATCAACAATTCGGAGATGACATAAAGCGTTACTTTTGCCCCTTTCGTTCCTGGCAAACGAAAGTCAACCAAATAATACGCATATGTCATGAACGTATAAATCACTAAATAAATTACGAATAAAGCTGGATAATAGAACCCCTGTTGAACCGCCAAACCATCCCCAAGGATCGCTTGAAAACTAGGATTTGGGAACCACATTTCCAGCATCACATGCAAGAGGCTCATCACACTAGCTATAAATCCACTATATAGCCATCTTTTATTTCTATTTCGCATATTCCCTCACTTCTCAAACCATTATGAAAAGCTAGCATGAACAAAAAGATAGCTAGCATTAAACATATGGATCATCATTAATAAGTCTATTCTAACATGCTATAATAAAAGTGAGAACTATGACAAATTCAAAAAGGTGACCTATGGAATCAAAACGAACACAAGCAATTCAAAAATTTAATTACTGGGCTACACGCATGACCTGCCCTATCTGCAAAAGCAATCTTTCTTTTAGCCATAATCAAGTCCGTTGCGATCACAATCACAGCTTTGATATCGCTAAACAAGGTTATATTAACCTTGCACCTAATCACCAAGAAGCACACTACAACAGCGACCTATTCACTGCTCGCCAACGAATCATGCAAGACGCAAATCTATACGCCGGTGTTTACCAACAAATCTTAGACCTATTAACTGAAAAAGGGGTAGACTTGTCGCAAGTTAGCAACCTAATTGACTTAGGCACTGGAGAAGGTAGCCACCTCCACCAACTAGCGCAAATTTGGCAGGCAAATGTGGCCGACAATCAAGATCAAATGCCACAATTCCTAGGCTTAGACTTAGCTAAAGATGGTATCCTTTCCGCTGCCAAACACTACACCAACGCCCTTTGGGTGGTTGCTGATTTAAGTAAATTACCCTTTAAAGATGGACAAGTAGAGGGTGCGCTTACCATCCTTTCACCCTCTAACTACGCTGAACTGAACCGAGCACTTTCAGACCAAGGTTGGGCCCTAAAAATTGTACCTGGCCCTAACTATTTAAAAGAATTACGGGAAATCATTCTACCAGTGGATGAACAAAAACAAGACGCTTCTGCATCCATCTCTAAATTCAAAGCAACCTTCAGTGACTTTGGTAAAAGCCACTACCAACAATATCGACCATTAAATAAAGAGCAGGTACGCGATTTAATTCAAATGACACCGTTAATGTGGCATGCGAATGAGCATCAATTGATAGAAGCTATGGCATTAACTGGTATTAGCATTGACTTACAGATTCTATTTGGACGCAAAAAGGAAAAGGTTTAACCTTTTCCTTTTTTAGTCTATTTCACTAACAATCAACCTAGATGTTTATTCTCTTGCATCCTCAAACACATAATCTGGGAAATACTTTTCTAAAATAACCGCTAAATCATAGTCATCCGGGAAAAATCTACTATAAACCTCTTGGCCTTCATCAAATTGGCCTTCAAGTCCTAAAACTTCAAAAATATCAACCACTTTAGCAACTGCCCATTGGATTGAAGTGCCTTCAACCACTTCATAAGGTTCTTCCAAATTATCCTCTTTTATAAAACGAATCAATTCTTCTTTTGGCATGTCTTCATCCAGATGATAAAGTAAGATCTGGTTTTCATAGGAATGACGCGGACTTCCATCATCCACATTATACGCTTGTTTGATAATATTGATACTATATACATTCTTCATGTATTTCAACATCCTCTTCTACAAAGCTCTTTACCCGCAAAACATATTTACATGACTGAAGCCGCACCACCATCAATATTGAGTGCCACACCTGAAATATAAGAAGCTGCATCAGATACTAAGAAAGTAATGGCATTAGCAGCTTCCACCGTTTCACCAATACGACCTAAAGGTGTATTGGCTGATTGACTTTTAGAAAATTCTTCCCAAGTTTGATCAGCAGCGTTATCTTGCCAACGTTTTTCGATTTGTTCACTACGCACTAAACCAATAGAAACAGCATTCACACGAATATTATATTGACCTAATTCTTTACTTAATTCCTTTGTTAAGCCAAGACCAGCAGCACGGCTAGTTGACGTTGGTAATGAATTAGCTGGAGGTGTTTTACCAGCTATAGCGGTTAAATTCACGATAGCACCTGAGTTTTGTTTCTTAAAATATGGCAATACTTCACGGGTAAAATTCACTACCCCAAATAATTTAATATTCAAGTCTCGCTGCCATTCAGCATTATCCACCGCATCGAAACTTTGGGCTGATGATCCACCTGCATTGTTAATTAAAATATTAATACGACCAAATTGATCGATTGTCTCAGTAACTACTCTTTTAGCATCTTCTTCGACAGTTACGTCCCCAACGACATAGTGGACTTTGCGGCCTGTAATTTCTTGAATAGCTCTTTGAGCTTCTACGAGACGATCCTCACGACGGGCAACGATTGTTACGTCAGCCCCCTCGTTTGCTAATGACTTAGCCGTCTCAAATCCGATTCCACGGCTAGCCCCTGTAATAATCGCTACCTTTCCTGATAATCCTAATTCCATAGAAAGACCCCTTTCTAAATTGTATTTCTATATATATTATAATCGAAATATCCTTAAACCAAAATAAAACCCCTTGTAATCAAAAAGACCATGCCACAATAGACATATATTTCACTGCCAAATGACTTGTTAGCCGATACCAAATTTGGCATTTTCTAAACGGGCTACATCCATTTTTTTCATTTTAAATAATACATCTAGTACACGTTTCTTTTGTTCTTCAGTGGCCGTTTCCATAATTTGCAAATAGGCTTGTGGCACTACTTGCCAAGAAATACCATGACTGTCTTTCAACCAACCCATAGACTCAGCTTTTTCATCTGCTGATAATTTTTCCCAGTAATAATCTACTTCTGATTGGGCACCAGCAACGATTAGGAAGGAGATTGCTTCAGAAAACTCTTCATCACTACCAAAACCATGGTCCATAAAGACCAATTGTTGGTCGCCAACGTTTAACTCGGCGTAATTCACTCTAGCGCGGTCGTCTTGGGCCTCGCCCTCTTGGTAATAGTTAATCTGTCCTGGTTCACCCTTCTGGAAAATCGTTGCGTAATCTTTTAAAGCTTGTTCCGCTTGGCCACAATACTGCCCAGCGAACAACAAAGACACGCGGACCTTATGGTTAGCTGGCACATCAGGTGCTAGCATAATTTGCCATGATAAACCAAATTGATCTTCTACCCAAGCATAGCGGTCGCTAAACGGATAAGAGTCCAAAGGCATCAAGTCTTTTCCACCTTTTGCCAATTCAGTGTATAAAGCGTCTACTTCTTCGGCAGTATCTAACGATATCATCAAGGAGAATGAGGGGTTCATTTTAAAATCGGTTCCTCCATTGAAAGCTGAGAATGTTTGATTTTCGATTGTAAAATCGTAAGCAACAGATTCCACGTTTGGCATCGGATAACGGATCTCTCGTGTTATCTCACTTTGGTCAAAGACACTCGTATAGAATTTGACCGCTTCTCCAGCCTGGTCATTGAAACATAATTGGATCGCAATTTGTCGCATATTTATCGCTCCTTCAACATTGGATTCTTCCAATACTTATAAGTAAAGAATAAGCTAAAAATCACTGAATGTCGAATAAAAACGGCTGTGCTTCTTACCAAGAAGCGACTACTGCACCTTTGAAGGTTTCTTCAATAAAGGTCTTCACTTCGTCTGTCTTGTAGTATTCTTCCAGTTGCGCGATGATGGGATCTTCTGCGTCTTCAGTTCGCGATACAACCCAGTTTACCCAAGTGGTATCTTCTGGATCTTCCATGGCAATGGCTAATTCTTCAGCTGATAAGCCTGCATCTAGGATGTAGTTTGAGTTGATGCCCGCTGCTGCAACATCCGGTAATTGGGCGATAAATTGAGCTGGGTCACCAGTAATAAAGTTTAAATTCAATGGATTTTCTTCAATATCATCTACAGTAGCGGCAATGCCTAATCCTTCAGGTAAGGTAATCACGCCAGCTCGCTCAAGCACTAAAAGCGCTCGACCTTCTTGAGATGGCGTGTTTGGCACAGCAATGGTGTCGCCTTCTTGCAATTCATCGACAGTGTCGTATTGTTCCGAGTAAATCCCCATTGGAATGGTGATATTTTCAAAGCCTTTGGTTAATTCATAGCCAGTATCTTCGATAACGGTTTCTAAATAAGGACCTGTTTGAATAGAGTTCAAATCTAATTCACCCTCAGCTAAGGCCGTATTTGGCGTGACGTAATCATTGAAGATGACAATTTCAATTTCTAAGCCATCTTCAGCTGCCTTTTCCTTCACCAATTCAAAAATTTCCTCGTGGGGACCAGCTGTCACCCAACCGTTAAAACGCCATCTTCTAATAACCCCGACTCTTCAGTTGCTTCTGCGTCTGTACTTGCTGATTCGCTCGCTTGGTTGCCACAAGCTCCTAGTAATAAGGTTGTCGTCCCAACTACCGTCAATAACCCTTTAGGCCATGTCTTCATAGTCATTCTCCTCTGTTTGATAAGTAGTATTAAAATTGTTTATACACGCGGGCAATCCGTCTAGCCGCTTCTTGCAAAATGGCTGTATCAGCAATTAAGCCAATTCGGATATAACCCTGTCCTGCAGTACCAAAACCATTACCCGGGGCCACCCCCACATGGCCGTCTTCAGCAATTGCGCGGGCAAAAGTTTCTGCATCCACCCCTTTTGGCGTCTGCATCCATTGGTAAATGGTCCCTTTGGATGGTGTCACTTGAATGCCTTCTTGGTCAAATTTCCGAATGACCGCGTCCCGTCTAGCTTGATAGGTGGCTTTCATTTTGTCGGTAAAGTCTTGGGCTTCGTCCGCTAATAAAGTTGCGACGGCTTCCTGGATAGCCCCGTACATGCCAACTGTCGTATGGTCCTGCAAGCTGTTCAGATAGCCGACTACTTGCGGGTTACCAACTGCGAACGCGACTCGCCAACCTGGAATATTATAAAGTTTGGAAAGGGAAAATAGTTCAAGACCAACTGCCTTAGCACCCGGGGTTTCAAGAAATGATAGGGGGGCCGCCTGGTCAAAAACATATGGAGCGTAAGCAAAGTCATGAACCACGAAAATCTTGTTGTCATTGGCTACAGCCACCGTGTCCTCAAAAAATGCTGGCGTGGCTACCGCGCCCGTTGGATTGTTGGGGTAATTCAGGTACATGACCTTAGCACGGTCGCGGTCCCCTTTGGCAATCTGGTCAAAATCAACCAGATAACTATTTTCCTCCAGTAGGTCCATAAAAATCGTATCCGCTTGTGTTAAACCAACGGCCGACATATAGTCTGGATAGGTAGGATTGGGTAGTAAAATTCCGTCCCCCTTATTGACTAAGACCTGACTCACTTTCATAATGGCCTCTTTAGACCCAAGGAATAGGGCCACTTCTGTTGTTGGATCAATGTCTACCCCAAATTGATGGTGGTAAAACTTGGCCACCGCTTCCTTTAGCAGGGCCTCCCCGCGATACGGGCCATACCGGTCATATTTCGGGTTATCAATAGCCGTCCGTAAGGCCTCCTTCAGGGCTTGTGGTGCCGGTAAATCTGGCGTCCCAACCGCTAAATCGATCACGTCGTCATAGCGACTCTTAAGATCTGAAATCGCTGCTGTTAAACTTGAGAAATACTGACTTGGCAAGGATTGAAAAATGTTTGAAGGTTGAAAATCAACCATATGCCACCGTCCTTTCTGATAAAAATTATGAGGGCTCTGCAAATGAGTTATAGCCACTTTACCTTTTAATCTCCTTCATATCAATGAGTTGAATATATCGATTTTCGTTATCTTTTGAACGGTTATAACTATCAAAAGCCACTGAAAAAAGGATCGCAATTTGACATTGCAATCCTTCCTATTTAACACGGTTATTTCGAACTAAACCACCTGGGTTATGATTTAATTTTACTAGCAATTTCAGCTACTAAGTCTGTATCTTCAAGACCAGTGACCATTTGGATAACTTGGTCAAGTGGTTGGTTGGCTAACATTTTTTGTAGTTCTTGGCTTTGTTCATCGTCTGCGTCATTGTATTCAAAGATGTATGCGACAGTTCCAAGTAAAGCGTCATAAGCTAGACCACGTTCTTTTGCCTCACGAATTGGACGGATAAAGCGTTCGTCGTAACCCAATTTACGAATTGGTGTACGGGCAACACGTGTAATAGCGTCTGAAATGTGGCTGTTTTGGAAACGGCCTACAATTTTGTTGGCATAAGCTGCGTGTACTTCTTGGTCAAAGCCCCATTTTTCAACTAATAAGGCACCAGTTTCTGCTAACACTGCTTGTAATTGTTGTAAGACAATGTCGTCTTCTAAGGCCTGGTCAATTGTTTCATATCCAAAGTGTTTACCGGTATAGGCTGTTGTGGCATGCCCGGTATTCACAGAGAATAATTTGCGTTCAATATAAGGAAGTAAATCTTCAACGTATAATACGCCCTCTAGCTTAATTTGTGCCCCTTTCACATTTGTTTGGTCAATTACCCATTCACTGAAAGGTTCAACGGATACAAACAAAGGATCTTCATGACTTTGCATTGGGACAATACGGTCAACTGCTGCATTGGGGAAACCAATATGTTGGTCAACGTAGATACGATCAGCCTCATCGAAATAAGCTGACACTTTCTCATTTAAGAAATCCGTCCCACCAATCATGTTTTCGCAGGCGATAATATCCATTTGGCGTATATCGCCATTCTTCCGACGTAATTTAATGCCGTTAGCAATTAATTCAGCAATGTAAGGTAGGATATTGGGTCCGATGGCAGTGGTCACAATATCAGCTTCAGCTACGGCTTGAGACACCGCTTCGGGATCTTTCCCGTTATTTATACCCCTAAAACCAGAAACAGTTAAGCGTTGATGTGCATCATCAGCGTATTCAATTTCGTAACTATCACGGTCGTTTAAGGCATCGATTAACGTTTCGTTGATATCGACAAAGGTAATGTCGAACCCATTCTTATGTAAGATTTCACCTATAAATCCACGACCAATATTACCAGCACCAAAATGTACAGCTTTCATTTACGCTTCAACCTCCTTCAACATATCAATAACTTCTTCAGCCGTTTTAGCATCTCCTAGACGGACAACGTTTGCCACATCTGAACAGTAGACTGCAATTTTAGACAACAGGTCTAAGTGATCATCACCGACGCCAGCAATTCCAAAAATAGCTATAGCTAATTTCTCTTCTTTACCGTCGTCAGAGAAGTTAACACCCTTTGGCACTTGCACAAAAGAAATTGCCGTATGGTTGACGTGGTTTTTACTATCGTCTGTACCATGTGGGATAGCGACAAAGTTGCCCATGTATGTAGACACAATGCCCTCACGTTCGATCATCCCCTCTACATACTCAGCATCTACCGCACCATCTTGTACCAATAATTGCCCGGCAGCGCGAATGGCTTCCTCTTTTGTAGTAAATGTATTATCCAACTGAATTAACTCTTTTTTCAATTCCATTCAATCACATCCTTCTTTTGCTTGAGCTGAACTGTAAAGTCCAGACTCGGTTCCCTTGTGCTCACCCAGTATTGAGTTCGCACCCTAGTCGGGTTCGCTCGCACCCTTTTTGACTCATCCTTTATTCAAATGTTGTGGTTTCTTCTACAAACAATGCACTCAATAATTGTAATACAATGGCCTTTGTCCCACTTTTATAGATTTCCGTGTTCAAATCATTATCAATGATAGAAGAGGATATCTTACCCAGCAATAGTTCATTTTCCCTAGATAATGGTTCTGGGGCTAATAATAACAAAATTCTTTTCAATTCAATAGTCGTCCGGTCCATACCCAATATTTCAAACGATCGGTCTAATTCATATATGGAGAAGAAGGCTTCCTTGACTTGTGGGTTGGTCGAGTGGAATAAGGCAATATTTGAATGCGGAATCCCAATAGGCGCTTCTAGATAGCGCTCAATCACTCGTTTCGTCACTTGGTCAGGATCCTCCACCACTTGGTCAGATAATCCCTGGATGATTTCTAACAAACTAGCTTCTACTGTTTCCTTAGATTGAACTTGGTGAATATCAAATTTCTCGAGAATCTTATTGGCCGCGTTGACCAATTGATAAAGTCGTTCAAACTGCATGTCCGCTGACCCATTTGCCTGTTGACTCGCATGAGTACGCTCTTTTGACTGCGATAAGTGTTTAATTTCTTGCCGAATCCCCATAATCTCATCATCCAAAAGTAAGGGCGAAATCACTTGATATGGATAATTAAAGCCTGCAAGGAAACTAGTCGATAAAATCAAATCATACTGGTCATAATTCACCTTGGACATCTGCGAAACCTTCACAATATCTACTTGCTTCACTTCCGGAATCTTATTGGAAAAACGGCTCTCCAAGATTTTGCTGGTACCGAACCCGCCGGCACTTAGGATGACAATCTTCAAGTTTCGGGAGATCGGTTGGCGCTCAATAGATGAGGCGTAATGGATAATAATATAAGCCATCTCTTCCTTAGTAAAGGTGACATCTGGAAATACCTCTTTCAATGATAGGTCCACCGCTTCATGTAAGTTAGGGTACCCTGCAATCATTTTATCTAAGATTATATCATCACTGGTAATCGCTTGGTCTAAACGTTTTAAGGCCGCATTTAAATGGGTCAATAAGTCTTCAAACAAGCGGTTGTCCTGCCTAAAATCGTAACCTGTTTTGGTCGAAATGTTTCTAGTCAACTCTGCCACTCGATAGGACAATTCCGTATCAAAGTTGTTGGAGAAGATATTTTGTGGCCGGTTGAAATTCATCCCTTCCAACTGACGCGCAAACATGTGGCGTTCATTGAAATCAATGGCCAACTTCATTTCTTTTGCAATAATCTCATACATTTGATGAGACAAGCGGATAAAATGACTCGACTGGTCTTTAGCTAGGATTTCACTATGAATACTATGCCCTTGTTGGATACGGAAAATATTCACCACAAAACTCAGGATAATCGTCTTCAATTGGTTATCTGGTAAATTGGACAACTTATGGTGAATCAATTCCGACTTAAATATCTGATGGGCAATTTCATATATCTCACCCGGGATCAACTGGATGAAAAAGCCATCCTCTGAATGGGGCAGTTGCCCTTGTTCAGTCATTTGGTTGAAATAGAGAAAGAAATCAATTTCCTTGATATTGTAATCCAATAAATTGACAATTAATTGCCGGATAACCGTCTCTTCACCCTTTACCTTCAAGCTAGCATGACTAGAACTTTCAATTTGAATATCATATTCATTCAAACTGGCTTTCACATTAGCCATATCCGTATTGAGCGTTCGTACACTGACGGAAAAATCATAGGCCATGGCTTCAACTGTGCTAATCCCTTGACCCGACAAGACCATTAAGGCAATGGCATTTTGTCGTTGGGCCTTGGATAAATCACCATAAGGATAGGCATTGAGTTGGTTTCTCAACGCCGCCTTATCCACATCACTACCAACTAAGTAATACCCTTCATTTCTTGGCTTGTCTAACCGCAAACTCAACTGTCTGAGCGACTCTTCAATATGGCTAATCTCACGATACACTGTGCGTTTGCTTATATCGAGTTCATCTTGAATGTCTTTCTGGGTCACACCTTTTGGATAATCCAGCAATAAATTCAAGATACTCTTTTCTCGCTCTGTAAAATACACTTCCATCGCTCCTTAGTCAAACTCTACATGTTTCGATATGACTAATTTACCTTATCTAACAGCTTGTTGTACTGGTTTTGCTCATATAATTTCGAAACTTCTTCAAATTGTGCTTCCGGTGCCACTTCTTTAGCAGGTTGAACCGTTTCTGCATCAACGATAATCAAGGTTTGCGGGTTATTTTGTAATTGTGCAAAAGGTACTGCTTCAGCAACAAGGTCTGAGCCCGCTTTTTTCAATTCAATTCGTAAGTTAGATGCTGCCATGACTGAAGCTGACGGTTTATCTTCATGGAAAGGTACTTGAATGAACTGTACATCTGTATGCACAACACCTCTTGTAGTGGTTGCCGTACTTTCCGGTGCTTCTGGGCTCGCCTCTTCTTCAGATGCTGCCTGCATTTCACTTAAAATTTCATCATAACGGTCACCGTCTAAGAAGTTCCCTACTGATACGTGAGCAGCTAAAGGCGCTTGCCGTTTAGCACGGTCCGTTAACTCTTCTTGTGTGATAACTAAGACGCCCGCTTTATTTTCCAATTTAGAAATGGCTGTATTGGTAATCGACATATCGTAACCTAATTTTTTCGCTTTTTTCCGTAATAGAGAAGCACCCATGGCACTTGATCCCATACCTGCGTCACATGCGAAAATAATGCCGTTGATATCTTCTGGTGATGGAATTTCACCTTCTACTGATGCTGAACCAGCGTTTGTATCTTCAGTTGATTGACCCTTTGAATCTGCTTTTGCCGCTTTAGCCGCCGCTTGGCTTTCTTCAAAGTTGTCTTGGTCTTGCTCACGGTCCATTTTAATAATTGGTGCCGCTACTAAGAATGAAACAAGTGTTGCAACTAATACCCCACCGATAACACCAATGTATGCACCTGGTGCTGTCATACCAAGGATGGCAATGATTGAACCTGGTGATGCTGGACCAGTTAAGGCTGCGTTTAATAGTTGGAAAGTTAATGTACCTGATACCCCACCAGCAATAACTGCTAAGAATAATAAAGGTTTCATCATCACATATGGGAAATAGATTTCATGAATACCACCTAAGAAGTGGATAATAATCGCACCCGGCGCTGATGATCTTGCTGACCCTTTTCCAAATACGGTAAAGGCTAGTAGAATACCTAGACCAGGTCCTGGGTTGGCTTCTAATAGGTAAAGAATTGAACGACCTGTTTCTGTGACCTGTTGTGACCCTAATGGCGTTAAAATACCATGGTTCAATGCGTTATTAAGAAATAGAATTTTGGCTGGCTCGATAAATACATTAGCCAATGGTAGTAATCGTCTTTGGATAATCCAGTCTACACCTGTTGCAAAGATTGTTGTCATCCCTGAAACGAATGGCCCAACTGCATAGAAACCAACTAATACTAATAAGAAACCGATAATCCCGATTGAAAAGTTGTTGACCAACATTTCAAAACCTGACGGGATTTTATCTTGGAATTTTTCATCACATTTCTTGATGGTCCAACCACCTAAAGGACCTAAAACCATTGCCCCAATAAACATTGGCACTGTTGCTTGACCAGTTACAATTTCTGATGCCCCTACGACCGCACCCATTGTGGCGATGGCACCTGTTACAGCCCCACGTTGACCATATACCATGGAACCACCGGTATAACCGATTAAAATTGGTAGTAAATAGTCACGCATTGGACCTACTAAGTTTGCTAATGCTTCATTTGGGATCCACCCATCTGGAATGAACAGTGCTGTAATAATCCCCCAAGCAATAAATGACCCAATATTTGGCATAACCATACTAGATAAATAAGAACCTAATTTTTGAACTGATGCCTTTAAACCTGAATCTTTTGTTTTCTCCGACATAAGCGTTCTCCTCCTTTGTTTAATTCATCTATAATCTTATCCGCAATCGGAAGCGGTTACAATATTTTCAGTATGTAAGTTTGGCACACTTAAGCATGACACTTTTTCTTTGTTCCGGTTTCGATTTTTCTATGATAGACTGACAGTAAAGATTATGTATTGATCAAAAAAATCACTTTTTAGGAGGATTATGTATGGATATTAAGATTTTTGATACCGCAAAAGAAGCATCTAAAGAGGTTTTCCATGAATTTGAGCAGGCATTAGCCAACGGTGCAACAACTTTTGGTTTTGCAACGGGTTCAACACCAGAATACTTATATGAATATCTAACATCTTCTGACTTAGACTTTAGTAACGCAACTGCTGTAAACCTAGATGAGTATTTTGGCTTACCTGCTGATCATCCACAAAGTTACGCCACTTTTATGAACAAACATCTTTTCAGTAAAAAACCCTTCAAAGAAACTTTTATCCCCAACGGTTTAGCAACAGATGTTGAGGCAGAAATTGCTCGCTACAATGCACTACTAGATGAACATCCAATTGACTTACAAATCCTAGGTATTGGACAAAATGCGCATATTGGTTTCAACGAGCCAGGTTCTTCTCGCCATACGAAAACGCAATTAGTAGACTTAGCAGAAAGTACTATTCAAGCAAACGCTCGTTTCTTCGATTCTATAGAAGATGTACCAACCAAAGCTTTCTCTATGGGCTTAGCGTCTATCCTGCAATCTAAACGTATCTTACTACTCGCTTTTGGTGAATCTAAAGCACAAGCAGTTAAGGATATGGTTGAAGGTCCTGTGACTGAAGAGGTACCTGCAAGTCTGTTACAAGAACATCCTAATGTGGCCGTTTACCTAGATAGTGCTGCTGCAAGCCTCTTAAATAAATAATCATCGAGTTACTTGTAAATAAACCAATAGCCCATGACACCGACGCCAAGTCTTGTCATGGGTTATTTAATTATACCTTCCTTATTACTACAATTCTTCCTTTAGTCAGTGTATACAACTTTCAACCATTTTGCCTTTCATTGATTCAATGACTTATTCATACTTAAACTATACCCTGTGTCTTTTATTTATTGCATCTTCCTTTTACAAAACTTTTGTATGTACATTGAAGATTAATAGAGGGTATCGTATAAGGCCTTGTAAGATAATGGTAAATATTTGCAAATCTAATATAGCGTTGTTATAGTGATTAATATAACTAATATAGAATAAGTCACGTAGGAGGAATTTCGTATGTCTAACTTAAAAAATCCAAAGGAACTATATCATAAAGACGGATTCCCTAAACAAGACCAAGAGGGACCGGCTCTGCAAAATAAAATGAAACCTGTACCTGACTGTGGTGAAAACACTTATAAAGGTTCAGGGAAACTAAACGGTCGTAATGCGCTAATTACAGGAGGAGATTCAGGTATTGGTCGAGCGGTAGCTATCGCTTTCGCAAGGGAAGGTGCCAATGTGGCCATCCATTTCTTACCAGGTGAAGAATCAGACGCTGAGGAAGTCAAAGAGTTGATTGAAAAAGAAGGTCGTAAAGCACTCTTATTACCATACGATTTTAAGGAAGAGGGAAATGGCGCTAAAATTGTGTCAGAAACTGTTAAGGCCTTTGGTGCACTAGATATTTTAGTTTTAAATGCGGCGCAACAAATTGCTCATGAGAAGCTTGAAGATCTACCAATGCAACAAGTAAGAGACACCTTCCAAGTAAATATTATCAGTATGTATGAATCAGTGAAAGAAGCTGAAAAATACCTAGAGCCTGGCAGTACAATCGTTACAACTTCTTCCGTGAATTCATTTAATCCTTCTGTTTCTTTCTTTGATTACGCCGTTACTAACGGTGCAATATCAACTTTCACTGCCCTATTATCTGGATACTTTGCACCAAAAGGCATTCGGGTCAATGGTGTAGCACCTGGTCCAGTATGGACACCTTTACAATTAGATGGTGGACAACTAGAAGGTGGACTCGAAAGTTTTGGGCAAGATACTCAACTAGAACGTTCTGGTCAGCCTGCTGAACTTGCACCGACTTATGTTTTTCTTGCTTCAAATGATTCTTCTTATATCAGTGGAGAAATTATTAAAGTTACAGGTGGTAGCACCATCTCTACTGAATAATCAATGTGCATCATTAAGTGATTATAACAAATAAAAGCGTTAATAAGAGGTCAAGCTTAGCTTTAGGGATAAGCTTGAATCTCTTATTATTTATATAATCGACTAAATCACTGCTAGCCTCAATTAGGTTACTAAACTGAAAGTAACCCACCAATCACACGGTAAAATACTGAGCAATATAGTCATTATTCCCTTTCTAAAAACGAGCTTCTCCTCATCTTTTGGCTCTACAATATATAGGACTGATGACTTCAGAAAAAGTCATTGGTTCTATATT
>NZ_DJUR01000016.1 GCF_002440555.1 Aerococcus sp. UBA6277
ATTTGACGAAGAGCCTTTTTAATAGCGTAAGAAAAGCCCTCTGGCTAGCGTATTGAACGACAAGTCAGAGGGCTTTTATTGTGCAGTCAGTTGTTATTTACGTTGTTTGCCAGCATTACGGTTTGTTTTGCTGTCACTATTTGTTAAGCGTTTGTTTGTAGATTCTTTCTTAACAGAATCAGTCACATCTTTACGGCCGCTAGAAGGTTTCTTCACCTTGATTGGATTCTCAGCCATTTCTTTATCTACTTCTGCCTGAATTCTTGGCTTGAAGTAGAAAGTGGTAAATAATGATTGAAGAATTGACCAAATGGCACCTGCTAAGAAGTAAAGTGTTAACCCGGCTGGTGTTGTAAATACGATGAATCCCATCATAACTGGTGTCATGAATAGGGTAGAACGCATTTGTGCTTTTTGTTCTTCTGGCACACCTTGCAAGGCAATGAATGATTGAATCACGTACATTACAATGGTGATAATGGCTAATACCATATGAGATTCTCCAAGTGAGATACCGAAGAATTCAGAGTTGGCAATTTGTTCACTGACGCGGATAGCGGTGTATAAACCAGAGATGATTGGTAATTGTAATAATAATGGTAAACAACCCATACCACCAAACATAGAAACGTTATTTTCGCGCATAAATTCTTGTTGTTCAGTCGCTAATGCCATTTTCTCTTCTTGCGTTGTGGCATTTTTCTGACGCTCTTGAATTTCTTTTAAGTATGGTTGGAAAGCAGCCATCTTAATTTGTTGACGCGTTGAACTTTTCAGCTGGTTCAGGGTAAGTGGCAATAGAATAATACGAATGGCAATAGTAATAATGATAATGGCAATTCCGTAATTACCAGCAAACTGATCAGCAATCCATACGATAAGTTGACCAATCGGTTCTACTGTTAGGCGGTACATAATACCATCTGGATTATTTGGGTTGGCACATCCACCCAAAAATACCACGAGTGACATCACTAACACCATTAGCGATAGGCGTTTATTTATTAAACGGCTTGACAATACTTCACGTCCTTTAATTTACATAGTTATTTGATTTTTGTTTAAGTATCTTGACTAACGTTACTATTGTAGCTAATTTAGGGGGTTATTTCAATAAACGGTGCGAAAATTTACCATTTCCTCACTATTGAAGGTTTCAACGACTTGGATATTATCGACATAGGCGGATGGATTTTCCGGCATTTCTTTGACTTCTTCAACAAAAGCACGCAAGGTGTCATCATCTGCTTGAACAAGAATTTCTACTGATCCATCATTCTTATTCTCAACAGTACCCGCTACTTTCATTCTTTTGGCGATTCTTTCGGTAAAATAACGAAAACCTACACCTTGCACACGTCCGGTAACAACAATTCGACTTGTTTTCATGAATATCCCTTCTTTCATTATGATTATTTAATTATACTAGATATGAAGCTGATTAACATCAGCCTAAGTACTGATTTTTAAATAGATTTTTTATTAAAATGAAGTCCTCTCTTTACGTTAGGTCAAAACATCACCAAGATGAAAATCGACCATAAGTTTGGTATAATAGGATGCTGATTGGAGAGTGAAGCAGATGAGTTTCCAAGTATATCAAATAGATGGATTCGACGAGCCATGGTGGTTTAAAGATGACTGGCATGAGCATGTTGTCGCTGTTCAAACGGCTGACAGTTTAGAAGAAGCAGCACGTATTTTTCAAGGTGAATCATTAAAGTTGCAGAGCTTGTTTCCGAAGACGCGTAGTCGAGTAGAAGGCATGCGCGCTTTCTGGCAACCGGGTGAAACGGATTGGTGTGAACCCTGTGCAAATGATGAACAAGTCTACCATAGCCTAGTCCTTTATGAGAACCAACAAGCTTTAAGTGAAGCACGCGTAAAAGAATTAACCAGTATTTTAGACAATATCAATCACCGTTCGAGCGGTAAAAATCATTTAAAAGAGGAGGGTTAGCGTGGCAAGAAAAAAGAAAAGACGAACTAAAAAACAACAAGAACTATTCCGCATGCAATTATTTTCTGGGATCTCATTATTTTTCGCCATTATTGGTGTATTAGAGCTTGGTGCACTGGGTCGATTATTCATGCATCTGATGGAATTTTTTGTTGGGGGACTAGCCATTCCTGTATTCATTATTGAAATTATCTTCACAGGCTGGGTTCTTGTGACGGGGCATGGCCCATTAGTTTTAGGTAAAATCATGAACACGGTGATTTGGGCAGTACCTATCCTAGCTATATTAATGCATGCTTGGGATTATTTAGCCATTGCCTTATCCAGTGATACATCTGTATTAGAGGTGACATGGCAACGGGCTATCGCCAATTTTACCGCTGAAGGTGCCGGTCAACCCTTGGGTGGTGGGCTTTTAGGTGGTTTATTATACACCTTCACCTTCTACACAGTAAGTCAATTGGGGACCTATATTTTCGTGGGCATCGCTTTAATGATCCTATTGTGCTACTTGTTCAGTATTACCTGGTTAGATCTAGTCGAAGGGATTCAGTCCATTACCAGTGTGGTCTTTAATTGGTTAGGTGAATTCTGGGACACAACGATACAACAATTTTCAAGTTACCGTGAGGACCGGGAAAAATATAAGGCAGATCAATCTAAACAAAAAGCTAGCCGAAGTAAAGCTGTTAAAAAAAGCAAGCTGTCTAATGAAGACCAAGAGAGTTCGGAAAACAACAACCGCATTAAACCAAAACAAGAGGATATAGACGACGAAGATTTAGTCATTGTCGGGCCAAGCGCTAGTGCAAGTAATGGCAACCAACCAGTCGAAATAGAACAAACTTCTCTTGAAATTGGCACGCAGGCTGATGAATTCCGCAAGGCTGAACAAGCAAATGCGCAAGCTAGTCCAGATACTGACGACCAAGATGTTGATACTGAACCAGATGACGGTAAAGACATTGTCATGGATATGGCTGCAGAGCCAGATAATCCAGAGTACAAATTACCACCAGCCCACTTGTTGACGCCAATTAAAGCGACAGACCAAAGTGGCGAATATGCTGTTATTAAAGAAAATGTCCGTAAACTCGAAGCGACTTTTAAGAGCTTTAATGTGGATGCTAAAGTCACTAAGGCTAACTTGGGACCAGCTGTAACAAAATATGAAATTCAGCCAGCGATTGGGGTAAAAGTAAGTAAGATTGTTGGATTAGCCGACGATATCGCCTTATCACTAGCTGCTAAAGATATCCGGATTGAGGCGCCAATACCAGGTAAATCATTTATCGGGATTGAAGTGCCCAATCAAGATGTATCCTTGGTTTCCTTCCGTGATTCTTTCGAGCATCAACTGCAATCGGGTAAAGTCTTGGAAGTCCCATTAGGAAAAGATATTTCAGGCAATATTCGTTCAGCAGACTTGACCAAGATGCCCCATTTACTGGTTGCTGGGTCTACCGGATCTGGTAAATCAGTCGCTATCAACGGGATTATTGTATCCATTTTGATGAAGGCCAAGCCTAATGAAGTCAAATTGATGATGATCGACCCTAAAAAAGTGGAACTATCGATTTATAACGGTATTCCACACTTGTTAACACCAGTTGTAACCAATCCAAGAAAAGCAGCTCAAGCCTTACAAAAAGTCGTTCAGGAGATGGAACGTCGTTATGAATTGTTTGCTGCTTCGGGCCAACGGAATATTGACGGTTACAATGACTTCGTTCATGAAGAAAACCTTAATGAAGGTACCGCACATCCGACCCTACCTTATATCGTTGTGATTGTAGATGAGTTAGCCGACTTGATGATGGTCGCTTCTAAAGAAGTAGAGGCCGCAATTACCCGTCTAGCGCAAATGGCACGTGCAGCTGGTATACATATGATCCTAGCGACACAAAGACCATCTGTTGACGTTATTACAGGGATCATCAAGGCCAACGTACCATCAAGAATTGCCTTTGCGGTATCCTCAGGAACTGACTCAAGAACCATCATCGACCAAAATGGGGCTGAGAAATTATTGGGTCGAGGAGATATGCTCTACCTACCTATGGGTGAGTCGAAACCAATTCGTGTTCAAGGGGCCTTTATCACAGATGACGAAGTGGAACAAGTGGTTTCTTTTGTAAAAGACCAACAAGAACCAAATTATGTTGAATCTATGATGCCAACTGAGACCAAAGAATCAGCGCCAGGTGAAGATTTAGATGAAATGTGGGATACTGTCCTAGAATTTGTTAAAACCCGTGAAACCGTCTCAATTTCTATGTTACAACGTCAATTTAGGGTCGGTTACAACCGGGCCGCCCGTCTAGTAGATGATATGGAACAACGCGGAATTGTCGGCCCACAAGAAGGGTCTAAACCACGTACGGTTAACATCTTCCAAGAAAATGGCGACGAACCAACCGAATAGGTTATGTAATAGACCGATACATACATTTGCCAAGTAAAAAAATGTTATACTATATTTAACATGGTAGACAGTCAACTAGGAGGGATTATTTGAATTTACCAAATAAATTAACCATCATTCGGATTATCATGATTCCAATCTTCATGATTTTCGTATCTATTCCAGCGAGTGGAGATGGGACACAAGTACTCGGCAGTCAGTGGTACTGGCAATACGTGGTGGCAGCTATCATTTTCGCAGTCGCATCATTCACCGACTGGCTAGACGGTTACATCGCACGTCGCGACAATCTTGTCACTAATTTCGGTAAATTTGCCGACCCGTTAGCCGACAAGATGCTCGTTGCAACAGCCTTTATCGCCTTAGTTGGTATCGATTTAGCCCCAGCATGGTTAGTCTCAATCATTATCATGCGCGAATTAGCTGTCACCGGACTCCGTCTATTACTAGTGGAAAAAGGGACAGTCATGGCAGCTGGGAGTGCTGGGAAATTGAAAACATTCACCCAGATGCTTTCCATTATCTTCCTGTTAATCGGGGATTTCCCTTTAGGGTTCTTGCCGTTTTCAATCGGACAAATCCTACTATATCTAGCATTAATCTTCACCATCTATTCAGGTGTAGACTACTTCGTTAAAAATATTTCCGTATTTTCAGATGGATTATAAGCACAATTTTTAAGGGCTTCGGTTTTTACCGGGCTCTTTTTTGTTCTATAATATACAGGTATCACTATGCGCAAACGCATAAATAAAACGTATATACTAATAGGTGGGAAAAGAATGAAAGTAGAAATTATAGCTGTTGGAACTGAATTGTTAATGGGACAAATCGCGAATACAAATGCACAATTTATTGCACGAAAATTGAATGAATTAGGCTTTGACCATTACATACAAACGGTCATTGGCGATAACCCTGAACGGTTAAAGAAAGTGACTGCTCAGGCTGAACAAAGGTCGGATATCATCATTTATACAGGTGGTTTAGGCCCTACCCGGGATGATTTAACTAAACAAACTATTTCAGCATACTTAAATCAACCACTCATTCACGATGAAGAGGGGATGAAAACCATCAAAGCAGCCTTTAAAGGCAGAGTTATGACTGAAAACAATCTGGCTATGGGACTGACTTTTGAAGCAGGACATACTTTCCCCAATGATGTAGGGCAAGCGCTTGGTACAGCGATTGAACATGATAACCATACCTATATTCTACTGCCAGGACCACCATCTGAAATGAAGCACATGTTCAACCATTATGTAGTTGATTATTTACTAGACCAATATCAAAATGATATCGTACTAACGTCTAAATACCTGCACTATTTTGGGATTGGTGAATCGCAATTAGCTGATACTATTGATGACTTAATTATAAGTCAAGAAAATCCAACTGTTGCCATTTACTTCGGAAATTTCATGGTAACAGTTAGACTAACTGCAGCGGGCAAAAATGAAGCAGAAACCAAGCCTTTATTAGAAAATATGGCTACAGACATCAATGACCGGTTAGCCGACTATTATGTAGGTGAAGGAGAAAACTTAGGCATCAATGAAGTATTGGTAGAGAAATTGACTGAGCGCGACCAAACGATTGCCTTTGCTGAAAGCTTCACTGGGGGACTAGCAGCTAAGAAAGTTGTCGATGTTCCAGGCGCTTCAAAAGTCTTACAAGGGTCAGCCGTCACTTATACAGAAACAGCCAAAGCCAATGTCTTGAATGTGAAAGAGGACACACTGCAAACTTACGGTATGGTGAGTGCAGAAACAGCCACTGAAATGGCAGAAAATATCCGAGATCTATATCAATCTGACTTTGGGATATCCTTTACAGGCGTCGCTGGACCAGACGCAATGGAAGGGAAAGTGGTGGGGACTGTCTATATTGGTATCGCCCAAGCTGGCCAAGAAACTAAGGTTTTAACACCGGCATTAAGGGGCAGCCGTCAAAATATTCAATATCGTTCAGTCTATTCAGCTTACTTTGATATCATTAAAAATTAACAGAACATTCGTTCGCTTTTCTCTTGCTTATTCAGCAAAAGAATTATAAAATAAAAGAAACGCAAGAGAACATTTAGGAGGATTTACGCATGACTATGGATAAAAACGATAGCAACCGTCAAAAAGCACTAGACGATGCAATGAAAAAAATTGAGCGTAACTTTGGTAAAGGCTCAATCATGAAAATGGGTGAACGCGGAGACGCTAGAGTCTCTACTGTTCCAACAGGTTCATTAACATTGGATATTTCTTTAGGAGTTGGGGGCTACCCACGCGGTCGTATTATTGAAGTCTACGGACCAGAATCATCTGGTAAAACGACTGTTTCATTACATGCAATTGCAGAAGTACAAAAACGCGGTGGTATTGCAGCCTTTATCGATGCTGAGAATGCGCTAGATCCTGAATATGCAGCTAAATTAGGTGTAAACGTTGATGAGTTACTCCTTTCTCAACCAGACACTGGGGAACAAGGTTTGGAGATCGCTGACGCTTTAGTATCTTCAGGTGCCATTGATATCATCGTTGTCGATTCAGTTGCAGCCTTAGTACCACGTGCCGAAATTGAAGGTGAAATGGGTGACTCTCATATCGGTCTTCAAGCCCGTTTAATGTCTCAAGCATTACGTAAATTATCAGGTACCATCAACAAAACGAAAACAATCGCCATCTTTATCAACCAAATTCGTGAAAAAGTTGGGGTAATGTTTGGTAGTCCTGAAACAACACCAGGTGGTAGAGCCTTGAAATTCTACTCTACAGTACGTTTAGAAGTGCGTCGTGGTGAACAAATTAAAGAGAGCGGTAGCGCAATCGGTAACCGTACTAAAATTAAGATTGTTAAAAATAAGGTAGCACCACCATTCAAAGTGGCAGAAGTTGACATCATGTATGGGGAAGGGATTTCTCAAGAGGGTGAATTAGTTGACTTGGCAGCTGAATTAGACATCATTAACAAGTCCGGTTCTTGGTATTCATATGGTGAAGATCGTATCGGTCAAGGTCGTGAGAATGCAAAACAATTCTTACGCGAAAACCCAGAAATTCGTGAAACGATTGATGGACAGGTTCGTCAACACTTTGGTTTTGGCCAAAATGGTAAATTAAGCGAAGAAGAACTAGCGGCCTTAGAAGCAAATGATGAAGGGCAAGTGGAATTGTTGGAAGAAGCAACAGAATAAAAATTATTTTTAAATAGATAACGACCATGCCTTTCCCACTGAATCACTATTGGAAAGGCATTTTTTGCCATCTTTTTTGAAAAGGCTAACATGCTTTTGATTGCCGACTTGATTGACATTCATTCCACTTAAATATAAAATGAACTTATGTGCATGTAATGCATGTTTTATAATATTTTAATATTTACGAAAAAAAAGAACACAATTAAATAGATACGGAGGTGAAACTATGGGATTTACTGAAATTGCCTTCGCTATCATTGCTTTAATTGTTGGTCTATTGGGTGGCGTTTATGTAGGGAAGAAGTCTTTATTACAAGAACAAGAACGTGAAAAAGACGAAGCACACATAACCGCACAAGGAATCATTGAAAATGCTAAACGTAGCGCAGAATCTGAGCGGAAAGAAATTATCTTAAACGCAAAAGAAGAATTGCAACGATATAGAAATGAAGTAGATAGTGAAGTTAGAGATCGCCGTAGTGAAGTTAAGAAACAAGAAGACCGTTTAAACCAAAAAGAAGAAAAATTGGATAGACGAGATGCATCTATTTCTGACAAAGAAAATAAATTAAGTAATGAAGAACAGTCTTTACGTGATCGTAAGAAAAAGGTTGCTGAGACTGAAAAAGCAGCAGACGCATTAATTGAAAAACGAAATGAAGTTTTAGTTAGTGTAGCAGCTATGTCTCGTGAAGATGCCAAAAACTTATTACTAAAAGAGATGGAAGAAACATTAGCGCATGAAAAAGCCTTATTAATCAAGAAGGCAGAGCAAGAAGCTAATGACACGGCAGATCGAGTTGCAAAACAAATTGTACTTCAAGCTATTGAACGTTCTGGAGCGGATACAGTTACAGAATCTACAGTTACAGTTGTCCACTTACCAAATGATGATATGAAAGGTCGTATCATTGGTAAGGAAGGGCGAAACATTAAGACATTAGAATCCTTAACCGGAATTGACTTGATTGTGGATGATACACCTGAAGCTGTTGTATTAAGTGGATTTGATCCAATTCGTCGTGAAATTGCAAAAATCGCTTTAGATAAATTGATTGGAGATGGAAGAATCCATCCAGCCAAAATTGAAGAGGCAGTTGAAAAAGCTCGTAAACAAATGGATAGTAAAGTTAGAGAAATCGGTGAAGAAACTGTTTTTGATTTAGGTATTCATTCTCTTCACCCTGACTTAGTGAAAACATTAGGTCGCTTATACTACCGAACAAGTTACGGCCAAAATGTTTTGAATCACAGTATAGAAGTTGCTAAATTAGCAGGGGTGATGGCAGCAGAACTTGGTGAAGACGTACAGTTAGCTAAACGCGCTGGTCTAATGCATGATATCGGTAAAGCCGTTGATCATGAAGTAGAAGGGTCTCACGTACAAATAGGTACGGAATTTGCTATCAAATACCAAGAACCTGAAACTGTTATTAATGCCATTGCTAGCCATCATGGTGATGTTGAAGCAACAAGTGTCATCGCTAGCTTAGTTGCCATTGCTGATGCACTTTCGTCAGCACGACCAGGTGCACGCAGTGAATCATTAGAAAACTACATCCAACGATTACGTAGCCTTGAAGCTATTGCCAAAGATTATGACGGCGTTCATAATGCTTACGCAATTCAAGCTGGACGAGAAATTCGTGTAATGGTTAAACCAGATGAAGTAGATGATTTAAAAGCAATTGAATTAGCACATGACATTTCAAAACGCATTGAAAATGAACTGGATTACCCAGGACAAATTAAAGTAATCGTGATACGCGAAAAACGAGCGGTTGATTACGCAAAATAGTTTACCAAAGGAGCATGCAAATGCTCCTTTTTAGTTGGTCAATTTTAGTTGGTAATGGCCATTAAAACTTATTATGTTAAGGATAAATCTACCAGAAAAACCATCTTTTAACAGTGTCTGACAATAAAATAAGATTCTTTGAAAAGGACTATAATACAGTTTTTTTGAATACAATCATGTATTTATAAAGATTACAATAGATAAAAATATTTGGAAATAGGTAGATTTACGAGCGTAATCTCGTATAATAAAAAAGAAACGATGAATACAGAAGGTGTGAACAGATTATGACAGATAGAGTTGCTGGTTTACCTTATACAGCTGTATATAAGGGGCTAAATTTAATCCTGCAGCAAGATACGGATATTGTGCCAAATATTGTCGGCCACGGTGGAATTGGAAAGTCCCAAATGGTGCGTGACTTAGCCAAACATAACGGTTTTGGTTACTTTGAAATTACCTGTTCATTACTGCAACCAGGGGATTTGACCATGCCAGTTCCTAAAGAAGACCATATCCAGTACTATTTAAACCCTCAAATTCAAGGGGCCATTACAGAAGCAGAAGCTAATCCAGACCGCAAAGTCATTCTTTTTTTGGATGAATTTAACCGGCCAATCGCCATGGTGCAAGGGGAATTGATGAACCTGGTCTTACAACGTAACTTGATGGGCCACCCCCTTACCGGACAATGTGGTGATTATTACCGCAGAAAACCCGTCTAGTGATGTGGAAGGTTTTGAGAACACTTCATATGCTACAAATGCCCGTGACATGGCCATTAACGACCGGACCATGCGGATTCGAATGGGTGCCAACTTAGAAGATTGGCTTACCTCTTTTGCCCAAAAGACACGCACAAGTAATCCAAGTCGGACCATGATTCATCCCTTGATCACTGAATTCTTGCAGGCTGATGGCCGTCAATATTTCATTGTCATTGATGAAACAAGGGATAAAAACCCAACGCCACGTGCCTATGAACGATTATCTAACCTCCTGTACGCTTTTGAAGATGCGGGTCATGATATTTATCACCCAACGGATGACTACCTTGAATTCTTGGTTGAAGGAATCGAGGGGAATATTGGGGACGAAGCGGGTCAAGTTTTTGTGACTTTCTTGAGACAGCAACAAACAGATTTTATTAAACCAACAGAGATTATCCAAACGCAGGGCCCGGACTTAGACCAAGCCATCCTTGGCCGCTACCAAGCGATGCCAATCGTGCGTCGTAAACGTGTAATTGAAGATTTAACGGATTATATCATTAACCAACCGAATTTAATTGAAGACAAGCATCTGATCAGCCGTTATACAGATATTTTCGTCGCTTCTGAACCGGATGAAATTTATATTTTAATCAAACGAATGCATGACGGGCCGGATGATTCGGCTATTGCGAACTTCTACCAAGCCTTGAACCAAAATCCTGACTTTGTGGAGAAAACGTTTGACATCACTATGGCTGTGAACGCTAACCAATAGGCAATAATCAGGAAGAAAGGGGGTGCCTAAGTGAGTGAGCAGGTATTATTTTCCAACTTTGAATTTGAAAATATCGAGTCGACCTATCGGAAAATGAGCATCGCTTATATAACCTTTCTAAACCATGGTCAATACGAGGACTATGAGAAATTTGCTGACGCCCAAAATCAACTGTTGGGGATTTTGACGGCCACCCTTATGAACAATCAAGACTCTCAAAAGGGGGCAAGAGATGTACTTTTTGCGGGGATTCTCTTCCATACCGACCGGGAGATGAATGGATCACTAGCAAAACCGATTACCGTTGGTTTCCGTGGTTTAGACCTGGTTATGACCATTAATCCAATCCTATTCTATCTTTATTATGAAACACCCGAGGGGATGCTAGCGGCCATTAGACAGATGTGTTACCACGTTTTATTTGGCCATATCGTTGAGTATGATTGGGCTTTTAAAGATGAGGAATCAGCTAAAGTCATGACTGTGGCTATGGAAGCTGAGGTGAACCAATATGTGGATGACCTACCTGATACGGTAGTAACCTTGAAATGGGTCAAGCATATCACAGAAAATAGACACATTTTGCCTAAAGCAGGGACCTTGTATTATTATAATGAGTTAAAAGCGGTCAAAAACGACCCGAAAAAACAGGGGCACAACCAGACAGAATCGACCTTCAATAAGATGCTTGGGTCTGGGCAAATGGACGAATTATACAGCCAATTAACCGGCAATTTCGATCCTAATAAGGCGGAAGAATTGCGGATTGACTCGGCCAAACAATTGAAAGAGGAAATGAAAAACAACCGGACCATGCAACCGATAACCCCAAACAGCCAGCACGCGGACCTATACCGGAAATTGATGAATGGGCTGATCAAAGATTCTTATAGTCAGATGACTGAAGAATTAAGGTTAAAATTATCCAGTGAAGTCAAGGTCAACATCGACCAAATCACCAAACAGCGGGCATTAAACTGGCGGGATGTAATTAAACGAGGCATGGGGACGTCATTAGTGCCTTATAAAATGTCTAAAAACCGGATGAATCGTCGGCAACCGCACCGGTTAGATTTACCGGGCCGGATTTTAGATACAGCCAGTCGCTTGGTTGCCTTCTTTGATACCTCAGCCTCACAAAATGAAGAGGCTTTAGCTTATTCCCTAGGTGAATTGGCCAATATTCAAAAGACCTTGCATGCAGAAGTATGGGTTGTTCATGTGGATATGACAGTCCAATACGCCAAACCTTTAACCTGTCAGTCTTTGGAAGATATGGCATTTGCGGGTCGCGGGGGGACATCTTTCGCACCGGCCTACCAGTGGCTACATGAAAAAGGCTTCACCAATGAAGATACAGTAGCCGTTTATTTCACAGACGGCTATGGAGACGACGACTTTGAACGTTACGGTTTTACCAATATGTATTGGGTACTGACTGAAACAGAAGTGGGCGATCCCTCGCCTCTATCTACTGATGGTGGCGGAAAAGTTTTATATCTGAAAGCGGACGAGCGGTATAACCGACATGTCTTGCATTACCATAATAACGCCCCAAACAGTCACCAAGACAATGACCATATCTAGGAGGTTCAAATGGATACCATCAAAATCAAGAAAGCCTTGGTAAAGGCGCAAATGGGTGACTACGCCCCAATGGTAAAAGATATTCCCTATGCCACCTTTAAACAACTGAATATTCCCTTTCAATTTAATTTCAAACAAATTGACGAAGAAATCGCAGCTTATATTGTGGCCAATGGCTATTTAGACATGTTTCCAAGTCAGATGAACCAGTTAAATCTCTTGCAAAAGGGCAACCATTTTAGAATGGAAACAGGCATTTCAAGTGACAAGGACAAGCAATTTCTAGCCAATGCATGGGCAAAATACGAAACTATCAAACGGGCTGACTTAGCCAATACAACTAAAGAATCCATGATCAGCCGAACAGGTAGCCAAGTGTCCATGTGGGACAAATTAATCGGGCAAGATATACCGGAATTAAAAAATCAGCAAGAAGCATTATTAGCGGAATTTGCATGAATACTCGTTTAAAAAATGCTAACGAAGATAGAAGCTGACTAAGTCATGTCAAATTGGATGTGCACTTTGTCAGCTTTTCTGTCTATTATTTTGGGTTGCATTTCAATTTTCCTTGGCGCATTATGGAGGTAAGAATATGATGAGTGAGGGGAAGCAGATGGAGAAGCAAGACAGCTTAAAACCGATTGTTTTCGAGCGTCAAAAGTTTGATCTCGATGACATCCGGGAGATGCATACTTTATATATTGAAGATTACCCAATTGTCTATATCCTGCATCAAAATAAAGAGACGAATTCTCGGCCTAAAGCCTATATCGGCCAAACAGTTCATGTCCACAACCGGATGCGGGACCATTTAAAAAATAAAGCACGAAAAGACTTAACAGACGCTCTGTTTATTGGCCACCAGGCCTTTAACCAGTCGGCGACCTTTAATATTGAAACTAATTTAATTAACTATTTTATTGCGGACAACCAATTTTCCTTGCAAAATGTGAGTCAGACAGCCAACCTGTCTATGCATAACTATTTTCAAAAGTCCTTATATGACGATGACCTATTTGAAGATATCTGGGAATCTTTACGACGTGAGGGTTTGGCTAAGGAGACAACTGATAACCTTAAAAATCGAGATATCTATAAATTATCACCCTTTAAAACCTTGTCTGAACCACAGCGTGCTTTAAAAGAGAATATCCTCGATTATTGCAAGCGGGTGATGCAAGCTATTCACCAAGAAAAAAACGTCAAAAAGAAGGTCTATGTCATTCACGGTGAAGCTGGAACGGGTAAGAGTGTCATTTTGTCATCCCTATTCAATACCTTGCAAGAAGAGGCCCGGCAAAGTCATTCAGTATTGGCTGGGACTAAAAACGTCTTAGTAGTCAACCATTCGGAAATGTTGAAAACTTACCAACAAATCTCAGAATCACTGCCTTATCTAAAGAAGAAGGATTTCGCTAAACCGACGACCTTTATCAATAATCAAAAAATTGAGGAAGCAGATATTGTCTTGATTGATGAAGGCCATTTGTTGTTGAGCCAGCCGGATCCCTATAACAATTTTCGCGGGGAAAACCAATTAGATGCCATCATGGACAAGGCCAAGGTTGCAGTGCTAATTTTTGATGAAAAGCAATATTTGAAGGTCAAGAGTAAGTGGCAATCGGAAGATTTAAAGACGATTTTGAAGAAATACGACGCCGACGAATTCCATCTGACCGACCAATTCCGTATGAACGCCTCACCAGCAATCATGAATTGGGTGAATGATTTTGTTGGGCAAAAAGTGACGCCACTTCCGCCTTCTGACGACCACTTTGAATTCAAGGTCTTCGACGATCCAACTGCCTTTAAAGATTATATCTATCAAAAGAATGCGGATAAGGGATTGTCACGAATTGTGTCCACCTTTGATTTCGCCCATAAGAAGAATGGCGACGTCTATCTAGTGGATGAAGCTGGCATCAACCTACCTTGGAATACTACCGATAGTAAGGTGACCTGGTCAGAGCGGCCAGAAACAATCAATGAAGTCGGGTCCATTTACACTGTCCAGGGATTTGATTTAAACTATGTGGGGATTGTACTTGGACCGTCGATTGATTACGATTTTGAGACTGAAAGATTAACAGTCGATCCAAGCAAATATCAAGATACGGGTGGTTACAGCGGTGCGAATCGTTTTGCCAGTCATAAGGAGGCAATGGCTGCTAAAGAGCAGATCATATTGAATTCAATCAACGTCTTGATGAAGCGGGGGATATACGGCTTAGCCATTTATGCGGTTAATGACAATTTGAAGCGGAAATTACAGGACATGAGAGTGGAGGCAATGAAGAATGGCATCTAGTATGGACAAGGTCAATCAGTTCCGGGATGAGCGAAATTGGCGACAATTTCACAATGAGAAGGATTTAGCCCTTTCAATCACCTTGGAAGCGTCGGAATTACTGGAAATCTTCCAGTGGAAAACGGCAGCCGAGGGTGTTGAGGATTTGGACGCTATTAAAGACGAGTTAGCGGATGTGCTGATTTATGCTTATATGTTGGCCGATAATTTAAATTTGGATATAGATGACATTATTGAACGCAAGCTGATTAAAAACAATGAGAAATACCCGGTTGAAAAAAGCCGTGACAACAACAGTAAATATACAGAACTGTAAGCAAAATCGCGACCAGCCTCATTCAGGACTGGTCGCGATTTTATTTATATATAAGTGTTTATTTTGCAAAGGCCTTATTGCCTTTATATAAAGTAATGATGGTCCAAACGAGTAAGGATAGGATAAAGATCATAGTTAAAATAACTAGGACATGGGCTAGGGAAATTTGCCCAGCTGTCGGGTTGTCACCGAAGAAGGACAAGATTTCATCCGGTAAACCAAGCATGTTTAAAACAGTTAAACCAATGACAGATAGCCAACCCAAAACTTTGACAATAAGCGTATTTTTAAAGCGGTGACCCATATCTTTTTCAGAGTCGGTAATCATGAGTAAAGGAATGATTGAAAATGGTAGGGCAAGGGCTAAGAAGACTTGGGAATTGTTCATCAAGTTATTCAAGGCGATATGCTCTTCGACAGTCCCTTTTTGGCTGGTATAGATGACACTTAGGACGACTGGGATAATGGCGATTAAACGAGTCATTAACCGACGGGCCCAAAGTGGCAATTTCATTTCAATAAAACCTTCCATAATCACTTGGCCGGTTAGGGTGCCAGTAATGGTTGAATTTTGACCAGAAGCAAGTAGGGCGACGGCAAATAATGTGGCTAATACGCCTTTTGATGCTAAATCTGCTAAGACAGAATTGGCCATAAAGTTTGGATTAGACAAGGCTTCATATAAACCAAAGAATGACGGGTCTTGAACGACGCCAGTTTTGAACACAGCAGCCCCCATGACAAGTAATAAGGCATTGACGACAAAGGCAAGCCCTAATTGAATATTAGAGTCCCACATGGTAAAACGTACTGCAGCCGCCACTTGGTCTTGATTAGCGTGGTCTATTTTCCGACTTTGTGAGATAGCGGAATGCAGGTACAAGTTGTGGGGCATGACTGTCGCACCAATAATGCCTAGTGAACCGGCTAAGGGAGTCATCCCGTTCACTGCTGGACTGGTTTGGAGGACATCGCTGGTTGGTACAAAGGATGCGATAATGGCTGACCAAGTGGGATTTGATAAGGCCACTTGGTAGACAAATACGAATAGGATAACAAAAATTAAACAAACGACAATGGCTTCAATCTTCCGAAATCCGATACGAGCGAGTAATAATAGGAGCAGAACATCGAAGACCGTAATCAGAACAGCAATGAGTAAAGGTATATTGAATAGAAGGTACAAGGCAATGGCAGCCCCAATAACTTCTGCAATATCAGTTGCCATAATCGCCAATTCAGTAATGATCCATAAGATAAAAGCTAGTTTCTTACCGGTCCGTAAGCGGATGGCTTGGGCCAAATCTTCTTGGGTGACAATCCCTAGTTTGGCTGCCATATATTGGAGTAGCATGGCCACAAGCGATGATGCTAAAATCACAGACATCAGCTTGTATTGGAAATTTTGCCCGCCAGTAATGGAAGTTGACCAGTTACCTGGATCCATATAACCGACGGCAACTAAAGCACCAGGTCCGGAATAGGCTAATAGTGTTCGCCAAAATCCTTTACCGGTTGGGACTTCAACTGTTCCATTTATTTCACTTAATGAAAGATCACTAATTTTTCTTTTATGCTCTATACTCGATTCTTCTGTCATGGGCTACCGTCTCCTTTGGAAATTTCTTTTGCAAATAGAGTATACGCCTATAAAAGGTAAAGGTAAATATAAAAATAAGGGAAACCTAAAATAAATACATAAGAAAGCCACAAATGGTTGGGTGATGACTTGGTTAGCTAAACTTTCTTGGCCTATATAGACAAAGGCCAGACTCGTACAAGACATCAGATTTGTGGTAAAATGACAGAGATTAGGAAAAGTGAAGGGGAGACCTTTTTGTCATGCCCTTATACATAAAATAGATGAAAAAAGAAAATGTAAAAAAGATAAAGTGAGTGAATCTAAGATGCCTCAAAAAACCAAACAAACGCCTATGATGGAACAATATAATGAAATGAAGGGCCAATATCCGGATGCCTTCCTGTTTTTTCGTCTAGGTGACTTTTATGAAATGTTTAATGATGATGCCTTAAAAGCGGCTCAAATTTTAGAAATTACCTTAACCTCGCGCAATAAAAATGCGGAAGATCCAATCCCTATGTGTGGGATTCCTTACCATTCAGCCAGCGAATATATTAAGACCTTGGTCAGCCAAGGCCATAAGGTAGCGATTGCTGAACAATTGGAAGACCCCAAATTAACCAAGGGGATGGTCAAACGTGGTGTTGTGAAAGTCTTGACACCAGGGACCTATATGAATGACAGTATTGGCATAGTTGAAAACAATTACCTTTCTGCCCTAGATTACGTTAACGGCCAATACGTTTTAGCCTTTTCAGATGTGGGTACTGGGGAATTAAAAGTGACCACGCTTGACGACTTTAATGCTGTTTTGACAGAATTTGCCCAACTACAATCGAAAGAATTGGTTGTTTCCCAAGCTGTACCAAAAGACCAGGTAGCAGAATTACAACACCTACAAACCTTCACCTTATCACCTTTTGAGTTAACAGCTGAAGCTGGGTCGACAACAAGAGAAATTTACAAGCAAATCCTAGCCGACATTTCTGATGACCGGGAATTGAATGGCCTCTTATTATTATTGACTTATATAAATTCTATGTCCCACCAAGCAATTGACCATTGGCAGGTGGCGACTCACTATGAAGTAGCGCATTACCTCCATATGGACTACTATGCCAAAGGTAATTTGGAATTAACCGAATCAGTTAGAACCAAGAAACGGCAAGGGTCCTTGTTAGCCTTTTTAAATAAAACAGAAACGGCTATGGGCTTTCGCTTACTAAAAAATTGGTTGGATAGACCACTGATATCCCTGCCGGCAATTGAACGGCGTCAATCTCAAATTGAAGATTTGATCGAACATTATTTCCAACGTCTTGAAATTAAAGACCTATTACACGGGGTGTATGACTTAGAACGGTTAGTGGCAAAAGTAGCCATGGGGAACGTTAACCCTAAAGAATTATTACAATTAAACCAGTCACTAAGTCGGGTCCCAGGAATTATTGACACCGTTGACCAAATTTCAGCGGATAATGAAGATGACAGTGTCTGGGCCAATATCCAAGGGCAAATCACAGCCTTACCATCATTAACCGATACGATTACAGCGGCCATCAAGGAAGATGCACCGGCGACTTTAAAAGATGGAAATGTCATAGCGGATGGCTTTAATCCGCAATTAGACGAATACCGGGATGCCATGCGTAATGGCCAACAGTGGATTGCTCAATTGCAGGCAGATGAGCGGGCCAAAACGGGCATTAAATCCCTCAAAGTTGGCTATAATAAGGTCTTTGGTTACTATATCGAAGTGACAAAAGCTAACCTACATTTACTTGAAGGAGGCAGTTATGACCGCAAGCAGACCTTAACCAACGCTGAACGGTTCATTACGCCTGAACTAAAAGAAGTAGAAGCAAAAATTCTTGAAGCGGAAGAACAGTCACAAGTTCTTGAACACCAACTTTTCCAAGCTGTTCGTGAAGAAGTGAAGCGTCATCAAGCGACTTTGCAGGCGATTGCAAGTACAGTAGCTACTATTGATGTGCTTCAGTCTTTAGCGGAAATTTCAGAAACCCACCAATACGTAAAGCCACAATTTATGACCGATAAGCGTGACTTGTACTTGAAAGAATCAAGGCACCCGGTTGTTGAAGGGGTCATTGGCCAAGATCGATTTGTACCTAATGATATCGTGATGGATCCTGAAACAAGCATTTTGATGATTACTGGACCAAATATGTCCGGTAAATCAACTTATATGCGGCAATTAGGACTGATCGTCATTCTGGCCCAGATGGGTTCTTTTGTACCAGCTAGGGAAGCCCGTTTACCGATTTTTGATAAGATTTTCACCCGGATTGGGGCGGCAGATGATCTTTTAGCAGGTCAGTCGACTTTCATGGTGGAAATGATGGAAGCCAATCAAGCCTTGCAGCACGCCACCGATAATTCCCTATTATTATTTGATGAATTGGGACGGGGAACGTCTACTTATGACGGAATAGCCTTGGCCCAAGCCATCTTGGTCTATATCCATGACCATTTCGATGCGAAAGTCCTTTTTTCAACGCATTACCACGAACTCACAGCCTTAGATGAAAGCTTACCGCGTCTAGCCAACATTCATGTTGGGGCCAGTGAAGAGGACGGGGAATTGGTCTTCTTGCATAAGGTATTTAACGGTGCAACGGACAAGTCTTACGGGATTCATGTAGCCAAATTGGCCGGTATGCCGGGTGAATTGTTGCAGAACGCCCAAGTGGTCTTGCAAGAACTTGAAGCCAACAATTTAAATGAAGTCAATAAGGACCAACAGCTGTCGTTATTTGATTTAGTCCAAGAAGAACCGCCAACGAAACTGCTAGATAATAGGCCAGTGGATGCAGATAGTCAAGCAGTGATCGCCCAATTGAAGGCTGAAGATATTTATAACTTAACACCGATTCAGGCCTTAAACTTCTTAGCAGAATTAAAGAGCCAATTATAAAGGATGATGTAAATGGCGATACAAGAATTACCCATTCAAGTAGCCAACCAGATTGCAGCGGGGGAAGTGGTTGAACGACCAGCCTCAGTTGTCAAGGAACTTGTGGAGAACGCGATAGATGCAGGCGCCAGTGAAATTGTGATTCACCTAAAAGAAGCCGGATTACGGTCTATTCAAGTGATTGATAATGGAAAAGGGATTGCAGCAGACCAAGTTGGCCTAGCCTTTAAACGACATGCAACCTCAAAAATATATAGTTCAAGTGATTTGTTTAGAATACGGACACTGGGATTTAGGGGTGAGGCTTTGCCGTCAATCGCCTCAGTTTCAGAAGTGACCATGAACACCTCAGATGGGGAATCTTCAAGTGAAATCTATATTAAAGATGGGGAAATCGTTGACCAGAAGTCATCTGCTTTAAGACGTGGGACGTCTGTATTGGTAGAGAACCTCTTCTACAATACGCCAGCCCGTTTGAAATACTTGAAGAGTTTGCAAACAGAATTAGCACACATTACAGATATCATTAATCGTGAGGCCCTTGGACATCCGGACATTCGCTTTAACTATACCCATGACGGGAAAACCTTATTGTCAACAAATGGTAAGGACCGCGTCAATGAAGTCTTAGCAGCTATTTACGGCTTTAGACAGGCAAAAGATATGATGTCTATCGAAGGGGAGAACTTAGACTTCCACATTTCAGGCTACGTGTCCTTACCAGCTGTGACTAGAGCCAGCAAGTCTTATATGTCCTTATTTGTGAATGGTCGCTACATCAAAAACTATAAATTGAACCAGGCCATTTTAAAGGGTTATGGATCTAAATTAATGGTGGGACGGTATCCAATTGCGGTTATATATATTGAACTTGACCCGCAATTGATCGATGTGAACGTACACCCAACCAAACAAGAGGTCCGTATTTCTAAAGAAGATGACCTCTATGATATGATCAAAACCGCCATTATTGATGCCTTGGCCCCTGTACAACGGATTCCGGATGTATACGCAGACGGTGAAGGGGATGATGGCCAATCAGCCAATAATAGCGATTCAATTGATTCAACATCTTCTGGGCAAAGTAATTACCGCACTCTAAGCCAACCAACTACTTACCTTGGCGAGCAAGCTACTTTAGACTTCTCGGCTAGTCATGGCAGCAATAGCCAGCAAGATGCCACTAGCGCTTTTTCAGGTAATGGTTTCTCTAATGTTTTCGAAGAAGATGTCAATGAAGAGGTCAAACAATCTGTCCAAGTGCCGACTTACTTGCGGGATGAAGCCCAGGTGGTTCAAGCAGAGGACCTTGAAAATGAGGCTGATCATTCAGATGAGACGCCTGTAACTTATTTGGATACAGAACAAAAAGTGGACTTACCAAAATCTCACAACAAACCAGTCTGGCAAACGGTTAATCAAGTCCGGGCGCTTGACCAGGCTATCATGGACCGGAATATGTCCTTTCCAGAGTTGACTTATGTGGGGCAAATGCAAGGAACTTATTTGGTGGCTGAAAATGAGACGGGTATGTATTTGGTGGACCAACATGCGGCCCAGGAGCGGATTAAGTACGAATACTATCGGGATACCATTGTAGAATTTGGAGCGGCAATGCAGAGTTTACTATTACCGATTGTTTTTGATTTCTCAAATTCAGAGGCTCAAGAGATTGACCAAATCCGGCCAAAATTGCTAGAAATGGGGATTGATTTAGAACCCTTTGGCCCAAATGCCTTCCAGTTACAGCAGCACCCAATTTGGATGGGTAAGAAGAATATCCAAAAAATTGTGGAAGATTTGATCGCCTTAATTTTAGAAGATCCTAAAGCGACGGTAGGTAATTACCGTGAAGCAACGGCTATCATGATGTCTTGTAAACGATCGATTAAAGCCAACCATTATTTAGACGACATGCAGGCGAAACAACTGCTGCATGACCTGGCTTATACCAAAAATCCTTATAACTGCCCGCACGGTCGACCAGTACTGGTTCATTTTTCAAATTATGAAATTGAGCGGATGTTCAAGCGAATTCAAGATCCGCACGAGTCACCGCAATTGTAGAGCAATTAAAACTGTAATCTAGATTTTCGTGTATAAACGGATTTTGTGCTAGAATGTAAACAAGGGAAAGAGAGGTGCGACAAAAGTCGTTAAGACTTAATGTGCTGGACCAAAAGCTGAACAATTATTGCCAAGTAATTGGCACATTTTGGTCTAGTATCGGAAGAGTTTGACTTTTGAAGCCCGATATGACGACACCTGTTTTTCGGGTGGTCGAACGAGAAAAAAAGGAGTTTCATGATGACAAAAGACTACAATAAAGAAGAACGTTTGAAAGAACTATCTGAATTAGAATATGAAGTAACACAAAATGCGGGTACTGAACGCCCATTTACTGGTCAATATGATGACTTCTATGAGCAAGGTATTTACGTGGATATCGTGAGTGGTAAACCATTATTTGTATCTACTGATAAATTTGATGCCGGTTGTGGTTGGCCATCATTTTCAAAACCAATTTTGGAAGATGAAATTGAAGAGTTAGATGACTCCTCATATGGTATGAAACGTATCGAAGTCCGTTCAAAAGACGCAGATACCCACTTAGGCCACGTATTTAACGATGGCCCAGCTGAATTAGGTGGCTTGCGTTACTGCATCAACTCAGCTTCACTTCGTTTCGTATCGCTAGAAGATATGGACAAAGAAGGCTACGGCGACTTGAAAGAATTAGTGAAGTAAGACCATGTACGAATTTATGATAGGTCAGGTTGAAAGTGTCTACCCAGATGCTGTCATACTTGAAACGGGAGGGATTGGCTACTATATTTATATGGCCAATCCTTATCGTTTTACAGACAAAATCGGGCAAGATCAACCAGTAAAAATCTGGTTGTACCAATCTGTTTCAGAGAATGACATCCGTTTATATGGCTTTAAATCACAAGAAGAGAAGATTATCTTCCTGCAGTTGATTTCGGTTTCTGGCATCGGCCCTAAATCCGCCTTATCCATCCTATCATTAGACGATAACGCCGGTTTAGTCGCAGCCATCCAGGCAGAAGACAATGCCTTTTTAATGAAGTTTCCAGGTGTTGGCAAAAAGACAGCCGGTCAGATTGTGTTGGATTTGAAAGAAAAACTGCCAAAAGTTTTAGCTGAGTCTCCATCTTCTGCACTATTCAAGCAAGAAAGCCTGGATATTCAAGGCCCAGACCAAGTCAACCTACCATTCATGCATGAACTTGAAGAGGCCATGGCTAGTCTTGGCTACAGCCAAAGAGAAATCAATCGCGTAGTGAAAAACGCTGACTTCTCGGATGTAACCACTACAGCAGAAGCCATTCGCATCGCCTTGAAATTTATCACAAAACGTTAATATAGGAGAAGAAGGGAGGCAGTCGCCATGGATGTTGATCATCATGAAGATTTTGACCAGGAAGATTTAGCTGTTGAAATCGTCCATAACGGCCAAATTCACTCACCCCATGCACAAGCAGATGAAGCCCAGGAATTATCCTTACGACCTAAGTTTTTGCGGGAATATATTGGTCAAGCTGAGTTAAAAGAAGAGTTAGCGATTTATATACAAGCAGCTGAAAATCGTGATGAAGCTCTTGACCATGTCCTCCTTTATGGACCACCAGGTTTAGGGAAAACAACCCTGGCGAATATTATCGCCAATGAAATGGGGGTTAATATTCAAACCACCTCTGGACCAGCCATTGAAAAAACAGGAGACTTACTCGTCTTGTTAAATGAGCTGTCAGCAGGAGATGTCTTGTTTATTGATGAAATTCATCGCTTACCTCGTGTGGTAGAAGAAATGTTGTATTCTGCTATGGAAGACTACCAAGTAGATATTATTGTCGGTCAAGATGAAGGGGCCCACCCTGTACATTTTCCGCTGCCACCGTTTACCTTAATTGGGGCAACAACTAGACCAGGCGCCTTATCGTCACCATTAAGACACCGGTTTGGGATTGTTCAACATTTACGCTACTACACAGTGGATGAATTAGCGACCATTGTTGAACGGACCGCCCGTTTATTTGAGGTGCCAATTAAAGATCAAGCAGCAAAAGAAATTGGGATGCGGTCACGAGGGACACCTCGTATCGCCAACCGATTATTAAAGCGGGTCCGTGATTTTGCTCAAGTTTATCACGAAGATGGTTTAATTGACGATCCTATCACGGACAAGGCCTTATCTATTTTGAAAGTAGACCAGGCAGGTTTAGATGAAACGGACCGAAAAATTCTCGATGTGATTATTCGCTATTATGGTGGGGGACCGGTTGGTTTGTCGACCATAGCAGCGAATATCTCAGAGGAAACGACAACAATAGAAGATATGTATGAACCCTTCTTAATTCAAAACGGGTTCTTACAAAGAACGCCACGTGGACGTCTAGCAACACTAAAGGCCTACGACCATTTAGGCATACCTTATGCGGAGGAATTTTAAGTGACATTAACGACAAATGATTTTGATTTTGACTTACCAGAAGAACTGATTGCCCAGGTACCCATTCAAGACCGGTTGGCTAGTAGACTGTTGAAACTTGACGCCCAAACTGGGGATTTCCAGGATGGCCATTTTCCAGATGTAGCTAGTGAACTTGAAGCGGGCGATGTCTTGGTATTGAATAATACCCGAGTATTACCAGCGCGTTTACACGGGATTCGTCCTGATACGGGTGGACATATCGAAGTCTTACTATTAAATAATACGGAAGGCGACAAATGGGAAACCTTGGTTAAACCAGCTCGTCGTATTCGTGTGGGAACTGAGATTGTTTTTGGAGACGGTCAATTAGTGGCGGTTGTTACTGAAGTGCTTGACCATGGTGGCCGAATTGTGGAATTCAAATATAATGGTATCTTTTTAGAAGTTCTTGAGACTTTAGGTGAAATGCCATTACCGCCATATATCAAAGAGAGACTAGACAATCCTGACCGGTATCAAACCGTTTATGCCAAGGAAAATGGGTCAGCGGCAGCCCCAACAGCGGGCCTTCATTTTACAGAAGAATTTATGGCCGACTTAAAAGACCGGGGCGTTGAAATTGCCTACCTAACCTTACATGTTGGGCTTGGGACCTTCCGTCCGGTATCTGTTGAGGATATCGATGCCCACAAAATGCATTCAGAATTCTATCGCTTAGATCAAGAAAATGCAGCTAAAATTCGTCGTGCTAAAGAAGGTGGACACAAGGTGATTGCGGTTGGGACGACATCTATCCGCACCCTTGAAACGATTGGCACTAAATTTAAGGGGCAAGTCCAAGCTGATTCTGGTTGGACCGATATTTTTATCGCACCAGGCTATCAATTTAGCGTGGTTGAAGGTTTTATTACGAACTTCCACTTACCTAAATCGACTTTAATTATGTTGGTTTCAGCCTTTGCCGGACGCGACCATGTCCTTGCGGCGTACCAGCATGCAGTTGAAGAAAAATACCGGTTCTTCTCCTTTGGGGATGCCATGTTCTTACGAGGACCCCAATTCGCTGATCCAGCGATTACTGCACAAGATATTGAAGCGGCGAAGCAACGAAATAGTCAGTTTTTCACTGATGAAGACAAATAAATAGTGATTTTTAACAAACCATATGCATGAGGAGGTGACCGGATGTTTGTGCCATTACATGTAAATTCAGCCTATTCCCTATTAACCAGTCCCATGTCTGTTGAGGCATACGTGCAAGCCGGGGCGACTGCAGGTTATACCCATTTAGGCTTGGCCGATGTCAATGTCATGTCAGGCAGCTTGGCATTCGTCCGGGCCTGTGCGCAAAATGGCATCACACCTTTAATCGGACTAACTGTCCAGTTTAATATTGACAATGTCAAAGAAGAATTGGTTGTTTACGCAAAAAACTACGAAGGCTATCAGCATCTGATGGCCCTTTCGTCGTCTTTAAAATTACAAGTAGAAGCCAACCGCCGGGCCATTTACCAAGAAATCACCATGCACGCGGATGATTACATTGTAATTTTTTCTGCTATGAGCGGCCCCCATATGCGGTACTTGAAACAAGGCGATGGTCAGGCAGACTACGACCAGTTAGAGAAAGAGTTGCTTTGGTGGCGACGCCATTTTTCAGATGACCAATTATTTCTAGGTCTTTCAGCCTTGGAGAATGAACAATTCCATGCAAAAGCCATCATCGAATTGAGTGAGCAAGCAGGGATTCCATTAGTTGCTATGCCACACATTCAATATGCCAATCCGGATGACTTCTTCACCCAACAAGTCCTTGAAGCCATTGACAATAATAAGCCGATGACAAGGATTGATGAGTTGAAGCAAGTGAAAGGGACCCATGCACTTAGAAGTCCAGGTCAATGGGCTAAGATGTACCAAGATCCAGATGTTCAAGATTCAGTTTATAAAGAATCCTTGGACCGATTAGAGGCAGCGGTTAAGGGTATTGATATTGTATTTCCTCAAGTTGAAACCTTGCTGCCCAAATACCCCCTACCAAGTGAATACACGGATACACCAAAATACCTAAAAGACCTAGCAGAAGCAGGGTTAGCTAAGCGGGTGACGGAGATTACAGATGCCTATACCGACCGCTTGGCTTACGAATTGTCAGTTATCCATGATATGGGCTTTGACGATTATTTCTTAATCGTTTGGGACGTGATGAACTATGCTCACCAACACCATATTCAAACGGGCCCAGGACGTGGATCGGCTGCTGGAGCCTTAGTGGCTTATGTCCTAGAAATAACAGACGTAGATCCGATTGCAAACGACTTGCTATTTGAGCGATTCTTGAATCCAGAACGGCAGAATATGCCAGACATTGACCTGGATTTCCCAGATAATAAACGGCAAGAAGTGCTCGACTATATCTACCGGAAATACGGGGACAACCGTGTAGCACAAATTGCGACCTTTGGGACATTTGGTGCTCGGCAAGCTTTGCGAAATGTCGGAACTGTCTTTGGGAAAGCGCAAGTGACATTGTCAGAATGGGCGAATACAGTAGGCAATAATCCTAATTTACCAGCTGAAACACTAACATCAGTCTACGACCAGTCACAGAAATTGCGGGAATTAATTGAAAACGAAGACCACGGGCAATTGTGGTTTGATACCGCCCGTAAACTAGAAGGGTTACCACGTCACGTCTCCACCCATGCGGCCGGTGTTGTGATTGCGGATCAACCTTTAACCTTGCATACACCGCTTCAAGCCTCATCCACCCATATTCCAAATACCCAATATACTATGGGGGATGTTGAGGCAGTGGGTCTACTGAAGGTCGACTTCCTGAGTCTATCCAATTTAACTATTTTGCATGATGGGTTAGCGGCCGTTGGTAAATTAACCAGGCGACCAGTCAAAGCCTTGGATATTCCATTAGATGATCCAAAAACTTATGAAATCTTCCAACATGCAGATACCAATGGCGTCTTCCAATTTGAATCGGATGGTATTAAGAATGTTTTGAAACAAGTAGCCCCTACATCCATTGAAGATGTGGTGGCTGTTAATGCCTTGTACCGACCCGGTCCAGTCCAACAAATTCCACATTTTGTGGCCAGAAAGCATGGACGTGAGTCTATTGCCTACCCACACCCTGATTTAACACCAATTTTAGCCCCTACATATGGAATTATGGTATACCAAGAACAGGTCATGCAGGTGACCCAAAAAATCGCAGGCTTTAGCCTGAGTGAAGCGGATATCTTGCGACGTGCCATCGGTAAAAAGAAACACGAAACCATTGAAAAAGTCCGCAAGCAATTTATCAGCGGGGCTATTGAAAATGGCTACCAGGAAAGTGTCGCTGTGCAAATTTACGACTATATTGAAGCCTTCGCCAACTATGGTTTCAATAAGTCGCATTCCTTCGCATACTCATACTTGGCCTACCAGTTGGCTTGGATCAAGGCTAACTATCCAGTTGCTTTTTATTATGGCAACTTGAAACATACAAGGATATATGATAAAAAAGGGAAGAACCTGGTACTCGAAGCGAAAAACCATGGGGTTGAAGTGGTCAATCCAGATATCAATAGGTCATTTTATGGTTTGTCAGTTGTGGACGACCACCAATTACAACTCGGTTTAGGGGATATTCGAGGCATTCCTAAGCGGGCAGTAGAAGAAATGATTCAAGCTCGGGAAGCGGAAGGACCATTTAAGGACTTTACCGACTTTATCCACCGACTCGGAAAGTTTGCCCTCAAAGAAGACATCTTAGTCAAATTAGCCCAAGCAGGTGCATTAGATAGTTTTGGCTACAACCGCCGGACCTTACAATTGGAAGCTATCCCTAAGATGATTACCCATGAGCAACTCTTTAAAACAGACAATCAACACCAAACCTCGCTACTTGGGGACGATGACTTGTCAGCCATATTCGCACCGAAGATTATTGAAATCGATGAATTCGACCAACACCAATTAATTGAGAATGAAATAGAAACACTGGGGCAAGCTTTATCGATTAACCTTTTTGAAGACTATGAAGGTTTTTATCAAACAGGGCTTATTGATTACATTGAAAACCTCAAAGAAAATGGCAAAGCCTTTTTCCTAGGGGAGGTAATGGCGGTGAAACGAATCACCACTAAGAAGAATCAACCCATGGCCTTTGTGACAATAGAGGACCAAACGGGACAGATTTCTGTCACAGCCTTTCCGGAAGCTTATATCACTTTCGCCAAACATTTAAACCAGGGCAATGCCTTGTTGGTTTACGGAAAGACGCAGAAGCGAAATGATGAATTGCAAGTCCTCTTGACTAAGGCTTGGATGTTGGATGAAGATACAAGAGCTTATTTAAACAACTTGCAACAAAAACAAGCAGGTGGGTCTGATCAAGCAGGTTATAGCGGCGGACAAAGTCAGCAAATCAACCAAAGTAAACAATCTAAGCAATCCCCAGTTTGTTGGATTCGCGTTGAAGACAAGGCCAAGGCTAGTGCGCTGAAAGCTGGACTACTAGAAGTTGTTGGGAAATATCCGGGTCAAACCAGGCTTCATTTCACAATTGTGGCGAGTCAGGAAAACTACTGGTTGTCTGAAAAATATGCCATTAAAGTGACGGAGGAATCCGTTACTGAATTGGTTGCTGTCTATGGCGAGGGAAATGTGGTTGTAAAATAAGAAAAATCCTTGTTTATCTTTGCACAAATTGATAAAACGTAAGACATTAGCTATGAAAAATGGTAGAATAACACTATAAATAAATTAATTGAGGTGGAAAAATGGGAAAACGTATAGGAGTTTTAACTAGTGGTGGAGACGCCCCTGGTATGAACGCAGCTATTAGAGCAGTTGTCCGTAAAGCAATTCATGATGGAGATGAAGTATTCGGTATTCGCTACGGTTATCGTGGCTTAGCTGAAGGCGATATTTTCCAAATGGCGGAACGCGATGTGAGTGATTTGACTGCTCGTGGAGGCACTATGCTGTATACTGCCCGTTATCCTGAATTTCAGGATGAAGAAGGCCGTAGACCAGCGATTGAACAATTAAAAAAACACGGTATTGATTCTTTAGTAGTAATCGGTGGGGACGGTTCATACCGAGGTGCAGCAGCATTAGCGGCAGAAGGTATTCAAACTGTCGGTATTCCTGGAACAATCGATAATGATATTCCTGGTACCGAGTATACAATTGGTTTCGACACTGCTTGTAACACTGCCTTAGAAGCTATCGATAAAATTCGTGACACAGCAACTAGTCATCTTCGTACATTTATTATTGAAGTGATGGGTCGTAATGCAGGTGATATTGCCGTTTGGACTGGTATCGGTTCAGGGGCTGAACAAATTATTATTCCAGAAGCAGATTTTAATATGGATGATATTGTTGCAAATATCGAAGACGGTCGTCGTCGTGGTAAGAAACACTCTATTATTATCCTTGCTGAAGGTGTAATGGAAGGTCATGAATTTGCTGATAAACTTTACGAATATGATGACTACCATGCACGTGTTACCGTATTAGGTCACGTTCAGCGTGGTGGTGCACCAACAGCTCGTGACCGTGTATTGGCAGCACTATTCGGCTTCAATGCTGTGGAATTATTACACAACGGTGCCAGCGGTGTTTGTGTAGGTATTAGCGGTGAAAAGATTATCTCTACTGATATTAACGAAGCATTGCAATCAAAAGGTCACTCTCATACGTCTCAAGTAGACCTATACAATATCAACTCAGAAATTTCATTTTAATTTTTTCTAAGAAAGGATGCATTAATCATTATGGAAAAAAATACCAAGATTGTATGTACCATTGGACCCGCATCGGAGTCTGTAGACACTTTAGTTCAACTGATTGAATCAGGTATGAACGTTGCTCGTTTGAACTTCTCTCATGGAGATCACGACGAACATTTAGCACGTATCAATAACATCCGTGAGGCTTCAGAAAAAACCGGTCGTCGCGTTGCAATCTTATTAGATACTAAAGGTCCTGAAATTCGTACAAACAACATGAAAGACCACAAACCTGTAACATTGGTTAAAGGTTCTGAAGTTCGTGTGTCAATGACAGAAGTTGAGGGTGACGAAACAAAATTCTCAATTACATACACTGAATTGATTAATGACGTAGAAAAAGGTTCTCATATCTTAATTGATGATGGTTTAATAGACTTATTAGTAACTGATATCGACACTGCAAACAACGAAATCGTTACTGAAGTACAAAACACTGGTGTCATCAAAGATAAAAAAGGTGTCAACGTACCGGGCGTTTCTGTTCAATTGCCAGGTATTACTGAAAAAGATGCAAATGATATCCGTTTCGGTCTAGAAAATGATATTGACTATATTGCAGCGTCATTCGTACGTAAACCAGGTGATGTCTTAGAAATCCGTGAAATTCTAGAAGAAACTGGTAACGAATCAGTTCAAATCATCCCTAAAATTGAAAACCAAGAAGGTGTAGATAACTTAGACGATATCTTATCTGTATCTGATGGTTTAATGGTTGCTCGTGGTGACTTAGGGGTAGAAATCCCAGCTGAACTAGTACCAGTTGTACAAAAAGAAATGATCCGTAAATGTAACTTAGCTGGTAAACCGGTTATTACAGCTACACAAATGTTAGATTCAATGCAATCTAACCCACGTCCTACTCGTGCAGAAGCATCTGACGTTGCTAACGCAATCTTTGATGGTACGGACGCAATCATGCTTTCAGGTGAAACTGCTGCTGGTGACTATCCAGTAGAAGCAGTTCAAACAATGAACCGTATTGCCTTAGTAACTGAAGGACGTGAAGAAGCGAAAACTGACATTAGTTCATTGAAACCAAGTACAGAAGGCGACATGGCAGAAGCAATTAGTCAATCTGTTGCTTACACTGCTCGTAGCTTAAGCGTTTCAACAATCGTTGCAGCGACTGAATCTGGTCACACTGCGAAAATGATTTCTAAATACCGTCCAAGCGCTAAAATTATCGCTTTAACTTTCTCTGAAAGCCAAGCACGTAAATTAGTTTTAGCTTGGGGTGTAGAGCCATTTGTTGTGGAAAAACCAGCTTCAACTGATGAAATGATGTCATTAGCAGGTACTGTAGCGAAAGAATCTGGCTACGCTCACGACGGTGATACAATCATCATCTCTGCTGGTGTACCAGTTGGTGAAAAAGGTACTACTAACTTGATGAAAATCCAAGTTATTGGTGAAAAATTAGTATCAGGTTCTGGTATTGGTGAAAAATCTGTTGTTGGTCATGCAGTAGTTGTAGACAACGCAGCAGATGCAGTAGCTAACGTAAAAGCTAACTCTGTATTAGTTGTGAAATCAACTGACAACGACTACAATGAGGCAATTAAAAACGCTGCAGCAGTAGTTGTTGAAAAAGGTGGATTAACAAGCCATGCAGCAGTATTAGGTGTAGAAAATGGTATTCCAGTTGTTGTAGGTGCAGAAAATGCAACTTCTTCAATTGAAAACGGCCAATTAGTAACAGTTGATGCTCGTCGTGGTATCGTTTATAACGGTGCAACTACAACTATCTAATCTTTCTTAACCTGAGTCACTAAAATCTATTATTCGGACATTTAAAAAGTGTTGACTGAGCTTTGTTAGCTCGGTCAACACTTTTCTTTTTCATAAAATGATACATTATATTAAATGATTCGATGAATTCTTCATTATTTTCTAATTTTTGTACAAATATAATTGCCCCTATTGGAAATAAAGGCTAAAATGGATAAGAGAAATTGAAAAATTAGGAGGAAACTGTACATGCTACGTTTCATTACAGCTGGTGAATCACATGGTCCATTGGAAACTGCGATCATTGAAGGCGTTCCAGCAAACTTACCAATCGATATAGATAAAATCAACGAGAATCTTGCTCGCCGTCAAATGGGTTATGGTGCAGGTAATCGTATGAAAATTGAAAAAGATCAAGTGCGCATTACTTCAGGTGTTCGCCATGGATTAACTTTAGGTTCACCAATTACGTTGATTGTTGAAAATAGAGACTTTAAAAAATGGACTGAAATCATGAGTGCAGAAGATGTAGAAGAGGGTATTAAAAAACGTCGTACTGTACATCATCCACGCCCGGGGCATGCTGACTTAGTTGGTGGGATCAAATACGGTTTTAAAGACCTACGTAACGTTTTAGAGCGTTCATCTGCTCGTGAAACAACGATGCGTGTAGCCGTGGGTTCTATTGCCGAACAAATCTTAGATGGCTTAGATATTGAAATCATCGCTTACGTTAAAGCTTTAGGTGGCGTTGAAGGTAAGGTTGATGCAACAAGTCTTTCTTATGAAGAAATCCGTCAAACAACGGATGAATCAGAATTAAAAATGATTGACCACTCAATTGATGAAGAAATCAAAGCGAAAATTGACCAAGCGAAAAAAGATGGCACTACTTTAGGTGGGGTTATCGAAGTGATTGCTAAAAATGTTCCTGCTGGTTTAGGTTCATACACACATTGGGACAAGAAATTAGACGCTAAATTAGTAGGTGCTATGGTATCGATTAACGCCTTTAAAGCGGCTGAAATCGGTGATGGTGTTGAAGTGGCTAGCCGTTTTGGTAACGAATTAATGGATGAAATTGCCTACGACGATACACAAGGTTTCTACCGTTTAACCAATCATATGGGTGGTTTTGAAGGTGGTATGACAACTGGTATGCCAATTATTGTCCGTGGATACAAAAAACCAATTCCAACACAATACCATCCATTACAATCAGTGGATATCTACACCAAAGAACCTTACAAAGCGTCGATTGAACGTTCTGACATTACGGCGGTACCACGTGCAGCCATTATTGGTGAGACAGTAATCGCTACTGAATTAGCCCAAGCAATTTTAGAAAAATTCCCACATGATGACTACAATGAATTAGTCAAAGCAGTAAACAACTACCGTGAATACGCTAAAAACCCTGACATTTGGCAAAATGAAGGAGAGTAAGACATCCATGAAAGAATTAATGATTGATGCCAATCCATTAGAAGGGACAATCACGATTCCTGGTGATAAATCAATTTCTCACCGGGCGATCATGTTCGCTTCTATTGCTAAAGGCACCACAAAAATTGAAGGCTTTCTACATGCGGAAGACTGTATTTCAACCATGAATATCTTCCGTGATTTAGGTGTTCAAATTGATGAAGAGGCAGATGGGTCTGTCGTCGTTCACGGTAAGGGTATTGAAGGCTTAACAGCACCAAATCATGCCTTAGATGCTGGAAACTCCGGTACGACCATGCGTTTACTGGCAGGACTTTTTTCAGGATTTCCATTTAAAATTAAAATGATTGGTGACGAATCTCTATCAAAGCGACCAATGAACCGTGTTATGCTACCATTACGTCAAATGGGGGCATCGATATCTGGTTCAGAAGGTAGCGAGTTTGCGCCTTTGTATATCCAACCAGTTGACCACTTAAATGCCATCGAATATGATATGCCAGTGGCATCTGCCCAGGTAAAATCAGCAATCTTACTGGCAGGTTTATCTGCTAAAGGTACAACAATTATCCATGAAAAAGAGCGGTCACGTGACCACACTGAAAACATGTTAAAAAACTTTGGCGTTGAACTAAAAGTAGACGATAAAGACATCTATCTAGAAGGTGGCCAAAGCTTAACAGCTACGGATATTACAGTCCCAGCAGATATTTCTTCAGCAGCCTTCTTCATTGTTGCTGCACTATTAGTTAAAGGGTCTAAACTCCACATGCCAAATGTTGGTTTAAATCCAACCCGAGCTGGGATTATTGAAGTCTTGCACAATATGGGTGCCAACATCGAAACATGCTTGCATGAAGGAGGCTTGAGCGGTGACTTAACTGTTTCTGCCAGCGACTTAAAAGCAACAGAATTTGGTGGCGACATTATTCCAGCATTAATTGATGAAATTCCAATTATCGCTTTAGCGGCTACCCAAGCGGAAGGTCGGACAGTGATTCGCAACGCTGAAGAATTAAAAGTAAAAGAAACTGACCGTATTCAGGTCACAGCCCAAGAATTAAATAAAATGGGTGCCAACATCGAAGAAACTGAAGATGGCATGATTATTACTGGTCCAACACCATTGCACGCAGCGGATGTGGATAGTTACGGTGATCACCGTATTGGTATGATGCTACAAGTTGCTGCTTTATTGGTAAAAGAAGGAACTGTCAACTTGGCTCGCCCTGAAGCAGTCAACATTTCTTTCCCAAGCTTCTTCGATGACTTAGCCGCTTTAAGCGCGTAAATCACCAAATTGGAAATGAAAGGTTGATCAAAGGATGCCAATCATATTAACAGGATTTATGGGTGTCGGAAAGACAACAGTCGGGCGCATTTTGGCCAACAAGTTAGGGGTCCCATTTGTGGACATGGACTTGTATATCGAGACCCGTCGAGGTCAGACGATTGCAGAAATCTTTGATCAAATTGGAGAATCGGGTTTTAGATTATTGGAGTTTCAAATCTTGACGGAATTACTAGAGGCTGAAGAAAATGCCGCTTTAGTGATTTCAACCGGTGGTGGTATTGTGGAAACGGCTGAATGCCGTCAACTGCTAGCCCAACATGACAAGGTTTTCTACTTACAAGATACCTTTGAAACCTCGTGGCAACGGATTAATCGTGGTGGTCCCGGTAACAATGACCGCCCTTTAGTCAATGCCAATAGTAAATGTCAAATGGCTGCCAAGTATGAACGCCGAATTCCTTTATACGAGGAAGTGTCGAATTACCTACTGGATGTTCGTCAAAGCGATGCACATGAAACCGCAGAAGTAATTAGGAAAATGTGTGAAATGAATTAATTAAAATGTACTTGTGTAAAAAGGAGGTATCAGCTTAAGTGCGGGCCTCCTTTTTTCATGCAAAAAAAGGCGGAACAATGACAACTTATACATTATTTGCATAATCGACGTTTACCTTTAGTTGAGAATCGAGTATAATCTGATGTTTGAAGAATGAAGCTGCGGCCAAGTAATTAATAAATATGATACAATGAGATTAACATGCAAAAGCACCGTTTTAAGGAGAAAATATATGAGCGCACAATTAGGGACCGTTACTACAGCGTTAGTAACCGATCAAAATGACAAATTTTATTCAGTACAAAAAGAGGGTATTACTTATCAACTTGATAAGAACGAAGGGGATTACCAATTAGGTGATGCGGTTCAAGGTTTCATCTATGAAAATATGAAACACACTAAAATGATGACCACCCAATTACCTGACGTTCGTCAAGGACGTTATGGTTGGTCAACGGTTACTGCAGTCCGTAAAGACTTGGGGGTCTTTGTAGATATTGGTTTAGCGGACAAGGAAATTGTGGTTTCTTTAGATGACCTACCAAGTGAAAAACACCTATGGCCGAAAAAAGGCGACCGCTTATTTATCCGTTTAGAAGTGGATAAAAAAGAACGGATTTGGGGTAAATTAGCTGAAGACCAAGTTTTCCAACACATTACCAACAAACTATCACCCCAATCAAAATCTTGGACCAACCAAGAAGTAAAAGGGACCGTCTACCACGCAAAATTAGTGGGGACTTATGTAATTACAGATGACTACTTTCTAGCCTTTATCCATGAAAGTGAACGCTTGGAAGAACCACATTTAGGACAAGAAGTCCAAGGGCGTGTCATCGGTATCGGACAAAATGGGAACTTGAATATGTCCTTGAAACCATTAGCCCACACGGTAATTTCTGAGGATGCACAAATGATTTTGGCCTTGTTACAACGCCAACCGAATCATTTCTTGCCATACCACGATAAATCGAATCCAGATGATATCCGTGAATACTTTGGCATCTCTAAAGCACAATTCAAGCGTGCCTTAGGGAACTTATTGAAGAATGGTCAAGTTGAACAAGTCGAAGGCGGCATCCGTCTTAAATAATGAGTCATTAAAAGTTTATCCGCGTAGTTTGATGCATTTCATTTTTTGGAAAATTATATCATCCATCAAGTAGGTAAACCTTTGACTATATATGTTTTTGTGAAGTGAAGAAAGGGTAAGCATGAAGCTAACTGAAGTGATTGAAGATTTTTTAAATACCATGCGCGTAGAAGAAGGGTTGGCAGAAAATTCCATCATCTCCTACAAGCAAGAATTAAACCGAATGATGACCTATTTAAATCGACAAGGCATTGAAAAAGTCCAAGTTATTAGTCAGGATACAGTGTTAGACCATTTAAAGTGGATGGACGAAGACCATTTGGCCACGTCAACCCGGTCACATTACGTGTCAACCTTGCGTCATTTCTTCCGCTACCTAAAATTGGATGGGGTCATTGAAGACAATCCAATGGAGAAGATTTCTTTACCTAAGAAAACCCAACATTTACCAGCTGTTTTAACCTTAGACGAAGTTGATCGGATTTTAGCGACGCCAGATATCACTAAACCACTAGGGTTGCGGGATAGAACCTTGTTAGAAACCCTGTATTCAACCGGCATGCGGGTATCTGAAATCATCCATATCAAACTAGAAGACATTCATTTAGATATGGGCTTTATCCAAACCATTGGTAAAGGGGATAAAGAAAGACTAGTCCCAATCGGTGAGATGGCAGAAGACTGGATTAACAAGTATCTAACAGAAGGGCGTCCAAAACTAGTAAAAGATGAGGACGAGACCCAAGGCTATTTATTCGTGAATAACCGGGGTAAGCCTTTATCTAGACAAGGTGTTTGGAAGAACTTGAAGAAGATGGTGGTTATGGCTCATATCACCAAAGACATCAGTCCCCATACCCTCCGCCATTCCTTTGCCACCCATTTACTTGAAAATGGGGCGGACTTAAGAGTTGTCCAAGAACTCCTTGGCCACTCTGATATTTCAACAACGCAAATATACACGCATATTCATGCCCAACATATGAAGGATATTTATCACCAAAATCATCCGCGGGCATAAAAATACAAGAAATGTTTGCATAACCCCATACTCAACTAAAAAGGCAGGATTATCCTGCCTTTTTTTTGCATGTTTTCAGAAAATGGTTATTTATTACCTGGTTTGAAGCCACAAATTGCTTCATGTAATTTATAATGTATATATGGGTGCAATAAAATTCGTTGAATTACTTGGATTTTTGCCTTAAACAAGTCATTTCGGCAGAACAAGGGAAAGAAACAGAGAAAACATAAGAAAGCAAAGGGAGGAGAAAGTGTATGTTACAAGTAGAACATCTACGAAAAACCTTCGGCAGAGTTGTCGCAGTAGATGATGTATCATTTGAAATTCAACCGGGCACCATACTTGGAATTGTTGGCCAGAATGGATCTGGCAAAACGACAATTTTTCGAATGATTCTAAATTTTCTAACACCAGAAAATGGGGGGGCAAGTTAAATGGGACGGCCAACCCTTACATATGAAGAAAGTGTATGACACGGTGGGATACTTACCCGAGGAACGTGGACTTTATGAGACCATGACCATTGAAAAACAAATCATGTATTTTGCCCGCTTGCGTGGCATGAAAAAGAAAGAAATCAATGCCAAAATTGATGAATGGCTAGAAAACTTCAATGTTAAAGGTGACCGTAAAGATAAGATTAAAACCTTATCCAAAGGGAACCAACAAAAGGTTCAATTGATTGCCACCTTAATCCATGAACCAAAATTGGTCATTTTAGATGAGCCATTTTCAGGATTAGACCCAGTGAATGCAGGCTTTTTGATGGAAGGTATTCTACGACTGCGCGATCAAGGCGCATGTATCATTTTTTCAAGTCATAATATGGCCAACGTCCAAGATGTTTGTGATTCAGTTATTATGATTCATAACGGGGAGCAGAAACTTTACGGGCCAATTAATCAAGTGCGTGATGCCTACGGAAAAACAAGATTATTCGTCCAAGCTGAAGGATGGGATCAAGAAGCCCTAGCCGCCTTAGAAGGGGTGGAATCGGTTAGCAAATTAACAACAGGGGAATATAAGTTAATCCTAGAAGATGAAAATATAGGGCCTGAATTGTTCAAGACCATCTCAAAAGGTGAATACATTCAATCCTTTAGCCAACAACCGCCAACACTAGATGAAATATTTAAAATGGAAGCAGGTGGACGTCATGAGAAATAGTCGTTTAGGTATTATTATTGAAGAGGTCTACAAGAAAAATGTCTTTTCATGGTCATTTGTCATGCTATTACTAAGCCCAATCTTGATGGTTGCTGTAGTGGCTATTATTTCAGGTGTTATCGGTATGGCAACCGCCTCTGATTCAATCGGTACGGTAGCCATCATTGGTGCTACTGACCAAACAGCCAGCGCAATTGAAACTGAAGACAATGGCCAGAACCAATTGATTTTTGACCAAGATGTCGACCAGGCAGCAGAAGCGCTTGTAAACGAAGAAATTGATGGCTACCTAGTCATTGACGAAAGTGATCCAGAAGCCATCCATGTTGAATTCTACAAAAGTAATACCGGAAAGAACATATCAACTACTGGCTTCCAAACTGTATTAGAAAGTATTCAATTATCCAACCGGGCGCAAGCATTAGGCCTGACGGAAGAAGAATCCAGTCATTTACTCGATTCAAACGTGGCCATCCATAGCCAGACCATTGATTTAGAATCCGGTACCAGCAAAAGTGACCAAGACATTCAATCTATGGTACGAACAGGTGTCGCCTACCTTGTATCCTTTATTGTATTCATGTTTGTCATGAATTATATCTCTATCATTTCGCAAGAAATTGCCGTGGAAAAAGGATCACGCATCATGGAAATTGTCCTATCTTCCATTTCATCAACCACCCATTTTATGGGTAAAATGTTGGGGATTTTCCTCGTATTGCTGACACAAGTTGCCTTCTACGCAATCTTACTAGGCATCATCTTTATCCTGATCATGAACACGCCAATGCCAGCAGAATTACAAGCCCTATTAGGGGACGAAACAATTCCAGGCCTGTTATCTAACTCAGCATCTATCATTGCTTGGTCCAGTTTATTAGCCTTCTTGGGCATCATCACCTATTCAGTATTGGTTGCCTTCCTTGGATCACTTGTTTCAAATGTACAAGACGTGAATAAAATGATCACACCAATTATTATATTAAGTATTATTGGTTTTTATATTGGGATGTTTGGACTAGGTTTCTCAAACAATATTTTAGTTCGAGTAGCCTCACAAATCCCATTCTTCACACCATTTGTCATGCCATTCAGAATAGCTGCTGAAACCGTATCGACCCAAGAATTAATCCTGTCGGTCATCATTTCACTACTATTCTCAATCCTTTGCCTATGGTTATCCGCCAACTTCTACAAGTCAAATGTCCTGACATACTCAGACAAAGGCTTATTCGGCACACTGAAACAATCTTATACTTTAACACAAAGTGAGAAAAAAGGCTAACAACAACTATCTAGTCAGGTCTGTTTAGACCTGGCTATTTTTAGTGAAATCGATATGGGAAAGATTAACTATCGTGACGGACCACAACTTGTCATCGGTCATTAATTAAACTGAAACTGCCTTTTTTGAAAAAATATACACTACCTTATGCTGACAATTTATCATCAGTCAATTTGTTAAAAATGCATATATTTTACAATTTATTCAAAAGGTACATTATATTATCAGCAAGCACATTGTAAAAAATATTGCCAAGGCAGGAGCCTCCTCGCATGCCTTAGCAGTGAACAAGGATGTAAAGCGTCCTCCTTTTCGTAGTCGGGTTGGTTCGACCAGCTCAAGTCCGCTTCAAATTATTTTGCATCACATTGCGTGTGATACGGCACTAATTTTCCAGGGTTGTTGCGCTATACGGTCTCTATCACCCTTAATTATTTTTAATAAAAATTGCCTTGATTGACGATGTATGCTAATGTACTCTTACACATACTTTGTTATTATGCAAAAGTAAAAGGAGGGCAAAGATGTTAGTGCCTTATATAGGAAGATACGAGAAAATCGTAATGGGCCTATTATCCTACATCCCTGAGTTTAAAGAATTTTCTGAACTTACAGAAGAAATGGATAAAATTAATCAGCAAGAACGTAAAATCTATTTATGGAAAGAAGCTGATTCTGATAATATCATCGGTTTAGTAGGCTTTGACCAACATGATGATACAGATACTTTAGTCGTGCGTTATCTATCAATCAATCCTTCATTTAGAGAAGAAGGTCTTACATACGATCTCTTAACGGCTTTAAAGAAGGAATTTCCAGTGTACTCCCTTACTGGGGTAATTTCTCTTTCACCGATTTTGTCAAAATGGGCAAAACGTCGTCAAGAAGAGTCGGACAAGGAATTGGATAGTAAACAAGAAAACACACCCCAAGTCTAGGAGACAAGTGTCAGGATGAACGAACAAACAAGTGAATTAACATTAGATCTAGCGGCCTTTGAAGGGCCGCTTGATTTACTATTACACTTAATTAAAGACTTAAAGGTAGATATTTTTGATATTCCCATCAATTTGGTTACCGATCAATATTTAGCCTATATTCATACCTATGAAGCCTTATCTCTGGATATTGCGTCAGAATATTTGGTGATGGCGGCTACTTTATTGGAAATCAAAACCCAAATGATGCTACCAAAAACGCCCAAAGAAGCGGTTGAGGAAGAAGATGATCCACGTGACTCACTAGTGGAACAATTACTTGCTTTCCAGCAATATCAGGAAGTTTCCCATATCTTAGCGGATAAACAAGCTGAACGGTCGTTAGAATATACTAAGCAACCATCAGACTTATCGGCTTATCAAGAGAAAATCCCTATGAAGGGTCGCCAATTAACGCCTGATGACTTGTATAGAGCCATTCAAAAGATGGCCTTTCGCTTGAAAAATCAACACCCCATCCAAACCACGATTGCAGGAGAATCCTACTCAGTAGGGACTGCAATGGCGGAAATTCGGCAAGCTTTCGTTGAGGTCGACCGGGATGTTTTAATGTTTCAAGAAGCTGTTTTTCTTGGGAAAATTCAATCGCGCAGTCAAATTGTGAGTATGTTTTTAGCGATTTTGGAATTAGTGAAGTCAAATGAGTTATACTTATACCAAGAAGATTTAAGAGCAGACATTCAATTGATTAGACGGGAGGAAAGTGAATGAATGCAGTCGCTGCAATAGAAAGTTTACTTTTCGTAGCAGGAGAAGATGGGATTGCTGTCGATGAACTTGCTAACTTATTAGAGATAGGCCAGGAGTGGGCTTTATACCACGTGATGGTTTTGCGAAATCGTCTCCAACATGACCCACAATCTGGATTAAGAATTACCGTTATTAACGAACGTGTTCAATTAGTGACTAAGGCAGCATATGGTGAAGTAGTGAAAAATTACGCGGTTTCTCCTTTTGCGACGAAATTGTCTCAAGCGGCATTGGAAACATTGGCGATTATTGCCTACCAACAGCCGGTCACAAGAATGACGATCGATGAAATTCGAGGTGTTCAGTCATCTAATATGATCCATAAATTACTAGAGCGAGATTTAATTATGGAAACGGGCCGTCAGGATTCACCAGGCCGGCCGATTATTTACGGGGTAACATCTTACTTCTACCAATATTTTGGTTTGGAGTCCTTAGAAGACTTGCCGGATATTCATAATCTAGTCTTAGATGGCTCGGTAGATGAAGAGACACTTTTTAAAATTGACGATAACGGTGAACCTGAGCAAAAAGATTTTAACCAGACAGACTTTAACCAAATAAAAACAGAAGAAACGACTGAATAGGTCACCAATAGGAGTTATTTAAAGATGGAAAGATTACAAAAAGTGATGGCACACGCAGGTGTTGCCTCGAGACGTGAGTCTGAAAAATTGATTGCCGCAGGACGGGTGAAAGTAAACGGTGAGGTTGTAAGAGAGTTGGGCCATAAGGTATCTAACGCTGACCGTATTGAAGTAGACCAAGTACCAATTTACAAAGAAGAACCAGTTTACTACGTATTTTACAAGCCAACTGGTGTGATTTCTGCAGTGAAAGATGACAAAGACCGGAAAGTGGTCACTGACTTTTTCCCAGGGATCGAACAACGGATTTATCCAGTAGGGAGATTAGACTACAATACCTCAGGACTATTGTTGTTAACAAACGACGGTGAATTCGCCAATACCTTGATGCACCCACGCTATGAAATCAACAAAGTCTATGTGGCTAAAGTTGAGGGTGTCATTACCGGAGAAGAACGTAAGCAATTAGAGCGAGGCGTTGAAATTGACGGCGTGAAAACTGCCCCAGCACAAGCGAAAATTCTTTCTGTTGATAAGGACAAAAAGACCACCATTATCGAATTGGTTATCCATGAAGGTCGTAACCGCCAAGTCCGTAAAATGTTAGAAGCAGTTGGACATCCAGTTGCTAAGTTGAAACGTGAACGTTACGGAGCTATAGACCTTAAAGGGTTGAAACCTGGTGATAGCAGAACCCTATTAAAGCACGAAATCGAAGAATTATTAGCAAATGCCAAGAAAAAGTAAGCTTTATACTTGAAAAAAGTAAGATACTTGTTATAATGGGAACTGTAATTAAATAAAATTTGAAGCAATCTTCAGGGCAGGGTGAAATTCCCGATCGGCGGTAAAGTCCGCGACTCCCATTTGGGACTGATCTAGTGAAATTCTAGAACCGACTGTAAAGTCAGGATGGAAGAAGATGGGCGGACTATGTCTGTTTGCCTATACTCTTTTTACCTTGAAGGTGGAAAGAGTTTTTTTATTTCCACTTTTGAGTGCCAACCCCATGAAGTAGAAAAGGAGAGAAATTCACATGGGAAAAAATCACACTAAGGAAATCGTATTGGTCGCAATTGTTGGGGCACTATCATTTATATTGATGTTCATTGGTTTTCCAATCATCCCCGCCTTACCTTATCTAAAGGTAGACTTCTCACTCGTACCAATCTTACTCGTTGCATTCATTTCAGGACCTAAAAAAGCAGTTGCTGCCAGCCTAATCGCCAATGGATTACATTATATGTATACAGGTGGTGAAATGGGGATTCCAATTGGTGATGCAACAGCCTTTATCGCAACTATCGCTTACATCTTGCCAATTTACTACTTATTGAAAGACCAAATGGCGACAGTCTATGCAGGCAATAAATCAGCGAAAGAAATGAATTTCGGCAAAACGATTGCTACATACCTAGCTGCAACCCTTTCTTTAACAGTAGTGATGACTATCTTAAACTATTTCGTGATCACACCATTCTATATGCAAGTCATGAACTTCGATATAGGTAACATGCAAACTTATATTCTTACGGGTATCATCCCATTCAACTTAATCAAAGGGGTATTGGTTTCCCTTCTAGCACATTTCGTCCTAGTTCAAACCTTACCAACCTTGGTCAATCGATTCGGTACGCGCGAATATTCACATCATTAAAAGTGAAGCCTGGACAAATTTCTGGTATGATAGGACCTAGAGAATCATGTCGAGCAGAATAATAGTAGGAATGTTGGAGGGATAGGATTGGATACTTTATTAATGGCGATTGCTTTTAAAGTCCAATCCTTACCCCCTAATTCCATATATCAAGTGTTGATTGGCAAGCGAACAGCCACAACACTTTTTTTTGCATTTTCAAACAATTTAACTGCCTATTTCGGGCTTTATCCAAAACTTGAAAAAGACGTATGGATGTCCTATATCCAAAATGTGGCTGATTACATCTCGGTGGAAGCTATTTTTCGTCAAGAAAATCATAGTCATTATATGCATTTGCTATTTGAAAATATCCTTCAAAAACGAAACGGTCTCATTATTCCAAGCCACCACCACAAGCACCATTTAGCCTTTAAATTATTGCTGCAAGTCCTCTCCAATATTCAGGCCAAAAACCCGCACTATAGCCCAATCGTCCAGGATTTAGAAGTCCAGCAGCTGATCAAAGACTTTATTTCAATGGCCAAAAGGGCAGACACGGCCCAAGTTGGCTTACAAGCCATAGGCAAAAGCCTTCACCAGCAACTCGCTAAGGAACTATCTGCCTTTCCAGACCAGGCAGCCCTTATCTTCCTAGAACAGTTTGAAGGCGCCAAATTACCGGCAAAAACCCTTGAACAAGGAGCAGAAAGCCATCAAATTTCTAAGCGGGCAATCGTCATTAGCCAACAGGCCTTGATGGACCAAATATATCAAAATTGGGTAAGTGGTCATACTTTAGAGGCAGAAACGCAATGGCTGCAAGTCTTCGCCCAAGGGGTTTGCAAACAATTCCCAATTTGGAATCAGACTACGCAAGATACTTTAAATTTAATCAATCAAGGTTGGACGCTGCAGAAAATAGCAGATAGAAGACGGTTAAAATTATCTACCATAACGGAACATATCATAGAAATTGCCTTAAGTTATCCTGCAATCATTGAACCTTTGGTGGTTGAAGAACTTCATTTGACAGACATTTCACCCCTTTTAAGACAAGAACCGGATGAAAATTACGAAGCCTTTAAAGCGCGATTCGGCGAGAAAGATTATTGGTTATATCGGTATTGGCATATCGTCTACCAGAAAGGAGCCCATGATGATAGATTGGCATAAGCGCCTGGAAGAAATGACAGGTTATCAAGAGTTTAAACCCGGTCAATTGGCGAGTTTAGAGGCTTTAGACCGCCAGGAAAACGTGGTGGCCATTTTACCAACTGGTGGAGGTAAATCTTTAATATACCAAATCAACCAATACCACGAATCTGGGGTAACTTTGATTATTTCGCCCTTGATTTCCCTGATGCAAGACCAAGTTAGTCAATTACAACGGATGGGGTTAGGACGGGGCATTGCCTTAAATTCGACCTATGACCGCAGAGAACAAGCTTATATTTTAAGTCACCTATCTGACTATCAATTCCTATTTCTATCACCAGAAATGCTCCTGAAAGATCAAGTAATCCGGGTCCTACAGCGGATGGACATTCATTTATTAGTTGTCGATGAAGCCCATTGTATTTCTCAATGGGGATATGACTTTAGACCGCAATATACTGAATTAAAAAAAGTTCGTCAGCTCTTAAAGCAACCAAAAACATTAGCCTTATCTGCCACTGCCAACCAATCCGCACTATCAGATATCATAGCTTACTTATTTGAAGAGGGAGAGGCTATTCAATTGATAAAAGAATCTGTTGATCGGCCTAACATTTTCTACCTATTCGATGAAATTGATGTTGGTGAAGTGAGGGTAAACAAATTGCAAGAATGGTTGGACAAGCTACCCAAACCGGGTATTGTTTATGTCCACCATAAAAGTGAACTCGAGGAACTCAACCAATGGATGAAAGCTCATACAGATTTGCGAGTCGCTTCTTACCACGGGGATAGAAGCCTAGAGGATAGGCATATCATCCAAAGTCAGTTTCTACAAAATGAATTGGATGTTGTTTTTGCAACATCAGCCTTTGGTATGGGCATTAACCATGGTCATATCCGCTTTGTATTGCATTACCATCTCCCCAAGAATATGGCAGACTTTATTCAAGAAGTGGGGCGGGCAGGACGAGACCAGGAACAATCAGTATCGATTGTCTTATATGATAATCGTGAGGCGGCTAGACTGCAGCAAATGCGTCGGCTATTAGAAGACGAGGCAGACTTGTTGGATGATTTGTTGGCGCGTTTATTTAAGCAAGAATTGACTCAAAGTGAGGTAGACCAGTATGCAGATGCAATAGGTGCTATGCTTTACTTTTATCGTCATCATTTTACGGATTACCAAGAAGCTAAGAAACACGCGCAAAAACTTCGTCAGGAACGGTTACGGCAAATCTACCAAATGTTAGATTTATTGGCTAATGACCAGTGTTACCGTACTTTCTTATTAAATCAAGCTGACGAACAGGCAGTGGACAAACCGGTCTTATGTTGCAATAATTGCCAACCTGACTATGCTAGTCAACCGATATGGCAAGACTTGATGGATCTACCGAATCGAGTGACAGTCGATAAAGACCAGCGTGATGGTGATTTCAAGAAAAGCTGGACCCGGCGTTTGCAGCTCTTATTGTCTTGAAATGGGTCCATAAAGTTTTGTTAAATTGCCTAAAGAAATACTGACATAAAAAGGGGTTCATGGTACAATTCTTAGTGTTAAGAAAGGGGTATATGGATGAAATTCTGGGACAAGTTGGCGAAAAAAAATCAAGAAAATACAGAAGTAGAAACTGAACAGGCTTCAGAACAAGACAGTTCAGCATCTTCTGACCAAATCCCCCCTACAAGTGATGACTTTCAGAATCAAGGGTTTGGCGAATTTGAGAATTTAAAAAATCAAAAGTATACGAGAACGGCCCGCAATAAGAAGAACAACCAAGATACGATTTCGACTACATCAAAGGTAATTGCCTTCTTGCTATTTGTGATGATTGTTGTTCCGTTCCTTTTGATTGCCTATATGAATAATGAAGACAGGGTGCCTGAACCGGAATCAACTGAGCAAGTCATGATTTCTAAAACGCAAAATGTTGAATCAATTTCAAAAGCCAGTGAGTCAGCATCTATTTCAGCTTCCGAGTCTGTCTCTGAGTCTGTCTCTGAATCAGTTGCTGCCTCAGAAAGCGCAGTAGCTGCCTCAGAATCAGAATCAGCTCGCCTAGCTTCTGAGCAAGAATCTTCAAGTATTGCAGCCAGTGTAGCTGAGTCAAATGCAGCAGTAGCAGCGTCAGAAGCCGCAGCGCAAAGTGCCGCTGAATCAGCTTCAATTGCTGAATCACAAGCAGCCGCAGCCGAAGAAGAATCAGCTTCTTCTGAAAGTGCATCTGAATCAACAGGTACTTATACTGTTCAAGCAGGGGATAACCTATATCGGATTGCAGTGAACAACGGTATGACCCTAGATGAATTACTTGAATTAAACGGTTTAACACAAAGTTCTAGCATAGGACCTGGAACCGTATTACGTGTAAATTAATAGAATGAAAGAGTGGTGGACAGATTGTCTAAAGCGATTCAAGTCGCAATCGATGGACCAGCATCGTCTGGCAAGAGTACAATTGCCAAAAAAATTGCTAAAAAGTTAGCCTATGTTTATTTAGATACAGGTGCCATGTACCGGGCAATTACATTACTAGCCCTTGATGAACACATTCCAGCTGAAGACGCTGACGCATTGAAAGTGTTAGCTGAAGCGAGTGATATTACCTTTGAACCAGGGGAAAATGACCAGCGCGTCTTAGTCAACGGACAAGACCAGTCAGAGGCCATTCGTACAGATCGTATCTCAAAAGCAGTTTCTGCTTACTCGGCAGTTTCTGAAGTACGCCAAGTACTTGTTGAAAAACAAAGAGCCTACACCCAAAATGGCCAAGGCGTTGTAATGGATGGCCGTGATATTGGGACGGTTGTATTGCCGGATGCAGAAGTGAAAATCTTTCTAACGGCATCTGCTGAAGAACGTGGGCGTCGTCGATTTTTAGAAAATCAAGCCAAGGGTTATTCAGAAATGAATCTTGAAGACTTGATTGAAGATATTAAGCGTCGGGACTTGTATGATTCGACCCGAGAAGACAGCCCATTAGTACCTGCAGAAGATGCGGTCATGTTAGATTCCTCTGATTTAACACTTGAAGAAGTAGAAGCATCTATATTAGCTGAAATCCACCGTGTGATTGCATAATTTATATTGCAAAAAATACTGACAATCACAAAAAGAGGTAAAATTCAAGCGAATTCTACCTCTTTTTATTATCTTTGAGGAAAAATGTTGAATATAGTTTAAATAACTGATATAATAATAATTGATCATTGGCTTAGTGCGAATGAGGTAGTACATTTAGGAGAGGATTTAGAGTATGTCAAACGAATTTGAACAAAATCAAAATAATGAAGAAATTCCATCAATGGAAGAGATTCTTGCAGAATCAGTAGAAGTAAAAATTGGTGATACAGTAACAGGTGAAGTATTATCAATCGACGATAACCAAGTAATTGTTGGTATCGAAGGCGCAGGTGTTGAAGGGGTTATTCCTTTCAAAGAATTATCTGCTCAACCAATTGACTCAATCGAAGAAGTTGCTAAAGTTGGCGACACTTTAGAGTTAGTTGTTATTAAACAAATCAAAGAAAAAGAAAATGGTTCATTCTTACTTTCTCGCCGTCGTATCGAAGCGAAAAAAGTATGGGCTGAATTAGAAGTTAAAGCTGAAAACGGTGAAACTATCACTGTTCCAGTTAAGAGCGTAGTTAAAGGTGGATTAGTTGTTGATGCGGGTGTACGTGGTTTCATCCCAGCTTCAATGGTTGAAGACTTTTTCGTTGACGATTTCTCTCCATACAAAGGCCAAGAATTAGAAGTTAAAATTGTTGAAATTGAACCTAGCGAAAATCGTTTAATCTTATCTCACAAAGAAATCGCTGCTGAAAAACGCGTCGCTGAACGTGCAGAAAAATTAAACTCATTCCAAGAAGGCGATAAAGTAACAGGTACAGTAGCTCGCTTGGCTAACTTCGGTGCATTTATTGATTTAGGTGGTATCGATGGTTTAGTACACATCTCTCAAATCGCTCAAGCACACGTTAACCATCCTTCAGATGTATTAAGCGAAGGACAAGAAGTTGAAGTATTAGTTCTTTCAGTTGACGAAGAACGTGGACGTATTTCGCTATCTATTAAAGCTTTACAACCAGGACCATGGGAAAACATTGAAGAAAAAGCGCCTAAAGGTGCTGAATTAGAAGGTACTGTACGTCGTTTAGTTGACTTCGGTGCATTCGTAGAAGTATTCCCAGGTGTTGAAGGTTTAGTACATATCTCTCAAATTTCTCACGACCACATTGCTACACCAGCTGAGAAATTGACAGAAGGTCAAGCTATCCAAGTTAAAGTTTTAGACGTTGATGCTGAAAACGAACGTTTATCATTATCAATCAAAGCTTTAGAAGAAGCGCCAGAAGTTGATGCATCTGCACAACCTGCTGCTCCTCGCGAAGAAAAACGTCAAAGCAAACCTCGTAAACAAAACAACAACCGTCGTAACAATGCTGCTCAAGCATCATCTGACGATGAATCAGGTTTCACTTTCGGTGACTTATTAGGTGACCAATTGAAAAACTTCGATTTCGGCGACGATAACGAATAATTTTATTAATAAACCATAAGTTTGGTTTGATGGTAGGTTGGGGAAACTCGCCTACCTTTTTTATTTCAATGTTTGCTATTGAAAGGAGGCAAAACGATGTCTAATTTAACAATTGCCATTGTCGGCCGTCCAAACGTGGGAAAATCTACCATTTTTAACCGCATTGTTGGCGACCGAATTTCAATTGTCCAAGATGAACCTGGCGTTACCCGTGATAGAATTTATGCACAGGGTGAATGGTTAGGAAAACAATTAAATGTAATTGATACTGGTGGTATCGAATTTAACGATCAAGATTTCATGACACAAATTCGCTTGCAAGCTGAAATTGCTATGGAAGAAGCAGATGTTATCATCATGATGACTAATGTCCGTGAAGGTGTGACAAAGACAGACTCGCAAATAGCCAGTATGTTACGTAAGACAGATAAACCTGTCGTACTGGCAGTAAACAAGGTGGATAACCCTGAACAAAGAACGGAAATTTATGATTTCTATTCATTAGGTTTAGGCGATCCATACCCAATTTCTGGCTCTCACGGTTTAGGTATTGGGGACATACTAGAAGAAGTATTCCACTTGGCACCAGACGATATTGAAAATGATGATGACGATGATACTATTTCATTCGCCCTAATTGGCCGTCCAAACGTAGGTAAATCTTCTTTGGTCAATGCGATTTTAGGTGAGAACCGTGTAATCGTATCGAACGTAGCGGGGACAACTCGTGACGCAATCGATACATCTTTCGAGGATGACGGACAAGTTTATAAAATTATTGATACAGCAGGTATCCGTAAACGTGGTAAAGTATACGAAGCAACTGAGAAATATTCAGTGATGCGTGCCATGCGTGCAATTGAAAGAGCTCAAGTGTGTCTAGTTGTCTTAAATGCTGAAGAAGGTATCCGGGATCAAGATAAAACGATCGCTGGTTATGCCCATGAAGCAGGACGCGGGATTATTATTGTGGTAAACAAATGGGATACTCTTGAAAAAGACAACCATACCATGAAGAAATTCACTGATGACATTCGTCGTGAGTTCCAGTTTATCGACTATGCACCAATCATTTTCGTATCTGCAGAAACCAAACAACGTTTAGTGCAACTACCAGAAATGATTGCCCACGTTCATGGTAACTACAATCGTCGTGTTCAATCATCATTATTGAATGAGGTATTGGTTGATGCGATTCGTATTAACCCAGCACCATCTGACAAGGGTAGAAAATTACGTATTTATTACCTAACACAGGTCAAAACTGCACCGCCAACTTTTGTGGCATTTGTCAATGACGAAGAGCTTATGCACTTCTCATATGAGCGCTTTCTTTCAAATCAAATTAGAAAATCTTTTGATTTTTTAGGCACGCCTATCCAAATCATCACAAGAAACAGAAAATAACAAAAAAGGTTAAAAATACGCTTATTTTTAACCAAAAACGTTGTTATATAGCGGTTTGTATGGTATTCTATAAAAGGATTATCTGAGAGACATTTCGATTATCCCATATATTTATTCTAGAATAAATATATCCGAAAGAATTTCGGAGGAGGTGAAATTAGAATGGCAAATAAAGCAGAATTAGTACAAAACGTTGCAAATGCAGTAGGTGATTCTAAAAAAAATGTAGCACCAGTTGTAGATGCAGTTTTCGAACAAATCGAAGCATTTTTAGCTGACGGTGAAAAAGTTCAATTAATCGGTTTTGGTAGTTTTGAAGTTCGTGACCGCGCAGCGCGTAAAGGTCGCAACCCTCAAACTGGCGATGAAATCGAAATCCCTGCAAGCAAAGTACCAGCTTTCAAACCTGGTAAAGCATTGAAAGATGCAGTTAAATAAGATTTCAAAGAACGTCGTTGATGTCTATGACATCAGCGGCTTTTTTATTTGCAATTTTTGGCCAAGTAGTCCAAAAAATAGTGAAAATATGGTCTCCATGATGAAAGGAGCCAGTGGAAGCTATAACGACTGGTCAGGATAGGTAACGATGACGCTATCCTGAATTAGCTTGGAAAACGCAAGGTATGCACGAAAAAGGAGGCTAGACTATGAACTGCCCCCTGTCAAGT
>NZ_DJUR01000042.1 GCF_002440555.1 Aerococcus sp. UBA6277
CAGTCCTATATATTGTAGAGCCTTTTTATGATTTAAAAATGACAAGTGGCGGGTCAAGCTGACCAGCAATTTACCATTAGTTTCGTGCCAAATGATGATTGTCGAGGTCTGTTATCAAGATTGTCATATTTTTAGACTAGAATTTTTCAGGTTCAAATAATGGGTAACCACAATTCGAATCAGTTTTTCAGTGGCTCATATGTTACAATATGTTAGATATGAGGTGAGTTTATGGATGGCATTTTGCCTTTATGGAAAGAACGTGGCATGACTAGTCACGATTGTGTATTTAAAGTAAGAAAAATTTTAAAAATGAAGAAAGTTGGGCACACAGGGACCTTAGACCCTAATGTTGACGGGGTTTTGCCTATTTGTTTAGGTAAGGGGACTAAGTTGGTTGAATTGTTGATGGACAAAACCAAAGTCTATACTGGCGAAATTACCCTAGGATTTGCAACGACAACTGAAGACCTAGATGGTGAAGTGATTGCTGAAGAATCATTAGCCATTCCTTTTAAAGATGATCAGATTCAAGCATTGATGCATGAATTAACAGGGCATATCATCCAAATTCCGCCCATGTATTCGGCGATTAAAGTCAAAGGGAAACGCCTGTATGAGTATGCCCGTGAAGGACTTGATGTTGAACGACCTGAACACCCGGTATTTGTGCACGACTTCAAGTTAGTGGGTCCATCTCGTTTTGAGGACGGCAAGCAAGTTTTTGCCTTTGAAGTGGTTTGTGGCAAGGGGACCTATGTCCGCACTTTAGCCAGCGACTTAGGGCGAAAACTAGGGGTGCCAGCGACGATGACTAGCCTAACTCGGGACGGATCAACCCCTTTTTCAAGGAAAGATTGTCTGACACTATCACAATTAGCAGAGGCGGTTGAAGCAGAGGATTATACTTGGTTGGTGCCAGTTGAATCGGCCTTATCTGCCTATCCCGTTTGGCAGGTTCCATCTGAGGATAGCCACTTAGTGAAATTGGTGGAAAATGGGTCAGTCCTAGAATTGGCGACGTTACCGGCTGATTTAAGAAACCAATTACCGGTGACGGCATATATCGACAGCAAGTTAAAGGCGCTTTATGATGTCCATCCAAGTAAAGATGGTAAAATAAAACCAAGTAAAATGTTTTAAAGATTGGACGATACTGAATGAAAACGATAAATTTACACCATCCTTTTAAACAATCAACGGTCTATGCGGGCGATGTCGTCCTGGCTTTGGGCTTTTTTGATGGGGTTCACAGGGGTCACCAGGCGGTTATTCAAGCGGCCCGTGATGATGCTGACCGTTTGAAATTACCACTGGCTGTAATGACTTTCAATATGGCACCAAGGATCATGTACCAACAAATCCATCCTGAAGAGGTAACTTATTTAACTACTTTAGCCGAGAAAGAACGATTAATGAGACAACTTGGGGTAGATTACCTTTATGTTGCGCAATTAACGTCATCATTCGCAGCCTTGAAACCACAAGAGTTTGTCGATCAATATATGGTTGGTTTGCATGCGAAAACTGTTGTTGCTGGCTTTGATTATACCTACGGGAAAAAGGATATCGCCAACATGCAGACCTTAGCGACCCATGCGGCTGGTCGTTTTAACATTATTGAAGTCAATAAATTATCGGAAGATACCAGCAAGGTGGGGTCAACTGAAATTCGCCATGATTTGAATACCGGTCAAATTGACAAAGCTAACCAACAATTGGGCTATATCTATTCAATTGATGGGATTGTTGTTCACGGAGAGAAACGCGGACGTCAGCTCGGCTATCCAACGGCTAATTTAATGGTGCCTACTGAGTCGTTGATCCCAGTCGAAGGGGTCTATGTGGTTGAAATGCTGTTGAATGGCCAAGTTTATCCTGGTGTTGCATCCATTGGGACTAATATTACCTTTGGAGAAAATCGTAAACGAACTGTAGAAATCCATCTTCTAGATTTTAAAGGGGAGATTTACGGGGAATACGTGACGGTTTATTGGCATAAATACCTTAGACCGGAACTTAAATTCGATGGCATTGAAGCCTTGATCAAACAAATGGACCAAGATGCCATTGATGCTGAAAATTATTTAGAAAGTTTGCAAAAATAGCACTGTTGTAAAATATTTGAAATTTGAGTTTGAAATAAACGCTGAGGAAAGCTCTTCGGCGTTTTTTTGACAAAAAGTAGGTAAATAAAATCGATGAAAAGAGAAACATTGACATAAAAACTTGTAGTTGATTGTTTTTATAGATTTGATTAGATTAATTCTAGAATAGGAAAATAATAAATATTGGAGGAATGTCAAAATGGCATATTTAGATCTTGCTAAAGAAATTTTTGATGATGCAGTAAAGGTTCGTCGCCAATTACACGAAAACCCTGAAGTTGGTTTTGAATTACCAGAAACAACTAAACTTGTGAAATCAAAGCTTGATGAGTTTGGCATTGTATACGAAGACGTAGGTGATTTATACGGCATTACTGGAACATTGGGTGATTCTGCTAAGGGTAAAACTTTATTGTTACGTGCAGACATGGATGCATTACCCATCACTGAAAAATCTCAATCAGCATGTACATCTAAAAATAAGAATGGACACTTATGTGGTCATGACATGCACACCACTATTTTATTAATGGTCTTAAAAATGTTGAAAGAAAATGAAGACCAATTAGAAGGTCAAATCAAATTCTTATTTCAACCAGCAGAAGAAACTTTAAACGGTGGGCGTGTAGTGGTTGAAGAAGGTATTTTAGAAAACCCAGCACCAGACGCTGGTATGGCTTTACATATGTGGCCAAATGGTGACAAAGTCGATGTTGAGATCCACCAAAAAGAAGCTTTAGCATCTGCTTTAAACTTTCGTATCACTATTAAAGGTGTAGGTGCTCATGGTGCAATGCCAAACAACGGTATCGATCCAGTATTTGTGGCTAGCCAAATCATTAATGGTGCGAACGGCATTCTAGCTCGTGAATTACCATCTAACAAGGGTGCGTCATTATCTATGGGTTACATCACTGCGCCAGGTGGTGCCAACAACGTGATTCCTGAACAAGTAGTTTTAGAAGGGACTTCTCGTTCATTATTCCCAGAATCAGCAGAACATGTTTCAGAACGTTTACCAGAAATCGTTGAACATATTGGTAAAGCATTCCGTGCTGAAACTGAATATGAAGTATTGGCTGACTGTCCTTCATTAATCAACTCTGAAGAAATGGCTGAACAAGTGATGGTCTCTGCTAAAGAGGCTTTAGATGATAAATATGACGTGGTGAACGTACCCCCATACTTAGCTTCAGAAGACTACGCACACATTGCTAGCAAATTGCCAGAATCAACATACTTCTTTATTGGTTGTCCATTACCAAATGACAAGGGCGAAGTATACCCTGTTCACCACCCATTGGTTCAATTCAATGAAGAAGCATTAATTATTGGATCTGCTACCCTAGCAACATCAGCAACTAACTGGTTGCGTGATAACAAATAAGCGTATCGAAAAATTATGCAAATCGAAAGGGCACCGCACTATTACAAATAGTTTGGTGTCTTTTTTCTATAGAATTAGTGTGTAAAATAGCCAACCTTATCAGTTCCAAAAGCTTGAAATCCTGAATGAAGATTTAAAAGTCAAAAAAAGTCAAAAAAAAGTTTGACTATTCTTGACAAAAGAAATGATAGGTGCTATATTATAGACATGTTAGCAGTCAGAGTTGTTAAGTGCTAATGAGGTGATAAGATGTTAACAAAACGACAAAGTTTAATTTTACAGGCGGTAATTGATCATTATTCAAAACATCAATTACCAGTCGGTTCGAAAACTTTATCTCAACATCAAGAAATAAACGCAAGTTCTGCTACAATACGTAATGAATTAGCCAGACTTGAAGATTTATCATTGATTTCCAAAACCCATTCATCATCTGGACGAGTGCCAGCTGAGGCGGGTTATCGTTACTATATTAATCACATCATGCCATATTATGGCGGATTGATTGATTTAGAGCTCGAGGAAGAGGAAGATGCTTTACTTAGAGAGATATTCCACGATCCTTATAACGATTTGAGTCAAGTGATTCGAAAAACGGCTGCGACTTTAGCCTCGCTTTCAGAAAGCGTCGTTATTTCGATGGGGCCAGATATTGCAAAGCAACGATTGGCCAATTTTCAAGTATTGTCTTTAACCGCTGACCAAGCAATGGTCATATTGGTGACAGATAAAGGTGTCATTCGCAATCAAATTGTGTCATTCAACGAGGTGGTTACACCGCAATTGATTGAGGGTATTGCAGAGATTATGAATCAAGAACTTGTGGGCCTTGAGCTTGCAACAGTGATTGAAAGACTGCAAACATACTATTTAAAAGATATTGAGCAAATGAATCGGTCTAATGAAGACAGTAATCTTTTGATTCACCGGTTTATGAATCAATTCAATAGTGATGGTATGATGGTAAATGGTCAAAATTATTTATTTTCTTCATTAGCTGATTCAGCTAGTGGGACTAGTATTGCACAATTAAGTCAATTACTAGAGGACCAATCAGTGATTACTTCATTGATTAATACCACAGACCAAGGTATCCAAGTGAGGGTGGGTAAGGAACTTAAAGATCCGACATTGGAGAATATGAGTTTAATGTCTGCTAGAATGGGTACTGTAAAATCAGGTAAGTTAATCACTTTTGCGGTACTTGGTCCGGAAAGTATGTCCTACATTCGTATGGCACAGCTTTTCCAAAGTATTTCAAAAGAAATGGTTAGATACCTGGACAATTATTATAAATCTTAGGAGGTCTATCAATTGACAAAAATGGACGACAATCAACAAGATTTAAATGTTGATGAAGAAATCAATGAAACTGACGTTCTAGACGAGCAAGTTGAGACAGTAACTGAAGAAGATAGCGAATTAGCTTCTCTTCAAGCTGAATTAGTAGCTAAAGATGACCAAATTATGCGTCTATCTGCTGAAATTCAAAACATGCACCGTCGTAACCAAACTGAACGTGAAGCTGCTTCAAAGTATCGGTCACAGAATTTAGCTAAGAGTATTTTACCAGCTATCGATAACTTGGAACGTGCTTTAGAATTAGCTAAGGATGATGAGTCATCTCAGCAATTAGTGAAAGGTATCGAAATGGTACACGCAAGCTTATTGCAAGCTTTATCAGAGGAAGGTGTTGAAGTCATTGACCCTAAAGGTGAACTCTTCGATCCAAACTTCCACCAATCTGTAAGTGCAGTACCGGCTGAAGAAGGACAGCAAGCTGAAGAAGTAGTGGCTGTTTTCCAAAAAGGGTATGTATTAAAAGATCGTGTACTACGACCTGCGATGGTTTCTATTGCACAATAATTCATTTAACATAAATTTTAACCACAGATAAATTCATTTAAATTGATAGATTAATAAAAAAGGAGACGTGTTTATTATGGCAAAAATTATCGGAATTGACTTAGGTACTACTAACTCTGCAGTTGCTGTATTAGAAGGTGGGGAACCTAAAATTATCCCTAACCCAGAAGGTAACCGTACAACACCTTCAGTTGTTTCATTCAAGAATGGCGAACGCCAAGTTGGTGAGGTAGCAAAACGTTCAATGGTAACAAACCCTAACGCGATTGCTTCAATTAAACGTCACATTGGTGAAGACAACTACACTGTAGAAGTTGAAGGCAAAAAATATACACCTCAAGAAGTTTCAGCAATGATCTTACAATACTTAAAAGGTTACGCTGAAGACTACTTAGGAGAAACAGTAACAAACGCAGTTATTACTGTTCCAGCTTACTTTAACGATGCACAACGTCAAGCAACTAAAGATGCTGGTAAAATCGCTGGTTTAGAAGTTGACCGTATCGTTAACGAACCAACGGCAGCCGCACTAGCTTACGGTTTAGACAAAGTTGACGCAGACGAAAAAGTCTTAGTATTTGACCTTGGTGGTGGTACTTTCGACGTTTCAATCCTTGAATTAGGTGACGGTGTCTTTGAAGTATTATCTACTTCAGGTGACAACAACTTAGGTGGGGACGACTTTGATAACGCCATCGTTAAACACCTAATTGCTGAATTTAAAGCAGAAAACGGTATTGACCTTACTTCTGACAAAATGGCTATGCAACGTCTAAAAGATGCTGCTGAAAAAGCGAAAAAAGACTTATCTGGTGTAACGTCAACACAAATTTCATTACCATTCATTACGGCTGGTGCTGAAGGTCCACTTCACTTGGAAGTTACTTTATCTCGTGCGAAATTTGACGAATTAACTTACGACTTAGTACAACGTACAAAACAACCAGTTAAAAACGCCTTATCTGATGCTGGTTTATCTCAATCAGATATTGATCAAGTTATCTTAGTTGGTGGTTCTACTCGTATCCCAGCTGTTATCGAAATGGTTAAAGCTGAAACTGGTAAAGATCCTAACCGTTCAGTTAACCCTGATGAAGTAGTAGCTATGGGTGCTGCAATTCAAGGTGGGGTTATCTCAGGTGATGTTAAAGATGTTGTTTTACTTGACGTAACACCATTATCATTAGGTATCGAAACTATGGGTGGCGTGTTCACTAAATTAATCGAACGTAATACAACAATCCCAACATCTAAATCACAAGTATTCTCAACTGCTGCGGATAACCAACCTGCTGTAGATGTACACGTATTACAAGGTGAACGTCCAATGGCTGCAGACAACAAGACATTAGGTCGTTTCCAATTAACAGATATTCCTGCAGCACCACGTGGTGTGCCTCAAATCGAAGTAACATTTGATATCGACAAAAATGGTATCGTAAATGTTAAAGCGACTGATAAAGGTACTGGTAAAGAGCAACAAATTACCATCCAATCTAACTCAGGTTTATCAGACGACGAAATCGATCGTATGATGAAAGATGCTGAAGCGAATGCTGAAGAAGATAAAAAACGTAAAGAAGCAGCAGATCTTAAAAACGAAGTTGACCAATTAATTTTCCAAGTTGAAAAAACAACAGGTGAATTAGAAGGTAAAGTAGATCAAGCTGAACTTGACGAAGCTAACGCGCTTAAAGATGAATTGAAAGCAGCACAAGAAGCTGACGATATTGAAGCAATGACAGCTAAGAAAGATGAATTAAACGAAAAAATTCAAGCTTTAACTGTTAAATTGTATGAACAAGCAGCGCAAGAAGCTGAAGGTCAAGAAGGCGCAGCCGACTCTTCAGACAATGATGGCGATGTAGACGCTGACTTCGAGGAAGTTAACGACGATAAATAATCCATAAGTTTTAAACCCTGTCTTCTATGAGGGCGGGGTTTCTTATGTTATGATGGACTACATTTCGCATGATTCAAGGGGGAGTACAGTATGGCTGAAAAAAGAGACTACTATGAAGTCCTTGGCGTGTCAAAGACCGCAAGCAAGGATGAAATAAAGAAAGCCTATCGAAAATTATCAAAAAAATATCATCCAGATATCAACAAAGAAGCAGATGCTGAAGACAAATTTAAAGAAATTTCTGACGCATACGAAGTCTTAAGTGATGACCAAAAACGTGCAGCCTACGACCAATACGGTCACGCAGCTACTGATGGTGGCTTCGGTGGAGGCGGCGGATTTGGTAGTGGTAGTTACCAATCTTACGGTGGCTCTGGCTTTGAAGACATCTTTGAGCAATTCTTTGGTGGCGGAGGCGGAGGCTTCAGCGGTTTCGGTGGAGGCGGCCGTACGGTTAACCCTAATGCACCGCAACAAGGTGATGACTTACAATACAATATGGACCTAGAATTTGAAGAAGCTATTTTCGGGACGGAAGAAACGATTTCTTACCGTCGTGAAGTAGACTGTACAGTATGTGAAGGATCTGGTGCTGAACCAGGTACAGCAGTGCATACCTGTCCAACATGTTCTGGTTCTGGTGTTGAAAAAGTTTACCAACAAACACCATTAGGTCGTGTGGTTTCTCAATCTGTATGTCATGAATGTTCAGGTAAAGGGAAAGTATTCGACCAAGCTTGCCACCACTGCCACGGTGCTGGACGTGAAACTGTAACACATAAAGTGAAAGTAAACGTACCAGCCGGTGTGGAAGATGGCCAAAGCATGCGTCTTAACGGCCAAGGGAATGCTGGTAAAAACAAGGGACCAGCAGGAAGCTTGTATGTCGTTTTCCGTGTGAAACGTTCTGAAACCTTTGAGCGTGAAGGGGCAGAAATCCGCTATGTATTACCAATTAACTTCGCCCAAGCGGCGTTAGGTGATGAAATTGAAGTCCCAACTGTTCACGGTAAAGTATCGATGAAAGTGCCAGCTGGTACCCAAACAGGTACGAAATTCCGTCTACGCGGTAAGGGTGCACCTAAATTGAATGGTAATTCAAACGGTGACCAAACAGTAACTGTTAAAGTGGTTACACCTACGAATCTGAATGAAGAACAAAGGGCTTCATTGAGAGCCTTCGCTAAAGCGTCGAATGACGAAGTGAGTGAAGAAGAAAGAGGTTTCTTTGATAAATTGAAAGATGCATTTTCTTAATAAATGAAAAAAGTAGCACTAGTCAATCTGACTGGTGCTACTTTTTTTTGCGTTATTCGTTTAGGAGGTCTTAATTTTGGGGCTTAAAATCTGAAAGAGGCACCCATTGCCTAGTGCATAGAAACTATCGCCACCAATAGTAAGGGATTTCATGGCTACTTTCAATTGATCATCGGAAATTCATCAATATCATTTAAGAGGGTATAAAAATGTTTCAGAAATGTTTTATAGGAAGATAGAGCTGACAAATTCAATCTAGCATATACTTATTACTACAGATGGACTTGTTGATCTTAAAGCGGGCAAAATGTTGTGGTAGTGGGGTAATTTTGCTATAATGATAATTGCTGAAAATAAGAGGGGGATGGAAAATGAATATCCAAGAAATGAAAGACAGACAAGAAAAAATCAGAAATTTTTCCATCATCGCGCACATTGATCATGGTAAATCTACTTTAGCAGACCGCATCCTACAAAATACAGGGACGGTTTCTGATCGCGAGATGCATGACCAAATGTTAGATTCTATGGATCTTGAACAAGAACGTGGTATCACGATTAAGTTGAATGCCATCGAGTTAGAATATAAAGCGAACGATGGGGAAACTTATATTTTCCATTTAATTGATACACCAGGACACGTAGACTTTTCATACGAAGTTTCACGTTCTCTGGCAGCCTGTGAAGGGGCCGTATTGGTTGTGGATGCAGCACAAGGGATTGAAGCCCAAACACTTGCTAACGTATATCTAGCTGTTGAAAATGATTTAGAAATTGTTCCAGTAATCAATAAGATTGACTTACCAGCAGCTGATCCAGAAAAAGTGAAACAAGAAATCGAAGACGTGATTGGTTTAGACGCTTCTGATGCAGTATTAGCTTCGGCTAAAGCTAATATCGGTATTGATGAGTTACTGGAACAAATTGTTGAGAAAGTACCTGCACCAACTGGTGAAATTGAAGCACCTGTACAAGCTTTGATTTTTGACTCTGTATACGATGCATACCGTGGGGTTGTTTTAAGTGTCCGTGTGGAAAATGGTGTTATCCGTAATGGTGACCGAATTCAAATCATGTCAAATGGGAAAACGTTTGATGTTACTGAAGTTGGGATTATGTCGCCAAAACCAATTCCGCGTGACTACTTGATGGCCGGGGACGTTGGTTATATTACTGCCTCTATTAAGACTATTCAAGATACACGAGTTGGGGATACGGTCACTTTAGCGACAAATCCTGCAACCCAACCATTAGCTGAATACAAACAAATGAACCCAATGGTCTATTGTGGTTTATATCCAGTGGATTCTTCAGACTATGTTGACTTGCGTGAAGCATTGGAAAAATTACAATTAAACGATGCTTCTTTAGAATTCGAAGCAGAATCTTCTCAAGCTTTAGGGTTTGGTTACCGCTGTGGTTTCTTAGGAATGTTACATATGGATGTTATCCAAGAGCGTATTGAACGTGAATTCAATATTGACTTGATTGCGACAACACCATCGGTAATTTACCATGTGTATAAAACAGACGGTACAATGGTTGAGGTGGCTAACCCATCTGAAATGCCAGATCCAACTTATGTTGAATCTATTGAAGAACCTATTGTAAAAGCAAATATCATGGTTCCGCAAGAATATGTTGGTGCCGTAATGGAATTAGCTCAACGTAAACGAGGAAACTTCATCACTATGGACTACTTAGATGACATTCGTGTTGATGTTAAATACGAATTGCCATTATCTGAGATTGTATTTGACTTCTTTGACCAATTGAAATCAAATACTAAAGGTTACGCTTCCTTAGATTATGAATTGGGCGGCTACCAAAAATCTAACTTAGTGAAATTAGATGTCTTATTAAACGGTGACGTTGTCGATGCCTTGTCAATTATTGTACATAGAGACTTCGCTGAAAGTCGCGGTCGTACTTTAGTGAGCAAGTTGAAAGACGTTATCCCAAGACAACAATTTGAGGTACCAATTCAAGCAGCAATTGGCCATAAAATTATCGCCCGTACTAATATTAAAGCCTTACGTAAAGACGTTACGGCTAAGTTGTACGGTGGTGACGTTACCCGTCGGCAAAAACTATTGAAGAAACAAAAAGAAGGTAAGAAACGTATGAAGGCTATCGGTTCAGTCGAAGTACCGCAAGAAGCCTTCTTAGCCATCTTAGATATGGGCGAAGAATAAAATTTAAAACGATATATTTATCGATACCAATCACTTTGGGACTAATGACTATAAATGTCATTAGTCTCTTTTTTTATCATTTTTGATTTTTATAGTATCATTTGTTGAATGCGCCTTGGATAGCTAATCTGTTTCTTTTACTTATTCCTCATTCCATTTTTAAACAACTAATTATTGAAAGCGCTTTGATCAAATATCAAGCTTTTTTATTTTCAAATCACTTTAATAACCTCTTGCCTTAGAGTGCACTCTAAGGTGTATAGTTGTCCTAGACATGAGGAAAGCATCAAAGTTCCTCATCTCATGTTGCAATGGTCTCGGTTTTGCTAGGGGGGTTAAAGTGAAAGATGTACTATTGTTAGTAGGTGCTGGTCAGATAGGGATGGCCATTGCCGTCGTGTCGGCATTAACCATAAGATTCTAATTGGTGACAAAAACTTTGACAATGCCATCTTGATTGCGGATAATTTGGAGGGAGCCGGATTTGATACTGTAGCCACTGAAATTGATATTGCTGATAAGAATTCAATCGTGACTTTCATTGAAAAAGGGCAATCCTACGGTGAGATTGACCTGTTGATTAATGCAGCAGGGGTGTCCCCAAGTCAAGCATCCATTGAAACTATCCTCAAGGTAGATTTGTATGGGACGGCCGTATTGTTGGAAGAAGTAGGTAAAGTCATCAAATCAGGTGGCAGTGGCGTCACTATTTCTAGTCAGTCAGGCTACAGGATGCCAGCCTTAACCGCCGAAGAGGACCGGTTACTAGCGACAACACCAGTAGACCAATTGTTGGCTTTAGACTTGCTACAAACTGACAATGTCAAGGACTCGCTCCACGCCTACCAATTGGCTAAACGAGGGAATGGGAAACGGGTCATTGCTGAAGCCGTTAAATGGGGCAAATAGGGTGCCCGTATCAATGCAATTTCACCTGGTATAATTGTCACACCCTTAGCACTGGACGAATTTAACGGCCCACGTGGCGATTTCTATAAGGATATGTTCACGAAGAGTCCAGCGGGTCGTCCAGGAACGGCGGATGAAGTGGCTAACTTAGCGTCAATCTTAATGAGCAGTGATGGTGCCTTTATTACCGGATCAGATTACTTGATTGACGGCGGGGCAACAGCAACTTTTTATTATGGCGATTGATACAGCGAATTATCAAACCAAATCATTTTGATAAAGAACATTTTAAAATCAGAAAGGGCGTAATAATATGAAAGCAGCAATTTTTAAGGAACCAGGAAATATGACCGTCACTAACTTGGACCGTCCGCAAATTCAAGCACCACACGATGCCATTATCCGCGTTGTTCGTGCATGTGTTTGTGGGTCTGACTTATGGTGGTTCCGCGGTATTAATGATAAGGTTTCAGGCTCGCAAACAGGGCATGAAGCGATTGGAATTGTCGAAGAAGTTGGGTCAGCAGTTAAAAATGTACAAGTAGGTGACTTTGTCATCGTGCCATTTACCCATGGTTGTGGCCACTGTGCTGCATGTAAGGCAGGATTTGACGGGGATTGCACTACTTTCACAGGCGGTGCATTAGGTTTTCAAGCTGAATATTTACGTTATGTATCCGGAGATTGGGGTCTTGTGAAAATTCCTGGCCAACCTAGTGACTATTCTGCAGATATGTTGAAGTCATTTACCACCTTGGCAGACGTTATGGCTACCGGTTACCATGCTGCTGTCACCGCTGAAGTGAAAGCCGGCGATACAGTAGTCGTTGTGGGTGACGGGGCAGTTGGTTTGTGTGGTGTTATCGGGGCTAAATTATTAGGGGCTGAACGCATTATTATCATGAGTCGTCACAAAGACCGCCAAGATTTAGCCCTTGAATTTGGGGCAACTGACATTGTTGCTGAGCGTGGAGACGAAGGAATCAATCGTATCATGGAATTGACAGGCGAAGGTGCTGACGCCGTTTTAGAGTGTGTCGGTTCACAATTAGCTGTTGAAACTGCTGTCCAATTGGCACGTCCAGGTGCCGTTGTTGGCCGGGTTGGTGTGCCCCATATCGATGAATTAGATACTAATAAATTATTCTGGAAAAACATCGGCCTGCGTGGCGGTCGTGCCGCAGTGACAACCCATGACCGTGCAGTCTTATTAGATGCCGTTCTAGATGGGCGGATCAATCCAGGTAAGGTCTTTAACATGTCCTTTGACTTAGATGATGTGCAAGAAGCTTATACAGCAATGGACGAACGCCGTGCCATTAAATCATTACTAGTTATTTCTGACTAACTAAATGACCATTCCCCCAATGATTCACCAGTGACAGATGCGGAAGCTTTCGCAAGTATGGACAAAGACTCTGATCTTGTTATATTTGGGCCAGGTGAAGATAAATTACCACATTAATAAAACGAGTATGTATCTGCTGAAGATTACTTAAGTAAAATTGATTTGGTCAAAAACGTGATTAAAGCCTATTTAACATAATAAATGTTGTTAGCCGGAAGTGAATAGCTTCCGGTTTTTCCTTGCATGGGTCTTATTTCTAGAAAGCACCAGCTAGAAACCATCTTTCTTTTTGCCAAATTAAGGGTATAATGAAATAAAATAGTGAACAAAGGGTGAGTGTATGATTTTATCAGGTAAGAAAATTGCTGAAGAGCAAGGAACTGGCATTGAAATAACGCCATTTAATGAAAGTCAGGTTAATCCCAATTCTTATAATTTGAGACTTTCAAATGAATTGGCTTATTATGAAGATGACGTGTTGGATATGAAGAAAAAACCAACCTTGAAATCGATTCAAATTCCTGAAGAAGGTTATTTATTAGAACCAGGCAAATTGTACTTAGGCCGGACAGTGGAATATACTGAAACAGATAAATATGTGCCTATGTTAGAAGGGCGTTCTTCAATTGGTCGATTAGGTTTATATATCCATGTAACCGCTGGTTTCGGAGATGTTGGTTTCTCAGGTTACTGGACCTTAGAAATGCACTGCTTACAACCAATCCGTATCTATCCCAATGTTGAAATTTGTCAGATCTACTATCATACAATTAACGGTGAATATGATTTATATTCTTCTGGAAAATATGCTAACAACCAAGGGATTCAAGAATCCCGTTTATACCAAGACTTTATCAAATAAAGTGCCAGTCCAATTATGAATATTTTGTGAAGAAAAGCCATGAATATGGCTTTTTTTGTGAAAGCAAGTATGCTTTGACCAAATCTGACTTTGTATGCGTTATAATATATTTGTAGTTAAGAAGTGTAGACTATGACAAGGATGTCAGGTCTAAATAACTTATATATTTTTGACAAAATGAGCAGGAGTGAATATATGAGCAAAAATAAAAAACAGAAGAAAAACCGGAAGAAAGGGTTTAAATTTGGTAACTCTCCTAATGGTGGTGGTTATTTTAACTTTATGAACGCATTCTGGTGGATTATATTGGTGATTCTTGGGTTGAATTTACTATTCCCAGCCATTACTGGGATGCAGGTAGAAGAAGTTCCGTATTCTTCATTTGTTAGCCAAGTAGAGGCTGGCCAGGTGGAAAGTGTTGAAATCAATCAATATGATTTAACTTGGACCGCTGAAAAAGATGGTGAAACGCAAGTTTATACCACTGGTAAGGTGGATGATCCTGATTTAGTCAACCGTTTGGAATCGAATAATGTAACTTACCAAACGGAAATCCATCAACCAACTTCGCCGATTATCTCATTCTTACTGACCTTTATTTTACCATTTGCCGTGATCTACTGGTTAATGCGTAAATTAATACAGAAGATGACAGGTGGTTCCGATTCTAAAATCGACCTATCTGGTGGCGGATTTGGAGGTATGAACTTTGGTAAATCAGATGCCAAAATGTATGTAAAATCAGATAATTCACGAAACTTTAAAGATGTAGCTGGTCAAGATGAAGCCAAAGAGTCTTTAGTTGAAGTGGTAGATTACTTGAAGGAACCAAAGAAATACCAAGAAATTGGTGCCCAAGCCCCGCGTGGTGTCCTATTAGTAGGACCTCCAGGGACAGGTAAAACTTTGATGGCTAAAGCCGTTGCTGGTGAAGCCGGTGTCCCATTCTTCTCTATCGCAGGTTCTGAATTCGTTGAGATGTTTGTTGGCCGAGGGGCAGCTAAAGTGCGAGACCTCTTTAAACAAGCCAACGATAAAGCACCATGTATCGTCTTCATTGATGAGATTGATACGATTGGTAAATCTCGTGACAATTCCTATTCGACCAATGACGAACGTGAGCAAACTTTAAACCAATTGCTTACTGAAATGGATGGGTTTGAAGGCGACAAGGGTGTAATCATTCTAGCTGCAACTAACCGTCCAGAATCTTTAGATAAAGCCTTGTTACGTCCTGGCCGTTTTGACCGTCAAGTGTCTATGGAATTACCTGATTTAAAAGGACGTGAAGAAATTCTTCGTGTCCACGCTAAAGAATATAAGATGGGTCAAAATATCGACTACCGTTACATTGCCCGTGCAACGGCTGGGGCATCCGGTGCTGATCTTGCCAACATCATTAACGAAGCTGGGCTACGTGCCGTTCGTAACAAGCACAAGGAAATTAGCCAAATTGACTTGGATGAATCAGTAGATGTTGTCTTAGCTGGTCAAATCAAGAAGAACGATATCTTATCGCCAGAAGAACGTCGCGTCGTTTCTTACCACGAAATTGGTCATGCCCTTGTTGCGGCCCAACAATCTGGTTCAGCGCCAGTTGAGAAAATTACGATTATACCGCGTACGTCAGGTGCCCTTGGGTATACTATGCAGGTTGAAACTGGTGAGAAATCACTTTACACCAAACAAGAGTTGTACAATCAATTGATGACCCTTGCTGGTGGACGCGCCGCTGAAGAAGTGGTCTTTGGTGAAATCACTACCGGAGCTTCAAATGATATTGAAAAAATGACGAAAATTGCCCGTTCTATGGTCACACAATACGGAATGTCGGATACTTTCGGCATGATGCAATTGGAAAGTCGTACTAATCGATACCTGTCTGACAATACACAGAGTCAGATATCTGGTGGTACCGCTGAAAAAGCAGATCAAGAAGTCATTGAATTGATTAAACGTGCCCACCAAGAAGCCGGCGAAATCTTGATGAATAACCGCGAAAAATTGGATGAGCTGTCTGAATACCTAATTCAGGAAGAAACCATTACCGGTCAACAATTCATGCAAATTTTAAATAAATAACAAGTAATATAAAAAACGTTCGTGAAATTTTCACGAACGTTTTTTATGTGGTTATGCAGAGTCAAAACCCCTAGCCGGTAGCCAGCGAATAAAACAAAGGCTAGAAGGGCAATGAACACATCAGTAATCTTTTGGATGGTTTCTAAAAATTGACCGCTTGTATTTGGGACTAGTTTTCTTCAGTGTCAGTGGTTATAGCTTTGTGTTGCGTTCTGATGCCTTCATACTATAGGTATTTCATCAGTAATAAGGCCAAAATGATGCCGACAATTGATGTGAAAATTCTTTGTGTATGGTAGTCTTTCGCTTGATTGTCTGGCGCTTCAATCGGTTCGATGACGCCATCAACTTCGATAAAGCCGCCAGCTTGGGCGTGCTTGTCCTTTTTCCACCATTGCCATAAGTTATAAATACTGCGGACTAATAAGATGATTGACAAGATCAATAATAAGGCCGGGAATATTTGGATAAATAATTTTGTGAAGAATATGAATAGGAAAATGACTAGGGCTAAGACCATAATCAGACTGAGACAGCCTAAACCTGACGACCCGTTGTATACATAGACACGACGTTTGTTATTCATGAATGGTTACCTCCAATGGGAACTTGTTAGTTTATTATACCGAATTATTGCAATTTTAGAAAATGAAAGTCACTGTTTGTCAGGGTTAAAGATAAGAATTGCTAAAGCGTTCTGAATAGACCTTGTTCTATGGTAAAATAAAAGAGAATGAACGGAGAGGACTAGGTTATATATGAAAGATTATAAAGCGTTAAATTGGTCGAAAACATATGGTATGAAACAACTATTGAATGATGTTTCCTTTTTAATTAGAGAAGGGCAGCACGTTGGGTTGGTTGGGGCCAATGGTTCAGGTAAGACCACCTTATTAAATATTATTGCGGGGAAATCTAGCCTCGATCAAGGGCAGATCGAACATCCAAAAGATTTTACAGTGGGCATTGTCACTCAAGATCCAGAGCTAGATGAAAGCCAAACGATTTTTGAGGCCGTTTATCACTCTGAAAGTCCCATCGTCCAATTAGTTGGTCGGTATGAAGAAGTTACCTTGGACTTGCAATTAGATTCAGAAAATAGCCAATTACAAAAGAAATTTCAGCAAATTGAGCAAGAAATGAATGCGCAGAACGCTTGGACTTTGGATACGACAATCCAAACGATCTTATCTAAATTAGGTATTCATGACCTAACCCAAGAAGTTAAAGTCTTGTCTGGGGGCCAACGGAAACGTGTCGGTTTAGCCAAAGTTTTGATTGAAGAACCTGATTTGTTACTGATGGACGAGCCTACTAACCACTTGGATTTTGAAATGGTAGAATGGTTAGAAAACTACATTGCTAACTACAAGAAATCAGTCTTAGTGGTAACCCATGACCGGTACTTCTTAGACCAAATCACAACCCATATCTTCGCCTTGGACCGGGGCGACTTGAAACAATATGAAGGTAATTACCAAATTTATTTGGAAAAATTACAGTCTGAGCATGAGATTGAAGCAGCAACCATGGCGAAACAGAAGAAATTGTATAAGAGTGAATTGGCTTGGATGCGTAAAGGGGCAAAAGCTAGAACCACGAAACAACAAGCCCGTATTCACCGCTTTGAAAACTTGAAAGAAAAAGTTAGTCAAACACCAGACGATAGCGAATTAACAGTGGATTTAGATACTCAACGTTTGGGTAATAAAGTCCTTGAATTCGATAACTTAACGGTAGGTTACCCAAATAAGCCTTTAATTACCAATATAAATCTATTATTACAGAATAAAGAGCGTATTGGGATAATTGGGGATAATGGGGCTGGTAAAACAACCTTCCTAAATACCATTGCTGGCATTCAAGCGCCACTTTCAGGTGAAGTAAAAACGGGTGAAACGGTCCGTATCGCCTACTTCCAACAAATTCCTACCGATCTACCAGAAGACAAACGGGTGATCAACTACGTGCAGGAAATCGCTTCTGAGTACGTTTATGATGATGGAACACAAGCATCTGCAGCACAAATGCTAGAGCAATTCTTGTTTCCCCGTGAATCGCATGGCATGTTAATTGGCACTCTATCAGGAGGGGAAAGAAAACGACTATACCTATTGAAGATATTGATGACTAGACCCAATGTCTTACTTTTAGACGAGCCAACAAATGATTTAGATATTGATACCCTATCTGTCTTAGAAGACTACCTAGAGACCTTCCAGGGGACTGTAATTACCGTTTCCCATGATCGGTATTTCCTAGACAAGGTGGTTGAAAAGCTTATTATTGTGGACAGTTTGAACAATACAGTACAATTATTCTATGGTAACTACCATGACTATAGAGACGCAATGAAAGAAGCAAAAAATCAAGCTAGTCAATCGCAGAAAGTGGCCAGTCAAAGTGAGCAAAACAAACAAGCTGCTGAGCCAGTGACAGAAGAAACGCCAAAAGCGAAGCGGATGTCTTGGCAAGAAAAGAAGGATTGGGCCGTTATTGAGAGTGAAATTGAGCAATTGGAAATGGATATTGAAGCCATTGACCAGGCGATGAACGAAAACGGAAATGATTACAGCAAACTATCTGAATTGCAATTAGAGAAGGATAGCAAAGAAAATGATTTGCTTGAAAAAATGACTTACTGGGAATACCTGTCAACATTAGAGATGTAATATCAGATATTTTACGATGACATAAAAAACAAGAAGTTGATGCAAATTAAATTAGGGGGCAATGATTTTGGCAAAGCAATACTTAGATTTTTTACAACACATTTTAGATAATGGACAAGATAAGAGCGACCGTACGGGTGTAGGTACCAGATCAGTTTTTGGTTACCAAATGCGTTTCGATTTAAGCGAAGGATTTCCCTTATTAACGACTAAAAAAGTACCTTTTGGCTTAATCAAGAGTGAATTGTTGTGGTTCCTAAAAGGGGATACCAATATTCGCTATTTATTAGAAAATAACAATCACATCTGGGATGAATGGGCCTTTAAACGTTGGATAGAATCAGATGCTTATCAAGGACCAGATATGACGGACTTCGGTTTACGAGCTGATGCTGACCCAGAATTTAAAAAGGTCTACCAAGAAGTGAAACAAGAATTTTGCCAACGCGTCCTAGAAGATGATGATTTCGCTAAAGAATTTGGTGAATTAGGTAATGTTTATGGTAAACAATGGCGTCATTGGGAAACACGTGAGGGTGATTCAATTGACCAAATCGTTAATATTATCGACCAATTGAAACATAACCCAGATTCACGTCGCATAATGCTTTCAGCTTGGAATCCAGAAGATGTGCCGAATATGGCTTTACCACCTTGTCATACAATGAGTCAATTCTACGTTCAAGATGGGAAGTTATCTTGCCAACTCTACCAACGTTCTGGTGATGCCTTTCTAGGTGTACCATTTAATATCGCCTCTTATGCTTTATTGACACATTTATTGGCACGTGAGGCAGGTTTAGAGGTTGGTGATTATATTCATACCTTTGGCGATGCGCATATTTACAACAACCATTTTGACCAAGTATATGAGCAATTAAGCCGTCAACCACTTGACCTACCGATTTTAGAAATTGGTGGCGAAGGTAAATCTATCTTTGATCTAGAAAAAGATGATATTAAAGTTAAAGGTTATAAAGCTCATGATGCAATTAAGGCACCAGTAGCGGTATAATAATAGATAACAATCAAGACCTATTTCTGTCACAAGCTGATAAGGAGGAATTACTATGTTAATTGCAATCTGGGCACAAGATATCAACCATTTGATCGGAAAAGGTGGCAAACTACCTTGGTACTTACCCAATGACTTGAAGTTTTTTAAAGACCAAACAGTTGGTAAGACTGTTGTGATGGGCCGTAAGACATACGCAGGTTTGGATTATAAGCCATTACCAAACCGTCACAATATTATCATTACCCGCCAGAAATCCCCTTTTGAATCAGACTATGACCAAACGGATGTTGAATTAACCGATTCTATCGATAACATCTTGGCGCTAGCTGAAAAAGAAGATGTGATTATTATGGGAGGACACTCTATTTACCGTCTATTTTGGCCTTATATTTCTGAATTACGCGTGACAACAATTAACCATGAATTTGATGGGGATGTCCATTTTGACCCAAACCTAGATGACTTTGAAGCTTACGAGGTGATTGAAGGGGTGGTAGATGAGAAAAATGCCTACCCACACAAATTCGTATTCTACCGAGAAGTGGATGAGGACCAGATAAAGGAGTAAGTTAATTGGCTAAGCAAACGAATACTAAAAAAACAATCAATCCTTGGAAGTGGGCCTTTTGGCTATTACTTTTGGCTATTTTAGTGCCTGTCATTGGCTTTTATCTGTATATCCAAACAGCGAGTCAGGAAACTGCCAGCTTGAGTGAACCAGTAACGACAGAAGAAGCAAGTGATGAAACAATCACAGCAGAAGCCAACCTGTCGACTATTTCCTTTAACCGACTGGTATCAGCAGTAATCGGTGGGGAGGATGTACCTTATCAGTTAACGGTTGATGACGAAGTGTCATTTGCTGGTCTAATAGACGCGTTGGGAACTGAAGTGGCTTATACCATGCAAGGGCATCCGTCTGTCATGGAAGATGGGAATATTGCCATTGACGTGACTAATATTGAATTAGCGGGTTTACAATTGCCAACTTCAACAGTACTAGCTATCTTCCAATTGACCCTACCTACAGATTTACCACTACAAGTTTTATCCGGTGAAGAGCAGATTATTATCCGATTGGATCAAGTGTCTGAAGACATGGATTTTGCTATTCGGGCCAGTGATATTGACTTAGCTAACGATGAAATCAACATCTTACTGGATGTGCCATTGACCTATATCGAGGAACAAATCGGAACAGAGGCGGAAGGTAACCAGTAATATAGTTTATTATTAGAAAGAGTGATGATTACGCAGTCCTTTTATCATTATGTACAAATATTTAGAAATGCCGATTTACTAGAGAGTGACCAGCAGGCGCAGTTTGCTGAGCTGGTCTTTTTAGATGGCGATTTTCCGAAATCAGCTAGCGATTTTGAAACAATTAGCAATTATATTGAATTAAACCAACGCTATTCTGATTACGTATCGACATTTGATGAAGTTTGGCAATCCTACGCCGATAAATACCAGGTGTAGGAGGAAATATTGGGTAAATATTTGAGACCAACATGTCTATCAGAAAGTAGTGAATCATATGTCAGAAGATGAAGATTTAAAAAACAAAGAAAATAATAATGAACAATTAGATAAAAAAGCAGTTACTGAGGAAGAAGTCCATTCAAGTGGTCAAAGCCACACAGATGCAAGTGGTCTAGAAGGACATGAGCCTGATAATGACCAAAAACCTAAAAAACGCGGTGTTTCTTGGCTAGTTTATATCCTGACCATCCTTATCGTTGGTGGGGGAACTTTTGTTGGGACATCTTACGTCTTAACTGGCCGTTTACCTGGTCAAAGTGTTATTACAGGGTCCTCAAGTACGACTCTAACCACTAGTGAAATCCAGAAAATTCAAGCTGCCTTCACTACCATTGTGGGCGACTACGTGGATGATGTGGATCGAGATGCGGTGGTTGACGGGGCTATATCTGGAATGACAGAAGTGCTAGAAGACCCATATTCTCAGTATTTAACCGACCAATCAGCCCAACAATTGGATGAAACCATCGAAGGGTCATTTGAAGGTATAGGGGCTGAAATCTTGGAAAAAGACGACTACATTCAAATTGTCAGCCCAATTAAGGGGTCTCCTGCTGAAGAAGCCGGCTTAATGGCCAATGATATCATCACAGCCGTAGACGGAGAGTCTATCCAAGGCTATACCGCAACCGAAGCGGTCGCTTTAATCCGCGGTGAAGCGGGCAGTGATGTCGTTTTAACGATCCAACGTGGTGAAGATACTTTTGACGTGACTGTCACAAGAGATACTGTGCCAATTCAAACCGTTTATTACGAAATGTTAGAAGGGCAAGAAAGCACTGGTTATGTTCAAATTACGAGTTTTTCAACCCCAACTTACGATGAATTGGTTGCAGCTATTGAGGACTTAAGATCACAAGGGGCGAAGAAATTTGTCTTAGACGTTCGCGGCAACCCAGGAGGTTTATTAACTTCTGCCTTACAAATCGCCAATATGTTCTTAAATGATGGAGATACCATCATGCAAGTTCAAGAAAAAGATGCAGATCCTTATGTATATGAAGCATCAGACGCTGATTACGGGGACTTCCAAGTTGATGAAGATGTGGTCTTATTAGTAAATGAAGGGTCTGCTTCAGCTTCAGAAATTTTAGCTGCAGCCCTACAAGAGTCTGCAGGTATACCAGTTGTTGGTAGCCAAACCTTTGGTAAGGGGACTGTGCAAAATGTATTCTCCCTTGAATCTGATTCTGAACTGAAAATTACGATTGCCAAATGGTTGACACCAAATGGTACTTGGATCAATGAAACAGGTGTAACGCCGGATGTTGAAGCCAACTTACCGGATTATGCTTCTTTAACTTTAATTGATACGAGTCAAACCTACCAAGAGGGCGATGCTTCAGAAGCGATTAAAAATATCGAAGCGATTCTAGTGTCCTTAGGTTACCAAGATAGCGAAGCGGATGCTGTTTTTGCAGAGGATACAACCAGTGCTGTGCTAGCTTTACAAGCGGACCAAGGACTCCCTGAAACAGGTGTGATTGATACGGAAACAGCGAGTGCCATGATTTCGGCTATCCAATCATTAATCGCTTCTAATGACACCCAACTAGATAAAGCAGTAGAAGTTCTGGAATAATAAAAACAAAAGCGCTAAAATGGTAGGGTGCTATAGGTACAAATGAATATACTAAAAGAATGGGTATTAGAACCCAGTGAAAAGGATTGACCTTATGAAAAAGTTTTTTGATGAAGTATTTTCAGTTGTGATTTCAGTTGTGATCGCGCTTGTTATCTTCTGGGTGGTTAGAACATATTTCTTCTATCCATTTAGAGTTGACGGCGATTCAATGGCCAACACGATGATAGATGGGGACCGGTTTGTCCTAAGTTTAACAGAAGAAATTGACCAGTCTGATATTGTCGTTTTCCCAGCGCCAGACGGCTCAGGCGACGAGTATGTGAAACGGATTATCGGGGTACCGGGAGACACAATTGAATACAAAGATGATGTTTTATATATCAATGGCGAAGCGATTGACGAACCTTATTTAGATTCTATCAAAGAAGACTACTTTGAGCGATTCCCAGATGATACAACTTTTACCAACGACTTTACCCTTGAAGAAATTACCGGCGAAACAACTGTTCCAGAAGGCAAGTACTTCGTATTAGGAGACAACCGGGAAGTATCCCATGACTCCCGTTACTTCGGTTTTATTGATGCTGATAGCGTGGAAGGCACAACCCACTTTAGGTATTGGCCATTTTCCGACTTCGGTAGTGTACAATAGTAATAGATAGGTATAAAAACAGTCACAAATATGCATTAAAAAGTTGGCGCACTTAGCCAACTTTTTTAAATGAAAGGAGCTTAACCATGGCACATATTCAATGGTATCCTGGCCATATGGCTAAGGCAAAAAAAGAGGTTCAAAGTCAACTTAGTGCAGTGGATATCGTCCTTGAAATTAGGGACGCCCGTATTCCAACAGCCAGTATGAACCCCATGTTAGACGAAATCATTAAAAATAAACGCCACATGATTGTTTTAAATAAACAAGATTTGGCCGACCCCCAACAAACCAAAGAATGGGTCAAAGCCCTTAGTGGCGAAAACAAATTAGCTATCGCTTTAGATTCTAAAAAACTAGGTGACATGAAAATTTTCCGCCAAGCTTTAAAAGACTTTACCCAAGATATCCAAGACAAGTGGCGCAACAAAGGGATTCTACACAAATCGATCCGGGTAATGGTTATTGGGATTCCAAACGTTGGTAAATCAACCTTTATCAACCAGTTTACCAAGCAAAAGAAAGCCCAAGTAGGGAATAAACCAGGCGTTACAAAAGGACAGCAATGGATTAAAATCGATAAAGATTTTGAACTATTGGACACACCAGGTATCTTATGGCCGAAATTTGAAGACCAGGAAGTAGCCGACAAACTGGCCCTAACTGGTGGGATTAAAGACACCCATTTCTATAAGGATGACGTCGCTTTATTCGCCCTAGAATTCTTCCTACATTATTACCCGGATGCTATCAGCAACTACTACCCAATCGAGGCTGAAGCCCCCCCCCCGCCGTATCCCGACCTATTGATGGCCTTAACCAAGCGAATGGGCATGTTAGAAGACTACGACCGGGCTTCAGACAAGATTATCCGTGACTATCGAGACGGTAAACTGGGCCGCATGACCCTAGACCGGATTGAAGAATACCAAATTTCAGAAAATATTGAGGTAAGTGATTAAATGACTGACGAGAAAAAGACAGCCTTTGACTTAGCTGACTTAGGCAATTTAAAAATCGGCCAAATTCAAACCTACTTGGCCTCAAATGAGGTTGACCCAGTCTACGTACAAGCTTTACGAGAAGATAGCCGTAAAGGGGTGCAAAATGCCTTGTTACGCTATGACAAGGCCTTACTTAAGCAGCGAGCGATTTTTGACCAGATTGAACAGCTAAAAACGCGAGAAAACGAACTACGTCAGCAAGGCTATCAATTGATTGCTGGGGTGGATGAAGTTGGACGTGGTCCCTTAGCAGGTCCGGTTGTCACTAGTGCTGTTATTTTGCCTAGTGACATGCCACCGGTATATTTTAATGATTCTAAACAGTTATCCCATGCAAAACGCCAAGCCTTGGTGGCAGATATTGAAAAATATGCCATCGCAAAAACGATTGGGATCCAAACAGCTGAAGAAATAGACCAAACAAATATTTTAATTGCCACAAAGCAAGCTATGATATCTGCTTTAGACCAATTGCATCCGGCACCTGATTATGTCTTAATCGACGCGGTCCATTTGAATGACTACAAGAAGGCGCCTCAAGAAGCTATTATTAAGGGCGATGCGACGGTTTATGCCATTGCAGCAGCGTCCATTTATGCCAAAGAATACCGGGATAACTTGATGGCAGAATATGCAGACCTATATCCAGGATACGGTTTTGAAGCCAATGCTGGGTACGGGACTAAACAACATTTAGATGGTTTAAAAAAATACGGTCCAAGTCCCATTCACCGCAAGACGTTTGCGCCGGTGAAAAATTATTTGTAAAAATAAATCATGCTAATTAGTCAAATTCAACCACCTCCTACGTATATACATGTAAAGGGGTGGTTTTTTGTTATTTGAAATTGAAAATCCGTATATTGATATGATGCTTAAAAATGAGGAAGATGTCTTAGCTATGACGGAATCGATGTTAGTCTATGCCTTTGAATCTGGTATATTTACCTACCGGGAATTGGCCGATATGATTCAAGCCCAAGTGACTAGTGTCAAAGACTTAGACAGGCATATACAAGGTCTTCAAGATACACAGAAATTAAAGGCTTGGGGACGGTTTAAGCAAAAGTACTCACTTGCTTATTTTAGAAAATTGTATAAACGTTATCATATTCAACCGGTGACCATCCTCGATACGCAAACATATCCAAAAGCCTTACTGCAAACCTACCAACCTAATTTAGTTTTATTTTGCCAGGGGAATCTAGCTTTTTTTCAAAAACCTGCTATGGCTGTTGTGGGGTCTAGACAAATGACTACTTACGGTAAGTCAGCTATTGACCAACTGATCCCTGAATTAAGTGAAGCAGTGGTGATTGTTTCTGGCTTAGCTAAAGGGGTGGACGCCTATACCCACAAACGTGCAATGGCACATGGTGATACTATTGCCGTTATTGGCACAGGCTTGTTGACTTCATACCCAAGTGACCACTTAAAGTTGCAGGCAGCAATTGCCCAAAATCATTTGCTCGTTTCACCACTACCCAACCACGCTAAAATTCAACGCTGGCATTTCCCTTACCGAAATCTAGCTATTGCAGGACTCAGTCAAGCAACTATGGTCATTGAGGCAGCTGAAAAATCTGGATCATTAATCACGGCTAATTATGCCTTACAAGAAAATAGGCTGGTTTTTGCAGTGCCAGGTCCGATTTCGAACCCTTTTTCTGCAGGGACCAACCAATTAATATACTACGGCGCAACGCCGGCATTACAGGCTTCAGAAATCCTGCGCGACTTATTTTTCAGTATATAGAAAAATTTAAATTTTGCCTGTAAATTTGCCAACGAATAACTTTCTACTATAATTAAATGGGCATATATTGCTTGCTTATTTTAACTTTAGGTTATATATTCATTTGTAGCAATTAATTTTCATATTTGACAAATGCTATTATTCTAGCATAATATGTAAAGCGATTTAGAAATGGATATCAGAAAGGAGCTTGTCGTTGGCATATAAATATTTAGTAATCGTAGAATCTCCGACGAAAGCCAAAACTATAGATAAGTACTTAGGTAGAAATTATAGAGTTGTAGCCAGCAAAGGTCATTTACGTGATTTACCAAAATCGCGTATGGGTATTGATATTGAGAATGACTATGAACCGGACTATATTAACATCCGTGGTAAAGGGCCTTTAATTAAAGAGTTACGTAAAGATGCAAAGAAAGCTGAAAAAGTCTTTCTTGCGAGTGACCCGGACCGTGAAGGGGAAGCAATTGCCTTCCATTTAGCCCACATCTTAGGCTTAAACCCTGAAGACCCAATCCGTGTAACCTATAATGAGGTAACCAAAGAAGCTGTTAAAGAGGCAATCGCAAACCCACGTCCAATTAATATGGACCTTGTAGACGCTCAACAAGCACGCCGTGTGTTAGACCGTTTAGTAGGTTACAATTTATCCCCGATGCTATGGAAGAAAGTAAAGAAAGGGTTATCTGCTGGTCGGGTACAATCCGTTGCTTTACATATGATTATCAACCGGGAAAATGAAATCCGTGCTTTCAAACCTGAAGAGTACTGGACAATTGAAGGGTCATTTATTAAAGATCGTAAGACCTTTAAAGCTAATGCTTCAAAGTTCAAGGGTAAAAAACTTAATTTGAAAAACGAAGCGGACGTTAAAGCTTTTATGGCGGAAATTAAAACGCAAGACTTCACCGTTGAAAACGTGACGGAAAAAGAACGTAAGCGTAACCCGCAAAAACCTTTTACCACTTCGTCTATGCAACAAGAAGCGGCGAAAAAATTAAACTTCCGGACCCGTAAAACCATGATGGTGGCCCAACAACTATATGAAGGGATCAAACTAGGCAGCGGAGCACCAGTAGGTTTGATTACTTATATGCGTACCGATTCAACTCGTATCTCTGATTCAGCCAAAGCCGGTGCAAAATCATATATTACCAATACTTATGGTAAGGAATACTTAGGTTACCAAGCAGCAAGTAAGCAAGCCCAAGGGTCACAAGATGCCCATGAAGCGATTCGTCCTTCATCAGCTGACCGGACACCGGATGCTATTAAAGATTACTTGTCTCGTGATCAATTCCGTTTGTACTCATTGATTTGGTCTCGTTTTATGGCTAGTCTAATGGCACCAGCCATCTATGACACTGTATCTGCTGATTTGGTACAAAACCAAGCGACTTTTAGAGCAAATGGTTCTAAAATTAAGTTTGAAGGTTACCAAAAAGTTTATACAGAAGCCAACAACAAAGACAATATCTTACCAGAATTAGTTAACGGTGAAACAGTGAAGTCTAAAGACTTAGAACCAAGTCAACACTTCACCCAACCACCAGCTCGCTATACAGAGGCTTCTTTAATCAAGAAACTAGAAGAAGATGGCGTTGGCCGTCCATCAACATACTCACCAACCATCGAAACACTGATTAAGCGCTACTATGTAAAATTAGAAGCCAAACGATTTGAACCAACTGAACTAGGTGAAATTGTCGATAAGATGATCACTGAATTCTTCCCAGAAATCGTGGATACGTCATTTACAGCTGATCTTGAAAAAGAATTAGATGAAATTGAAACAGACCAAAAAGAATGGGTTGAAGTGATTGATGCCTTCTTTAAACCATTCCATAAAGAGCTTGAAAAAGCGGAAGTGGAAATGGAAAAAATTGAAATCAAAGATGAACCAGCTGGCTTTAAATGTCCAGTTGATGGCGGTGAAATGGTCATTAAAATGGGTCGTTTCGGTAAATTTTATGCCTGCGCCAACTTCCCAGACTGTCGCCACACCGAAGCTATTGTGAAAGAGATAGGTGTAACTTGTCCGAAATGCCATGAAGGTCAAGTAGTTGAACGTAAATCGAAGAAAAATCGTATCTTTTACGGTTGCTCTAGATACCCAGACTGTGACTTTACTGACTGGAACAAACCAATCGGTCGTGCATGTCCAAAATGTGACCATTACTTGGTTGAGAAGAAAATCCGTGGTGGTAAACAAATCGTTTGTCCAAACGGTGACTACGAAGAAGACGTGCAAAAAGGTGAAGCAGTAGAAGCATAAGCCCTCTAAAAATAATGTCAAAATTTGAAAACATCCTTATCGTTGTGGTATATTTTAGCCACTAATAGAGAGGGTGTTTTTTAATGCCAACAGATGACTTTAAAAGTTTATTCAGCGACTATTTAACCCATGAAAGACAATATTCACCAGAAACCATCAAGGCCTACATGGCTGATTTAGACAACTTTCAAGCATTTATGAAGGATGCGGGTATAGACCAAATAGATCAAGTGGCTTACAGGGATATTCGGATCTACCTAGGTAATCTGCAGCGGGACGGTCTGTCAAGGAAATCTATTTCCCGCCACCTATCCAGTTTGCGTTCTGCCTACAATTTACTGCTTGACCGTGAATTAGTCAGGGAAAATCCTTTTAATTATGTGAAAACTGCTAAAACAGGACTTAAATTGCCTGATTTTTTCTACGAATCAGAAGTTCAGTCATTATTTGATTCGGTCCAAGGAAACGATCCAATTGCCCTTAGAAACCGCGCCTTGTTAGAATTCTTGTATGGAACAGGAGCCCGGGTTTCTGAAGTTAGAGACTTAGCCATCAATCAAGTAGACCTAACAGCCGACATGGTCCTCTTGCGTGGGAAAGGCAACAAAGACCGGTATGTACCAATTGGGTCATTTTGCCACGATGCCTTAGTAGATTACCTGGAAAATGGTAGAAGCCAACTCATAGCTAAGGGCCATTTTGAGGGCGCAGAACATGCGTTCGTATTTGTGAATTATAAGGGTGAACAGTTGACTAGCCAGGGGATTGCTTACATTTTAGACCAAATGGTCAAAAAGTCAGCCACCACCTTGTCCATCCATCCCCATAAATTGCGACATTCATTTGCCACTCATTTACTCAACAATGGGGCGGATATAAGAACTGTTCAAGAACTACTAGGCCATGCTTCCTTATCCACTACACAAATTTACACCCATTTATCAAAAGAAAAATTACGGGATAACTATCTACAGTTTCATCCCCATGCCAAACAGAAAAAAGAGCGTCCCAAAGATTAGCTTGTTGAAGTGCTAATCTGGGATCGCTCTTTATTTTATCGATTTTGATTCATTTATTTTTTCTTGGCTTTGTTTAAACCAAAGGGCACTTTTGATTCTGTCCCTTGACGAATCCGTTTAATGTTATCTGTATGACGGACAACAACTAGAATTAAGACTAAAACAGTCGCAATTGTTAAGCCCAAGTCTTGGTAGAATAAGCTTAAAATCGTTGCAAAAATCACCGCAAAGATTGAAGAAAAGCTTACCATACTTGTGATGAATAAGGATACAAAGAATGATGCGATTGAAATCAAAGCAAATACCGGATGATAGGCTAAAACTACACCAAATGAAGTTGCCACTGCTTTACCACCATTAAATTTCAGGAATAGTGGGAATGAATGACCAACGATGGCCATACCACCAAATAGTAAGGGATGTAAGCCAGGATTCAACCAGACGGCTAGTAAGACGGGGATAGCCCCCTTTACCATATCACAGATGAAAACAAGGACGCCTCCGGTGGTACCAAAAGCTCGGAAGGCATTTGTTGTACCAATATTTCCTGAGCCGAATTGGCGAATATCTTTTTTATAGACGAGTTTGCCGACAACTAAACCAAAGGGAATAGACCCCAATAGATAAGCGACGACTAGTAATAGAATCGTTAACATGATTTAATTCCTTTCAATAAATCTATGGACTCCTTTTATTATATCATTAATTGGAAAGAATACAGTTATATGAGATAAATTTAAATATTGCAAATCTAATTAGCAAGTGATGAAAATCAAAATTTTCCTAAGATTATTTTCTATCTTTCGAATATTTTTAGGCTATAATGTATGAGTTGCCCGCAAATAAATGGGCTTATTAATATTGATTCTATTTGGCAAATCTGCGGTTTTAATATATGATGAAAAAGATTGAAAGTGGGGTAAACGATTTGGCCAAACCAACAAACCAAAATAATAAATCAACTTATGATGAAAGTTCGATACAGGTATTAGAAGGCCTGGAAGCAGTTAGAAAACGTCCTGGTATGTATATCGGGTCAACAGATGCACGTGGTTTACACCATTTAGTGTATGAGATTGTCGATAACTCAATTGACGAGGCCTTGAGTGGGTATGCTGACCATATTACAGTAACCCTTGCTAAAGATGGTTCAGCAATTGTTGCCGATAATGGACGTGGGATGCCAATTGGTAAACATACTAGTGGCAAACCGACTGTTGAGGTCATCTTAACGGTCCTTCATGCGGGTGGTAAATTCGGTGGTTCAGGTTATAAAACTTCAGGGGGTCTACACGGTGTAGGTTCATCCGTAGTAAATGCCTTGTCCAGCAAATTTATTGCCACAGTTCACCGGGACAGCAAAGAATACTACCAAGAATTTACCAATGGTGGTAAACCACGCAAACCAAAAACAAAAGCCATAAAAAGCAAAAACACCGGCACTAAAATTCAATTTTATCCGGATGCTGAAATCTTTGGCAATATTAAATTTGACCCCTCAACTATTCGGGAACATTTACGTGAATCAGCCTTTTTATTAAAAGACTTACGTATCGACTTTATTGATGAAATCAACGAAACTGAGGAAACCTTTCATTATGCAGAAGGGATCAAGGCTTTTGTCGATTACTTAAATGAAGACAAGGACGTTTTACATGATGTCGTCTTCTTCCAAGGGGTTGAAAACGGGATTGAAATCGAATTGGCCTTCCAATATAACGATGGCTATTCGGAAACAGTCTTATCATTCGTCAATAATGTAAGAACTGCAGACGGCGGGACCCATGAAGCGGGGATGCGAACAGGTTTAACTAAGTCTTTCAATGAATATGCCCGTAAGGTGGACTTGTTGAAGACTAAAGAAAAGAACCTTGAAGGATCTGACGTACGAGAAGGGTATACAGCGGTCTTATCGCTACGGGTTCCTGAAGAAATCTTGCAGTTTGAAGGGCAAACCAAGTCTAAATTAGGGACACCACAAGCGCGTTCAGCTTCTGATAAAATCGTATCCGAAAACTTAGCTGTTTACCTAATTGAAAACGGGGAAACAGCACAAATGCTGGTCCGTAAAGCTCTAAAAGCCCGTGAAGCCAGAGATGCAGCCCGTAAAGCCCGTGAAGCGTCACGTGGCGCTAAGGGGAAACGTAAAGAAGTCCTATTATCTGGTAAATTAACCCCTGCACAAGGGCGTAATGCCAAGAAGAATGAACTTTTCCTAGTGGAGGGGGATTCTGCCGGTGGTTCTGCTAAACAAGGGCGGGACCGTAAATTCCAGGCTATATTGCCATTACGTGGTAAGGTATTAAATACTGAAAAAGCCAGCATTCAAGATATTCTAAAAAATGAAGAGTTGAACACCATCATCTATACCATTGGTGCAGGTGTTGGGGCTGAATTTGAAATTGAGGATGCCAATTATGATAAGGTCATCATCATGACCGATGCCGATACCGATGGGGCCCATATCCAAGTGCTACTGTTGACCTTCTTCTTCCGCTATATGAAACCTTTGGTAGAGGCGGGTAAAGTCTATCTTGCTATGCCACCATTGTATAAGGTATCTAAGGGTAAAGGGAAAAACGAGATCACTGAATATGCTTGGACGGATGACGAGTTAAAAGCTGTGACTGATAAAATCGGCAAAGGCTACACCTTACAACGGTATAAAGGTTTGGGTGAGATGAATGCGGACCAATTATGGGAAACGACTATGGATCCTGAAACACGTACCCTAGTCCGGGTAACAATTGACGATTTATCCCTAGCTGAAAAACGGGTATCTGTTTTAATGGGGAACAAGGTTGAACCCAGACGGAAATGGATTGAAGACAATGTGGCCTTCACCATGGATGAAGAAGATACCCTACTTGAAAATGCCTCAGATCATGATGCTGGCGACAAGGAGGAAGTTGTCGAGATTTTAGAAAACCAAAATCAAACCAGTGTCACTGCTAACGAAGATGCAAATGACTTGGCTGGTGGGCAAATTAATTTATTTGATGAAGATGGTGATTATTAATGGTTGAAATTCAAAAATTAACATTAGAAGAGGTAATGGGTGACCGTTTCGGACGGTATTCTAAATACATCATCCAAGACCGGGCGCTACCTGATATTCGGGATGGATTAAAACCAGTACAACGCCGGATTTTGTTCGCAATGTTTCAAGAGGGGAATACCTCTTCTTCAAACTTCCGTAAATCGGCCAAAACAGTCGGTAATGTAATTGGTAACTACCACCCACATGGTGATTCATCAGTTTATGAAGCCATGGTCCGGATGTCTCAAGACTGGAAGAATCGTGAAGTTTTAGTAGAAATGCACGGAAATAACGGGTCTATGGACGGTGACTCTGCAGCTGCCATGCGGTATACAGAAGCCCGTTTATCGAAGATTGCAGATGAATTATTGCGTGATCTTGATAAAGACACGGTCGAAATGATCCTAAACTTTGATGACACGGCTGAAGAACCAACTGTTTTACCAGCAGGTTTCCCAAACCTATTGGTTAACGGGGCAACTGGTATTTCAGCAGGTTACGCCACTGAAATTCCGCCTCATAATCTAGGTGAAATTATTGATGCAACAACTTATTTAATCGACCATCCAAATGCCACAATCAATAAATTGATGGACTTTGTTCCCGGACCAGATTTCCCAACAGGTGCTATTATCCAAGGGAAAGAAGAGTTGAAGAAAGCTTATACTTCTGGACGCGGGAAAGTCGTTGTTCGGTCTAAACACCATATTGAAACAGACCGCAGTGGTAAAGAGAAAATCGTGATCACGGAAATTCCATACGAAGTGAATAAGGCTAACCTAGTGCGCCGGATGGATGAGTTACGACTGAACCGGTCAATTGACGGTATTCAAGAAGTCCGCGATGAAACGGACCGTAACGGCCTACAAATCGTGATTGAATTGAAAAAGGATGCGCGTTCTGAGGCCATCCTAAACTACTTCTACAAAAATTCTGATTTGCAAATTAACTATAACTTCAACATGGTGGCCATTAATGACCAACGTCCTGAATTAGTCGGGATTAGAGAAGCTTTAAACGCTTATATCGGCCACCGGTATGAAATTATTCGTCGTCGGACAACCTTTGATTTAAACAAGGCCCAACGCCGTTTACATATCGTAGACGGATTGGTCAAAGCCATGTCTATTCTAGACCAGGTGATTGCGACGATTAGAAATTCTAAGAATAAATCAGACTCTAAACACAACTTGATTGAAGCTTTTGATTTTTCAGAAGCCCAAGCAGAAGCCATCGTAAGCCTACAATTGTACCGTTTAACCAATACAGACGTTACTGCCTTGGAAAATGAACGCCTGCAATTAAACGAAGATATTGCTGCTTACCAAGCGATCTTATCTGACGACAAAGTCCTATACGGCCGGATGAAGTCTGAACTCAAAGCGATTAAGAAAGCTTATGCTTCTGAACGTCGCACTGAGATTCAAGACGAAATCCAAGAAGTCATCGTGAAGAAACAATTATTAATTCCTGAAGAAGACGTTGTCGTTGTAGTTACCCGCGGTGGTTATATCAAACGATCTAGTCTGCGGTCGTTTAAAGCTTCTGGTATTGAAGAAGTTGGTTTACGGGACGGGGATCATGTCCAATTCCTTGAAAAAATGTCTACTTTGGATCAATTAGTATTCATAACCAATAAAGGGAACTACATCTTCCAACCAGTTTATGAATTACAAGACATCCGTTGGAAAGACTTAGGAGAGCATATTTCGCAAAGAATTGCCTTTGCAAGTGATGAATCAATTATCGGTGTCTTTAGATACGATGAAAATAGCAAAGATAACCTCTTGCTTGCATCAGCTGCTGGTATGATTAAACAAACGGCCTTGTCAGAATTCAAAGAATTCCGCGGTCATAAAAACAAATCATCTTTAGCGATGAATTTATCTTCTGACACTGACCAGGTAATTGGTGTCTACCGTATTGACGTTACAACTGACCAAAGCCAAGCTCAAGTTATCTTAGTGACGCATTTTGGTTTTACCTTAAGATACAGTATTGATGAAATTTCAATTGTTGGTGCGCGTGCTAAAGGGGTTAAATCCATTAACCTGAAACAAGATGATTATGTGGTTGGATTGGCATACGCAGCTGTTCCAGAGGATAACTCGCAATTGATGATGGTGACCCAAAGAGGGCATATGAAACGATTGAAATGGTCTGAAATTAACGTTCTTGGTCGTGCTAAGCGTGGTTTAGTGGCCTTAAAAGAATTGAAATCAAACCCACATCGTTTTGTTGCTGCCTTTGAAGTCATTGATACTAATCAAATGTTTGAAGTTGTTACAAGCGAATCTCATCGGGAAACCTTTAGAGCTGGTGACGTGGCAATTGCAAACCGTTACTCAAATGGATCTATGCTTGTAGACGAGAAAGAACATGGTCAAATTAGTTTAGTAACGCCGTTGATCGACTTCACGTCTTTTAATCCTGAAAAATAAATTTTCAATTAAGAATCCGTACGTCTGCCAAAATTTTATTGTTTTGGTAGACGTTTTGTTATAGGCTAAGATTAGAGAAAAAAACGATAATTACTTAACTTAGTATTCATAACTAGATATTAGTAGCAGTCTTCGCTATAATGAAAGAGATAAACATTTATTCACGTATTTAACTCTAGAAGATGAATAAATGATAAAGGAGAGTTTTATGGAAGAAGTAGTCATTGTTGCAGCGAAACGTTCTGCAATTGGAAAATTTGGTGGCCAATTTAAAGGCATTTCAGCCGTTGATTTAGGGGTAGAAGTATTAAAAGAAACACTCGCTTCAATTGATTTAGACCCAACAAAAGTTGAGCAAGTGATATTGGGGAATGTATTAAGTGCAGGACTTGGCCAAAACGTTGCCCGCCAAGTCGCCCTAAAATCAGGTTTGTCTAACGAATCAACTGCCGTAACCATTAACCAGGTTTGTGGTTCAGGATTGCGTACTGTCATGATGGGCGCACAAGCTATCATGCTTGGGGATGCTGAAATTGTTGTCGCAGGTGGTACGGAAAATATGACTCGTGCACCTTACGTGGTTGATTCCGCTCGTTGGGGTCAGCGTATGGGCAACGGTCAAATGATTGACACAATGCAAAACGATGGTCTAACTGATGCCTTCTCAAACGAAGCGATGGGGATTACAGCAGAAAATATTGCAGACCAATACGGGATTTCCCGTGAAGCACAAGATGAATTTGCAGCCGCTAGCCAAATCAAGGCTGTTGCAGCGAAAGAGGCTGAACGTTTTGCCGATGAAATCGTCCCAGTGACCATCCAACAAAAAAGTGGCCCACTAGTAGTGACTGAAGATGAGGGGCCACGTTCGGGTATTACAGCAAAACGTTTAGGTAAATTGCAACCAGCCTTTAAAGAAGAGGGGTCAGTGACAGCAGGTAACTCATCAGGTATCAACGATGGGGCAGCAATGCTTGTCTTGATGTCTAAGCGTAAGGCCGATGAACTAGGGCTTAAGCCCATGGTATCCATTGCATCTTATGCAACGGGCGGGGTGGATCCTTCAATTATGGGGACAGGCCCAATCCCAACAACAATCAAGGCCTTAGAAAAGGCCAATATTACGGCAGAAGAACTAGATTTAATTGAGGCTAATGAAGCCTTTGCATCTCAAGCTTTATGTGTAACCACAAGCCTAGAATTGCCAGCTGACAAGGTTAACGTGAATGGTGGTGCAATTGCCCTTGGTCATCCGATTGGTGCTTCAGGCGCCCGTATTTTGGTTACCTTGATCCATGAAATGCAAAAACGTCAGTCAGTTTATGGTTTAGCGACCTTATGTGTAGGTGGCGGTCAAGGGGTATCCGTTATTGTAAAACAAGCAGTTTAACAAGTAGGGTGCGCTTGCCCTTGCTTCAATATTTAAAGTCCCGTACAAGCAAATGATTTGGTCTTAAATGAGTTAATGGTAAACTAAGAGTAGAACTTTGATTTTGAAGGGAGTTTTTCGATGACAATACCAACTTATACAGCGCATGACGGAACCCAAGCCCCACAAATTGGCTTTGGTACCTATAAACTTAAAGGATATGATGGGGTAGATTCTATCCAGTCAGCCTTAGAAGTAGGTTACCGTTACCTAGATTCAGCCTACAACTATGAAAATGAAGCAACAGTAGGTGAAGCTATTCGCCGATCTGGTATTCCAAGAGACGAGATTCAAGTAGCTTCAAAATTACCGGGTCGTTACCACAAATATGATGATGCCATAGTGACTATTCAAGAATCATTAATGCGGGCTAACTTAGACTACTATGACTTTTACTTGATTCACTGGCCAAATCCAAAAGAAGACCACTATGTTGAAGCTTGGCAAGCACTGATTGAAGCCCAAAGACGTGGCTACATCAAAAATCTAGGTGTCAGCAACTTCTTACCAGAACATATTGACCGCATTGAGCGTGAAACTGGTGTCTTACCGGTTGTTAACCAAGTAGAAATGCACCCTTACTTCCAACAAAAAGCGCAACGCGCTTACCATGAGGAGAAGGGCATTATTACTCAATCTTGGTCACCTTTTGTTCGGGCAAATGAAAAAATTGATGAGTCAGTTTTAGAAAATGAAGACATCAAGGCAGTAGCTGCTAAATATGGTAAGTCTGCTGGTCAAACAATTTTACGCTGGCAAACCCAACTAGGGGCTATGCCAATCCCTAAATCAAGCAAGAAAGCACGTCAAATTGAAAACTTAAACTTCTTTGACTTCAAACTGGATGAAGAAGACTTGGCCGTATTTGATCGTCTAGATAAGCCAGATGGCCGCGCAGCCAACCAAGATCCAGCGGTGTATCAAGAATTTTAGGCAAATATAACTTGAAATAAAGTCAAAAATCAACTTAAAAGGAATTTTTCGGATTTTTCGAAAAGTTCCTTTTTTCGATTTAATCTATGTTAAAATGTGAATATCATTGAATTCAAAAAGGAGCAATAAACGTGAATAAAATTTTAGTTTTCGGACATCAAAATCCAGATACAGATGCCATTACATCTGCTATCTCATATGCCTACTTATTAAACCAACAAGGACTTGAAGCAGAAGCGGTTGCCTTAGGACATGTTAACGAAGAAACTGCCTATGCCTTGAATGAATTTGGTCAAGAGGCACCACGTGTAATTGAATCTATTGGAACGCAAACAGATACAGTTGCTTTAGTAGACCACAACGAGTCTCAACAATCAGTTGCTGACTTAGCAGAAGTTGAAGTGCATTCAGTTGTTGACCACCACAAAATTGGTGATTTCACAAGTGCCGCACCATTAACTTTCATTGCTAAACCATACGGTTGTTCTCAAACAATTATTTTCGAATTATTCCAAGAAAAAGGTATTGAAATCCCTAAAGAAATCGCTGGTTTAATGCTATCGGCTATCATCTCAGATACTTTACTATTCAAATCACCAACAACAACTGAAAAAGATAAAGAAGTTGGCTTAGCTTTAGCTGAGATCGCTGGCGTAGATGTTGAAGCTTACGGTTTAGCTTTATTGAAATCAGGTACAAATGTAGACGCTAAATCTGCAAGTGAAATTGCTGATGGCGACGCTAAATCATTTGAAATGGACGGTAAACCTGTACGAATTGGTCAAATCAATGTTGTAGATGTTGACGATGTCTTGAAACGTAAAGACGAAGTGATTACAGCAATGAAAGACTTAGTAGCTGAAAACGAATATGCCGCATTCTTACTAGTAGTAACAAACATTTTAACAAGTGATTCAGAAGGTTTATTGGTAGGTTCTGATGATTTTGTGCAACATGTGGAACAAGCTTATGGTAGTCAAGTAAATGACAACCAAATTGCTTTACCAGGCGTTGTATCACGTAAAAAACAAGTTGTACCACCATTACAAGCAACATTTTAATGAATGATTTAGATAAAAATGTGAAGTGCCTTCCTAACAAGCTGTTTAGGGGGCCTTTTCTGCTTTTTACCATAACTTTTATCGCAGTTTTTAGGAGGACATATGGACATTGTCGTTGTAGGAGGGGGAAAACTCGGAGAGGACATCCTTCATGGGTTAATTAAAGAAGGTCACAACCTGACCTTAATAGATAACGATCCGCGGGTTATTGATGATTTAATTGATGAGGTGGATATCAAGGGGGTAGTGGGTAACGGTGTTGATGTTGAAGTACAACGTGAAGCAGATGTTCGAAACGCCCAAGTCTTTATTGCGGCTTCTCCTCATGATGAGGTCAATATTATTTCTGCCATGATAGCCAAAACTTTGGGGGCTGAGTTTTTAATTGTCCGCGTTCGTAACCAGGCCTTTACAGTGCAACAAGGTTTTATCCAATCGAATCTTGGCATTGATTACCTGATTAACCAGGATAGGGCTGCAGCCAATGACATTATTCAAGTCATCGATTACCCCTCAGCAACCTTTGTGGAGCCTTTTTACCATAATCGAATGCATTTAATTAAAGTACGAATTATGGAGAAGTCACGGATCGTCAACCAATATATTCGAGACATTCGTCGTAATATTCCAGAAGTGATTGTGGTGGCAGTTGAACGTAACGGGGAGACCCTTATTCCAAACGGAAATTCAATCTTGTTAGCAGGGGACTTTGTGGAGATTTTCACCAAAAGTGAAGCTTTGCAGGACTTTTTCGTTGCTACCGGCCATAAGAAAGTCAAACGATATAGATCCGCCCTAATCGTTGGGGGAAGCCGGATTAACCACTATCTGATTCCAGTTTTACATGCTAGGGGGATTCATACCCGTTTGATTGAGCTAGATAAGAATAGGGCTTCTGAATTGGCCAACCAATTTACTAATACAGAAGTTATTTATGATGACGGGACTGACCAGTATGTCTTAAATGAACAACGAGTTGAAAATTTTGACCTCTTGCTGACCTTAACCAATTCAGACGAGGAGAACTTGATGGTGTCTTTATACGGGAAAAATGCTGGCGTTCGTAAAACCATTACCAAGGTCAACCGACCAGGATTAATCCGCTTGATTGATGAAAGTAAACTTGATGTGATTTTATCACCTAGAAAGGCCATTGTAGACGCGGTAACCCGTCATGTCCGCTCTATTGCATCTAGTCAATCTGACAAATTAGAAAACTATGCGCGTTTATCAGATAATAAAACAGCCGTCCTAGAATTCGTATTGAGCCCAGATTGTAAGCTTCTTGGCACACCAATCAAAGATATGGTTTTTAAACCAGGTTTGATGATTGGTTTAATTGTCCGGGACAAGGAAATGATCATTCCAAGTGGGGATGATGCCTTTATTCCCGGCGACCATGTCCTAGTTATCGATACCGAGGACAAAATTCGGAACTTTAATGACATCGTGGTGAAGAAAAATAGGAGAGATAGCGAATGAATTGGCCCTACATCCAATACTTAATTGGGCGGTTACTCATGGTCTTGGCTCTACTGATGCTGCCATCTCTATTAGTAGCTGTCATCTACCAAAACGGAGTTAAGGTCATCTTATCCTTCATCATTTCCATGATTATCACTTTTGTGGTCGGTAAAGTCATGTCCTTTAGACAACCAGTGAAAGACGTATTCTTTGCTCGAGAGGGTTTCGTATTAGTCTCTTTATCCTGGTTTTTGATTTCCATGTTTGGAGCCTTACCATTCTATTTATCAGGCGCAGTTAATTCCTACGTCGATGCCTTATTTGAAGCTGTATCCGGTTTTACCACCACTGGGGCTAGCGTCCTGGTCGACACACTTGACGTATTACCCGAGTCCTTGATGTTCTGGCGTTCCTTTACCTTACTGGTAGGTGGTATGGGGATGTTGATCTTCCTCCTTTATATCGTACCAAATATGGGAGCAAAAGGGGTATACGTCATGCGAGCGGAGTTACCGGGACCAACGACAGGTAAGCTTGAATCTAGGGTCTCTTCATCGATTTATATCTTATACTTTATTTATCTATTTCTAACGGTCGTATTCGCGGTCTTACTTTGGATGGCCGGTGTACCATGGTTTGAATCCATGCTACTGTCTATGGGTACGGCCGGAACAGGGGGCTTTAACATCTATCCTAGCTCCATCGCTCATTACGATTCAAGGGCTGTTGAAACGATTTTGTTGGTCGCCATGTTTACCTTTGGTTTAAATTTCAACTTCTTCTACCTTGCTTACGAAAGGCGTTGGAAGGAAATCCTTAAAGACGAAGAGTTGAAATGGTATATTTATATCATTTTAGGGGCCTTAGCCATTATTTCCTTTGCCTTAATCCCTTATTACGATAACTTCTTCCGTATGATACACGATGTGCTCTTTAATATCGTGTCCATCATGTCAACTACTGCTTATACCACCGTAGATATCTTGCAATGGCCGACAGCTGCCCATACCACCATTCTATTGTTGATGTTTGTCGGTGGCATGTCAGGGTCTACAGCGTCCGGTCTTAAAGTTATCCGTATAGGCATTTATTTGCGGTCTATTAAACGTGAAATCCAGCATTTACTTGCACCAAATAGGGTGATTCCTATGACCTATAACGGCAAACGTATCGAGAAAAATGTCCACTACGGAATTGTTTACTATCTGATGACCTATCTAGCCGTATTCGTTTTAATCCTGGTGGTCCTGTCATTTGATGCACAGAATTTTTCATCCGCATTCTCAGCGACCATCGCTACTATTTCAAATATCGGTGGCTCCCTTGATTTACTAGGGCCGTCACAAGATTATGCGTCCTTGTCTGATTTTTCAAAAATCGTCATGTCAGTAGGGATGATTATCGGTCGTCTAGAAATTTATCCAGTGATCATATTATTATCCAGATCAACTTGGCGAAAATTCTAACCACTACTTGTATATACAATTTTGTTTTAATCTGATTAGAAATAGGGAATTGTGCTACGAAAGCGCATACCCTTTTTTTTATAGGTTTATCGCCACTTCTGGGACTTGGCGCCAATATTTTGCAATGCACATTTGTATTTTTGTTGACCAATCTCTAGCATTTTTTATTTACATAGCGTATACTCACTTTGTAATGAAAGCGCTTATTTAGCAATTTTTTATTAAGTAGGAGGAATTATAATGAGTGAACAAGAAAAATATATCATGGCGATTGACCAAGGGACAACTTCATCACGTGCAGTAATCTACAACCATAAGGCCGAACCTATTGCTTCAAGTCAGAAAGAGTTTGAGCAAATTTTCCCTAAATCTGGTTGGGTAGAACACAATGCGATTGAAATTTGGAACTCAGTACAGGCAGTAATCGCTGGTGCATTTATTGATGGTGGTTTACGTCCTGATCAAATCGCTGGTATTGGTATCACTAATCAACGTGAAACCACAGTTGTATGGGAAAAGGATACCGGTCGACCAATATATAATGCAATTGTTTGGCAGTCTCGTCAGTCCGCGCCAATTAGTGATAACTTAATTGAGCAAGGGTTAAAAGACAAAATTCAACAACATACTGGTCTAGTGGTTGACGCTTATTTCTCTGCTACTAAGATTCGTTGGATTTTAGACCACGTTGAAGGTGCCCAAGAGCGTGCTGAAAAAGGTGAATTGCTATTTGGTACGATCGATACTTGGTTGCTTTGGAAATTAACTAATGGAGAAGTTCACGCTACTGACTACTCAAATGCTTCTCGTACGATGCTAATGAACATTGAAAAGTTGGAGTGGGACGATGAAATGTTAGCTATGTTAGACATTCCAAAAGCCATGATGCCAGAAATTCGCTCAAACTCAGAGGTTTACGGACATACTGTTGGCTTCCATTTCTATGGCTACGAAGTACCAATTTCTGGTATGGTAGGGGACCAACAAGGGGCATTATTTGGTCAATTAGCAACTGAAGAGGGTACAGTGAAATCAACTTACGGTACTGGTGCCTTCATTGTCATGAATGCTGGTAGTGAGTTAAAATTATCTCAAAATAACCTTTTAACAACAGTAGGTTTCGTGATTGGTGACAAGGTAACTTACGCCTTAGAAGGGTCTGTATTCGTGGCTGGTTCAGCTATTCAATGGATCCGCGATGGTTTAGAGTTAATTGATAACGCTTCTGAAACTGAAGCTTTAGCTAACCAATCTACAAATGAAGATGAGGTATACTTAGTTCCAGCCTTTACTGGTTTAGGTGCACCATACTGGGATTCTGATGCACGTGGTGGTGCCTTTGGTATCACACGCGGGACAACAAAAGCTGACTTTGTAAAAGCGACTTTACAATCAATTGCATACCAAGTTCGCGACATTACTGATACAATGAATAAGGATACTGGTATCGATATTCCATTACTAAAAGTTGATGGTGGCGCAGCGATGAATGGTTACTTGATGCAGTTCCAATCAGACATTACTGGTATTGAGATTGCTCGTGCTGCTAACCTTGAGACAACAGCCTTAGGTGCTGCTTATCTAGCTGGTTTAGCTGTTGGTTACTGGAAAGACATTGATGAATTGAAATCGTTTACTCAACCAGGACAAACTTTCGAACCTAAGATGAACAATTCACATAAAGAAGATTTATATGCGGGTTGGACTAACGCAGTCCGTGCAACACGTGCTTACTCACAATACTTTAAAGAAGAAGCAAACGACTAATACATAGGAGGTATAGTTTAAATGTCTAAATTATCATTTAAGTATAGAAAAGAAACAGTCGAACAATTAAAAGAAAACCAATATGATTTATTCATTATTGGAGGCGGTATCACAGGTGCAGGTGTAGCGATTCAAGCCGCTGCATCAGGCCTAAAAACGGCCTTAGTGGACATGCAAGACTTCTCTGAAGGAACTTCAAGTCGTTCAACTAAATTAGTACACGGTGGTATCCGTTACTTGAAAAACTTCGACCTAGAAGTGGTTTCAGATACAGTAACTGAGCGTGCAACTGTACATAACATTGCACCACATATCCCGCAACCAGATCCAATGTTAATGCCTTTATATGACGAACCAAAAGTGACTTTCAATCCATTACGCTTACAAATCGCTATGGATATCTATGACTCACTAGCTGGTGTAAAAGATTCACAATACGCCAACGAAATGTTGTCTAAAGATGAAGTATTGAGCCGTCAACCAGACTTAATGGCTGAAGGTTTAATCGGTGGTGGTAAATACCTAGATTTCAACAACAATGACTCACGTTTAGTGATTGAAAATATCAAACAAGCAAATGATGATGGCGCTGATTTATTAAGCCACGCAAAGGTTGTTGGTTTCGAATATGAAAATGACAAAATAGTTGCTGTCAAAGTTGAAGATTTACTATCTGGTGAAACATTTACAGTGAAATCCCATGTTGTGATCAACACGACTGGTCCTTGGTCAGATACAATCCGTCAATTAGATGGGTCTGATGAGAAACCAGCACAAATGCGTCCAACAAAAGGTGTGCATTTTGTCGTAGATAAATCTAAATTGACAGTATCACAACCAATTTACTTTGACACAGGCGAACAAGACGGCCGTATGGTCTTTGTTTTACCTCGTGAAAATAAAACCTACTTCGGTACAACAGATACTGACTACACAGGTGACTTTGAGCACCCAACAGTGACTCAAGAAGACGTTAATTACCTATTACGTGTTGTTAACCACCGCTTCCCGAATGCCAACTTATCGATCAATGATATTGAAGCTTCATGGGCAGGTTTACGACCTTTAATCGATTCAAATAACGCCTCTGACTACAATGGTGGTGACGCTGGTCGTTTATCAGAACGTACATTTGACGAATTAGTGACGTTATTCGATGACTACAGCCAAAATAAAGTTGAACGTAGCGCGGTTGAAGATAAATTACAAGATTTAGGTTCTAATACTTCTGAACGTGGTGATGGAAACCCATCAAGCGTGTCACGTGGTTCAGACTTATCTGTTTCTGACTCAGGTTTATTTACTCTAGCTGGTGGTAAAATCACTGACTACCGTAAGATGGCTAAAGGGGCAATGGAAAAAGTAATCCCTGCTGTAACGGACCTTACTGGTAAAAACTATGATTTAGTACAGTCATCGACTTACCCAGTGTCTGGTGGTCAGTTTGATCCAAACAGCTACGAAACAGCTATGGAAAAATTTGCTAATGTTGGTGTTGCCCGCGGTTTAACTTACGGTCAATCATTAAAATTGGCTAAATTATACGGATCAAACATGAATCGTGTAGTAGCCTACTTACCAGTAGCTAAGGAATATGCAGCTAAATATGACTATCCAGTGGATATTGCAGTCAGCTTAATCTATGCATTAGAAGAAGAAGGAGTATACACACCATTAGACTTCTTCGCACGTCGTACAACATTAATGTTATTCCAACACGACAAGATGCTTGAAGTAAAAGATGCTGTAAGCCAAACAATCGTCGACCACTTTGGTTTAGACCAAGCTACAGCTGATCAACAGAACAAAACTTTAGAAGAAGAAATTGCCAAAGCAGAATTACAATACTTAAAATAAATCATTGTTCGGAGGTACGGCTTTCGTCGCACCTCCAATATTAGATGATAAATAAAATCATGGGAGGTTTTTATATGAATGGATTTATTGGTGAATTAATTGGAACTTTTTTACTGGTCTTATTAGGGTGTGGCGTTGTTGCTGGAGTAAACTTAAGTAAATCAAATGCCAAAGAAGGTGGATGGATTGTTATCACGATGGGTTGGGCTTTAGCTGTAACTATTGGTGTATATGCCTCTGGTTTCTTGTCAGATGCCCACTTAAACCCAGCGGTTACTATAGCTTTCGCTGTAAACGGTTCATTTGCTTGGGCTGAAGTGATCCCTTACATTGCTGGTCAAATGATTGGGGCGATTTTAGGTGCTGTGACAGTTTGGTTAGCTTACCATGAGCAATTTGAAGCGACTAAAGAGGAAGGTTCAATTCTAGGAACTTTTGCGACAGGCCCACAGGTTGATAGTCCAGTTTGGAATTTAATGACTGAAATTATTGGTACTGCTGTATTAGTTGTTGGGGTTATGGCTTTAGGTGCAAACCAAATTTCAGACGGTTTAAACCCGATGATTGTTGGTATCATAGTAGGTTCAGTTGGTCTTTCACTAGGTGGTCCTACAGGATATGCCATCAACCCAGCTCGTGACTTAGGTCCTCGTATTGCCCATGCCTTCTTACCAATCTCAGGCAAGGGGAGTTCAAACTGGGGCTACGCTTGGGTTCCAATTGTAGGTCCTATCATTGGTGCAATCATTGCAGCCTTAGTATATAACTTGGTATTATAATAAAATTTCAAGTATTGAAAAAATCCAGAACGTTTGTTCTGGATTTTTTGTTTGGTTATTTTTACATTTTAAACAAGAGGGCGAATGTCTTTTTCCAGGTAGACAACGTCTAGCCACTGGTCGAATTTGTAACCCATGTTCTTACAGACACCGAATTGTTCAAAGCCATGTTTTTTGTGGAATTTTAACGATGTTTCGTTGGTTCCTGTGACTTGTGAAACGAGTTTGTAGATATGAGGGTAATTGTCGATGATTTCTTGTTCTAGCGCTTGATATAAGCGACTACCAATGCCTTTAGCCTTAACGTTGGCATCTAGATAGATAGAAATCTCTTTAGAAGGTCGATAGCCTTCATAGGCACCAGCGTCAGAGGTGTAAGCAAAACCGATGACTTGGCCGTCATAATCAGCCACTAGAAAGGGGTTGATGCCAATACGTTCAGTAATTTGTTCTTCCTTTAAGGAAGCGTCAGTTAGGGCGATTCTAAAAGAAATGGTGGTATTTTGAATGTAATAATTGTAAATAGCCGTTAACTGAGCAGCATCAGCAAGTTCAGCAGGACGGATAATCACTTGGTCATTTTCTATAGTATCTATAGTCGTTTCAGTATAAGATAAAGGGTCTGTCATAAAAAAATCTTCCTAACTTTTTAGTTTAATACCATCATATCACTAGGAATTAAAAGAGGCTAATACAAAATATTGTCAACGAATGATAGGTAGAGGGCATCATAAATTGGACATAGAGATTTGGTATTTAAAATGCACATTGCTTTAAATAATATATGTTATGTAAACTAATAGATATAGACAACTATATATAGGGATACTCATGGATACACAGACGGTTTTTGACGCATTTCTGTATCATTTATATGGATTACTGTCAAAGACTGTTTTAGATTTACCATAATCTTTCTCACTAAGATATTTATTTGGTGTGCTCCTCACTTCAATGACTAAACTTTATATCGTTAAGTTTCTCCAGCTAATTGATTTATCGACTTATTATAATAAATTTCAGCAAATCCAGTCAGCTTCTTCATTTATTCTCAAATACCAATCTATCATTAAGAACGTATGTTTGGTATAATTGATTTTAGTATTTGAAGGAGTTTTACATATGGACAATTACTTTGATAAGGAATCTTTCTACGAACTATATGCCGACTATCTATCACAGAAGCAATCTAGCACTAAGGAAAGCTATTTGAAGAACATCAAACCATTTTTTATTTATATGGAGAAACAAGCGATCACGCATCCAACTTATCATGATATTGAACGCTATTTTGACGATTTAATCAATCAGCCGAGTAAGACGTATATCCTAATCAACGATATAGACTATGATGACGTCTCTGAGGAGCAACGTCGTGCATTGGACCAGTTTCGCTACAAAGACCGGACCATTAAGTCATACCGTAACATGCTCAACCAGTTCTTTAAATGGTTAGAACGAGAAAATCTATATGAGAATATTGTGGCTAGAGCTAATAATAATATCCCGATACCACACGGCCACGCAAAGGATGCACTTGATATTGAGGACGTTGAAAAGTTGCTAGATTACCTTAAATCAACCACGGATACGCTAATTGGTAAACGTAATTATGCACTTATATTACTTGCTGTCACTACTGGGTTAAGGACCATTGAACTCAGTAGAGCCAATTTTGAAGACGTTCAACGACGTGGTTTGAACACAGTTATTTATGTACAAGGTAAAGGTCGCCGTGAGAAAGATGAATTCGTCATTATTCCCCGTAAAACCAAGGAAGTTGTGCGAGATTATACACGCTTCCGTGAGGACCAAGGTATCATGATTAATACTGACTTAGCGCCTTTATTCGCTTCGCACGGTAATCGTAATAAAAGTGGTCGTATGTCAGCTCGGTCAATTTCTAGGGTGATCGCGAATGCTTATGAAGCTGTTGGGATTCATTCATCTAAAATTACGCCACATTCACTGAGACATACCGCTGCAACCTTAAGTTTAATTAACGGCGGTAACTTAAGGGAAACGCAAAAGATGCTACGGCATTCTAGTGTCCGAACCACGGAAATCTACGCCCAAGATTTAAATGAAGACTTGAATACTTCTAGTCAGTTGATTGAAGATCTTATTGACCAATCAAGAATTATCAAAGATTTAGAAGATAAAAGCAAAGATAATAATTTGCAAATACCCTGATTATAAATGACAAAGGCCCCCTCTCTCAACCATGGATTTGGGGGCGGTTACTAGAAATGTTGAATAAATAACTGTTTGCTTTCGCAGATAAAGCTAGGGTATTTGTTTGCTATTTAAACTCCCTTCTATGTCCGCTAAGGGTAATTAGCAGACATAGACAGTAAATACATTTGCTATCTCTTTTTTATATTTTCGCTAATAAGTCACCAAGATATTCAGCTAGTGCTAACATGCCAAATTTTTGTGCAACCCCTTCAGCGTCTGCATTGTAATTTGTATTGGTGTTAACGTCATAGGCCCACTTCTGTCCATCTGCCGTTACAATAAATTCCACTGCTGCTACTTGGATATTTTCAGCTTTTAAAAAGTTTTCAATCTTATGAATTTCTTCTTTGCTTAATACCCCGTCAACGATTTGGAATTTATCTGGTGTAGATTGGACCTGCCCCTCAATTGGAATCTGGCAGTTATCTGCCGGGCACAATTCAAAACCGTCTGAAGAATCGATGCTGACAACATAATGAAATTTACCACCAATAAATTCTGACCGGTACACCCTACCGTTTACTGGTTTAACGTAGGCTTGAAGTAAACTAATCCCATCAACTGAATCTTCAAAGAAATCACTATTAACATAGTCTTCTAGGTCTTCAATTCGCTCAAATAGGTTTACCCCAAGTCCTTTACCTGCCCGGTTGTGTTTAATTATAAATGGGAAAGTATCGAGTTTTTTAGCAGCATGGATAACTTCTTTTTTACCAACTGCAGCAATCGTTTTAGGCGTTTGGATATCTGCTTTTTGTAAGGCTAAATACTGCTTAATCTTGCTAACTTCAAGTTCAATTGCGCGACTACCGTTTACTACAGTGGCCTGATGGCTTTCTAACCATGGTAAAACTTGACTAGTTAATTCAGGTGCATAGCGGTGGTCTCTTGTGTGTGACGAAGCAGAAATCCGATTATAGAAAACGCCTGCTGGTGGTGTCTCTTGAATATCCACTATCCCTGTGTCTAGAAACCAAGTGTCATAAGGAATAGACAGTTGGTCAAGTCGTTTAGTTAAATGTTTTGTCCAATCATCGTTTTCGTGGATGATATATACTTTCTTATCGGTCAAATTGTTGCGCCTTCTTTCTTTTTAATTTTAGTGAATTCTGGCAATTGTGCGTCTTCTGTTTTGGCAATAATAGTCGCTGCTAAAGCATTTCCAACCACATTTAAGGCTGTTCTACTTGCATTAGCGAAGAAGTCAATGGATACCAGTAAGGCAACTGCTTCAGATGGTATCCATTGATTCGCAGTAGCAAGAAGCACGACAATGGCCCCTGATGGTACTGTAGCGTTTATTTTGGTAATAAAAGTAAGAAATACTACTAAAACGACAAAATCAGAAATCGTTAATGAAGCATCATATATGTTCATTATAAAGGAAATGGCTAAAGATACATAGATAGCTGCACCGCCTAGATTTAGTGTGTAGCCTAGGCACGTTACGCCTGATGAGATTACTTTTGGTACTTTATTTTCTTCTAAACAGTCGATAAGTGATGGTAATACAACACTTGAACCGCCTGTAATGAATGCGATAAAACTCAAGTCAGAGATGGATTTAAATAATGAAATATAGGATACGCCAAAACTGTAAGCAATGATGGGATAGATTACTAAGGCGGCTGTTAGGTATGCTTAGTTTTTTTTAACATACATATTCCTCCAATCATTTATCAAGATTTGCTTTCATTTGTTAACAATAGGTCTCTAATAGCTTGTCTCGTAGTATAGCACTCAGGATTTTATGATAAATGATCGAATATCGGTCATTAGTGGTCTAAAAATGAAACACATCAATTTTCGAACAGGCGTGATGTAGTCTATACATTGCGAAGTATGCCGGAAATAAGGGCAATTTTTATAAATTTCCTAAATAAGGGATATTTTTAACCATTTTAATTTCCGTTATAGTGGCAATTAAAGGTAATTTCCGTTATAATGGACATCAAGGAGGTGCCTCATGTCTAAGAACTATATAGCGATTATCGGTGACTTAATTGATTCAAAAAAATCAGCTGACCGAGAAAACTTACAAGAAAACTTATTAGAAAGTTTTGCTACAATTAACCAAAACTACGGTGACATCATCGCGTCAAAATTAACGATAACCTTAGGTGATGAATTTCAAGTGTTGATTAAACCTCATTACCAAGTGTTTCAAATGATAGATGACATCCAACGACTCATTCCCCACCCCATTCGCTTTGGGATTGGTTACGGGTCAATAGCCACAGAGATTGATCCTGAAGTCAGTATAGGCGCAGATGGCCCCGCATACTGGCACGCTAGAAGCGCCATTGAATCAGTCAAGCAACACGATTACAGCGGTAATTTACGTCAAGCCTTTTTTGGTCTAGAGAGAAAAGACGACACCATCAATACCCTGCTCTTACTGACGGATACTATCCGGTCAAGTTGGACTAAAACCCAGCTATATGTCTTCAATGGACTTTTAGAGACGGGGATTTACCAGCAATCGTTTAATCAAAAAGCACTTGCTAAAAAATTAGAATTATCTCCCTCAGCTTTAAGTAAACGACTAAATTCAGCCAATATTAAAATCTATCTAGCTGGAAAAGAACAGCTGGCACGTTTCATTCAGGAGGTCGATGATACTGATTCATAATGCCATCACACTCGTATTATTAATTGCTCACTTTCTAGGTGATTACCATTTTCAAAGTGAGAAACTGTCAGAAGCCAAGAGAAAGAGTCACGCCGCTCTTGCTAGACACCTAGCTATCCATGGATTACTTTTGTTTATATCATGGATACTCACTTGGCAGTCGGATATGATTCTCTTATTTTCAGCTGTATGGCTAGGACATATCATAATTGATTTACTGAAGGTGACCCTACAGCGGAAGTGGATATTCCAGGCAGAACCGATTCCTTATATTTATCTGGTTGATCAATTGCTACACATTTCATTGATTGTCGTCTTAAGTCAGGTTGTTTTTCCGGCATCCCGTGACGTCTCCGTATCCTTACCTACATTGGTCTTGAAATGGACCTTACTGACGGTATTAATAACCAAACCCGCGAACGTTACCTTTAAAGTGCTTTTCAATCAATATCAAAATTACACCGACGATAAAGTTGACCAAACTGAAATAGTCACTGTTCCTGGTGCAGGCGCTATGATTGGGAATTTAGAACGAATTTTATCAGCTATATTCCTGTCATTAAATGCCCTATCTTCCATCGGCTTAATCTATACTGCAAAGTCTATTGCCCGCTTTAAACTGATTGAGGAGAACCAAGGATTCGCCGAATACTATTTAATCGGTACCTTATTTTCCATTCTATTTGTCGTCGTATCATACTTTTTTATATTTTAAGAGACATCTAACTTAGCGATTTAGGCGATTGTTAAGTTAGATTTTTTTGTGACGCTCTTCACTTAAACTTATAAGATATATTTGCGGTTCTACAAACCTATGTAAGCACTTTAATTTTAATCTTTTTTCGTCAAAAGTTTGATATTAGTCAAGGAAAACGACAATCTGACTAGCGTATACTTGGGTGGTGAAATAGTACACAATATACTGAAAGTGGTGAAAATAAATGGATTTTAAATTCACTGATGAACAAGAACTACTCCGTAAGATGATTCAAAAGTTTGCGGAAAAAGAAATTGCCCCAAGATACGAAGAGATTGAAAAGGAAGGCTACCAACAAGACCTAACAGATAAAATGGCGGATGTTGGGATTGTAGGGATTGCTGTCCCTGAGGCTTATGGTGGCGCTGGCTACGACTTTGTAACGCAGACTATGGTGATTGCTGAACTAGCAAAAGTTAACCCCGGTGCTGCCTTTACCCTTGAAGCCCACTGGAAAGCAATCGACCAGCTTGTCGTTTATGGTAGTGAAGAGATCAAGGCCCGTTGGTTACCTAGGGCTAATCGGGAGTTATTTACCTTTGGACAAACTGAGCCAGCTAGTGGATCTGATGCTTCTACCCAACAAACAACAGCTGTTCAGACTCCAGATGGTTGGTTGTTGAACGGGAATAAGGCTTTCTTAACCAACGGAGTTAAAGCCGCTTCTATGTACCTTATTTTAGCCATTACCAGTCCTGAAAAAGATACTGAACATAGCCGGACTGTCTTTATCTTAGATAATCAAAATCCTGGTTTTGAAAACGGTCGTGTTGAAGACTTTGTGGGGATGCGCGGATGTCCAGTCGGTGATATTTACTTATCAGATGCCCTTGTACCGGATATTGACCGCTTAGGTCCTATTGACCAAGGGATGGAAATTGGACACAATGCCCACTATACAGCCCGGTTTTTAATGGGTGCACTAGCGGCTGGTATTCAAGATGCCGCCTTGAAAGCTTCTATCAACTATATTCAAGAGCGTGAACTATTTGGTGGTAAGATGTCTCACCTTGATGGGATTAAATTTAGAATCTCTGATATTGCCATGGGTTTACATGCAACAAAACTAATCATCTACCAAGCTGCCTGGTTAAGAGATCAAGAAGTTGACCATAAGATGGAGACAACAACCGCTAAATTATTTGGCTCAGACCAAGCCTTGAAAGCAGCTAACCACGCTATGCAGATTTTTGGGGCTTATGGTTACTCCAAAGAATATCCAGTTGAGCACTTATGGCGTGACGCTAAGGCCTTACAATATGCTGAAGGTGCGTATGAAAAACTCCAATTAGACATCGCAAATTCAGTCTTATTTGAATCTAGAGAGGAATTTACGCTATGAAAATCGTCGTATTTATAAAAGAAATCCCTATCACTAACCACGTTAAAATTGACCCAGAAACGAATAACCTTATTCGGAGTGGTGTTCGCGGCCGTATTAACCCCTTTGATGAACATGCCATTGAGACTGCTGTTCAGTTAAAAGAAAAATTTGGTGGTACAGTATCTGTTGTCAGCATGGGCCCTGATTCTTTTAAATTGAGCTTGCATGAAGCCCTAGCCATGGGTTGTGACGAGGCTTATCTACTATCTTCACGTGCCTTTGCTGGGTCAGATACCTTAGCAACTGCTTATACTCTAGCTCAAGCTGTACGCAAGATTGGGAACGTGGATCTTATTTTGACAGGTTTAAAGGCAATTGATGCGGATACGGGACAAGTTGGCCCATTAATTGCTGAAGAGTTGGATCTACCACAAATCACCAACGCATCTGGTATAGTCGACCTTGATTCAGTTAATCAAACCATTGATGTCAAAAGGTATTTGGAAGTGGACCAAGAAATCATCCGTGTTTCTTACCCCTTAGTTATGAGTGTTGGTGATGAAATCAATAAACCGCGGTATCAATCGCCTCTTTTGATTAAACAATCTATGCAAAAAGAGATTACGGTATGGAACGAGGGTGACCTACATTGTGACCTCGATAGAATCGGTATCAAAGGGTCCCCTACTATTGTGACTGAAAGCTTTGTGCCGGAAGAATCAGTCCGTCAAATGACCATGCTTGAAGGGTCGCCGACGGAAGCGGCCGAAGCATTGTTAGCCATTTTGTCAGACAAACATATCATCTAAGGAGGTAAGTCCATGAATCAAGGAAAATCATCAGGTATATGGGTGGTTGCTGAAATTTCAGAAGAAACCATCCACCCTTCAACGCTAGAATTATTGGGTAAAGCCCATGAAATGAGTCAAAATAGCCAAGATAGTGTAACAGCCATCCTCTTAGAAACAAGTCAAACTAATCACGCAGCAAGTCTTATTGGCCACGGCGCTGACCAGGTGTTAGTTGTGAAAAATGACTTATTCGCTGACTTTGACCCTGTATTATCAAAAACAGCTATCAAGCAATTAGCTGACGACTACCAACCAAATATTATTTTATTCGCAGCCACTCTTAAAGGGAGAGCTTTAGCGCCAAGACTACAAGGTGCCCTGCAAACTGGTTTAACCGCAGACTGCCTCGACCTATCTATCAATGATAAGGGGCAGTTGCTACAGATTAAACCCTCATACGGGGACAACTTGATGTGTACAATTCTAACACCAACCCGTCGTCCACAAATGGCCACAGTCCGGCCAAATGTCTTTAACACTCTCCCCTTTGACAATACCCGTCAAGGTGCTATTATAGACCTAACGATTGCCTTAGAACGGCCTTATACCTACCAAGTCTTGGAACGAATTCCAGGTCAACCACAAACGAATCAAATCACTGAGGCAGATAAGGTTGTTGCTGTTGGCCGCGGGATGAAGATGCAAGACAATTTAGTCTATACTGAAAAAGTAGCCGACCTACTTGGCGCAAAAGTTGGTGCTACCCGTCCCCTAGCAGAGAACGGCTGGTACACACATGACGAGCAAATTGGTCAAAGTGGGGTCACTATCCAACCGCAATTACTCTTGAATTTCGGGATTGCAGGCGCCATCCAATATACTGTCGGGATGAATCAGGCAAAATTTGTATTTTCTGTAAATAAGGACCCTAAAGCCGCTATCTTTAAAGAATCAGATGTCGGGTATGTCGGCGATGCGGTTGCTTTTGCCAAAGCTTTAGCTAAACAAGTAGAAAGTAAATAACAATGAGGTGAAAATATGTTAGCCCAGGATAAAATCAATGATCTAAGACAATTTGACCTATTCAAAGAGCTGGATTGTCAAACGCTAGAACAAATTGTCCCTTATTTTACTAAACGCTTGTACAAACGAAATGAAGTGGTCTACGCAACCAATACAGAAGCCCACTATTTTCTCTTTGTATTAACTGGTAAAGTAAAGATCTTTAGATTATCAGAGTTGGGAAACGAACAAATCATCCGGATGATTGCACAGATGGAATTTACTGGTGAACTAGCCCTATTTGAAGGTATCCGCAAGGCGCATGCCGTAGCTATGGTAAAAAGTGAAATTTACCTGATTGAAAATCAACAATTTAAACAACTGCTGATGGACTACCCGCAATTATCCCTTAAGATGATTGAAGCCTTGTCTCAGCGGCTACACGCTTCAGAAGAGCAATCCATGTTATTATCTACTTGTACCGCAAAAGACCGGTTATTCAATTTCATTTGTAAGGAAGCCGAGTTGGTGAATGGCCACCGAATCTTCTATCACGAGGAAACGAAGCGGTTTTTAGCAGGATTTTTAGGCATGTCATCTGAAACACTTAGCCGATCCCTGCATCAATTAGCTGATGAAGGCAAGATTAAAGAACGGCATAACCATCAGATTGAAGTCTTTTGTTGAGAAATATTGAGTTGAATTTAACTTCATAAACGTCTATAAGCATCGAACCTTCACTTTAGTTGGAAAGGTTCGATGCTTTTTGCAAAACGTACCAAGATGCATTTTGAATTCTTAATACGAGAACAATGACATAGATGAAGCCTGCACCGATTAGTGCGAATGATCCAGCTTTTTTGTGCCAAATTTTTTCGTAATTGAACTTACAAATGATGCTATTAATAAGGCACTTAAAGTCATAACTACAGTGGCAATTGTTGCTAAAAATTGGGCAAAATAAAAAAAGAGTAAGTGAGCTGTGTGAAACCCTACCGTTAAACTG
>NZ_DJUR01000019.1 GCF_002440555.1 Aerococcus sp. UBA6277
CACAATCGTCAATTTCACGGTTCAAGAAATACTCAAACGAAGGTAAATATACTGGTATCTTTTCAATGCTTCAAATGTTTGTGGTCACAAATGGGGTAGATACGAAGTACATCGCAGCTGCTGACGGCCAACATATTAATAAAGAGTTTTTAACTTCATGGGTAGATAAAAATAATAATAGAGTCAATAACTATTTAGGTTTTGCCAAAGAAGTGCTGTCTATCCCACAAGGTCATAAAATGATTACCGAGTTCTCTGTGTTAGATGCTGACCATAAAGCCATTATTTTACTTAGACCTTATCAAATTCATGCGATCTTAGCAGTAGAGCAAGCCGTAAGGCAACGTCAGTCTGGTTACGTGTGGCATACAACAGGTTCTGGTAAAACACTTACGTCTTATAAAGTGGCCAGAAACTTATTAAGAAGCCCCGCGTTAGATAAAACGATATTTATCGTAGACCGAATTGACCTTGACCAACAAACGGGTACTGCCTTTAAATCTTATGCAATGAATGACGTTGTAGAAGTGAATGATACGGATAACGTATCCGATTTGGTGCGAAAATTAACCGCTAATGACCGTGACTTAGTGATAACAACGATACAAAAATTAAATTATGTCATGAAACGTTACGGTGACAAAGAAGATAACCGTATCGCAAAGAAATTACGCAATTTAAACATAGGGTTCGTTGTAGATGAGTGCCACCGTGCTGTGACCCCTAAAAAACAACAAGAAATCACGAAGTTCTTCCCTAAATCCCTTTGGTATGGCTTTACTGGAACCCCAATATTCGCGGAGAATGCGCGAGATGAATTTGGGGATATGCCACGTACAACAGAAGAACAGTACGGCCCACGTCTACATGAATATACGGTAAAAGAAGCTATTCATGATAAAGCGGTACTCGGTTTCCAAGTTGAATATATTAATACACTCGAAAAGAACTCTATTGTAGATTATTTTGACCAATCAGGTATCGATATAGATGGGTTGAGTGAACATGAAATAGAAGCCAAATTACCTAGAGAAGCTTATGAAAACGATGAACACAAACTAAAAGTCATTGATCAAATCGTTAATTACTCAAGACATAAATTCAAACTTACTCGTGGCCCAGGGAACACCTATAGTGCGATTTTAACCACACGTTCTATTCCTGATGCACAACGCTATTATGAACTGTTTAATGAAGTAAAAGAAGGTAAATCAAGTGTTAAGATAAGTGAAAAAACAAAGAGTCTAGTATCAGACTTCCCGAAAGTAGCGGTGACTTATTCTTTAAACGAAACAGAAGAAACTTCTTTTGAACGTCAATCACAGTATAAACAAATCATTCAAGATTATAATGAAACGTTCAACACACATTATGACCTAGAACAGGTTAGAGCTTTTAACCAAGACATTAATAATCGTTTAGCACGGAAAAAAGATATATACCGTACACGTAGTGAACAATTAGATATCGTGATTGTGGTTGATCGTCTATTAACTGGATTCGATTCACCTTCAACAGCAATTTTATTCATGGATAGACCACCCGCAAAGCCGCACCATTTAATTCAAGCTTTTTCACGGACAAATCTTATCTACGACAAGGATAAACAATACGGTCAGATTATGACTTTCCAATATCCAAGTCAGTATCAAGAAGCTGTAGAAAATGCCTTTATTTTGTATTCTAATGGTGGAGAGAGCGCAATACAGGCACCAGGGTGGAATGAGTCATACGGACGATTCCAGGACGCTTATGAGCGTTTAATTTCTGTTGCGCCTAGTCCAGAGAGCATTGATGTCAATGACGATGTTGATACCCTTAAACTCTTTGTTAAAGCTTATCAAGAATTCGATAAGAGCTTGGGCGCTATCCAAGTATATTCAGAGTTTGACGAAGATATGTTTGAACAACAATACAACTTACGTCCTGAAGTAATAGAGTCTTACCATGGTAAGTATGAGAACGCCTTAGAAAAAATTAGAGAACAAATTGATGAAGATGAAGAAGATGACTTAACGATTGACTTTGATTATCAGTTATCTGAAGTAGGGAAGCAACAAATTGACTACGAGTACTTAATGCTGTTAATGCAAACGATCGTAAATGAACCGAATAGTCAAAATCGTATCAAACGTATTGTTGACGCTGAAGCTTACTTAACGAAGTTTAAAGATAATAACCCTAAATTAGGTGAAATTATTGAAGATATCTTCTCTACTATTAAGGATGGTAATGAGCTAACGCCAGCAGAAAATACGCTTAATGTATCGAGTGAAATCGAAAAACGTATTGATGAGCGTATTGATGATTTAGTACAAAACTTATCCGAAAACCTTTATGTTCAGCCTGATGATTTGTATTATCTGATTGAAAATTATAAACCAGAAAAATCAGGTAAACAAACTGGTGAGAGTAATCTCCTTGAGAACATGGATAAAGATCGTTATCTAGAAGAAAATCGGGAGAAAGTGCAGAAGAAATTCAGAGTGAAAAAATTCGCTAAACAAGCGTATACCGATGTAATCGAAAGCGAAATACTCCCGTTAACGAACAAAAACTTCTAAAAATGAATAACAAAGAAGGGGCTGGGACAAAAGGTCTCTCAAAAAAAATACACTCCCAAAACTATGAACTATTTTGTTCAGTAGTGGGAGTGTATTTTTCTATATCTTTATAAAAATAAACGAAAGTGGGACTACTTTTTTCGCAAAAGTAGTTTTGTCCCAGCCTCTTCATTTAATTTTATGCTTGTGTCTTGATTAAGGCTTCAAATAAGTATTTACTTGATTCAGCTCCTGGGTCAGGTTCACCAATAGACCGTTCCCCATAGTAGGAAGCACGACCTTTCGTCGCTTTAAGTTCAGTCGTTTTAGTGCTAGCTTCATCTAGTATTTCTTGATTTAGATTATTGGCTTTAAGGGCTTCAACAGCTGGATGCCACATATCAACCATCGTTTTTTCACCAGGTTCTGCTTTACCTCTTTGTTGAATTTTATCTAAACCAGCTGCAAAAATATCCGCGAGATTTTCTGAGTTTTTAGCCGTTGTTGCCATGGCTAGGAAGGCAGAACCATATAAAGGACCGGATGCACCACCAATCTTACTCATGAGGGTTTGCGCAACAGTCATAAACAGCGCTGATACATCTGCTGGTTGTTTGCTTTCCAAGGCTTCCTTAGTAGCAACTGCACCGCGGGCCATGTTATTACCGTGATCTCCATCACCAATTTTTTGGTCTAAATCAGATAGATAAGCTTTTTCTTCTATTAAGCGGTCAAACCATTGGTCTAACCAAGTTATTGTTTCATTTACATCCATACATGACATCCTCTCTTAACTAAATTATCCCCAAGCTGCAGTGTTTACCGGTGCTTGTAGGGCACTTACCCAGTCTGGGTCCTCAAGTTTCAGTAAGGTTAATGACGCCCCTTGCATTTCCAGTGAAGTCATCAGGTCTCCTACCTTAACAAAATCAACTTCTAGCCCTTCATCTCCCAACTGTCCTTGAATATCATTCCAGAATAGGTAAAGTTCCATTAACGGTGTACCGCCCATACCATTGACCAATACGGCAAAATGATCTCCAGTTGTCCAGTTGAATTCTTCTTTTAGTCTACCAATCAATTCAGCGGCCATTTCCTTAGCCGGTTTGATTTTCTCACGACGATAACCAGGTTCCCCGTGGATCCCAATACCATATTCAAATTCATCATTTGCAATGTCAAAACCAGGTTTACCTACTTCAGGGACGGTTGCGGCTGTTAAGGCAAGGCCGATAGATTTAAGATTATCGTTAACTTTTTCCGCAATAGCTTTTAAATCATTTAAAGATTTTCCTTGGTCTGCGTAGTAGCCGATGATTTTATGCATAAAGACTGTACCGGCAATGCCACGTCGGCCTGCGGTATAGGTAGAATCTTCCATAGCAATATCATCATCAACGATGATTGCAGCTGTTTCAATGCCTTCAGCTTCCGCAAATTCCTGTGCGATTTCAAAGTTCATCACGTCACCAGTATAGTTTTTGATGACTAAGAAGACGCCAGCCCCGTTATCAGCAGCTTTAATCCCTTCTAAAATTTGGTCTGGCGTTGGAGAAGTAAAGACTTCCCCAGAAACGGCTGCTGACAGCATCCCTTTCCCGACGAATCCTGCATGACTTGGTTCGTGGCCAGATCCCCCACCAGAAACAATTCCAACGATATCTGGGGTTTCTGCTGTACGGTAGAGGACTTGAGTATCTGGCACTTGAGCAAGAATATTCGCGTGCGCACTGGCTAAACCTTTGACCATTTGGCTGACAATATCACCGGGTTGGTTGATAATTTTTTTCATGAAAAAACCTCCTTAGGCATGGATAACATGGTTACAATCAACGACTTTAAATAAGATAAGCATGCGTTAGGACACTTAGCTTTGTTCTTTAATGGCTTCTAAAATTTGGTCTGGTGTACGATTAATGGTTGATTGAACAGCACCCACATAGGCCCCTTCAACCAGCGGCCCTTCAACAAGGTGGATATGGGCTTTTATCTCGTCCTCCACGAAGTCTAGGGCCGTTTCCGCCGATAAGACGGCTGATCCCATATCCGTGAAGATGAAAATTTCCTTGTCCGTATTAGCAAAAATGGCCTCCGTGATCTTGCTGACGGACGTACCGATTTCGCCGTCGTCGGTCCCCCCGGCAGCGATGACTGAAAAGGCATTGTTGTCGTCGGGTACCATGGTTTCTAATAATTCTTTGAGCCCCTCTGTGATGGTTTGGCTATGAGACACTAATATTAGTAAATTTGTCATATATGAAAAGCCTCCGTATGTAAGTTCCCTAAAGTGGTATGTACTCGCTTACATTCTATCAAGAAAATGTTAAGACAACAAGCAACAGCCATTGGGACTTAAATGAGATGTCATTATTATTGAGTAAGACTTCATTATTGAGTAGGACTTCGGATTATACTTTCCTAGCATTGCCCTGAAGAGCTGGACAAGCGGTGGGGCCAGAATTAGCCAAGGTTTTGATAGGTTAAAACGATTGCCTTTAAGCGATTGTCCCTTGAATCAAAGTCCTATTAGGTATGATAGAATGAGAATATCAAGACAAGGATAGACAAATTATAGGAGGCACAAGCATGGTAGATATTTTAAAAGATTACAGTCCAGACCGTTCAAATACAAAAGCAATGAAATGGCATGATTTAGAGACAGTTTTTGGGGACAAAGACTTATTGCCGATTTGGATTGCAGATATGGATTTTGCACCAGCCAAAGAAGTGACGGCAGCCATTCAATCTTTTGTGGATGACCAATACTTTGGCTATTATTCAGTGCCAGATTCTTATTACCAATCAATGATTGATTGGTCAAATGACCACTTCCAATATGAAACTAAGGCTGAATGGTACCGATTTGCACCTGGTGTATGTACGGGTATTGCCTTTGCTTTACATGCGTATACCAATGAAGGGGACAATATTTTAATTCAAAACCCCGTTTACAATCCCTTCCGTACGGTTATTGAAGAAGCTAACCGGACTTTAGTGATGCAAGATTTATTGGGTAACGAACAAGAAGGGTACACAATTGATTTTGATGCTTTGGAGAAAGCCTTTAAAGATGACGATATCAAGGTCTTCTTATTCTGTTCACCGCAAAACCCAACTGGTCGGGTTTGGCATCGTGATGAATTGGCTAAAGTAGTGGCTTTATGTAAGCAATATGATGTCTTATTATTCTCTGATGAAATCCACCGCGATTTGATTATGCCTGGACATGAGCACATTGCTATTGGAAATATTGATGCAGATTTTGACAATTATGTCCTTTTTGCCTCGCCATCAAAATCCTTTAACTTAGCTGGTTTTAACCATTCATTTATAGTGGTACCACGGGCTGATTTAAGAGAAAAATTGGATACGTTCTTACATGCTATTCATGTGACTGGTGGGCAACCTGCTGGTTATATCGCTTCAGAAGCGGCTTATACCTACGGGGCGGAATGGGTTGAGAGCGTCAACCAAGTGATTTGGAACAATTACCAATTACTGAAAACAACAGTGCAAACGGCCTTGCCACAAGTTCAATTCTCAGACTTACAAGGGACTTACCTTGCTTGGCTTGATCTAGGGGCTTATGTGAAAAATGCTGACCTAAAAGAAGTGGTTCAAGACCGTGCCCGTTTAGCTGTCAACTATGGGACTACTTACTGGCCAACTAGACCAGAAGATACCCATATCCGGATTAATCTAGCGACGAAGCCAGAGATCATTGAAACAGCTGCAAATAATTTAGTTAAAGCTATTCAAGAGTGGCACTAGTCCGTCGTGACACTAGTCAGCCGTAGAGATAGTTAATATATAATAAAAAGACCTGCTTCTCATATTGCGCGTGGCAGGTCTTTGTTGTAAGTATATTTGATGGATTAGTTTTCATTGTAGGGTTCGACATGGACGTCGATGGCGGTGACATCTTCTGTTTGTTGTAAGGCGAATTCTACTTTTTCAGTGATATCATGACCCGCTTGAACAGAAATTTCTGGGTCTACCAGAATGGTGATGTCGATATAGACATTAGCCCCGTAATTACGGCCGCGGATATCAGAAACTGCGCGCACGCCAGGTACCATGAGAACTATTTTTCGGTAGTTATCTAAGTATTCTTGGGGGAAGCCGTCTGATAGGGAAAAGGTAGATTCTTTGAAGATATCATACCCAGATTTGATAATGATTAAGCCAACAACAATGGCCATAGCACCATCTAGCCAAAGGATACCTGTACGACTGAGGATGACGGATAGGGCAGTTGCGAAAGAAGTCAGGGCATCGGATAAATTGTCCTTTGCAGAAGCTTTAAGGCTTGGACTATTGAGTTTCTTGCCAAGACGGTTATTAGACCAATAAACGCCGGACATAATGACCCCAGAAGACAAGCCGACAACCGCATTAATGGGTGTTGGGGCTGCATATTCTTGGTGAATTAAGGCTGTAGTTGAATCAATGGTCACCGTAATCCCAATATAGAAAATCACGAAGGACATGATCAGTGTAGTAATGGTTTCAATTTTATAATGACCGTAACGGTGGTTCTGGTCAGCTGGACGTTGGGATAGAATCATGCCTACTAGTAGGGCAATTGAAGCGAATGAATCGGTAAAGTTATTCAAACCATCCGCAAAGACTGCATCTGAGTCAAAGCTATAGCCGACAAGGAGTTTGGCTGTTGAGATGATGACGTAAGTCACAATACTCAGATAAATGCCGCGACGGGCTATTTGTTGGTTGGTGTTGCTTGGTGTCATGTTAGGTTCATTTTCCATGTGAAAACCGCTCCTTTAAGTTGCATTGATAAGGGGTAAAACTTGCCAATCTGGAAAAAAGCAATTCTTTCCATTTTAGCGAATGGCCACACAATTTGCAAGGTATTTCACCTAGAAATGACATGTCTTTCTTACAAAAAAATAGCTAAATTTTCAAAGAATTTCGATAAATTATGATTGACTTAATATGTTAAGTAATATAACATGAGATTAAAATATAATTAAAAAAGAATGAAGGTGAGTTGGCATGAAGGAAAAAGAGCTACGACGTACGCTAGCTGTTTTCCCAATTGGGACAGTTGTACAGCTAACAGATTTGACACCGAGACAGGTGCGTTATTACGAAGAACAGAAGTTAATTAAGCCAAAACGTTCAGAAACAAATCGTCGCATGTACTCTTTAAATGATGTCGATCGATTATTAGAAATCAAAGACTATTTAAATGAGGGTATGAGCATTCAAGCAATTTATAATACATATAATCGTCAACATACGCAGCCTAAAGTGACAGATACCAAGCAGCTGACCGACGAAGATGTTCGCCGCATTCTATATAATGAAATTTTGAATCAAGGTGGTTTCAGAAATGCTGGCGCCGACCAGGACTATCCATTGCGCTAGTTGCGACAAGGGTTGCTCAGACTAGACGTTCCTACCGCATTTAGGAGAGTAAACGCTAAAGCGTGCACTCTCCCACAAGTTGGCCAAAAATCGGTCTTGAGCCTCCAGAAAGGACTGCGTTTCAAATTAAGTTGTTGCTGACCTTTTCAGCACTTGCCTTAATTTTCCAACGTTCCTTTCTGAGCGTCGGCTCTCGCACCTAGCATATATAAATAGAGGAGAATTTTTATGAACCAAATTAATAAAGATTACCAACGATTACCAGGCTCTTATTTATTCGCAGAAGTAAAACGTCGCCAAGAGGCCTATGAAATAGCACATCCAGACCAAAACGTAATCCGTTTAGGTGTTGGTGACGTTACTTTACCTTTAGCACCAGCAGTCATCGAAGTCTTACATAAGGCAGTTGATGAACAAGTGGATGCTGCTACCTTTAAAGGTTATGCGCCAGACCACGGTTATGACTTCTTACGTGAAGCCATTCAAAAGAATGATTTTGCAGCACGTGGTGCAGATGTAAAAGTGGATGAAATCGTTATTTCTGACGGTGCCAAATCAGATTCTTCAAACATCCAAGAAATCTTTGGCCCAGACATTAAAATCGCTGTTGGTGACCCTGTTTACCCAGTTTACATCGATTCAAACATCATGGCTGGTCGCGGTGGTGACTACAACGAAGAAACGGGTAAATGGTCGGACTTAGTTTACTTATCAGCTACAGCGGAAAATGACTTTAAACCCGCGCTACCTGAGGAGCCAGTTGACTTAGTATACCTTTGCTACCCTAACAACCCTACAGGAACAACTTTAAACACAGCTGACCTACAAAAATGGGTAGACTGGGCTAACGAAAATGATGCGATCTTAATCTTCGACTCAGCTTACGAGTCATTCATTACAGAAGAAGACGTGCCACATTCAATCTTTGAATTACCAGGTTCACGTACTTGTGCTATTGAAATTCGTTCATTCTCAAAACGTGCTGGCTTTACGGGCATGCGTTTAGGGGCTACAATTATCCCTCAAGAGGTGGAAATCGATGGCGTATCCCTATTAGACTTATGGAAACGTCGTATTTCAACGAAATTCAACGGTGCACCTTATATCGTACAACGTGCTGGTGAAGCAAGTTACTCTGAAGAAGGTAAGGCACAAATCGAAGAAATGTTAGCTTACTACCGCCGCAATGCTATCCTGATTAAAGAAGGTTTGGAAGAGGCGGGCTATGAAGTCTTCGGTGGTGTGAACGCGCCTTACGTTTGGTTGAAAACACCAGCAGGCATGGACTCATGGGACTTCTTTGACTTCCTATTAGAAAATGCACAAATCGTTGGGACACCAGGTGTTGGTTTCGGTCCTTCAGGTGCCGGATACTTCCGATTAACAGCCTTCAATACCTATGAAAAAACAGCAGAAGCTGTTGAACGTATCAAGGCTTTAAACAAATAGTTAAACGAGCGAAAAGGGTAGAACCTCGGTTCTGCTCTTTTTGTTTGCAAAAATTTAATCGAAATCATGCTTTTTTTCTCAAAGCCAGTGCGTAATCTGTTATCGCTGAAGAGTTTGATGGCACCAAATTAGAAGTTCAAGTGCCGATTAAAGACGTTTGGTCAGCGGAATAAGTCATCGATATGTCAAAAAGAGTGTCACTTTTTCTGTCATTATTAAAGGTGAAACGACTTTTTTTGGCTAAATGTCATATTATTTTATATAAAGAATTGATTATGTGCATAGTACAGAATCAATACAAAATCGGATTTTACGCGTTTTTTGAAGTCTATGAGAAAAAATTAATCGAAAGATTAAAGATAATTTTGCAATATTTATCACTTATATAATATGTTAACAGAAAACTTGATTTATCAGCTTTTAGTCCGAATATAATGCGAAAAGAGTATATTTAATATTCTTAAAGACGAGTCATACACAAACTTTTGCAAATAATTGATGGTTTTTGATAAAATCCGCTAGTTTTCATAGCATTTTATGATTGTATTTGGAAGATTTTACTTATATACTTGAAAACGGATACAAGTGTCCAATTTTTATTTAGGGAGGTTTCATAGAATGATAGGAATTATTTTAGCGAGTCACGGTAAGTTCGCTGAAGGTATTAAACAATCTGCTGAGATGATTTTCGGCGCGCAAGAAAATCTGCAAGCAGTGACCTTTATGCCTGAAGAAGGACCGGATGATTTACGTGCCCATCTTTTAGAAGCAGTTGAATCTTTCGATGATACGTTACAAGTTCTATTTTTAGTTGATTTGTGGGGAGGTTCACCATTCAACCAGGCCAATGCTATTCACGAAGAAATGCCAGATCGTACGGCAATCGTGAGTGGTTTAAATCTACCAATGCTCTTAGAAGCTTTGGGTCAACGATTTGGTTCTGACCAAGTGTCGGATGTAGCCAAACACATTTTAACAAGAGAAGTGTCAGGTATTCGTGTAAAACCTGAAGCACTTGGCGAAGGCATTGACGCGCCAACAGCTGCAGCTAGCGAAGGTAGTCAAGAAGAGGAACAAGTTGGTACCTTAACACCAGGTACTGTATTAGGTGATGGGAAGATTAAGTATGTCCTAGCACGTGTGGATACCCGTTTATTACACGGTCAAGTAGCCACTGGTTGGGTAAAATCAGTTAACCCTAACCGTATTATTGTTGTATCGGACAAGGTAGCCCAAGATGACATGCGTAAATCATTGATTCAACAAGCGGCGCCAACAGGTGTTCGTGCCAACACAATTCCAGTATCTAAATTAGCGGAAATTGATAAAGACCCACGTTTTGGTAAGACAAAGGCATTATTATTATTTGAAACGCCACAAGATGTGTTAGCAGCAATCGAAGCTGGCGTAGATATCAAGGAAGTAAACTTAGGTTCAATGGCGCATTCTAAAGGGAAAACAATGATTTCAAGATCATTGTCAGTAGACGAGGAAGATGTAGCGACTTTACAAAAATTAAAAGACCATGGGGTTAAATTTGACGTACGTAAAGTCCCTGCAGACTCAGACGAAAACTTAGATAAACTGTTGAAAAATCATAACTTGATTTAAAAGGGAGGTCGACAGAAAAATGGATATTTCAATTTTTGCAGCTATAGCTATTTGTGTTATTGCATTATTCGCTGGTTTTGAAAGTGTGTTGGACTCATTCCAATTACACCAACCAATTCTTGTTTGTACTTTAATTGGTCTTGCAACAGGAAACTTAACTGAAGGACTACTATTAGGTGGTCAATTACAATTAATCGCTTTAGGTTGGATGAACATCGGGGCAGCGCAAGCACCAGATGCGGCCTTAGCAGGTGTAATCGCTGGTATCTTAGTATTAACTAAAGGTGCTTCTGTATCTGAAGGTATTGCCATTGCGGTGCCTTTAGCAATTGCTGGTCAAGTATTAACAATCTTCGTTCGTACAATGACAGTAGGTTTGGCTCACTATGCTGATGGCCAAGCGGAAAAAGGCTCTATTCGTGGAGTTGAATCTGCCAATATGCTGGCTTTAGGTCTTCAAGGTTTACGTGTAATGATTCCAGCAATCGCTACATTAGCTTTACCAGCTTCAGCTGTACAAGGCGCTTTAGCAGCCATTCCAGACTGGATCACAGGTGGTCTAGCTGTTGGTGGTGGTATGATTGTTGCTGTAGGTTACGCAATGGTTATCAATATGATGGCAACCAAAACAACATGGCCATTCTTCTTTATCGGTTTTGCTTTAGCAGCCGTTACAGAATTGAACTTGGTGGCAATGGGTATTATCGGTCTGGCCTTAGCACTTATCTACATTGAATTGTCTCCACAATTTAATGGCGGTGGCGGTTCAGGATCTGGTGGTTCAGGTTCAGTTGATGACCAATTAGACGCCATTTTAGAAGACTATTAAGGAGGGGTAGACATGACTGAAGAAGTAACAAACCGCGTAACATTATCAAAACGAGACCGGATGGTCGCAAACTGGCGATTAACTTTCGTTCAAGCTTCATGGAACTACGAGCGTATGCATAACGTTGGTTGGGCTTATGTATTAGCCCCAGCAATCAAAAAATTATATACAAGTAAAGAAGACCGTACAGCAGCTTTACAACGTCACTTGGAATTCATCAACTCTCACCCATACGTTGAGGCACCAATTTTAGGGGTAACCTTAGCTATGGAAGAAGAGAAAGCAAATGGTACAGTCATTGAAGACCAAGCCATCCAAGGGGTTAAAGTTGGTATGATGGGTCCTCTTGCTGGTGTGGGTGACCCAATCTTCTGGGGTACTTTACGTCCAGTAATCGGTGCCTTCGCTGCATCACTTGCCCTAAGCCAATCTATCTTAGGACCAATCTTATTCTTCGTACTTTGGAATTTAATCCGTGTAGCTTTCACTTGGTATACACAAGAATTAGGTTACCGTGCAGGTTCTGAAATCACAAAAGACTTGTCTGGTGGTATCATTCAAAAAATCACTGTTGGGGCATCTATTTTAGGGATGTTCGTTATGGGGGTATTGGTACCTCGTTGGACAACAATGAATTTTCCAAAAGTAATCTCTGAAGTAACAAACCAACAAGATGCTATTGTAAACTTTGATGGTTTAGTTGAAGCTGCTAATAACAGCAATGTGACAGCAGATAGCTTCCGTGATGTGATTAACCAAATTTCATCAGGTCAATTAGTAAATACCACAACAGCAACAACATTAGGTGACGTATTCAATCAATTATTACCTGGTATGATGCCATTACTATTAACATTAGCATGTATGTACCTATTAAAACGTAAAGTGAGCGCAACTACCTTGATCTTCTCTATCTTTGTGATCGGTATCGTGCTTTATGTATTAGGTATCATGGGTTAAGATGGTAGCACAATTAAATACAGAAGTAACGTTCATCTCTAAAGCGAATGCGATGATAAACCCTATCGACCCTAAGTCAGGCTTACTGATGGTGGGCGATAAGGGTGTCGAATTTCGCGAGGAGAACGGACCAGGCTTCATTCAAATTCCATGGGTTAACATTACACGCGTACGCGTGCAAATGTTCTTCAAAGGACGTTACGTCCGCGGCTTCTACTTTGAAACCGATGAAGGCCAACTCCTGGAATTTGTTGTCGATGAAGCTAAAGATAGTCTTCGGGCAATGCGCAAGTACCTACCCCGAGAAAAATTCGTCGCACAACAAAGTAACCTAGCCAACTTATTCAAAAACCCCTTTAAACGAGGGAAGAAAGACAAGGAGTAGTGACGATGCAAGAACCCATATTCTTAAAAGCCTACCTAGAAGAAAAAATCTGGGGTGGACAAAAATTACGCAGTCAATTTAATCTAGACATCCCTTCTGACCAGACAGGAGAAGCGTGGGTCATTTCAGGACATGAACATGGGCAATCTATCGTGACGTCACCTGAATCCCTTGCCGGCTTAAGTCTATCTGACTTGTACCAACAACACCCAGAAATCTTCTTGGGAGAAGCGGCTGACCGTTTTCCATTATTAATCAAAATCATTGACGCCAAGGAAGATTTGTCCGTCCAAGTACACCCGGATGATGCCTATGGACTAGCCCATGAAAATGACCTTGGAAAGACGGAGTGCTGGTATATTATGGATGCAGATCCAGGCGCTTACTTAATCTACGGCCATAACGTCCAAAACAAAGAGCAGTTCTTAGAAATGGTCGAAGAGAACGAGTGGGACCAACTGCTTCGTAAAGTACCTGTTCATGCCGGTGATTTCTTCGCCGTGCCAGCAGGGACTATCCATGCTATCGGTGGCGGCGTATTAATCCTCGAAACCCAACAAAGTTCTAACACCACCTACCGGGTTTATGACTACGGACGCAAGGACGCCAATGGCCAGGAGCGTGACCTACACATCCAACAATCAGCGGATGTCACCATGTTCCCCCACAAAGATACTCTAGCAACCGGGCATACAACTGAACTACCGGGCGGCTCAATCCAAGAATTTTGGACCAATGAATACTTCTCCGTGGCAAAATGGACAATCGAGGATAACTTGCATATCAACTTATCCGAAAAGTACCAGTTGTGTACAGTCCTTGAGGGCCAAGGACAAGTAACGGTTGGCGACAAGGCTTGGGACGTAAAAGCAGCAGACGCCTTTATCCTACCAAGTGACCTTAGAGAAGTCACACTCACTGGGCAATTCAGTTTGATGGTAGCTGAGGAATCTTAGGAAACCCGATATTACTAGTAGAGTTAGACACAAAAGAGGTTATGACAAACGACGTCATAGCCTCTTTTTTAGGTCAAATTTGAATAAAGCACCAAAATAATAGACCAAAGGATAAGCGCACAATCGCTCACCCCTTGGTCAATTGTTGTATTAAAGTATTGTCGAATTCAATTATCTGCTGTTCAAGTCTGTTGGAGCGGCAAGCATTTTGCCTTAGTCTAGGTAAAGGGTATCTTCATTGTTCAAGAAGCTGTAGCCAAGCCCCATCATGACACCACCACCGACCAAATTTCCAAGGAAAACGACCAACCAATTGACTAGCACACCAAGTAAATTCATGTTATTACCTGAAAAGAAAGCCAGACTCATTAGAGAGAAATTCGCGATCACATGTTCAAATCCGCCATAAACAAAAAGGAAAATAACAGCTACGATAAATAGCAAGCGGGCGGTATCATCCTTCATTTTCATCTGTCCCATAATCGTAATGTTCACAAAAATATTTGCGAGAATCCCGTCTATAAACAAGGTCCAAATATCCTTGTTTAATTTAGCGTTGATAACTGTCATAATCGCAGAATCACCATTAAAGTATTGTGCAGCACTCGAATTGCCAATGAGTATACCCACTATCATTGCACCCAGTAAGTTCATCAGCGTGCAAACGAGGATGATGGTTAAGGCTTTTGACCAAGAAATTTTCCGGCGATGAGCACTCGTGAACAAGTACATCATATTTGAAGTAGCCAATTCACCGTTTAAATAAACAATCATGGCTAAACCGATTGGAAATATGAGGGCGTAGCTAATTTTACCTAGAGCTGGATAGTCTACAGAAAGGACATCCCAAACCAAAATACCAATGGCGGTTGGTAGGGTTAAGAATATACCCGCATAAATCGCTCGTAACAAGTATCTAATCTTTGATTGGGCAAAAAGGGCATCCTTTTTGGCAACGGCACCATCGATTATATCCATGAAAGTTGAAACATTTTTCTCGCTCATACCTTGTCTCCTTGCAATCATTTTTAACATAGTCCATCATTTTTTCTGACTTGGTTAGCATACTATAAAATAGCGATTAATATGATTAGAATTGATATATCTACCTTTTTAACCTGATAAAAAACAGAACCTTTGATAATTTTTTCACAATATTGTGGAATTATATACTTAATTGTTCTATTTAGATCGAAGCATTTTTTGATGCTCGTATCAAAAAAACCGTGCAAAAAAAGGACAAAGACTATACTATTAAGACAAACACCTAATCTGGAGGTAACGACGATGAAAGAGAAATCAATTTGGATTGATCATTATAAAATGGAAGGACACGAAGAAGGTGGCTTTTTCTACCAAGTGTTGAAGTCAGACCAACATATCCAGTTAGAAGGGCAGCCTGAAAGAGCCTTATATACCAGCATCTATTTCCTATTAACCTCAACAAATCCGTCACGATTCCACCGTTTAACAGCGGATGAAGTTTGGTATTATCACTATGGTAGTCCACTGACTGTACATATGATTACGCCGGAAGGTGAATACCAGCAAATTACCCTTGGTACAGAAGTTGAAAACGGCCAAGTATTACAAGCCGTTGTGCCTAAAAACACGATTTTCGGGTCAAGTGTTGAAGAATTGGATAGCTATTCACTAGTATCATGCATGGTTAGTCCAGGATTTGAATACGATGACTTTGAACTATTCAAGCGGTCAGATTTACTGAATCAATATCCAGATTATGCAGATATTATTCACCGACTAACCTTAGAAGACTAGGATTTCTGGTCTGCTTAAGAGATTCGTAACTTATTCATCACAAAATCAACACAATTTTGATTGATATTTTCACTAAATCTTCAAAGCTATCGCCTATTATATAAGCATACCCAATAAAGAACCAAACTTTTCTTCATAAATCTTTCTCCTCCCAAAATGAAAGATGACAAAAAACCAGCTGGCTCCCAACAGCTGGTTTTTAAGTGCGAAATAATAGTGAAGGAGCTACTTAGTGCCCCTTTTTTTCGTAATATATTCCCCAAATCAAGTTGAGTATAAATAAGAATAAAAATATACGGTTGTATTTGTAGGATTCTTGGAAGGTAAAGGTGACAAAAGCGAATATAACGACTAATAGAATGGTTATATTTCTAGGGATCAAGAATTTTTCCATATGGACACCTATCTGTTGTTGGCGAGTTATCTATTTTATAGAGAGACTTTATAAGTATTTAGCAGTTGTACTTAGATGGTTAATCCATTATTCAAACATACGATCCGTGGACACTCTTTAAACTTTCCCATCTATCCGATCCAATAGGTACGAGATATTGTCTTTACTAATTTGGTCCTAGCAGAATTACTATATACTTTTGTAATTGTGTTTTGGCCTATTAGAACTTCTGTACCTCTAGGAGATGTTGCGATAATATTTTGCATATTGACTGTTGGATAAACATAAGCTTCGGGTGACTTCATCAAAGAAATAATATCATAAAGTCCAATGGCTGCTTTTATCTGCCAACCAGGGATTAAATTGAGCAGGTTTGTAATTCCATAAATTTGATGTTTGTATATTGTGCTCCATAGCTACCACCTCCTAACTGTTCTATAGAAAAATGATAATCAAACGATTACCGACTCGTATCTTCGTAAATTAGCATACCCAAATACTGATGAAAGTGCTGTCACATTCATGTTACATCGGGTGGGGAACGTTGATAAATAAGTGGTTTATAATGATGTTTCATGGAAATTTTATACTAATAAAATTCTTAGATTAGAAAAACAGCTTTAGCAATTCGTAACCTTTCTATCACAAAATCAACACAATTTTGATTGATATTTTCATAATTTCTTCAAAAGTATCGCTTATTATATAAACATACCCAATAAAGAAACCAAACTTTTCTTCATAAATCTTTCTCCTCCCAAAACGAAAGATTACAAAAAACCAGTCGTCCTCCCAACGGCTGGTTTTTTAATGCCCATATCTGAAAATATACATAGAAATATTTTTGGCAATACAAACTATTTTATAGACCATAGTTGAATAAGCTTAAGCAAAGACTACATTTTATATTCAATAATCTTGAAAATCCTTATTTATGGATTATTATTTAATGAGAAATTCCAAGTCATGAGATTTGTAATATCAAAGCTAAGGCTGACGCTTTCCTAGCATGCCTTAGCAATAAAAAGGAGGGATGGCCCACAACAATCTGTTTGGCGTGTACGCCTTACAGATTGTGTCGCCAGACAAGTCTTCAGACCGAGACTGAAGACGGTCCTACTGCTTTTTAAGGCAATGATAGGAAAAAGCAAAAGCCGAAGGCTTAGTAAATTACTGTGGTTTTAAAAACTCACTAAATTACTACACCTCGTTCAAGGTTTACTAATTTACTACATAATGTATAAACACTGCTACATTTTTCTCGTGATAAAGTTGAAATGTCTACCAGGTGTTTTGTCTAAGCGGTATGAAAAACCATCAACCATTGCTAAAGTATCTTGGTCAGATAATTGAATATTTTCTGGCAAGAAGCCCACCCGTTTCAACTGCTCAGAAACCGTTGCTTGATTATCCACTAAATACTTCCCGCGACCATCATCCCATTGCACAAAGTCATCCGCATAACCAAGGACCTTAAATTGGTCCGCCACATCTTGGTCCACTTCAAAAGATTTCTGTGCAATCGAAGGACCAAGAATAGCCATGATGTTACCCATGTAAATATCTGGGTTTTCATTTTTGATTTGTGCAAAAGTAGTTGACACGATATCTTGAACAGTCCCTTTCCAGCCTGAATGGATGGCACCAATTAAACCAGTATTTTCGTCATAAAAAATCACAGGGACACAATCTGCCGTAAAGACGCCAACAACCACATCACTTTCATAAGTGTACAAGGCGTCCACATCATCCACCGCATCTTCAGTTGACAGACTACCGCGTCCCCGGTCTCCAGCTTTGACATGGTAAGTTTTTTTGGAATGGGTCTGGTTAGCGAAAACGAACTGGTCATCGTCAACCTCTAATGCCTCTGCTAAAGTTTGTCGATTAGCGATAATCAGCGATGCATCTTCCCCAGTATGTAGGGCTAAATTGCCGTTAAGGGCTTGGTTGGTGTCTTTTAAAGTCGTACCAGCAATTAAATTTTCTGGTGTGTCATAGAATTGGATCGTCATAAGGTTCATCCTTTCTGCTTTCAGTTACGCTTATTATAGCAAACAAGCGGTCTGACTAATAAAGTCCTGCAAAAACTGTTAAAATATAAGGAAACAAGAAAATGATCGATAAGGAGATAATTGTATGACAACCAGCTTGAACAAAGGGGACCAATTACATGGTTTCACCCTTGTAGATAGTCAATTTATTCAAGATGCTAACGCCCAAGTCCACACCTTTGCCCACGAACAATCTGGGGGCCAAGTGATTTGGGTTGAAAATGACGACCAAAACCGTTCATTTGGGATTGGTTTTAAAACACCACCAAAAGATTCAACTGGTGTAGCCCATATCGTGGAACATTCAGTCCTTTCTGGATCACGTAAATATCCAGCTAAAGATCCATTTATGACCATGTTGAAAACGTCAATGAATACCTTCCTAAATGCCATGACCTTTTCAGATATGACCATTTACCCAGTGTCTTCTATGAATGAAGAAGACTTCCATAACCTAACGAATGTTTATTTAGACGCCGTTTTCTTCCCTAAAATGACCAGTGAAGAAAATATTTTCCGCCAAGAAGGTTGGCATAAAGAATTATTCGACAAGGATGAGCCAATAGTCTATAACGGGGTCGTTTACAATGAAATGCGTGGCGCTTATTCAGACGCAGAACGCATTATTATGCAAGATGTTACGGCAAATATGCACCCAGGCTCAACCTATGCCCACGAATCAGGTGGCTATCCTTATGATATTCCTGACTTGACCTTTGAAAACTTTAAACAATTCCACGCCGACCATTACCGTCCAGACAATGCTTTAGCCTATGTCTACGGAGATATTGATATTGACCGTACTTTGAGTCAAATCAATGGCGATTTCTTTAGTGAATTCTTGAAAAATGACCAGCAAGTTCAATTTGACTTGCCAGAAACAAAGGATGGCCACATCGAATACCTGGCCTTTTATGACGCTGATGAACGCAAGACAGCCGAACATGATTCTTACCTTACCTATATGACCCATGTAGGTGCATCTACAGACTTGACAAATAATTACGTGACCAATATTTTAAGTGACGCTTTAATTGAATCTGAAGCTGCACCAATTCGCCAAGCCCTTATTGAAGCCGGGCTAGCGGAAGAAGTTGAAGCCATTGGGTCAGACGGTTACTACCTAGATTTCGGTCTAGTCCTGAAACAATTCAATCCAGCCAATAAGGACAAGGCGCTTGCTGTAATCAATGAAACCTTAACTGACCTAGTAGCCAACGGGATTAACCGCGACCTACTTGAAGGGGTCATCAATACCCGCGAATTCGCAGCCCGTCAAGCCGGCGGTGCCATGAAGGGGATTACCTATGAAATCCAAATGACCATGGCATGGCGGTATGGCATGTCTCCGACCGAAGTCCTTCATTTTTCGAAATATTTCGACGATTTAAGAGCGAAGTTAGCCACTGACTTCTATGAAAAATGGCTTCAAGACAACTTGATAGCGGCAGATGCCAGCTTAGTCGGTATTTACCAACCAAAAGTTGGCTTATTCAAAGAACAGGACGACCAACTAGAAGCCAAGTTAGCTGCTGAAAAAGCCGCAATGACTGACCAAGACATTCAAGCATTAATTCAGGAAAATCAAGCACTGCGGGTCTACCAAGACACACCGGATACCGAAGAAGCCCGTCAAGCCCTACCGAAATTAGATATTTCTGACGTACCGCGGACAACCCAATCGATTGCCGAAGAAACATTAACCGGCCAACAAGGGGTGCCTGTCCTTTTCCATGAACAAGACGCATCAGGCATTCGCTATGTACAAATGGCTTACAAATTAGACCATATTGCAGCGGAAGACTTGCCATACGTGAATTATGTGACCATATTATTAGGCTTATTGAACACAGAAAATTATGACTATAGCCAAATGGATATTGAAATGATGAAGGCAACAGCTGGCATTTCCATGCGACCAAAAGTCTTGACTATTGAGGGTTCTAAAGATGGTTATGCGCCAATTTTAGTGGCTTCGTTTGCAGCAATTGGTGATCATTCAGCGCGTGGATTTGAACTCCTACAAGACACCATGAAATTCACGGACTTCTCAGACAAGGCCCGCATTTTAAACGTCTTGCAACGGGTGAAATTCAATATGAGTCAGTCATACGAAGGGGCTGGCCACCGCGTAGCCATTTCTAGACTGCGGTCATTCTACTCACAAGCAGCTAAGTATGAAAACGTCGTTTCAGGACTATCATTCTATGACCACATGACCGATTTAATCGAAAACTTATCGACCAAGGCAGATGACTTTATTGCTAAATTGATTGAAGTGAATGGCAAAATATGGGATCCTCGCATGCTGACAGTCAGTTTGACAGCAGATGCAGCGGATAAAACCACATTACTTGAACAAGTTGATCACTTTATCGATCAAGCTGACCAGACGGATAGTATTGAACCTGTATCTGTTGAGTTTGATTTAGTGGGCAACAACTACCACGAAGCTATTCAAACCAATGGGAACGTCCAATACGTATCCGTAGGTGGGCGCGTGCCAATTGAAGACTACAATGGTCGTTATGTTGTCTTCGCCAATATCTTATCTAAAGACTACTTACACGAAAATATTCGTGCCAAAGGTGGTGCCTATGGTGCAGGTATCAGTCTAACATCATCAGGTGACGTCACAACCTATTCATACCGGGATCCGAACGTAGATAAGACAGTAGATGTATATCATAAGCTACCGGAATTCTTAGCCAATCCAGGACTAAGCCAAGACGACCTTGACCAACTGATTATTGGTTCAATGACCGCCTTCCATTATCCATTAACACCAGCCAGTGTAAATAACTTGATGGTGACACGTCACTTTAGAGGCATGACCAAAGATATGGTAGACGCACGATTAAGCCAGGCGTTAGATACCAAAGTTGCAGATCTAGTTGCCTTTAAAGATCAAATTCAAATCGCACTAGACGCAGATAATTTAGTCGTTTTTGGAAATAAGCAAAAAATCGACGACTCAGCTCAAACCTTCAACAACAAACGTACGATTTAAGCGAAAAAATTAAAAGAGAGAAAAAAGATTTCGAAATGAAATCTTTTTTCTCTCTTTATTTAGTTTATTGAAATTTGTATTGTCCCAGTCTCATCTCAATATTTAAAAGATAATATTCCACGGCATACAATGAGGATAACGAATAAAGATCTAGAAAAATATTCAAATTGCAAATTGAAACCAACTATTAACGTGTATGCAACATAGATGATTAACAATAAAAGTAATAGCATATTCGTTAATCGTTTTTTTCTTTTAACACCCATTCTCTATCTTCTTTCGTATGCAAATAGACCATACTCTTTGGGAAATGTAATTCATTTTGCTTATTGTAGGCCTAAAGCCTCTCCAAATGTGAGGGCAACAAAGGCCAAGAGTAATAAGACCCCGCCAACAACCTTCAAACGGGCTTGTTGGGCAGCAGTCATACCTTCAGGGGTTTGCCCCTTCCAAACGATATAAACATTGACTAAAATACATAAAATGGCAAAGATGGTTCCGACTAAATAACGGCTCATATAGACTCCTTTAGCTATAATTGTGATAATCTCACTTCGACAGAAGTTGTCACAGCTTGATTGTTGATACGACTAGTCCCAGAAACGGTCCACTCGATTGATTTAATTTCGTTCGTATAACGGTCAGTCACCAATTGAATTTGGTGGACAGCGTCGTTGTTGTAAGACTCGCTCACAATACCATTCAATAAATTGGTTAATTGCTCATTTTGCCCAGAGAAAGAAACCGTTTGGTCACTTAAAGAACCGGTCCATTCACCAATTGTATCAAGCGTCGTTAATATACTGTGGATTTCACTAAGAGATAGGACATTTAAACGGTCTAAGTGAGAGTCATTGGTTAAACTTTGTTGCCAATCGCTGCCATTCTCCTTGTAGGTAGACTGGGCGTTGTGTGTTTCAACTTGTAAGATGGCATCATCACCGCCAGAAGCAAGATCTTTTTGAATAAGCGTTCCAAAAAAGTTGTCAGCATTATCATAAGAAAGGGTCGACATAACCGTTTCAGTATTTGCGGGTTCATTAGTTACCTGTTCGATGGTCGTAGATTGCTTGTAGGATTGGGTTTCAGTTAAAGTTTCATTGACCGCATTACCTAATTCAGTTGATGATTCACGCGCTTCAACGTGGTTACCAACTAGTAACATGATGCTCGCCAATAAAACCCATTTAAGTAGTTTTCGCATTTCAGGCACCCTTTATATTTATATTTTAAGTAGTTCGAAGATTGGGAATGTTTATGACGATATACGTCAAAGGTGATTTCACCTAATATCTCTATTCTATAGAACTTTTGTGAAGATTTAAAGACCAATCCTTTAAATATGCCATTAATTTTCCTTGATTTCAACCACTTGGAAGGGGTCACAGATTTTGAAAAAATATTCGCAGTATTTTGCAGATTTATAACGTATAAACTAGCAAGACCTTTAAAAAATGCGAATACGATAGCTTGGTAGAGCTAAAATTATCCCATTGGGCAATCTTTCTGTATAATAACTGTAATGTGATATTGAATTTAATCAATCCACAAAGCAAGAAAGTGAAATAGCGTCGTGAAAAAATAGGGATAGACATTTAGATTAGGCGAAAGCGGGGGCTAATGGTATGGTGATGAACGGTGTATTAATGCAATATTTTGAGTGGGACTTACCTGATGATGGTAGTTTATGGAAAAAGTTAGCGGAAGATGCAGAACACTTGGCATCAATCGGGATTTCTCATGTGTGGATGCCACCAGCAACTAAAGGTCAATCGAGTAGTGACGTTGGGTATGGGACTTACGACTTGTTTGATATTGGGGAATTTGATCAAAAAGGGACGGTTCGTACCAAATACGGGACCCGCCAAGAATACCAAGCGGCCATTGATGCCTTACATGAACAGGATATTTGGGTGCTAGCGGATGCTGTTTTAAATCATAAAGGTGGGGCTGATGAAACGGAAGTATTCCAAGCCTACCCAATGAACCCAACAAATCGACAAGAAAAACTTGGAGAAGCCCGGGATATTGAAGGTTGGACTAAATTTACTTTTCCGGGTCGGAATGGTGAATACTCAGATTTTATTTGGGATTTTAACTGCTTCTCTGGGATTGACTTTGATCAAAAAACAGGTGAAAGTGGTATTTTCATGATTAAAGGTGAGAATAAGGGTTGGGCCGATAATGAAGATGTTGATAGTGAAAATGGGAACTTCGACTACTTAATGTTTGCAGATATCGATTATGGTAATCCTTATGTTCAAGAAGAAGTCTTAAAATGGGCGCATTGGTATCTAGATACTTTTAATTTAAATGGCTTTAGAATGGATGCCTTAAAACATATCGATTTTGCTTTTATCGACCAACTGATATCTGCTTTACGAGAAAGTAATCCAGATATTTATGTTGTAGGGGAATACTGGCAAAGTAATACCGGTGTACTTTTCGATTATTTAGCGGAAACGGATTATCAAATTGACCTATTTGATGTGGCCTTACATCAACGTTTTAAACAAGCAGCTACATCGTGGGATCAATTTGATATGGGATCACTGCTTGAGGGATCACTTTTAAAAGATCGACCGGATCTAGCTGTACCATTCGTCGATAATCATGATTCTCAGCCTGGACAAGCCCTCGAGTCGTGGGTAGATGAATGGTTTAAACCGATTGCTTATGGTCTGATTCTCTTACATCAATCAGGCTTACCAGCTATTTTCTACGGAGACTATTATGGTATTGAAAGTATCGACTACCAAGGTTTCCAAGAGACCTTAGATAAGCTTTTAGCCTTAAGACGGGAAAATGCCTACGGTGACCAACATGATTATTTTGACCATAAAAATTGTATCGGTTATACCCGAACTGGCGATGATGAACATCCAGATGGCCTCGCTTTTATCGCAACTAACGGTGAACAGGCGAAGAAGCGTATGTATGTAGGAGAACTCCATGCTGGAGAAGAGTGGGTAGACGCGATGGGTGAAATTGAAGAATCGGTAACCATTGAAGGTGATGGTACTGGTGTATTTAAAGTACATGCTGGGTCAATGTCCGTTTGGGTAAACAAGTCTGATGCAGAGCATATTGACGGTGAAGCAGATGAAGATTTTGAAGATACTAGCTATCTTGAAGAAACCCCAACTGAAGAAATGGCTGAACCGGATGTAGAAGCAGCACAAGTGGCAGATGCACAAGTAGCTGCTGCTGATCAGAGCGCGTAAGTAGTACTTAACCCACATGGTCTAACGTTTAGAAATCTGCTAATCAATGGTACAATAGGTCAGTAAAATTCAAGTATGGGTAGTAAAGGATGGAATTTGTTTATGACAGTAGAAAATACACGAGGATTTGAGAAAATCTCGGCCTATGCCAATGATGAGGCAATTACATTACCAAGACGTTCAACAACTTTATCGGCTGGCTATGATATCGCAGCAGCTGAAGATATTATTGTACCGGCAATGTGGAAGACTGGTGTGAAGCATGTGCTAAAAGACCTTGCGCATTTAAATGTAGCAGGTGAAGTAGACGAAAGTGCGATGAAACCAGTGCTAGTGCCAACAGGTTTGAAAGCTTATATGGGCGAGAATGAATACTTACAATTAGCTTGTCGGTCTTCAAACCCGCTTAAACGTGGGCTTTCATTACCTAATGGGGTAGGTATTGTTGATGCAGATTACTACAATAATGAAAATAATGAAGGTCATTTATTTGTTCAATTAGTAAACTTTGGTTTACGTGACGTTCAAATTAAAAAAGGTGAGCGTATTGCGCAAGGGATTTTCCTTTCTTTCTTAACGACTGCTGATGACCAGCCAAGTGATCAAGTACGTGCAGGTGGTTTTGGCTCTTCTGGTCAATAATCGTCAGTTGCTATTGTTCAAATAAATAGAAAGGAGTGAAGTCCATTATGGCGAAGAAAACGACAACGAAATATGTGTGTCAGGCTTGTGGTTATGAGAGTGTGCAGTTCTATGGCAAGTGCCCGAATTGTGGGGCATGGAACCAAATGGAAGAGGAACGCTTATATGGAAAGACTATTGCGCATCCTGAAACGCGCGCTGGGCATGCCAATTCAAGCCGAATGAAGCCACAAAAATTGGCGACGGTTCAAGGGGAAGAAACCCCGCGTATCCAAACCCAATTAGGCGAACTAAATCGCGTCTTAGGTGGCGGTGTCGTGCAAGGTTCGCTGGTTTTAATTGGCGGTGACCCAGGGATTGGGAAGTCAACTTTAATGCTACAGGTATCAGCTGAATTGCATCAGAGTGCTGGGCCAGTTTTATATGTGTCCGGAGAGGAATCGATGCATCAAATCAAGCTGCGAGCGGACCGACTCGGATTTGAAGGTGCTGATTTCTATGTTTATGCGGAAACTGATATGGCGGCTATCCAAGATGCCATTTATGACTTACAACCGCGCTTTGTAGTGATTGACTCTATTCAAACTATGACCCACGAGGATGCGACATCAACGGCTGGATCAGTTGGCCAAGTCCGCCAAACGACAGCAGAGTTAATGAAATTAGCCAAGTCACAAAACATCGGCATTTTTATCGTTGGGCATGTGACGAAAGAAGGTAACATCGCTGGACCGCGTATTCTGGAACATATGGTGGATACTGTACTGTATTTTGAGGGTGAGAAGCATGATACTTTCAGGATTTTACGGGCAGTGAAGAACCGGTTTGGATCGACAAATGAAATAGGTGTCTTTGACATGCAACAAGACGGCTTACATGAAGTGGCTAATCCGTCTGAACTCTTTTTAGAAGAACGGCTAGCTGGCACTAATGGATCAGCGGTGGTTGCTTCGATGGAAGGAACACGACCGATTTTAACGGAAATTCAAGCGCTACTTACACCTACCTCGTTTGGGAATGCCCGTAGAACAGCTTCTGGGTTGGACTATTCACGGGTATCACTCATTATGGCTGTACTTGAGAAGAGAGCTGGTTTAATGCTTCAAAATCAAGATGCCTACCTCAAATCAACTGGTGGTGTCCGTTTAGATGAACCAGCGATTGACCTAGCTATAGCAGTAGCTGTGGCTTCTTCATACCGAGAAAAAGAAACCAAACCAACTGATTGTTTCGTTGGAGAAATTGGTTTGACTGGTGAAATTAGACGGGTGACAAGAATTGCGGAACGTGTTCAAGAAGCTGAAAAATTAGGTTTTGAGCGGATTTTTATCCCTAAAAATGCCTTATCAGGTTTAACTGGCAAACAAAAAATACAAGTAGTTGGTGTAACTACTGTAAGAGAAGTGTTGAATGCGATTTTTCCAAAATAGATAAATACTGGAGAGTTTGGACCGAACGGTATTCAAGCTCTCTTTTTATCTCTAACATGTGTCATATGTTAATTTCAGGTTAAGATGATAAATACTAGACTGTATTTTAAGTAAGTTTATTGTGTAAATGTAAACAAAAAGTTATACTATAAAAAGCGGTAGTATAGTAAAGAAACCGCTTCATAATTTACTTTTTAGAAAAGGTGGTGAATAAAATGAACGAAAGGTTTTGGAAAATATTGTCTCACGTACTCATTGTGATACTAGGATCTTCAATAGGGTATTATGTATTACCGTTACTTTGGGACATGATCAATATCAATATTAGCTTTTTCTATTATCCATTGTTTAACATCGTACTTGGTGCAATTATTCTTTTTCTTATTTACGGATTAACACAGCCTTTATTGATGCGTTTTTTTCGCAATATCGAGCGTGACATGCGTCAGTTATCGATCGAAAAGCTTTTAGTTTCTGCAGTAGGTGTTATTATTGGGCTAGTTTTAGCTTGGTTAATCAACATTCCCTTAGTGGCGATTGGTTGGCCATTCATTTCAAATATTTTGCCAATTGTCTTAACCATTGTCTTAGGTGTATTAGGTTTCTATATCTTCTCTAATAAGAGCGCTGAGATTATGGAAATGCTTACCCGTTTTCCGCAGGTGAGACGTAGTGAATCAACGAATACGGCTATTGCTGAAGATGTACAATCAGATAAGGAGACACAGGAAAGTAACATATCAACTCCCTCAGAAGGTCTTGATATATATACGGATGCCTTACTATCACTTAGACAAGCTGCGGATGAGGCTTACCAACCTTATAAAATTTTAGATACATCGGTGATTATCGATGGACGGATTTTAGATGTCTTAAAAGCCGGCTTTATCGAAGGCGTGATAGTAGTACCCAACTTTGTATTGAAAGAATTACAATACATTGCAGATTCAGCAGATTCATTGAAGCGAGTTCGTGGCCGTCGCGGTTTGGATATTTTAAATCAAATCCAAGCGCTAGATGATGTGGTGGTAGATTTCTACGCCGGTGATTTCGATGATGAATCGGAAGTAGACTTAAAATTATTGCGTCTAGCCAAATTAGTGGATGGTGTTGTGGTAACCAATGATTATAACTTGAATAAAGTGAGTCAATTCCACAAAATTAAAGTATTAAACATTAATGAGTTAGCGAATTCATTGAAATCTGTTGTGATTCCTGGCGAAACGATTTCTGTACATATTGTAAAAGCTGGTACTGAGCGTCAACAAGGGGTTGCCTACATGGATGATGGCACGATGATTGTTGTTGAAGAAGGGAAACATCATATTGATGAGACCCTTTCAGTAGAGATCACCTCAGCTATTCAAACCAATGCAGGACGCATGGTCTTTGCCAAAATAGCTGACTAGATATATAATTATAATGATGGAAAATTAGGTTGGTATTTTTACCAGCCTATTTTGATTGAAAACATAAGATAAAAGGAGAAATCAACATGTCAGATAAAGTACGCGTACGCTATGCGCCAAGTCCAACTGGCCATTTACATATTGGGAATGCTCGTACCGCCTTGTTCAACTATTTATTCGCTCGTCACAACGGCGGGGAATTTATTATTCGTATTGAAGATACCGATACAAAACGGAATCTTGAGGACGGAGAAAGATCTCAACTAGAAAACTTACGGTGGTTGGGTATTGAGTGGGATGAAGGTCCAGATAAGCCAGGTGAATACGGCCCTTACCGTCAATCTGAACGTAAAGATATCTACGACCGTTACCTAACAGAATTACTAGACAAAGGCTTGGCTTACTATGCATTTGATACATCTGAGGAAATCGAAGCAGAACACGAAGCGCAAGTCGCAAATGGTGAAACACCACGTTATATTGGTAAATGGCGTGATAAATCACAAGAAGAAATCGACGCAGCACGTGCAGAAGGCCGTCCAGAAACAATCCGTTTCCGCGTACCTGACAACACCACATATACCTTTGATGACATGGTAAAAGGGGAAATCTCTTTCGAATCAGCAGCGATTTCAGGTGACTTTGTTATCCGCAAACAAGATGGTATGCCGACATACAACTTCGCTGTTGTGGTGGATGACCATTTGATGGAAATTACACACGTATTGCGTGGTGACGACCATATTGCGAACACACCTAAACAATTAATGATTTATGACGCATTAGGATTTGAACGTCCAACATTCGGTCATATGACATTAATCGTTAACGCTGAAACAGGTAAAAAATTATCTAAACGTGACGGTTCAATCTTACAATTTATCGAACAATACCGTGATTTAGGTTACCTACCGGATGCAATGTTTAACTTTATTACATTATTAGGTTGGTCTCCAAAAGGCGAAGAAGAAATCTTCTCACATGATGAATTAATTGAGATCTTCGATACTGACCGTTTGAGTAAATCACCAGCAGCCTTTGACAACAAAAAACTAGAATGGATCAATAACCGTTATATGAAAGCAGCGGATGCTGAAGACGTAGCGAAATTAGCGATTGACCATCTACAAAGAGCTGGTCGTATATCTGAGACATCAACAGCAGAAGAACGTGCATGGACTGAAAAATTAGTTTCATTATATAAAGATGAAATGTCATATGCAGCTGAAATCGTTGATTTATCAGACATGTTCTTCCAAGATGAACTACACATCGCAGATGATGCTAAAGAAGTATTAGCTGGTGAAGGTGTAGCGGATGTCTTAAAAGCCTTCCAAGCGAAATTAGCTGAAATTCCAGCTGATGACTTCAAAGAAGAAAATATTATGGCAGCAATCAAAGCTGTTCAAAAAGAAACTGGCGTAAAAGGTAAAAACTTATATATGCCAATCCGTGTAGCTACTTCAGGTGCACAACACGGTCCTTCTATTGGTTTAACAATTGAAGTATTGGGTAAAGAAAAAGTAGCCCACCACTTAGACCAAGCTCTAGCAAGTTTATAATCAAACATTTAACATCCCCTATCTAAGCTTAAAAACTTGGATAGGTTTTTTTATATTTAAACGGTACAAAAAGCTATAAGTAAATACAAAATTTGCTTAAATTTTGTCGAAAATCACCATCGTATTTATGTATAAAAAAATATAAAACGTTTAAAAATCCCTAATTTATCGTATTCTATGAAAATTAGAAGATACAATTTGTTATTTCTTTTAGGAAACTTGTGAATAAGGATTGATAATAGTTCATCTCCACCCCTATACTATGACTAGATTAAACACAATATATAGGGTTAAAAAATAAACAAACCACAATTTATTGTGTTATTTAATAAAAAGCGAGGAGTAATGACCATGACTATTACAGTTTACGCAAAGAGTGGCTGCCCACAATGTGTATTTGCTAAGAAATACCTTGAAGCGAAAAAAATTCCTTTTGAAGAGAAACGGGTAGATCTAGAGGACATGTATCTAGATGAAGTAAAAGAATTAGGGTATTTGTCTTTACCAGTAATTGCAGACTCAACAGGAAACCATTTCAATGGTTATAGACCTGAAAAGATGGAAGCTTTGGTGGAAGCATGGCAAGCATAGTTTATTATTCATTAACGGGTCAAACCAAACGTTTTATCAATAAAGTTCAAGGCTTCGATACTTATGAGATTTCATCAGCAGTAGCACCAGTGAAAATGACTGAGCCTTTTATTATGGTGATTCCATCATATGAAAGTCATGTGTATGGTGACGTGATTGAAACGGCTGAAGAATTTTTAGAATGGGCGGATAATGCAAATTTATGCAAGGGCTTTTTTGGTGGGGGTAACCGCAACTTTGCCCAATTATTCTGTGTAACAGTAAAGGAACTATCTGCTGAGTTTGATATTCCTGTCTTACATGGATTTGAGTTCCAAGGATCTGCCTATGACGTGGCTAAGTTAACAGAGGAGTTAGAGAAAATTGACAGATACCAAGAAATTAAAAATTGAAAATACGAAAGACATTACTTATTTTAAGCTTAACAATATGGTAAACATCCCAACTGCTGACAAGCAAATACAATTAAATAAAGACCGTGAAGCGGTTAGGGCTTATTTCTTAGAATATGTGAACCCGAATACGGTTTTCTTCCATACATTAGAAGAAAAATTACAGTATTTAGTAGACAACGATTATATTGAAGAAGGCTTCTTAAATAAGTATTCTTTCGATTTCATCCAATCCTTGTTTGATCATTTGTATAGCCATAAGTTCCGCTTCAAGAGCTTTATGGGTGCTTACAAGTTTTACACGCAATATGCCCTAAAAACCAATGACAACAAACGATTTTTAGAAAGATATGAAGATCGAATTGCTTTTACTGCTTTGTATTTAGCAGAAGGCAACGAAGATTTAGCTTGGCATATTGCTGAAGAGCACATTGAACACCGTCTACAAATGGCTACACCTACCTTCTTAAACGCTGGTAAAAAGCGTCGCGGTGAGATGGTTTCTTGCTTCTTAATTGATGTCCAAGATAATATGGAGTCGATTGGTCGTGCAGTAAATTCCTCACTTCAACTTTCTAAACGAGGTGGTGGTGTAGGGGTTAACTTGTCTAACCTTCGCGAAGCGGGAGCCGCAATTAAGGGTATTGAAAATGCTGGTTCAGGTGTTGTGCCAGTAATGAAACTGTTAGAAGATGCCTTTTCTTATGCTAACCAATTGGGTCAACGAAATGGTGCTGGGGTTGTTTATTTAAACGCCTTCCACCCGGATGTGTATGAGTTCTTATCTACTAAAAAAGAAAATGCCGATGAGAAAATTCGCGTGAAGACCCTATCTTTAGGACTGGTTGTGCCTGATAAATATTATGAACTATTGAAAACAAATGAACCTATGTACTTGTTTAGCCCATATGACGTGGAAAGAATCTACGGCGAGCCATTTGGTTACGTGGATATCACTGAACACTACGAGAATATGGTCGCCAACAAAGAAATCAAGAAATATAAAATCAATGCTAGGGAATTAGAACAAGAGATTTCTCGTCTGCAACAAGAGTCTGGTTATCCTTACATCATGAATGTGGATACGGCCAACCGGGAAAATCCAGTCAATGGGACCATTACCATGTCTAACTTATGTTCTGAAATCATGCAAGTGCAAAAGCCATCTACTCTAAATGAAGATTTAACATATGAAGAAGTTGGTTTAGATATTTCTTGTAACTTGGCTTCAACCAATATCACGGAAATGTTGAAGGCGAATGACTTTGAAAAAGCGGTGGATACAGCTGTGCGTGCTTTAACTGCAGTTTCTGATATGACCTCAATCCAAGCAGTACCAAGTGTTGAACGCGGGAATTCAGCCTATAACTCGATTGGATTGGGGGCGATGGGACTACATACAGCCCTTGCTACCAACCAAATTCATTATGGGTCATCTGAAGCGCTAGAGTTAACGGATGCTTACTTTATGGCATTACGTTACTATGCCTTGAAGACCTCTAACCAGATTGCTAAGGAACGTGGAGAAAGCTTCTTTGAATTTGACCAATCAGCTTATGCTGATGGTTCTTACATTCGTGACCGTTACATTAACAACCAAGAACCGTTCGTTTTCCAGTCTGAGAAGGTAGCTAAGCTATTCGACCATATTCACCTGCCAACACCTGAAGACTGGCAAGCATTGAACGAGGCGATTATGACAGACGGCCTGTACAACGCCTACCTGTTAACCGTTGCACCAACCGGATCGATTTCATATATCAACGAAGCATCGTCATCTATTCATCCAATTGTGCATCTAATTGAAAATCGTCAAGAAACGAATATTGGGTCAATGTTTTATCCAGCACCATACTTGGATGATGATACTATCCAGTATTACAAATCTGCTTACGAAACGGATATGCGTCAAGTAATCGATACTTATGCAACAGCACAAAAACATATTGACCAAGGGATGTCCTTGACCCTGTTTATGCAATCAACTATTCCACAAGGTTTATATGAATGGAAAAATGGTAATACGGACAAAATGACTACTCGTGACCTTAACCGCTTGCGTAATTATGCTTGGGCACAAGGGATCAAATCGATTTACTATGTGCGGACTTATACAGATGACTCCGATAAAGAAATTGGCGTTGACCAATGTGAATCATGTGTGATTTAAAACGTAAACGAGAGGAAAATTAATAATGACACAAGAAAATAAAAAATACTTTAACCAGATTTTGGGTGGAGAACCAACAAATGATCATGTTTTATACTATAAATCCATCGACTGGGACCGGGTAGAAGATGCGATTGATAAGTCAACATGGGAAAAATTGACCTCACAATTTTGGTTGGATACACGTATTCCGGTATCTAATGACCGTGATGATTGGCGAATCCTAACTGATGAAGAACGTGATGTAGCCAACAAAGCCTTTGCTGGCTTAACAGCTTTAGATACTTTACAGTCTGAAGAAGGCGCAAACGTTATGCGTGATGCTGTTCGGACACAACACGAAGAAGCGGTATTGAACAATATCCTATTTATGGAGTCAGTACATGCTAAATCTTATTCAACAATTTTTATTTCATTGAATACAACTCGTGAAATTGATGAGATTTTTGACTGGGCTAACAACAACGAATACCTTCAATACAAGGCGCGTCGTATCAACGAAATTTACCAAAATGGTACTGGTCTACAACAAAAAATCGCTAGTGTATTCCTAGAAACTTACTTATTTTACTCAGGATTTTATGCACCACTTTGGTATTTAGGTAATAATAAACTAGAGAATGTAGCTGAAATTATCAAGTTGATTATTCGTGATGAGTCTGTTCACGGTACTTATCTAGGTTATAAATTTCAATTAGGCTACAACCAACTTTCAACTGATGAACAAAATGCATTAAAAGACTGGATGTATGCGCTGCTATTTGACTTAATGGAAAATGAAGAGAAATATACCGAAGAAATCTATACACAAGTAGGCTGGACGAAAGAAGTTAATACCTTTGTACATTATAATGCCAATAAGGCCTTACAAAACTTAGGATTTGAACCCTTCTATCCGGACGGGACAGCAGAAAATGTTAACCCAATTGTGATGAATGGTATTTCAACAGATTCAAGTAACCATGACTTCTTCTCACAAGTAGGAAATTCATACTTAATGGGTGAATCAGAAGCGATGGGCGACGATGATTACGACTTTTAAATGTCCAATCAGTATAAGTAAAAAAACTGGTTCTCAAGCCAGTTTTTTGTGGTTAAATAAGCCTTTTATGCAGATTAACCGACATCCATGAGAAATTATTCGTAGTTTCACCGAACAATCCCTTGCAATGGAAATATATTGTTCGTACAATGGAGGTAACAAAAATAAAGGGGCTATTTATCATGAACTACTTACAAGAACGTATTTTAAGAGATGGTACTGTTATTGACGAAAAGATTTTAAAAATTGACTCATTCCTAAACCACCAAATCGACCCGAAAGTGATGCATGACATCCAAAGTAATTTCTTTGATTACTTTAAATCACGTGAAATTACCAAAGTATTAACCATCGAAGCAAGTGGTATTGCACCTGCTATCATGGTAGCTGCACACTTCCAAGTACCAATGTTATTTGCAAAAAAATCTGAACCATCAACACTTGCTGGACAAGATAAATTCTCAACATTAGTACATTCATTTACTAAGAATAAAACAAGCGAAATTATCATCTCTAAAGAATATTTAAATGAGAATGATAAAGTACTGATCATTGACGATTTCTTAGCGAATGGTGAAGCGAGTCTAGGTTTAATTGACTTAGTGAAACAAGCTGGTGCAGAAGTTGTTGGTGTGGGCATCTGTGTGGAGAAATCTTTCCAACCAGGCCGTCAACGCCTAATCGACGCCGGTGTAGACGTTTACTCAGTTTGCCGTATTGCCTCATTAGCTGGCAACAAAGTGACCTTTGTAAATGAAGAAGACGAAGAATTAGCGTAAGCAGGTGGCCAATTTGAAAAACTTTAATTTCAAAGATGTCTTCTCAGCTAAAACTACATTTCTCTCACTACAACATTTACTAGCTATGTATGCCGGTGCCATTGTTGTACCGCTAATCATTTCAAGTTCCCTTAATTTCACGACCCAACAGACCCTTTACCTGGTATCGGCTGACATCGTAATTTCTGGGATTGCCACTTTCTTGCAGTTATACCGCGGGAAATTTATCGGTATGGGCTTACCCGTTGTAATGGCTTGTTCCTTTACAGCGATTGGCCCTATGGTTCAGGTGGGTGGTCAGTACGGTTTAGGGACCATGTTCGGCTCAGTCCTTGCAGCGGGGGTCATCATCGTGCTATTGGCGCCTATTTTTGCCAAATTGTCTCATCTATTCCCGCCACTAGTGACTGGGACCATCGTTACCTTAATTGGTGCGACCCTGATTCCTGTTGCGATTAATAATCTAGCTGGTGGCGAGGGTAGTGCAGACTACGGCAATATCGATAACTTGATTCTTGGGCTGATTACTTTCGTGATTATTCTGTTCTTATACCGCTTCACTAAAGGCTTCCTACAGTCTATCTCTATTTTGATTGGGCTTGTGGCCGGTATGGTGATTGCCGTCTTTATGGGCAAAATGGACATCCAACCGATATTAGAAGCCTCTTGGTTCCAATTACCCATGCCGTTTGCTATCGAATCGCCAAGCTTCAATCCGGCAGCTATTTTATCCCTAGCAGTCGTTGGGATCATCTCAATGATTGAAGTTACTGGGATCAACTACGCATTAGCAGGTATGTACGACAAAGACATCGATGAAGCGGATTTAAGACGCTCATATTTCTCAGTAGGTATCGGCTATTTACTAGCAGGGATTTTCAATACCTCACCACAAACAGCCTTTTCCCAAAACGTTGGGGTTGTGCAAATGTCAGGTGAAAAGCGGAAATCCATCTTCATCAACTTGATCATCCTAATGCTACTATGTGGTTTGATTCCAAAAATTGGGGCGATTGCGACATCTGTACCATCAGCCGTATTAGGTGGGGCAATGATCTTCCTATTCGGTAACGTCTTATCATACGGAATCAGCGTATTGGGTGCCCAAGACCTTGCGGACAACCGTAACCAATTGATTATTGGTGCTGCAATTACAATCGGTTTAGGTGTGGCTATTGCACCTGCAGCCTTTGCACAACTGCCAGAATGGATTTCTTGGCTAACGTCTTCAGGAATCGTAGCTGGTGGTGTAACAGTTGTCTTATTAAACGCCTTCTTCCATGGTGTAAAGAAATAAATCACTTGAACAATGTCTTGTTTAAATAGATGAACCCCCCTTGAATTTAGTGATGCTAGCTAAATTCAAGGGGTATTTTTATGGATATGATATTTGCAATTTTAGTCATAAATCCCAAACGGCTTCGTAAAAAGCTGACAACTGCTATTGATTCAAGATTGAAAGCAATATAGTATAACGTAATTGGGGTATTTCTATTAAAAATGCTTATAGCGAGGTTTATATATGTTTAAGAAAATAAATAAAGTACCTGCAGGGATGTTTTTGATTCCCTTGGTATTATCACTGGTATTAGTGTCTATCTTCCCTAATATGTATGATGCAATTGGCGGTACAACACAACAAACATTTCAATTGGGGACCAACGTTGTGATTGGACTATTGGTATTTTCAGCTGGGACAAGTTTAGATTTAAAACAAATTGTGCCTTTGATAAAACGTCATTTGCCGATAATTTTGTTTAAATTAGTGATCTCAACAATCTATATTTTAGTTTTTTATGGGTTGTTTGGCTTAGATGGCATTTTTGGCATCAACTTATTGGCTTTCGCTTGTGTGATTTACTCTTTAAACCCAGCTGTAGCACTAGCTATTCATTCAAGTTATGGGGATAAACAGTTTGGCGCCGTATATGGTATTATGGGCCTGATTGGTATGCCATTTGCACCTTTAATTTTACTAAGTATTTTAATAGCCGATGGTGGCGCACCAGGGATCGATTGGCAACCGATCATCTCAATCTTTGTGCCTTTAGTAGCCGGTACTATTCTAGGTAACCTAGATAAAGATTTCACCGACTTTTTTGTGCCGATGATTGGTCGTTTACTACCTTTCTTAGGATGGAACCTAGGTGCAGCGATGAATATTCAATCAGCTGTCGCTGCAGGTTTGCCAGGTATTTTGATGGCTGGAATTTTTATGGTCTTATTATTACCATTAATACCATTTGACCGCTACATCATGAAACAAAACGCAGGGGTAGATGGTGCAGCTATTTGGAATGTAGCAGGCATGTCAGTAGCCAATCCTGCTAGTATTGCATCTGCTTTGCCATTGGTATTCGCTGATCAGTCAGCAAGTGCTACAGCTATTGTCATGATGGTATGTATCATTACTTCAATCATTTCACCTATTGTGGCACAGAAACTATATGTAAAAGAATACGGTATTCAATCGATATAACACTTGTGAATACCTGCAGAAGAGTCATGCTTGCATGGCTCTTTTTTTGCCGCGGTGAATACATAAATTTAAAAAGATGACTTTGGGCAAAAAAGTCAGTCAAAAACCAGACTTATTGCAATGTAATTAGGGCTTTGTATGCGATAATATAACATACGAGTGATAATTTTGTTGGAAGCATATCCTTTTGATGACATCATTTTATCGTGCGCAATTTTAAATCATCTACATCCCCCTTGTAACTTGAAAGGAGTTATCATGAACGATTTTTTCTTAACGTTAATGGAACGTAAAGACCAATTATTGACCGCTACATATGAACATATGGCTATTTCCTTGCTTGCCTTGTTCATTGCTTGTGTTATTGCGATTCCACTAGCCATTTGGCTGAGTGATCACCGTAAATATGCGGAACCTGTATTACAATTTGCTAGTATCTTACAAACGATTCCCTCATTGGCCTTGTTAGGATTGTTAATTCCCTTAGTAGGGATAGGTTCAGTACCTGCACTGATCGCCTTAGTTGTCTATGCCATTTTGCCTATTCTACAAAATACCTATACAGGTTTTGTAGAAATTGACCCGACAATTGAAGAAGCTGCAATCGCTTTTGGGATGCCTAGACGAAGACGTCTGTTTAAGGTGGAATTACCGATTGCCATGCCGGTGGTCATTTCAGGTATTCGGACGTCGTTAGTATTAACGATCGGAACAGCCACCTTGGCGACTTTAATCGGTGCTGGTGGACTGGGGTCTTTGATTATGTTGGGGATCGACCGAAATGATAGCAATTTAACCCTTATCGGTGCCATCGCATCCTCTTTATTAGCGATTGTTTTTGGGGCCCTCATTAAATGGTTAGAAAATAAAAAAATGAAAACCATTCTGATTAGCTTGCTTATTTTATTTGTAGGAATTGGTGGGCCTATCTTGGCGCAACGATTGACTGGTCAAGTAACGAATGTCACTATTGCCGGTAAATTAGGGTCAGAGCCAGAGATTCTAATTAATATGTATAAAGAGATCATTGAAGCAGATAATGACGATGTCAATGTTGATGTAAAAGGTAATTTTGGTAAAACAAGCTTCCTTTTTTCTGCTTTAGACAATAATGAAATCGATATTTATCCGGAATTTTCAGGTACAGTCCTTGAAAGTTTAGTTGACGTAGATGAAGCTACGGATACAAGCGACCTCGACCAAGCAGATACCTATCAATTAGCGCGTGACTTATTAAAAGAACAGTATGATATGACTTTTCTAGAACCATTTTCTTTTGAAAATACCTATGCTTTAGCCGTAAAACGTGACTTTGCAGAGGAGAATGATCTAGAAACGATTTCAGATCTAGCGAAAGTTGAAGACGAGATCACAGCTGGCTTTACGTTAGAATTTATTGACCGTCAAGATGGCTATGTTGGTATTCAAGAATTATACGGGTTGACCTTCCCATCAGTGAAAAGTCTTGAACCCGCGCTTAGATACAATGCGATCGATAACAATGAAGTCAATGTGATTGATGCTTATTCAACTGATAGTCAAATTTTGGAGTATGATTTGGTTACGCTTGAAGATGATTTAGGACTATTCCCTAATTATCAAGGAGGTCCATTGATGACTGTAGACTTCGCTGAAGACCATCCAGAAATTGTGGCATCCCTAAATAAGTTAAGTGGATTAGTAACCGAAGATGAAATGATTCAAATGAACTATGCTGTAAACGTTGAAGGGCAAGAGCCTAGCCAAGTAGCCCATGATTTCCTAGTCGACAAGGGCTTAATAGGGGAGGATGCATAATGGCCAGTATAATTGAATTTAAAGATGTAGAGAAAGTATATGAAGACAAACGTGTAATTGCTGACTTGAACCTAACCATCCATGAAGGTGAATTTTTTGTCTTAGTGGGTCCTTCAGGTAGTGGGAAAACGACATCACTTAAAATGGTGAACGGCTTGACTGAGCCAACAGGTGGAGATATTTACTTTAAAGGGCAAAAGATTAAAGATCATGATATTGAGAAGATGCGCTGGAATATGGGATATGTCTTACAAAAGATTGCCCTTTTCCCAACAATGAATGTTAGTGAAAATATAGATGTTATTCCAGAAATGATTGGTTGGCCAAAAGAGAAACGTGTAGCTAGAATTGACGAACTTCTCAATTTGGTAGGATTAGATCCCGAAATTTACCGAAACCGGCCAGTTGATGAATTATCTGGTGGGGAGCAACAGCGAATAGGGATTTTACGTGCGATTGCAGCTGAACCAGATATTATTTTGATGGATGAACCTTTTTCAGCCTTAGACCCAATCTCGCGTAACCAGCTACAAGACCTCGTAGTCGATATTCATCAGCGGTTGAAGACAACCATCTTATTTGTTACCCATGATATGGATGAAGCCATTAAATTAGCTGACCGAATTGGGATTATGAACCAAGGTCGTTTAATTCAAGTGGATACGGCCCAGGAAATTCTGACAAATCCAGAAAATCAGGTAGTGGCTTCCTTATTTAACCAAGAGAAAGAAGATGTCTTTGGCTTAAATATCTTCCGATCAGATATTCAACCAATTTCCGGGGACCATCCAGATTATCCACAAATTGATATCGCTAGCCATCAAAAAGATTTATACGCCTTACTAGCGACTGATGAGGTGGTTGAGATCACGGAAAATGATACAAGTTTAGGAATGCTAGATAGACAGGCTGTATTTGCTCGGCTAAAAAGTATATAAAGTGTTATGATATAAAGAAAATTAGAGAGGTGTGGTGGCATGTTTCAAACCCCAATTGATGACAAATTATCAATCAAAATATTAGAAGAGCGTGATGTAGAAGCTTTGTACAAGTTAATTGATTATTCACGTGATTACCTGAGTGAATACTTACCTTGGGTGAAATTCATGAAAACTAAAGAAGATGAATTACCTTTTATTAAAGAGGGGCTACAACAATTTGCCAATAACGATGGTTTTCAATGTGGGATTTGGTTTGAGGGTCAACTAGCTGGTGTGCTCGGTTTGCATTATATTAAACATCTAAACAAGTCGACTTCACTCGGTTACTACTTAGGAGAAGAATTCCAAGGTTCAGGGATTATGACCAGGTCTGTAGCTTTCTTACTTGATTATCTTTTTAATGATTTAGCCTTAAACCGTGTAGAAATTCGAGCGGCGGTAACTAATCATAAAAGCCAAGCGGTTCCAAAACGTCTGGGCTTTACTGAAGAAGGGATTCTTAGACAAGATGAACAACTAGATAGTGGATCATCAGACTCCGTGGTATTTTCCTTACTTAGAGACGAATACCTAGCTCAAAAAGAATCATAAACTTAATAGATATATGAGGATATGGGCCGAATGACTAATATAGAAAGTCATTCGGCCTTTTTATCTGCCTTTAGCCTTTACTATACATTTCTTAAGAAAGTTAATAAATAGGCGCATTTTTCGCATAATTCATCTTGAATAGACAGTAGTTTAACCTATCTTTTTTCACACTTTCTCCATCTATATAGCCCAATATATAAACAAGTTAGAAAACAAGAGAAAGAGAAAGGTGAATGAGTATGAAGGTCTTTGAATTACTTGAACAAAGCGGTGTGACACCGAAAAATCCTTTAAAAGCACATGTAGAAAATATGAACATTACCGGAATTAGTGAATCTTCACTGCAAGTAACAAATGGCCACCTATTTGTTGCCATCTCCGGATACGCCACCAACGGCGAAACTTATATCGGTAATGCGATTGAACGCGGAGCCAGCCTAATCGTTTCAGAATCTGATTTAACTGGGCGAACGACTGTCCCATTTATCCAGGTAGACAATGCCAGAGAGGCCCTAGGTTTACTGGCAGCCGCCTTTTACCAAAACCCTAGCCAAGACAAGCTGGTGATTGGGATCACAGGGACTAACGGCAAAACGACAACCGCATTATTCTTGCAACATTTATTGAAGAAAGCAGGCTTTGATGTGGCTTACTTCGGTACTGTATACAATGAAATCAACGGCCAACGATATGAAAGCAAATTAACTACGCCGAGTGCGACAGAAATCCAAGCTGCCTTAGCCCGGTCAAATGACGATGTAGTGGTTATTGAAACTTCTAGTCAAGGACTCCACCAATATAGAATGGCAGGGATGCAATTTGACTATGCCTTATTTACCAACCTACAACACGACCATTTAGACTACCACAAGACCATGGAAGCTTATTACCAAGCCAAGAAATCCCTATTCAGCTTAATGAAAGCGGACGGGAAGGCGGTCATCAATAGCTATACCATGTGGGGTAACCGCCTAGCCAAAGAACTAACAGCAAGTGGTAAACAAGTCCTAACCGTAGATACTAAGAAAGATGCGACAAGTTATGTCTTAGATAAAACAACCGACACAGCAGTTGTTGCCTTCAATGGACAAGGCGGACAAATTGAAGCAATCGAAGCGCCCTTATCAGGTGTTTATAACCAAGAAAACCTGATCTTAGCCACAACTGTCATGGTTGACCTAGGATTAGACGCTGGCAATACCAACGACGCAATTGCAGACTTTGCGGGAATTGCAGGCCGTTTAGAATACTATCCACTAGCAGACGGCAATGAAATGGTCATCGATTATGCCCATACGCCGGATGCCATTGAATCCTTATTAACAACCCTAAACGCCCAGTACCCAAACCACGAAATCATCCATATCTTTGGCTTTAGAGGGCAGCGGGACACTAAAAAATTCCCGCAAATGGTGTCCGCCTCGCAAACTAGGGCCGACTTAACCATCCTAACCACTGACGACTTAAATGGTGTGCCAAGACAAGTCATGGCTGAAAAATACCTAGAATACGTGACCTTATATGGACTAGATTCAATGGCCATGGTCTTAGACCGGGTCGAAGCCGTCGAACTCGCCCTTGAAATGTCCACAAATCCGGTATTGTTAGTCCTTACCGGTAAAGGCCACGAAGCCTACTCCGAGGAAAACAAATATGGCGTGCAATCTGACCAGCAAGTAGCCCACATGTTTCGCTACCGACAGGTCAGCTATTCAATGTGAAATGTAGGATATCAATAAGACCAACAGAAAAAGCAACTTGTATATATACAAGTTGCTTTTTTATTTGACCTTAAGAGGATTTTAAAATGTTAGATTACATGGCTCTGAAAAGTTATTTTGATAACTTTCTATGATAATATTGTTTGTTGTCGTAGTATAGTCCCTGTTTATATAAACATAAATAAAGGTATATGCTTACTGGAATTACGCTGATATCTTAATAACAGAAGGTTGCTATATCAAAAAATATATAGCTATTGATAGCAATAAACTATCAAGGATTATGGTTATCTAGTATCTCGATTGAATTGCAATCATGATTGGTTTTTCCTACAATTAGTGAATGATAAAAAACCATTTGGAGGCAACATTATGAAGAAAATTTTCCGTGCATTGGGTTTGGCACTAGTGGTATTAGTATTAGCTGCTTGTGGTCAAAGTGAAGAAACAACTAAAGTTAAAGTAGGTGTCGTTGGTGATAAGAATGACCAATGGGAATACTTACAAGAAGAATTGCTAGAAAAAGAAAACATTGAAATTGAATTAGTGAAATTCACTGACTACCGTCAACCAATCGTATCATTAGATGATGGTTCAATCGATATGCATTCAGCCCTAACAGAAATTTATATGGATTCAATTAACGAAGAAGGTGGGTATTCAAATACCACACTTGGATATACAACCTTAAATCCAATGGGTGTCTTCTCTGAAAAAATTGATTCACTAGATGAATTAGCAGACGGCGCTTTAGTTGCAATTCCAGACGACGTATCAAATGGATCACGTGCCTTACTGTTACTACAAACAGCGGGCCTAATCGAATTAGATGAATCAAAAGGTTTATTACCAACAACAAGTGACATCACTTCAAACCCTAAAAATCTACAGTTTGAAGAAATGGCAGCCAACCAAACAGCTCGCGCACTTGCTGACGTTGATATCTCATTAATCAACAACGACATGGCAACCGACGCAGGTTACGTGCCAACCCAAGACTCAATTTACCTTGAGCCAGTCGCAGAATCATCAAAACCATATTACAACGTCATTGCAGTACGTGAAGATGAAACAGACAACGAAGTCTACAACACAATCCTTGAATACTACCAAACTGACGAAGTCGCAGCAATCATCGACGAAATGTCAGCAGGCTCATCAATCCCAGTATGGGAAGGAGCACCAGAACCAGGTAGCGCAGACTAAATTTGGTATAAAAAATTATTACAACCTAGAAACGTCTCCTAGTATAACTCGGAGGCGTTTTTTAATGGAGGTATTTGTCAACGATTCAACAGTGTGTGATAAAAACAAATATTGTATTGTAGTCCTTTTTAGCGAAGTAAAAAGAGCTTTTTTCTGTAAAAAGAGGATGCGTTACAACAAGAATTTGAATGAATTAGCGGAGAAAAAAAGTCATATTTTGTTAATTTTTATCCATTTTTCAAAAATACAACAATTAAGAATGCTATAATAGCAAGGTTTATAAAAATATTTATTAAAATATGATTAGATAGAAATGGGTTATTTTTTAATTATTAAACTTATATGGTATAAAAAGGACATATTTGAAATCCTGCTAACTAATTTTCAAGTTAAATATATATTATATGATATAATTCATTCTCATTCATTTCTACTATACTCACAAATATGTTAGAATGATAAGGATTAGAGGGTATTACTCGATCTCATTAAATTGCCATAATTAAAAAAATGGTGATTTGTATTTTTTTGTAAAATGTTTCTATAATGGGCTTATACGAAATAACTCGTCGAATGCATGCAGACGGCTTGTTCGTATCGCCTCGAATAGACCGTTTGCTTGATCGCTGAACAAATTATCGGACATAGGAAGGGCAAATTTATGTTAAAAATTTACAATACATTAACCAATCAGAAGGAAGAGTTTAAACCACTAGTGCCAGGAAATATTTCAATGTATGTATGTGGTCCTACTGTTTATAACTACATTCATATTGGGAATGCCCGGTCTACGGTTGCTTTTGATACAGTGCGCCGCTACTTTGAATACCGCGGTTTTGATGTCAACTATGTATCTAACTTTACGGATGTGGATGATAAGATTATTAACCGTGCAAATGAGGAAGGGCTAACACCTGAACAAATTGCGGATAAATATATTGAAGCATTCTATGAAGATACAGATGCTTTAAACGTGAAACGTGCAACAAAAAACCCGCGTGTGATGGAGAATATGGAAGATATTATCCAATTCGTAGCTGATTTAGTAGACAAAGACTTTGCTTATGTAGTGGACGGCGATGTTTACTATAGAACACGTAAATTCGAAAAATATGGACAGTTATCTGATCAAAATATCAATGATCTACGTGCAGGGGCTTCTGAACGTTTAGAGGCAGACAGCCAATCTAAGAAGGAAGATGTCGTGGACTTTGCTTTATGGAAGTCAGCGAAACCAGGTGAAATTTCTTGGACTTCTCCTTGGGGTGAAGGTCGTCCAGGTTGGCATATCGAATGTTCTGTAATGGCAACCAAACTATTAGGGGATACTTTAGATATCCACGCAGGTGGACATGACTTAACATTCCCGCACCATGAGAATGAAATTGCCCAATCTGAAGCCCACACAGGTCATACTTTCGCCAATTATTGGATGCACAATGGCTTTGTAACTATGGGTGATGACGATGAAAAGATGTCTAAATCTTTAGGTAATTTTGTCTTAGCGCACGATTTGATAAAACAAGTTGACCCGCAAGTTGTCCGCTTCTTCTTAGCGTCAGCACATTACCGGTCTCCATTGAGATTCAATGAAGAAAATATTCAAGATGCAACCAACAACTTAAATAACTTGAAAACAGCTTATGCGAACTTAAATTACCGTTTTGAAGATGCTAAAGAACATATAGATAACGATGCGGAAGTATTGGCACAAATCAAAGCTTTAGAGAATGAATTCATGGAAGCGATGGATGACGATGTCAATACGCCAAATGGTTTAACTGTTGTGTACCGTTTGATGCGTGATATGAATGTTTATACAAACCAACCACAAGTATCCGTTCCAGCACTCAAAGCTTTCAAAGAGGCTTTCACAGCACTATTAATCGTCTTTGGTGTGACTTTATCGGACGAGAAAGAGTTGTTGGCGGATGATATTCAAGCCTTAATCGATGAACGTAACCAAGCTCGTGCAGATAAAAACTTTGCGCGTGCAGACGAGATTCGTGACCAATTAAAGGCTGAAGGCATTATCCTTGATGATACTGCCCAAGGTACGCGTTGGAAGCGTGAGCAAGCCTAATTGCGGTCTATAATAATGAAAATCAATACAGAAATGAGTCGACTAAATGTCAGAAAATAAGTCTTTAACAAAAAATGAAATCAAACAACTAAGTGGCCTAACCTTGGCTTATTTAGGCGATGCTTCTTGGGAAGTAGTGGTCCGCGACCATTTGGTTCAAAGTGGTTTAACGAAGCCCAAAGATCTACATAAAGCAGCGACTGAATTTGTGTCTGCTAAAGGGCAAGCCCTATTAATTGAAGCGATGCAAGCTGAGGAAGGGTTCCTTACTGGCGATGAAATGACGATCTTTAAAAGAGGCCGTAATGCAAAAAGTCACTCAAGTGCTAAAAACGCAGATATTCATACCTATAGAATTGCAACCGGTTTTGAAGCGTTGATGGGCTTTGCCTATTTAAATGATCAAAACCGATTTAAGGAAATTGCAGCTTTCTGTATTCAATACATTCAACACGCACAAAAAGAGGAGCAAGAAAATGGCTAGAGACAATCAAAGACAACAAAACAGAGATAGAAGACCCCGTAGTACAAATAATGAAGAAGAACTGGATCAATCTCCTGATTTCGTCTATGGTTTCCATGCCGCGATGGAAGTATTGGAAGGCGACCATGATGTGAATAAAGTCTTCCTACAAACTGGCTTAAACGAGAAGAATGCCCAAGCTATTTTAAAAGCAGCCAACAAGCGAAATATCTTAGTATCCAATGTCCCGAAAGAGAAGTTAGATACGCTTTCTGATGGCGGAAATCACCAAGGTGTTGTTATGGCGATTGCGGCTTATAAATATGCTGAATTAGATGATATCTTCAAAAAAGCTGAAGAGGCGAATGAAGACCCAACTATCATGGTTTTAGATGGTATAGAAGATCCGCATAACTTGGGTTCTATTCTAAGAACAGCTGATGCTTCAGGAGTACACGGGGTGATTATTCAAAACCGTCGCGCTGTTGGGTTAACACAAGTGGTTGCTAAAACTTCTACAGGTGCTATTGAACATGTGCCAGTTGTTCGTGTAACCAATATTTCAAAAACGATTGATACATTAAAAGAACGTGGTGTATGGGTTTTTGGTACTGACATGAAAGGTCAATCAATGTGGCAAATGGATGCGACACTACCGATTGCTGTCGTGATCGGTAATGAAGGTAAAGGTGTTTCACCAGGTGTGAAGAAACATCTAGACGGTATGATTACAATCCCAATGCGCGGGCATGTGCAAAGTTTAAATGCTAGTGTAGCAGCGGGATTATTAATGTATCAAATTTTTCAAAGTCGTATGGGTAATAGCTAACCAATGAATTGATTTTATATTAAGTTGATAAAGAAAGGAGGGGTGACATGGCTTTAAGGAAAGAACGTTTAATTGTTGATGGCTATAACATGATTGGTTCATGGCCTTTACTTGTAAAGTTGAAAAATCGAGATGAAATTGAGGCTGCAAGAGACTTGTTGTTAGCAACCCTTTCTAACTATGTGGGCTATCACGATATTGAAACTTGGGTCGTTTTTGACGCTATGTTTGTCCCTGGTATTTCTAAATCGTATGATCAATTTAACTTACATGTTGTTTTTACCAGTGAAGGACAAACGGCTGATTCATACATCGAAGAGATGATTGTGGATTTAGTGAGTCCTTTACACAATGTTACTGTAGCGACTAGTGACCTAGCTGAACAGCGTATTGTATTTCAAAAGGGTGCCTTGAGACAATCGGCACAAGAACTATTTAGAGATGTACAAAAAACCAATGTGGAAATTGCACATGGTGGTAATGATTATGAATACAACAAATATCAAAGATCCATACCATGGTCAGTCCATCAGCTAGATAAATTAAATGACTTTTATAGAGATTTAATTGACAAGAAAAGTGAATAGTAGGATTTTGATGTGTTTGGTCTGTTGGATTGAGCCTGGGTGGTCTATCTGGAGAGGACAAATCTATGGCAAAGCAGAAACAAAGTAAGGACCAGTCACAGGTATTGGATTTAGTATTGCAGGCTAAAAATGAACTTACTGAAGAAATATTTGATGCATTATACCAAGAAGTTTTACCTACCTTATATGCTAACCGTTGGCGCATCCCTAAGTATATTTTGGAAAATGATGATTACTATCAAGAAGCTAGAATTAGTCTAGTACAAGCTGTTCAAACATATCGCATCAATAGTAAGGCAGCCTTTACAACTTACTTTGCGAATGTATTCAAAAATAGGTTGCTCGATATTCGCCGGATGCACATGACGGATAAACGGATTGCTAATTTTAAAGTTGAGCGGTCACTAGATTTGTTTGCAAGTGAAGGTGAAGAAAACAATATAGAAAATCGCTTGAGGACCAAAGAATTTCCACCCGAATATGTGTATCTTTTCCATGAAACAATTAATAGGTACGAGAAAAGTTTGTCTGATATGGAAAGAACGGCATATGGTTATTTCAAACAAGGTTTTTCTTACGAAGAGATGGAAAAACTCACGGGCTTTACCAGAAAACAGGTCCATTCGTTAATCGCTAAATGTAAACGAAAGTATCGCCAGATATTATCTGACTATTTTGATGATGGTGATTGAAACAAAATTCTGCCATGCATGGTTACAACTGTGCATGGTTTTTTCTATGGTTTCTTTTTGATTAATTTTATGGAGTAGCTTACATTTGAATAGTGAAAAAGTGAGCAAAGTAGTTTATGATATTTTTGGAAGTTGGTGATTTTTAGGGAGGATTGCCAGTATTCAAATTATATAGGCGGTTTGCAAAGACGCTTATAAATACATTTTAGGAGATGGTTTATGGAAATGTTGGATATTATTGGGGTGTTTATCGGTATTGTACTGATTATTTGGTTTTCTGTTAAAGGGTTGCATATTATTATTGCGGCACCTTTATCTGCTTTGGTTGTCATTCTCGCTAACCAAATGGATATTTTTGGGTCTTTGGTTGGTCAAGAGCATTCGTATATGACAGCTTTGGCTGGTTTCTTGATTAATAATTTTGCGATTTTCTCATTGGGTGCTGTTTTGGCACAATATATGGAAAAGAGTCATGCGACAGTGTCTATTGCCAACTTCATCTTGAGTAAGGTGGGGATGGGCTCTAAATATATGATTATGGTAGCAATTATGGCTATTGCAGCCTTGTTAACTTATGGTGGGATTTCATTGTTTGTGGTTATGTTTGCGGTAGTGCCGTTAGCCAAGCGGATCTTCAAACAAATGGATATTAACTGGGAGTTGTTCCCTATTCCTTTATTTTTGGGTGCTGGAACCTTTACCATGTCTAGTTTGCCAGGAAGCCCTTCGGTGCAAAATGCGATTCCAACTACAGCTTTGGGGACATCATTAACGGCCGCGCCTATTCTAGGGTTAATCGGGTCATTAGTCCTTTTGACTTTTGGCTTACTGTATATGAAATGGTGCTTGGACCGGTCTGTGAAGAAGGGTGAACATTTTGATACCTATTTAGAAGGTAAGATGGATCCTAAAGGGGTAACTGGGGAGGTGGATGAATCGAAACTGCCATCTATTTGGATTTCTTTAGCGCCGATTATGACCTTGATTGCTATTATCTTGATTTTCTCTAGTGTGGCTAATATTATTTTAGTGGCTTTAGCTACAGCGATTGTCTTATCAGCTATTCTATACCACAGCTACATTCCATCACAGAATATGACCTTGAATGCGGGCGCGACAGGGGCCGTTATGCCGGCCTTCTCAACTTCATCTTCTGTAGCGTTTGGTTCAGTATTAACCTTGGCACCTGGTTTTGCGGTCATCCAACAAGCGATTACCTCTATTCCTGGTAGTCCAGTGATTGGATTGGCTGTATCGTCTACCTTACTAAGTGGGATTACAGGTTCTGCTTCGGGTGCGATTGGGATTGTGATGAATACCCTAGCACCAGATTATATTGCTATGGGGATTGATCCAGAGTTGGTTCACCGAATTACAGTGATTGCGGCGGCAACATTAACGGCGATGCCACAGTCTGGGGTCGTGATTACCTTTAATAATTTGACTGGGTTATCCATTAAACATGGATTTATCCACCAGTTCATTATTACAAACGTGGCGCACATGCTGGCTTTGATTGCCGTACTTATCGCTTCAGCCTTTTTATATTAAATACATTCTATAGATTTAAAAGAGGAGTTGCCTGATGATAGTACAACTCCTCTCGTTATTTGTGCTATAATTAAGGGTGCAGGAAATATATATTGACATTGACCATCGGAGTAAGTACCATGTACAATGAATTTGAAACAAGGAGATTGTGAATTATGGCAACAAAAAAAGTATCACTTGCTTGTTCAGTATGTGGCTCAAGAAATTACACGACTAATAGTAATGCCAATAACCGTACTGAGCGTTTAGAAGTGAAGAAATTCTGTAGACACTGTAACCAACATACAATACACAAAGAAACCAAGTAGTCGAAGACGACTGATAGAGGGTGAGGGAAGTTGATGCAATTTTTAAAAGATGTATGGCATGAAATGCGATTGACAACATGGCCGAGTGGTGGCGAGTTGGTGCGTTACACTGGTATCGTATTGTCAACTATTATCATGGTTGCCATTTTCCTAGGGGTTATTGATACCGTAGCGCAATGGGCGTTTAGATGGTTTATTAACTTATAATTGTAACTTGTTATGGCGCACGCATGGGCGGTGTGTTATAATGGGCACGAATAAAGCGAAGAGAAAACCTTTCATGTGGGGAAGGTTTTTTAATTTGCCTTGAAGTTGATCGATGATGAATGTATTGAAAGAAGGAGCATATCGATGGTAGAAGAAATCGAAATTGGTAAAGAGTGGTATGTAATCCATACATACGCTGGCTATGAAAATAAAGTGAAACAAAACTTAGAAATGCGTATTACTTCAATGGATATGGAAGATTACATTTACCGTGTAATCGTGCCTGAAGAAGAGCATGTAGAGAAAACGAAATCAGGTAAAGAGAAGATTGTTAAGATCAAAAACTTTCCAGGTTATGTATTAGTTGAGATGATCATGTCAGATGAAGCGTGGTTCGTTGTACGTAATACACCAGGTGTTACAGGGTTCTTAGGTTCTCACGGGCAAGGTTCAAAACCAACACCATTATTACCTGATGAAGTACGTAATATCTTATCAAGTCTTGGTGAAGGTGGCCGTAACCGTGATATCTCATTTGATATCGATGAAGTGGTTAAGGTTATCGACGGTGCCTTTGATGGTATGGAAGGTCGCGTTCAAGAGATTGATGCAGAACATGGTAAGTTGAAACTGACTGTTGAAATGTTTGGACGTGAAACATTAGCAGAAGTAGACTACGACCAAGTAGATAAATTCTAATTTGCGATATTTTACAAATCATAGTTGAGATAAAATAAACCATAGTTAAATGAATAAATAGCGGGTAAAGATTCTTAAACAAAATCCTTACCCGCTATTTTTCTCTATTGATTAATATTCATTTTCTAATTGTTTATTTTTTATCCTTCCAGCGGTAAAGATACATGTATATCAAAATATCGTACAATTTATAACCGGAAATTACCGAATGCATAAAAGGGAATGTGTATAGTGAATACAAGCCACCATTAAAACGTAAAACGTTAGAGAAGAGGCGAATGGCAAACCGAAGATGCACAAAAAAATCAGTTGCTTTTATGGGCAACTGATTTTTTCTATATTATATATGTAGATTTTAGTCGTTTAAATTCACGATATCTGCATCTTCTGTATAAATAACGCGTTCGCATAGGTTTGTTGCATAATCACCGATACGTTCGATATCATGTAAAATGGCATTAATCGCTGAACCTGTTTGAACAGTTTCGGGTTGATTCTGCATGATTACTAAAATTTGATCGACAAGTTCTCTAAAAGCACTGTCTACTTCGTCATCCATAGCAGCGATTTCTTTAGCGCGTTCAACGTTATGTTGGCTAAAGGCATCGATTGCTTGTCCAAGCATGTTTTTCGCTAACTCACCTACGGCAAAAATATCATCCATAACTGAATCAAATGGTGCTAGGTTTTCAACGCGTAAAATACCTTTCGCTACGGATACTGCGTGGTCGGCTACGCGCTCTAGGTCAGAACTTGAAGCAAATACTGACAGAATCATACGTAGGTCTGTACCGATTGGTTGTTGACGAGCGATTATACGCATTACATAATATTCGATTTCTTTCTCTAACTTGTTAATCTCAGCATCGCTTTCAATAACAGTTTGTGCGCCATTGTGGTCATTGGTTTTTAATGCTTGGAAAGATCGTTCTAACATAGCCGCCGTACCAAATCCGAGTTTTGCGTGCATACCCTCCAAAGTCTTTAGTTGGTCATCGTAAAATTTTCTTACTGGACGTTCCATCATTATCACTCCTTTGCAATGTACTTTTCCTCTATTAAGGATACAGTTTACCATATTTTGTCGGTCTTGTCATCTGATAAATATTGTAAAATAGCCGATGTAACCCTTTACAATAAATTTACAAAATGAACTTAAAGATTATACAACCGTTTATCAAAAAAGACTTGCAATCATGACTTTTATGTGGTTAAATAGGATACTGTGTGTAGACACATGAAGTGGGAGGAGGAATCTTAACTCCATTAAACCACAACGCGAAAAACAAGGAGGAATGTTTCGTGGCTAAAAAAGTACAACAAATCGTTAAATTACAAATTGAAGCTGGTAAAGCAAGTCCAGCTCCTCCAGTAGGTCCTGCATTAGGTCAAGCTGGTGTGAACATCATGGGATTCACTAAAGAATTCAATGCGCGTACACAAGATCAAATGGGTATGATTATCCCTGTAGTGATCACTGTATTCGAAGACCGTTCATTTACATTTATTACTAAAACACCACCGGCTGCAGTATTATTGAAAAAAGCTGCTGGCGTGGCTAAGGGTTCTGGCGAACCTAACAAAAACAAAGTCGCTACAGTAACTCGCGACCAAGTTCGTGAAATTGCAGAAACAAAAATGGAAGACTTGAACGCTGCAGATGTAGAAGCTGCTATGCGTATGGTTGAAGGTACTGCACGTTCAATGGGCTTTGTAGTAGAAGGCTAATTGTCACACTGTAATACATGAAACCCGTACGCCACAAATCAATTGCGATTTGTGAGTGGGAGGATTATCCGCTAAAACCACATAGGAGGAATATATATAATGGCTAAACAAACTAAAAACCAAAAAGCTGTTTTCGAAAAAATCGAAAAAAATAAAAAATATGCTTTATCTGAAGCGATTGAATTGTTAAAAGAAGTAGACTACGCTAAATTTGATGGATCAGTTGAAGTTGCATACCGTTTAGGTATCGACACTAAGAAAAATGACCAACAAATCCGTGGTGCTATGGTATTACCTAACGGTACTGGTAAAGACCAAACTGTATTGGTTTTTGCTAAAGGTGAAAAAGCGCAAGAAGCTAAAGACGCTGGTGCTGACTACGTTGGTGATGACGAGTTCATCCAAAAAATCCAAGGTGGCTGGTTCGACTTCGACGTGATCGTTGCGACGCCAGACATGATGGGTCAAATTGGTCGTTTAGGTCGTGTATTAGGTCCTAAAGGCTTAATGCCAAACCCTAAAACTGGTACTGTAACACAAGATGTTACTAAAGCAGTTCAAGACATCAAAGCTGGTCAAGTTGCTTACCGTGCTGATAGCGCTGGTAACTTACACTTACCTGTTGGTAAAGTATCATTTACTACAGATGCATTAGCTGAAAACGTAAAAGCTGTTCAAGAAATGGTATTACGTGTGAAACCTGCATCTTCTAAAGGTACATACATCAAGAACTTAGCAATTACATCTACTATGGGTCCTGGTATCCAAGTTGATGTTTCATCAATCTAAGATTAATTAAAAATAATACTTGACCCACTTATACTATTCTGTTAGTATGAGTGAGGTTATTTATATAGCTTACCGAAGACAGTTGGCGGCTGTGCCTTAATTTTGCCAACCGAGGGAGATACGTCGTTCACTACTAGATGGTGAACTTTATCCTCTATGTCTTCAGTGACATAGAGTTTTTTTATTTAAAAAACTCTAATAAAATCAGTGGAGGTGAAATATAAGTGAGTGAACAAGCAATTGCTAAAAAACAACAAGAAGTAAATGAAATCGTTGAGAAAATGAACGCTGCAAATTCTTTAGTTGTGGTTGACTACTTAGGATTATCAGTAGCAGAAGTGACTGAATTACGTAAACAATTACGTGAAGCAGGTGTTGAGTTTAAAGTTATCAAAAACACAATCATGCGTCGTGCTTTAGATTCTCAAGAGTTAGAATACCATGAAGAAGTTTTCCAAGGCCCTACAGCTGTAGCGTTTGGTATGGAAGACGCAGTTGCCCCAGCTAAGATTCTTTCTGATTTTGCTAAAGAAGCAGAAGCGTTAGAACTTAAAGGTGGTATCTTAGAAGGTAAAGTACTTTCTAAAGAAGAAATCAAACAAATTGCGAAATTGCCAAACCGCGAAGGTCTACTTTCAATGCTATTATCAGTATTGCAAGCTCCTGTCCGCAACGTGGCATACGCTGTCAAAGCTGTTGCAGATGCAAAAGGCGAAGACGCAGCGTAATTTATTACCAATTTAATCATACAAAACAAACTATTTAAAAACGGAGGAATTTTATAATGGCTTTAAACATTGAACAAATCATTGCTGATTTAAAAGAATCAACAATTTTAGAATTAGCTGACTTAGTATCAGCAATCGAAGAAGAATTCGGCGTATCTGCTGCTGCTCCTGTAGCTGCTGCTGGTGCAGGTGCTGGTGAAGCTGCCGAAGAAAAAACTGAATTTGACGTAGAATTAACTTCTGCTGGTTCAGCTAAAATTAAAGTAATCAAAGCTGTACGTGAAGCTACTGGTTTAGGCTTGAAAGAAGCTAAAGCATTAGTAGACGGCGCTCCAGCGATCGTTAAAGAAGCATTACCTGCTGAAGAAGCAGAAGCTTTAAAAGCTGCTATCGAAGAAGCTGGCGGTACTGCAGAAGTAAAATAATCTTTAACAGATTATCTTATAATGTATATGAGGGGGAGTTCGGAATTATCCGAGCTTCTCTTTTTTTTTACCATTATTATTAGACCACATCCGATTTTTGGGTGTGGTCTTTTTTGCTTGCTAGAATCAGTTTGCCTGGTTTTCTAGAACAACCAGCTTGGCAAGGAGGCGCCATTTTTTAATAAAGTCCTGGTGAATTAGACTAGGCTCCTATATATATTTAGGTTAAACTAAAAATATAATTAACAAAAGCTAATGATGGACCGCGTGGTTCCCCTTAAATGCAGTAAGTAGGAGTGAAGAATTCAAATGAAGAAGATTTGGCAATTATTGAGTTTAACGATTGTGGCCCTATTCTTAGGTGCATGTGCGAGCGGTGGGGAGTCAGCTAGTGACGGGGGCGATGCTGCGGATGAAAAACCGGTTGTCACAGTATCCACCTCTTTTCTACGGGATATGGTAGAACAATTGGCGGGAGACCAAGTGACGGTTGAAACAATTATTCCAGCGGGCGAGGACCCTCATGGCTACTTAGCGCGTCCTCAAGACTTGGAGAAAATTCAAGGGGCAGACTTGGTTTTATACCACGGTTTACACTTAGAGGCGCAAATGGTTAAAGCCTTGGAAGCAACAGGTGTGGCGGTGACGAAAGATTTCACTGACGAAGATGTAACGATGGTCGACCAAGACGGGGAAAGCGAAGTAGACCCACATTTCTGGTTTGATATCACCCTTTACCAAAAAGCGGTGGATACAGTAGCTGCTGAATTGGTGACTTTAACTGGTGACGAGTCGATCAATGACGCGGCAACGGCTTATAAGGAAGCGTTGACTGAACTGGATACTTGGGCGCAAGCAGAAATCGACTCAATTCCAGAAGGTCAACGTTACTTGATTACACCACATGATGCCTTCAACTACTTCTCACAACGTTACGGGATTGAAGTAGTGGCACCACAAGGGATTTCAACACAAGCTGAAGCATCTAACGCAGATATTTCAGCTATTGCAAGCTTTATTGTAGAAAACGAAGTGCCAGCGGTCTTTGCGGAATCGACAACTGACCCAGCGCGTATGCAGCGTATCCAAGAAGCAGTGAGTGCTGCTGGTGGCGAAGTAACAGTTGTTTCTGGTGAAGGGCAAGAATTGTTCTCAGATTCACTTGCGAGTGAAGGACAAGAGGGCGATGCCTATATTGATATGTTTAAACACAATGTGAACTTAATTGTGTCAAATCTTAAATAGGTCAGATTAAATAAGATAAATTTGGATAATGTAATGAAAGGATGACAGACAAGATGACAGCAATAATTAAAGTGGACGACTTGGCCATGTCTTATGACGACCAATTCGTATTAGAGGATATAAACATTGCTATTAAGGAAAATTCGAAGACGGCCATTATCGGGCCAAATGGTGCCGGTAAGTCGACTTTATTGAATTGTATGCTTGATTTTTTGAAGCCCTTGAAAGGTGATGTGACCTTCTATGGCAAGGCATACAAGGAATACTATAAGAAAATCGCTTATGTACCCCAATCATCTTCGGTGAATTGGGACTTCCCAACAACGGTTTTAGATGTTGTTTTAATGGGTCGGTATGTACATCAAGGCTTTTTCAAAAAAGCCAGCCAAACGGACAAGGGCCGGGCACTTGCTGCCTTAGCAAGTGTCAATATGACTGACTACGCTGACCGGCAAATCGCTCAGCTTTCTGGCGGGCAACGTCAAAGGGTTTTCTTAGCCCGTGCCATCTGCCAGGACGCGGACATTTACTTCTTGGATGAACCAATGAAGGGAATCGATATTAAGACGGAGAAACTTTTCGCAGAGATTATTAACCAATTTCAACGCGACGGGAAGACCCTTATTATCGTTCACCACGATTTGGCCACAGTCCGAGAGTACTTTGACCATGTCATCTTGTTGAATAAGACGGTCATTGGCCAAGGTCCAGTTGCGGAAACCTTCAATGAAGACAATATTGCGGCGGCGTATGATCAAAGGATTGGTGAGATTTATGGCCATATTAACTGATTTCTCCTTTCAAATCGTCTTGCTTGGGACAGTCGTTTTAGCTATGGCATCAGGTGTCGTCGGGACAGTGACTGTCCTTCGGGGGCAAAGTCTGATAGGGGACGCGATTGGTCACGCCACTTTTGCGGGTATCGTTATCGCCTTTATGCTTTTCCAATCAAAGAATACCCTGATTTTAACCTTAGGTGCTTTTGTTGCGGGTATGGTGGCCTTCTACTTTATCGAGTTGATTCATAAGCATTCCTTGGTCAGCCTTAATTCGGCCTTGGCTTTAGTCTTGTCTTCTTTCTTTGGATTGGGGATGGCCTTGAAGTCATACATCCAAGGCAACCCGCAGTTTGGTGACGCATCACAAGCAGGACTTCAACACTATATTTTCGGGCAGGCAGCCTTTTTGCTGAAATCAGATGTCTGGTTAATCATCATCGCTTCAGTGATCGCATTAACGATTTTCATCGCCTGCTACCAGCAAATCAAGATTTTTGTCTTCGACCCGAATTACGCGAAAGCAGTCGGCATCCAGGCCAACGTATTGAACTGGGGCATTCTCCTGATGGCTATCGTCATGATCGTTGTCGGGCTAAAGGCAGTCGGCGCCATCCTTATCTCCAACATGCTGATCACACCAGCGATTACCGGCCTGCAATGGTCAAAACGGTTTCCAGTCGTCTTGCTGGTGGCTGCTGTATCGGGCGGAATCTCCGCTGGTATCGGCACCTACTTATCATCAACCATCTCAAACTTACCGACTGGACCAACCATTATCGTGGTCATGTCGATCGTCTCGCTATTGTCCATTATTTTTGGACCAAGAGGTTATGTGGTCGCTTATTTACGGAAGAAACGGTATTTAACGACCCATCAAGATGACACGTTTGAGACAGAGGAGGTGGTATAATGGGGGCTTTATCAGTTGTAATGATTACGGCCGTTTCCTGCGCCTTGCTCGGTGTATTTTTAGTTCTGAAAAACAAGGCCATGGTGGCTGACGCCTTGTCACATACGGTTTTACTAGGTATTGTCCTTGGTTACTTTATTGCCGGTGACCTAGATTCACCGATTCTATTTGTCGGGGCAGCCCTATTTGGTGTGATGACTGTCTATGCCATTGAATACGTGGTCAACAAGTTTGCTATCCAAAGCGATGCGGCCACTGGCTTGGTCTTTACCCTGCTTTTTGCCATCGCCATCATCCTGATTTCTAAGTATGCACGAAATGTTCACTTAGATGTAGATGTGGTCTTGAGCGGGGAAGTAGTCTTTGCGACCTTAAATACTATGGAAGTATTTGGAATCCAGGTACCGATTGCCTTCGTCCGGATGTTTGTCATGTTGGTGATTAATCTGGCCTTTGTCGCAGTGACCTACCAACAACTCAAAGTCAGCATTTTTGACCCCGTTTACGCGAAATCAATCGGCGTAGCAGTTGGTTTGTTGAATCTGGTCCTGATGACACTGGTATCCGTCACTACCGTTGTCGCCTTCGATATCGTTGGTGCCATCCTAGTCATCTCCCTAATGGTAGCACCAGCCTTGAGTGCCCATTTACTGTCAAAACGGCTAAGCATCATGTTGCTAGTGGCCTTATTGTACGGGGCAATCAACAGTATCCTTGGTTACTATGTAGCCCTCCACTTCAACGTGTCCATTTCAGGAACCATCGCCTTCGCGGGTTTTGTGACCTTCTTATTGACACTCTTGTTTGCACCAAATGGTTTAATTGGCAAGCGGTTCAAGCGGGCATAAAAAGACTGTGCTTGCGGATTGAAGCGTACATAGAAAATTGCATGAGCGCCTTGCTTAGACAAGACTGTCTGAGTGGGGCGTTTTTTCTTTTTGACAAAAATATTAAGCAGATTTTACCTACTTGCACCTAGTCCCCACAAACTATAAAATGAGAGATGATAATGAACATTTATGATTATGAATGAAAATAGTAACGATATAGAACGGAGGGTGTTCATGAAAGAGAGTCATCAGTACTTCGAAAATAACGAAGATCTTGAACACGACTTTAAACGATACGAGACCGTGATTTTTGACCGGCCATTTACCTTCAAGACCGACTCAGGCGTCTTTTCTAGGGAAAACTTAGATTTTGGAACCCGGGTTATGCTTGAAGCCTTGGATTTTGACCAACTTGCACCGGGAGACCTGCTTGATTTAGGCGCTGGTTACGGGCCTGTAGGGGTCATTATGGGGACTATGCTGCCTGACCGCGCCATCTATGGGGTAGACATCTCTGAGCGAGCAATTGGTCTGGCTAAGGACAACGCGGCATCTAACCATGTTGACAACGTCACTTTCACCGTTTCAAATGCCTATGAAGCCATTGATAAAAGAGATTTCGGTGTTATTCTGACGAATCCACCAGTTCGTGCGGGTAAGGAAATGGTGCATCATTTTATGAGCGAAGCCATCCACTATCTAAAACCGGGTGGCGAAATTTATGTAGTTTTACAAAAGAAACAAGGGGCACCTTCAGCGATGAAGAAATTAGAAGAAGTCTTTGGTAACGTTGAAGAAATCGAACGCCGTAAAGGCTATTGGATTTTAAAAAGTGTAAAAGAAGGCGAATAAACCATCATGGCGGGCATTGCATCCTTTGGGTGTAGTGCTTTTTTATTTGGTCGGGAAAGTTTCCGAATAGAACAATACTTGTACTTTTAGAAGTTTGTGAAATTAAGCCCTTTCATTTTTAGTTTAAAGGGGTGTAGAAAGTTAACATAAAAAATGACCTATTTGTGAAAACTTGTCAAATCAACCTTTTCAAGGATTCTTTTTTGAAAATTTTCGGTGAACGTGTTACGGTAATATGGTGAGTTTACGTTGCGTTTTGTAACAAAGTGTCAAAATAAAGGAGGATTATGATGACTACAGCAATAAAAATTGAGAATTTAACTAAAATTTATGGATCACGCGCTCAAACTGAAAAAGCGAAAAAACTATTAAATGAAGGAAAATCTAAAGAAGAAATCGTCCAACAAACAGGTGCGACAGTCGGGGTCGACAACGCCAGTTTAGATATCAAACAAGGTGAAACTTTCGTTATCATGGGATTGTCTGGCTCAGGTAAATCAACTATGTTACGTATGATCAACCGTTTAATTGAACCAACAGCGGGTAACATCACAATTTTAGGTGATGACGTGACAGGTGCTAATAAAGATGAATTACGTGAAATCAGACGTAAAAAAGTGAGTATGGTATTCCAAAGCTTCGCCTTATTCCCACACAAAACAATTCTTGAAAATACAGAATTCGGTTTGGAGATTCAAGGTGTAAGCAAAGAAGAACGTCAAAAAGCTGCTGAAAAAGCACTAGAAAACTCTGGTTTGTTAACTTTTAAAGACCAATATCCAAACCAATTATCTGGTGGTATGCAACAACGTGTTGGTTTAGCACGTGCCCTAGCTAACGACCCAGAAATCCTATTAATGGATGAAGCCTTCTCAGCGCTTGACCCATTGATCCGTCGTGACATGCAAGATGAGTTAGTTGATTTACAAGAACGTGTAAACAAAACAATCGTCTTCATTACCCATGACTTGGATGAAGCTTTAAGAATCGGTGACCGTATCGCCTTAATGAAAGACGGAGAAGTCGTTCAAGTGGGTACCGGTGAAGAAATCTTAACGAATCCAGCTAACGATTACGTTGAACGGTTTGTTGAAAGTGTTGACCGTTCTAAAGTCCTTACTGCAGAACATGCTATGGAACGTCCAAACTTCTTATTGAATGTTGAAAAGCATGGTGCCAGAATGGCTCTACACCGCATGGAAGAAGAAAACTACAACTTCCTAATGGTGACGAACAACAAACGTGAGTTATTAGGTTACGTTCGTAACACAGATGTTGCCAAAATGATCAAAGGCAACCAAAACAAAGAATATCTATCTGTTGAATCTCTTATCCGTACTGACCATCCAGTCGTACACCCAGAAACACCGATTAATGATATTTATGACGTAATGGGTAACGCGATTATGCCAATCTCAGTTGTAGATGACGAAAATCACTTATTGGGTATGATAAGTTCTAAGATGGTTATCAACAGCTTAGCAAATGACAACAGCGAAGAAGCTGATGCAACAAATACTGAAGAGGGGGAAGAATTGAATGTTTAATTTAGCGATGTTTCCAATTGAGCAACTACCAGTTGCTGATTGGATTGAAGCAGCAACAAACTGGTTAACCGTTACATTCTCAGGTTTATTTGGCGCCATCCAAAGTGGGGGCTCAGCCTTTATGAACGGGATTACCAACTTATTACTATTAATTCCACCATTTGCCTTTATCTTAATCGTGGCAGTGATTGCTTATTTTGCAAGTAAGAAGCAATTATCATTATCTGCCTTCGCCTTAGTTGGTTTAGGTTACATTTTAAACCAAGGTTTATGGTCAGAATTAATGAACACAGTGACATTGGTACTGGTTTCTAGTGTGATCTCAATTATTATCGGGGTACCTTTAGGGATTTGGTCAGCGAAATCAAAAACTGTCCACAATATCTTAAAACCGATCTTAGACTTCATGCAGACAATGCCAGCCTTTGTTTACCTAATTCCAGCCGTTGCCTTCTTCGGTATCGGTATTGTACCAGGTACATTCGCGTCAGTAATTTTCGCCTTACCACCAACAGTACGATTCACTGAATTAGGAATCAAACAAATCTCTACTGAGTTAATTGAAGCAGCAGATGCTTTCGGTTCAACTGGTAAACAAAAATTATTTAAAGTGGAATTACCTTTAGCTAAATCGACTATCATGGCTGGTGTAAACCAAACAGTGATGCTTGCTTTATCTATGGTTGTTACAGCGTCAATGATTGGTGCGCCTGGTCTAGGTCGTCAAGTATTAACCGCTCTACAACGTGCGTCAGTAGGTTCAGGATTTGTGTCAGGTCTAGCGATTGTTATCTTAGCAATCTTGATTGACCGTTTAACAAACCGTTTCACAGCTGATAAAAATAGCTAAGTCGAGGAAAGGAGAATCCATTTTGAAGAAAAAACTTAAAGGCTTGTGGATTGCTGTCATTGCAATCTTGGGATTAGTCCTTACTTTCGGTTCTGCCGATGCATACAAATCAAACATTTTTAATTTAGTCTCTGGTGAAGACAAGGGAACCATTACCTTATCTTATGTAACGTGGGATACGGAAATTGCCTCTACAAATGTGATCGCTGAAGTATTGCGTCAAGCAGGCTATACTGTAGAAATTACACCATTAGACAACGCGATTATGTGGTCATCTGTTGCTACAAACGAAGCGGATGCTATGGTGGGTGCTTGGTTACCTAACACACATGCACCGCAATACGAACAATATGGTGATCAAATGGAAGACTTGGGTCCTAACTTAGAGGGTGCGATTACAGGTTTAACCGTACCAACTTACATGGAAGATGTGAACTCAATCGAGGACTTAAGTGACCAAGCGAACCAAACGATTACAGGTATTGAACCTGGTGCGGGTGTTGTAGCGGCTGCAGAAGAGGCAGTAGGTACATACAGCAACCTAAGTGATTGGACAGTTCAAACATCATCTTCAGGTGCCATGACGACCGAATTAGGTACAGCTATTGCTAATGAAGAAGAAATCGTCATTACTGGTTGGTCACCACACTGGATGTTCCAAGAGTATGACTTGAAATATTTAGAAGATACTGAAGGTGTCTTCGGAGACGGTGAAACAATCAACACAATGGCCCGCCTAGGGTTGCAAGACGATATGCCAGAAGCTTACCAAATTTTAGATAACTTCTTCTGGGAAGTTGAGGATATGGAATCTGTAATGGCTGAAATCAATGACGGTGCCGATCCTCAAACTGCAGCACAAGACTGGATTGAAGCAAATCAAGATACAGTTGATCAATGGTTAGCTGTTGAAGAATAAGTAAATAAAAGCATAAATAGGACTAAAATCGGGTTTGAGCCTTCCAAAAGGACTGCGTTTCAGATTAAGTTGCAGTTGACTTTGTCAGCTAGTGCCTTAATCTTTCAGCGTTCTCTTTCTGGACCTCAATCCTTACAAAGTCTCAACGAGCTTAAACAGGAGTGAGGCACACTAGTAGCCCCTCCTGTTTTTTTAGATAAAGTAGCGAACATTTGTAACTAGGGAAGTATATTTCGGGAGTGTAAAAATGTTTAAGAAAATAGGTTTAGTAGTCGCGCTAATTGTTGGGTTATTATTCACTTTTGGAAGTGAAGATTCATACCAAACGAATGTAGGGTCCAATAAAGGTGGGCAAACGGTGAATCTAGCCACAGTTAATTGGGAGTCAGAAATTGCTTCGACAACTGTTTTGGCACAAGTGCTAGAAGAAGCGGGCTTTAATGTCCAGATGACCACAGTCGATCCTGCCATCATGTGGAGTTCTGTTGCTGAAGGGCAAGCGGATGCCATGGTTGGTGGTTGGGTACCAGTCACACATCAAGCTTATGAAGCGGAATACGGCGGTTCCATGGTTGACTTAGGCCCTAACTTAGAAGGGGCGATTTCAGCACTAACTGTTCCAACCCATATGGAAGATGTGAATTCGATTGAAGATTTAACGGACGAAGATGGATCTACGATTACAGCCATTGAACCGGGTGCTGGTGTCACAAACAGTGCGCAGAATTCAGTAAAAGAATATGACAACTTATCTGGTTGGGAAGTTTCGGTAAGTTCTACTGGTGCAATGATTGCTGAACTTGAGCAAGCGATTGAAAATGAGGAAGAAATTGTTGTCACAGGTTGGCAACCACACTGGATGTTCATGGATTACGACCTAAAAATGCTTGAAGATCCAAAAAACATCTTTGGTGGTCATGAAGAAATTCGTTCATACGCTAGAGAAGGATTTCAAGAAGATAATCCAGAAGCTTACAAAATCATCGATAACTTCTACTGGGAAGTAGCTGACATGTCTGCTGTAATGGAAGAATTGGCTACAGGTGTTGAACCAGAAGAAGCAGCAGATAACTGGATTGAAGCCAATCGTGAAACAGTAGACGGCTGGTTAGAATAAAGTTTCTTCTATTCATAAATAGATTTAGAACATTGATAGCAATAAACAAAAATAAAGACAGGCGAGTAGATTAAATAGAAGTCTACCGCCTGTCTTTTATTTGTTATAAAGGATGTTGTATATCCAAGGTGAAAAAGTGATTTTCGTTTGGCTTAGAAAATCATTGTGTCTGCGCCGTATGGTTGACCTAGTGCTTCTTGCGCTAAGACATTTAAGAAGTTCCAAGGGCGGTTGAATTCTGGTTGGAAGAAGAAATCAGCGTGTGCTAATTGGTCTACAGTCCATTCAGCATCAATCGCAACAGATACAGCATTAATAGCTTGAAGAATGTCGTAAGTTGACATTAATTGAGCACCTAATACGCGACCGCTATCTGCATCATAGTGAAGTTTCATTAATACTTTTTCTTCGTCATGCATAAATGAAGGACGGATTAAGTCTTCCTTGTATACAGATTTCACGTTGCCATTGTAAGAGCTAACGTTAGCGTCTTTGATACCAGTAGTCGCAAATTTGTAGTCAAATACAGCAAGACCTGATGTACCGTTTACACGACCAATTTTAGCGTCTGCATCACCACTTGCGTGACGAGCCATGATGACACCTTGGCGACGAGCGTTGGTTGCTAAAGCAATGTAAGCTTTGTCGTTTGTTGGTGCAAAAGGAATGGCAGTTGCATCACCAGCAGCGTAAACATCTTTAACTGAAGTTTCCATGTGTTCGTTGACTTCAACAAAGCCACGACCATCAAGGGTTAAAGTGTCTTTCAGCCATTGTGTGTTTGGACGAACACCAACACTGATAACAACTGTATCAGCTTCGTAAGTGCCTTTGTCAGTGACTACAGCAGTTACTTCGTTGTTTTCGTTGACTTTAAATTCTTTCACACCTTCGCCAGTTTTAATCTTCATACCTTTGTCTTCCATATGTTTTGTTAGAAGACTAGTGAATTCACTGTCAAGATAGGTTGGTAAGATTGAGTCTACGAAGTCAACAACTGTAACATCAATACCAGCTTGTGCGTAAGCAACTGCTACCTCGATACCGATGTATCCAGCACCAACAATGACCGCTTTTTTAGCTGAAGCCATACGGTTTTTCACTTTATCTGCCCAGTTTCTACCGCGTAAGTAGAAGATGTTTTCGTGTTGGTCATCTACATTCGGAATAGTTCCTGGCACGCCACCTGGAGAAAGCAATAGTTTGTCGTAACTTTCTGTAGCTTCTACACCGTCAGTTGTACGTGTTGTAATTTCTTTTGTGTCTGGGTTGATGGCAATCACTCTTGTGTTCATGCGGATGTCAACACCTTGTTCTTTATAAGATGCTTCATTTGCGTAGTGTAATTCATCCAAAGATTTTGCAATGTCTTCTAGATAGGACTGAATACCACATGATAAGAAAGAAGCGGTTGATCCAGCTTCAAATACAACGATTTCTGCATCTGAGTCTTTTTTCAATAGTGTTTGCACAGCTTCGAAACCTGCATGTGAAGTTCCTACTACAACGTATTTCATTCGTATTACCTCCAAAGGTCAATGTTTATCGTAAATAGAATTTATTTACCCAACTAATTATACACTTCTTTGTGAAAAAATGGGAGAATTGTCATATATAACAATTTTACGTTTTTCTAGACGTAAATGTCTATTAGGGCGCGAAAAAATACACTTTATCAACCAAGAAAAATTTTAATAATTAGATTGCGCATGAATCTCTGGGTAATTTGTTTTGTTTAATTTTTCAAACAACATTAATCGTTGACATGGAAGTGTAAATGGTGTATGATGATTTCTGTATATTATTAATTGGATTGGGACGTGCCGAAATATTGTCCGGACGCGTTTCTAGGCGAAAACAAAAGGTAATGACAGGGAAGTCAAATCATCTTTTGTTATTTTTTTGCCCATTTTTAGGGTAAAAAGGCCTTAATGAGTAATTTCTTATCAAATTCTCATTAAATTCTAACAGTTTAAATTTCGGAGAGGTGGCTTTTAATGACTGGGCATAATGTCAATTTCGGTAAACATCGCGTTCGCCGCAGTTACTCACGTATTAATGAAGTGCTAGAATTGCCAAACTTGATTGAAATCCAAACGGACTCATACAAATGGTTCTTGGATCAAGGGATGAAAGAAATGTTTGAAGACATTTCTCCTATTGAAGATCATGCTGGTAAATTAGCCTTAGAATTTGTTGATTATTCATTTAAAGAAGCTAAATACAACTTAGCAGAAGCGCGTGCACATGATACAAACTACTCAGCGCCAATTTATGTTAAATTGCGCTTAATGAATAAAGAAACTGGTGAAATCAAGGATCAAGAAGTATTCTTCGGTGATTTCCCACTAATGACTGATGGTGGTACCTTTATCATCAACGGTGCGGAACGTGTAATCGTTTCTCAATTAGTGCGTTCTCCAGGTGTCTACTTCCATGACAAATTAGATAAAAATGGTCGCCAATCATTTGGTACCACTGTAATCCCTAACCGTGGTGCATGGTTAGAAATGGAAACAGATGCGAAAAACATCTCTTACGTACGTATTGACCGCACACGTAAAGTGCCAATGTCAGTATTGATGCGTGCATTAGGTTTCTCTTCTGATGACCAAATTCGTGAAATCTTCGGAGAAAGCCAAACATTAGAATTAACTTTAGAAAAAGATGTTCACAAAGACTTATCTGATTCTCGTACAGAAGAAGCCTTAAAAGAAATCTACGAACGTCTACGTCCAGGTGAACCAAAGACTGCAGACTCATCTCGTAACTTACTAACTGCTCGCTTCTTTGATCCACGTCGCTATGACTTAGCAGCTGTTGGTCGTTACAAAGTAAACAAAAAGTTAGATATTAAAAACCGCTTATTCAACCAAATCTTGGCTGAAACTTTGGTTGATCCAGAAACTGGTGAAATCTTAGCGGATAAAGGTACTGAATTAAACCGCGAAATCATGGACAAATTAGAGCCATATTTTGACAATGGTTTAAACGTCACAACATTATATCCAAATGACGATGCTGTCCTAACAGAACCTGTTGATGTACAAATCATTAAAATCCAAGCACCTAAAGACGCTGACCGGGTAATCAACGTTATTGGTAACGCGAGCCCAGGTAGAGAAGCTCGTGCTTTAACAATTGCTGACGTGTTAGCTTCATTAAATTACTTCTTAGGTTTATATGAAGGAATTGGTAAAACAGACGACATCGACCATTTAGGTAACCGTCGTATTCGTTCAGTTGGTGAATTATTACAAAACCAATTCCGTATCGGTTTATCTCGTATGGAACGTGTTGTACGTGAACGTATGTCTATCCAAGACATTGAAAAAGTAACCCCACAACAATTAATCAACATCCGTCCAGTAGTTGCGTCAATTAAAGAGTTCTTCGGTTCTTCTCAATTGTCTCAATTCATGGACCAAACCAACCCATTAGGTGAGTTGACGCACAAACGTCGTCTATCTGCCTTAGGACCTGGTGGTTTGACTCGTGACCGTGCCGGATATGAAGTGCGTGACGTTCACTACTCTCACTATGGTCGTATGTGTCCAATCGAAACACCTGAGGGACCAAATATTGGGTTGATCAACAACTTGGCGTCATATGCGAAAATCAATGAATTTGGTTTCATTGAAACACCATACCGCCGTGTTGACTGGAACACACATAAAGTAACAGACCGTATCGACTACTTAACAGCTGACGAAGAAGATAATTTCGTTATCGCCCAAGGTAACTCTATCTTGAACGAAGACGGTTCATTCGCAGAAGAAATTGTTATGGCTCGTTACGTTGAAGAAAATATCGAAGTGAAACCTGAACGTGTTGACTATATGGACGTTTCACCTAAACAGGTAGTATCTGTTGCAACAGCGTCAATTCCTTTCTTGGAAAACGATGACTCTAACCGTGCCTTGATGGGTGCTAACATGCAACGTCAAGCTGTGCCATTGTTACAACCACATGCACCACTAGTTGGTACTGGTATGGAACATAAAGCCGCAGCTGACTCCGGTGCAGCAGTCGTTGCTCAATTTGATGGTGTTGTTGAGTATGTCGATGCAAGTGAAATCCGTGTACGCCGTGAAGATGGTGCTTTAGACAAGTACCCATTAATCAAATACCACCGTTCAAATGCCTCAGCATCTTACAACCAAACACCTAACGTGACTATTGGCGAATCTGTTACTGCTGGCGAAATCCTAGCTAACGGACCTTCAATGGAAAAAGGAGAAATGGCTTTAGGTCAAAACCCATTAATCGCCTTCATGACTTGGGACGGTTATAACTACGAGGATGCGGTTATCATGTCTGAACGTTTAGTGAAAGACGATGTCTACACTTCTATTCATATTGATGAATTAGAATCTGAAGCGCGTGACACTAAATTAGGACCTGAAGAAATCACACGTGAAATTCCTAACGTTGGTGAAGATTCATTACGTAATCTTGATGAACGCGGCATCATCCGTATTGGTGCTGAAGTGAAAGATGGTGACATCTTAGTTGGTAAAGTAACGCCTAAAGGTGTAACTGAATTATCAGCAGAAGAGCACTTATTACACGCTATCTTCGGTGAAAAAGCACGTGAAGTTCGTGATACATCATTACGCGTACCACATGGTGGCGGCGGTATCGTTAACGACGTGAAAGTATTCTACCGTGAAAACGGCGATGAATTATCACCAGGTGTTTCTATGTTAGTCCGTGTTTACATTATCCAAAAACGTAAGATCCAAGTTGGAGATAAAATGGCCGGACGTCATGGTAACAAAGGGGTTGTGTCTCGTATCTTACCTCAAGAGGACATGCCTTACATGCCAGACGGAACACCGGTTGATATCATGTTGAACCCTCTAGGGGTACCTTCTCGTATGAACATCGGGCAAGTATTAGAGTTGCATTTAGGTATGGCTGCACGCGAAATGGGCATCCACATTGCAACACCAGTATTTGACGGGGCCAACGAAGAAGACGTATGGGAAACAATCAAAGAAGCAGGTATGGCAAGCGACGCTAAAACTGTTCTTTACGATGGTCGTACAGGTGAACCATTCGACAACCGTGTTTCTGTAGGGGTAATGTACTACTTGAAACTGTCTCACATGGTCGATGACAAATTACATGCGCGTTCAACAGGTCCTTACTCACTTGTTACACAACAACCATTGGGTGGTAAAGCACAATTTGGTGGACAACGTTTCGGTGAGATGGAGGTTTGGGCACTAGAAGCATACGGTGCGGCATACACATTACAAGAAATCTTGACTTACAAGTCAGATGACGTTGTAGGACGTGTACAAACATACGAAGCTATCGTTAAAGGTGAACCAATTCCAAAACCAGGTGTACCTGAATCATTCCGTGTATTAGTTAAAGAGTTGCAATCATTAGGTCTAGACATTGAAGTATTAGACTCTGATAAGAAAGCAGTAGATTTACGTGACATGGATGAAGTAACACCGGGCTTCCCTAAAAAAGATCAAGAAAGCAAAGAAAATGCAGTTGAGGCAGATGCAACTGTTGAATCACAAGCAAGTGAAATCACTGCACAAAAACAAGTAAACGAATAATTCGGGCAAATTAGATAAGGGAGGTTGGCCCCTTGGTAGATGTAAATAGATTTGAAAGCATGCGTATCGGGTTAGCTTCACCAGACAAGATCAGATCATGGTCTTACGGTGAGGTTAAGAAACCCGAAACCATCAACTACCGTACACTTAAATCAGAAAAAGAAGGTCTTTTTGACGAAAGAATCTTTGGACCTTCTAAAGACTGGGAATGTTCTTGTGGTAAATACAAGGGCATTCGCTATGCTGGTGTTGTCTGTGACCGCTGTGGCGTTGAAGTTACACGTTCTAAAGTACGTCGTGAACGTATGGGTCACATTGAATTAGCGACACCTGTAACACATATTTGGTACTTCAAAGGTATCCCATCTCGTATGGGCTTGATGTTAGACATGAGCCCACGTTCGCTTGAAGAAGTTATCTACTTCGCATCTTACGTTGTAACAGATGCTGGTGATACGCCATTAGATTACAAACAATTGTTATCTGAAAAAGAGTACCGCGACAACAAACGCGAGTACGGTGAAGGCTTTAAAGCAGCAATGGGTGCTGACGCCATCAAGACCTTGTTATCACAAGTTCAAATTGATAGCGAAGTTGCCGACTTAAAAGAAGAATTAAAAACAGCTAAAGGTCAAAAACGTACACGTGCAATCCGTCGTTTAGACGTTTTAGATGCTTTCCGTAAATCAGGTAACGATCCTGCGTGGATGGTAATGGATGTAATTCCAGTTATCCCACCAGAATTACGCCCGATGGTTCAATTAGATGGTGGCCGTTTCGCAACCTCTGACTTGAACGACTTGTACCGTCGTGTAATCAACCGTAACAACCGTTTGAAACGTCTATTAGACTTAAATGCACCAAATATTATCGTGCAAAATGAAAAACGTATGTTACAAGAAGCGGTTGATGCGCTATTCGATAACGGTCGTCGTGGTCGTCCAGTTACTGGTCCAGGTAACCGTCCATTGAAATCATTGTCACATATGCTTAAAGGTAAGCAAGGACGTTTCCGTCAAAACTTACTTGGTAAACGTGTTGACTACTCTGGTCGTTCTGTAATTGTCGTTGGTCCTTCATTGAAGATGTACCAAGCTGGTTTACCAAAAGAAATGGCGCTTGAATTATTCAAACCATTCTTGATGCGTGAATTAGTTGCCCGCGATATGGCAATCAACGTGAAACATGCCAAACGTAAAATCGAACATCAAGATGAAGATGTTTGGGACGTTCTAGGCGAAATCATTCGTGAACATCCAGTTCTATTGAACCGCGCACCTACCTTACACCGTTTAGGTATCCAAGCCTTTGAACCAGTCTTAGTTGAAGGTAAAGCAATCCGTCTTCACCCACTTGTGTGTGAAGCTTACAATGCCGACTTCGATGGTGACCAAATGGCGGTCCATTTACCATTAGGGGAAGAAGCACAAGCAGAAGCACGTTTATTAATGCTAGCTGCAACGCATATCTTGAACCCTAAAGATGGTCAACCAGTTGTTACACCGTCTCAAGATATGGTCTTAGGTAACTACTACCTGACAATGGAAGAACCTGAAGTAATGGGTGAAGGTATGTTAATGTCTTCTATTAATGAAGCGCATATCGCCTATACGAATGGTTACGTGCAATTACATACACGTGTTGCCTTCCCAACAGATGCACTACCTAAAAAACCTTGGACTGAAAACCAAAAAGGTAAATTGATGGTGACAACTATCGGTAAATTATTCTTTAACGAGGTAATGCCTGAAGAGTTCCCGTACATCAACGAACCAACAACTGAAAACTTAGAATCATCTCTATCTGACAAGTTCATCATGGAACCAGGTACAGACGTGAAAGAGTTCATCAGTCGTCAAGATATGGTTTCACCATTCAAGAAAAAATACTTAGCGCGTATCATCGCACAAGTATTTAAAGTATCAAGAATCACTGAAACTTCAATTATCTTGGATAAAATGAAAGATTTAGGTTTCAAATACTCTACACGTTCAGGTATTACCGTAGGTGTGGCAGATATTACAAACCTAGAGTCAAAAGCGGCGTCTATCCAAAAAGGACATGACCGCGTTGACAAGATTACAAAACAATACCGTCGTGGTTTGATTACAAACGACGAACGTTATGACCAAGTTATCGACACTTGGAACAAAGTAAAAGATGAAATCCAGTTTGCCCTAATGAACTCACTTGATCAAGATAACCCATTCTTCATCATGTCTGATTCAGGTGCCCGTGGTAACATCTCTAACTTTACCCAACTTGCTGGTATGCGTGGTTTGATGGCCGGACCTAATGGTAAGATCATCGAGTTACCAATCTTGTCTAACTTCCGTGAAGGTTTGACCGTACAAGAAATGTTTATCTCGACTCACGGTGCCCGTAAAGGTATGACCGATACGGCCCTTAAGACAGCCGATTCAGGTTACTTGACTCGTCGTCTTGTTGACGTTGCCCAAGATGTAATCATTCGTGAAGCAGACTGTGGTACTGACCGTGGTTTAGCGATTGAAGCAATCAAGAATGGTAACGAAGTGATTGAAACACTTGAAGAACGTGTGACTGGCCGTTACTTACAAAAAGAAGTACGTCATCCAGAAACTGGCGAAATCATTGCGCACCACAACGAATTAGTCGACGAACAAACTGCTCGCCGCATCGTTGAAGCTGGTGTTGAGCAAGTAACAATTCGTTCTGCCTTCACATGTAACACTCGTCACGGTGTATGTAAACATTGTTACGGACGCGACCTATCTACTAACCAAGAGGTAGAAGTAGGGGAAGCGGTTGGTACAATTGCTGCACAATCTATCGGTGAACCAGGTACACAGTTAACAATGCGTACATTCCATACTGGTGGGGTTGCCGGTGATGACATCACTCAAGGTCTTCCTCGTATCCAAGAGATTGTTGAAGCACGTCATCCAAAAGGTCGTGCCGTAATTACTGAGGTTGCTGGAGAAATCGAAGCAATCGAAGAAGACGAAGCAAGCCGCACGAAGACAGTATTTGTTAAAGGTATGACTGACTCTCGTGAGTATAAAGTACCTTACACAGCGCGTATGAATGTTGCTGAAGGCGATACTGTTCACCGTGGACAACAATTAACAGAAGGTTCTATCGATCCTAAAGACTTACTACGTGTAACAAACACACTAACTGTTGAAACATACATGTTAGATGAAGTTCAACGTGTATACCGCTCTCAAGGGGTAGACATCAATGATAAACACGTGGAGGTAATGGTTCGACAAATGCTACGTAAAGTACGTGTCCTTGACCCAGGTTCAACAGACTTGTTACCAGGTAAATTAATGGATACTGCAGACTTTACAGATGCCAATACTGAAGCAATCCGTTCAGGTGAACTACCTGCAACAGCACGTCCAGTATTATTAGGTATCACTAAAGCGGCCTTAGAAACTAACAGTTTCCTATCTGCAGCCTCATTCCAAGAAACAACGAAAGTCTTAACTGACGCGGCTATCCGTGGTAAAGAAGACCACTTACTTGGATTGAAAGAGAACGTTATTATCGGTAAGATCATCCCTGCAGGTACAGGTATGGCTCGTTACCGTGAAATGGAACCGAAAAAAATCGGTGACACACAACAACTAATCTACGGCGAAGAAGTAGATGAAGATGCTGAAATTAGCCAAATTGACTACTCAAGTATTCAAGAAAACTAATTCACCATTATAGAAAATAGAAACAACAAATGAATATTCAGGCGAGAAAAAATCCCTAGGCCAAATTGGTCTAGGGATTTTGTGTTTTATAGAGAGAAGATTTTTTAAATTTACGACCGGTTCGTCACTTTGAAGGCAATAAATATAAGACCGATCATCGAAGCTGACTTGGTCGGGGTTAACGCCTTTTGTGGATACAAATTGGTCAATTAAATTCGGATCGTTGTGGATAATTTCTTGTAGATATGCCTCGGTTTCTTCAAAAGTTGGCCTGATTTCTGGATAACCATCTGACGTTAAGACAATTTCATCCCCAATCTGAACAGGAATGGTTGTGATTAAGTCGGTCGGAATTTCTTGTCCGTTTAAAACAGAATAACCAAACCGTGTTTCAGACATGTTGGCAAAAGTGTTTGAAGAAACTAAATAGGGCATGATGGCGTCCCTGGCCTCTTGGTGATGGTTAGGGTTGATATGCAAGATGAGGGACCTGAATGCACTTAAAATATCATCAGATGCCATTGGTTGGATATATAATTGCCCGTTTACACTAGCCTGACAATCCCCAATTAAGTAGATACACTTGTGAAAATCAGAATACAAAGCCATGGCAGCTTGTGGACCATGTTCGATTCGGTTTAGTGGGAAATCCACATGTGTATAAAATTTGTCCTCGAAAGCTTGGTTAACGCCCAAAATAACCGTCTCGATAGATGCCTGTGGATCTAGTGTGGCTAAGAAGTCTTTGATGATATTGGATGCTATTTTGCCAGTTTTCATACCCTCATAGGTGAAATTCGACTTGGATGTTACCCCGTCTATAACAGCGATGTAGTGGTCATTTGTAAAAAGACCGTCCTCGCATAAAACTGGCTGGCCATATTTACCCTGGATAAAAGTGTGTTGAATCTGCATATTCTCTCCCTCGCGTTTAATACCTTGCTAATTACAGTATATAGAAGATGATGGGATAGGCAAAGAATAAGTAAGGGATAAATGGCAGACCATTTGGCAAGCTCGTATGTCTGATTTTCAAATAAAAGATGTGACAAAGGGCTAGACCGCTAGCGATTAAAAGAAGGTATGAGAATTTTAAGGGACCGAGCATCAGAGCTAAGACTACCAGTGTTTTAATATCGCCACCACCAATACCCTGATGGAGTAGGTAATTGGTGGTGATTAAAGTAGTGAGGACTAATAGGGAAAAGGTAATGTGGGTTAAGCCTGCTAGGTCCGGATTTCGATATAGATAATTAAGCACAGCTAATAATAATATGACTTGAAACCGGTCTGGTATGATGTGTAAAGCCAGATCGGCACTGGTCATGATGAGAAGAATAGTAAAAATTAGGAAGAGAAGAATTGCTGTTTCAGTTGAATGGTTCAGAAAAAACAAGAAAGAAAATATAGCGAAAAATCCTTCAGAAAGTGGATAAATCAGTGAAATTGGCTGGCGGCAAGTTTGGCATTTACCTGTTGATAGGCCGTAACCGATGATTGGTATCAAAGCAAAGGGTGAAATCGGGACTTGGCAATTGTCGCACTTGGAACGACCGTGGATGAAGGATTGTCCAAGGACTGTTCTTGAGCCGACCACCATAAAAAACGAAGCAAGACTAGCAAAAAAGACCAAAAGAATGGTATAATAAACAAACGATATCATTTTCAACCTCCATATGTTTTATATACGATTTTTTTCTGCCGATGCGCAAAAAAATGATGAAAAATAAAATTTTTATGGAAATTGTGTTGACAGTGTCTAAATCAGATGGTATTATTTAGTAGTTGTCTTTGACAGATAACTAATTGAAAAATTTACGGAGAATTAGCTCAGCTGGGAGAGCGTCTGCCTTACAAGCAGGATGTCGGGGGTTCGAGCCCCTCATTCTCCACCATGACTCGTTAGCTCAGTTGGTAGAGC
>NZ_DJUR01000008.1 GCF_002440555.1 Aerococcus sp. UBA6277
AGTCCTATTTGACGAAGAGCCTCTTTTATATAAGGAGGTGGTGGTTTTGGATATGTTGGATGTTTCCATGCAACTGATTGGTAATGTTGGCTTTCCCATATTCGTGTCGATTTACTTGATGACGCGAACAGAGAAAAAGCTGGATGACCTAATCGCAGCCGTAGAGAAACTAGCACAATAGAAAAAGGCGTCTAGCCCATTCAATTTCGAATGGGGCTAGACACCTTTTTTAATGCATGTTACTCACTTAAATCCGGATTAATATCTAACAGAATTTCGTCAACTGCATTCGTTTCGTCAGCATCAACTACTTTAATATCATCAACAAGGCCCTCATTTGCATAAGGCGAGTCTTTTTGCCCGTCCCAAGCAGCCTTATGAATTTCAACAGCCACTTTTTCTGGAATAGATAATGCTTGAATATCCGCAATCTTTGCTTCGCGAACAGCTTTCATCGTTTTAAAGTGACGCAAGACCTTGGTCCGCGTCTTAGGACCCACGCCGTCAATACCGTCTAATTTAGAAGTAAAGGATTGTTTACTTCTTGTCTTACGGTGGAAGGTAATAGCAAACCGGTGGACCTCATCTTGAATTCGTTGTAAGAGATGGAAGGCCTGTGACCGAGGATCAAGAGGGATAATCGTTAGCGGGTCACCAAAAATTAGGTTGGCCGTCCTATGCTTATCATCCTTAACCATACCAGCCACTGGAATGTCTAACCCAAGCTCATCTTCCAAGACTTCCCTGGCAGCATTCACTTCAATTGCACCACCATCCATCAAGATTAAATCAGGGAAATCCCCACCTTCTTTCAGGAGTCGACCATACCGGCGACGGATAACTTCTTGGGTTGTCGCAAACTCATTAGATCCATCAACCGTTTTGATCTTGTACTTCCGGTACATAGATTTATTCGGACGCCCGTCCTCATAGGCCACCATCGCCGATACCGGGTTTGTCCCTTGGATATTTGAATGGTCAAAGCTTTCAATGACTTTCAAGTAAGGCAGGTTCAATGCTTCAGACAATTGGTCGACAGCACCAGTCGTTTTTTGTTCCTTCATAGCCAACAATCTAAATTTATCTAGATGGGCAATCTTGGCATTTCGTTCCGCCATCTGCAGCATCTTGTGCTTGTCGCCTCGTTTAGGTGTCGATACCTTCACCTCAACCGTATCCGCAATCAAGTCATTGTCCAAGTTACCCGGCACCAAAATTTCTTTAGGCTTCGTATGATTGGCTTCTTGGTAGAATTGGACGATGTAGGAAGTCAACTCCTCTTCAGGGTCAGAATACACTGGGAAAAGGGCCGAGTCTCGCTTAATAATAGAAAACTGCCGTAACAAGAATACCTGGATGGAAATCCAGCCTTTGTCAAAGTAAAAGGCGAAGACATCACGGTCGTTGTATTGCTTAGACATGATATTTTGCGGTTCGACAGTTTGTTCAATATAGTTGATTTGATCACGGTACTCAGCAGCCCGTTCAAACTGCAAGTCTTCAGAAGCAGCGGTCATTTTCTCTTTCAAATCATCTTTAATATTCTTCACATCACCATTTAGGAAACGGCGAATCCGTGCTTTCTGAGCCTCATATTCTTCAACCGGCACTTCATGGTCGCAAGGGCCAATACATTGTCCAAGGTGGTAATAGAAACATGCACGCTTCTCATTCTTCCCGCACTTACGCAAAGGATAAGTCTTCTGCAGCAAATCGAGGGTACCGGATGCCGCATAAATGTTCGGATAGGGACCAAAGTACTCGCCACCATCATCTTCCACCACAGACGTAATAATCATCTGCGGATCGCGCTCCTTGGTAATCTTGATATAAGGATACATAGTCCCATGCTTCAAGCGAATATTAAAGTGAGGCTGGTGTTTCTTAATCAGATTAATCTCCAGCAGCAAACTCTCTTTATCTGTTTGCGTGACAATATAGTCAAAATGGTCAATCTCACTCACAAGCTGAGCCGTCTTACCAGTATGGGTCGACTTGAAATAAGAACGGACACGATTTTTTAAATTCTTCGCCTTACCAATATAAATAATCTGGTCATCAGCATTCTTCATAATGTAGCAACCAGGCAAAGTTGGTACAAGGGTTAACAAATTCTCAATTAACTCACTAGCCATCCTTGGCCTCCTTTCGTCAATAATAGCGGCCCTAGCATTAGACCACAAAGTTTCGTAATTTAAATTTCAGGATAAGTATTTTTTCCTATTCAATCCAAAATTATACCACGCAGCAATGGTTTTTGGCAGTAATTTGAATGCTGGGGTGGAATAGTAGCTTAGAGTGGGTATATTTCACCTTTGTGTTATAAGGATTGGGCTTGATATGGTAAAATATACAACAAAGCTAGCAAGTACAGGGTGGCCCTTTTTCAAGAGGGCTACTTGTAGATAAAGTAAATTTCCTAGGCTGGGTGAGATTTGAGTTTGGGAAATAAAAACCAAGGAGGAATTATTATGGCAAAAAAATCAGCTTTCAACACTTTATTAGGCTTGGGTACCTTAGCGTTAGGTGCTGCTTATGTTAGGTGGCAAAATTATACTGTTGGAACGACAGATTACTTTGTCGAGAATCCTCGTTTCAAGGACAGTTTGAATGGCTTTACCATTGCCCACCTGTCTGACTTACACCTACCTGATCAAAATGTAGACTTGAATGATATTTTAGATCATGTCTATGAAATGCAACCGAATATCATTGCGATTACAGGAGATATTATCCAAACGGATGCGTCTAATATAGACGAAGCGACGCTGTTTACTTTCTTTAAAGCTTTAACAGATATCGCGCCAACTTTTGCGACTTTTGGTAACCATGACGCGGCGTCCTTACAATACAATCTTTTAATTCGGACTATGGGGGCAGCAGGAATTGTTCACTTAAATGACCGAGCCATTACCTATACTTATAAGGGTCAACCGCTGACCTTGATAGGCTTAGATGATAAAATGAACAAGTACTTCCTAACTGGGGATGCCTTGAGAACAGTGGATTTAACAGCTGAGCAAATGGCTCAACCCAAAATTCTATTGGCCCACCATCCTGAAGCCTTCTTGCGTTATCATGAAAATATCAATAAATCACCTGATTTGGTTTTATCAGGTCATGCCCATGGTGGTCAAATTCGTGTACCAGGAATCGGTGGTTTATTCGCGCCTAACCAAGGGAAATTACCCAAGTATACAGCAGGTGTTTTCTACTTACCAGGTAACCCTGACAAACAAATGGTGGTTTCACGAGGGATTGGGGCATCAAGCTTCCCAATTCGTTTAAACAACCGTCCAGAAGTGATTGCAGTCCATTTAACAACGGATATTGACCGGGCTGTTGACGGGTTGACTAAATCCATTGATTACATCACTGAGCAAGAGGGTGGGATAACCTTTCAGCAATTAGAATCCCAATACCTAGCCCGCAAAAAAGAACGTGCGCAAGCGCAAGGATACTTTTCGGTGAATCCGGAGGCTACTAGTAGCCCAGAAATTATTGAGGCCATTGATGAAGAAACAAACGCTGCTGCTTATACATTGCTACCAAATGAGGGTGAAGAAGACATGACAGATCCAAGAGAAAATCCTTTTGTAGACAACGATGACTTTGATGATGACGTAGTAGACCGCACAAGTATTGATGCACCAAAATACGAGGCTGACGAAGACAAAGTACCGCATAACCCAAGTATGAAGTCGTCTTATATCTTGTTGGACCCAGAGACAAATGAAAAAACAGTCGTAGATAAAAACGTAAATGCAGAGAAAATTTTCTCTGATAATTTAAATGAAGATGTATTTATTGTGAGGGACCCTAAGAAAAAGTAGGGGTTACATACTTACAAGAGAGGGCCTAACCATGGCCCTTGTCTTTTGTACAGGGTCTCAAAGCAATCGCAATTGTTAAATCAAATCAATAGATAAAGAAATAGAGGACAAAAATGACGGAAAATGATACACAAATGACTGATTTTGTAAGCCAATTACCTAATGGGCTTCAAGACAAATGGCAGTCAGCTGGCTTTGGCCAAGCAACTGACATCCAAACTGAGACCTTCCAACCCATGTATGATGCCCAAAGTGTGATTGCATCAGCACCAACAGGTTCAGGGAAAACCTTGGCTTATTTACTACCGGTCTTAAGCAGAATGTTGGCTGAAAGAGAGGCGTCTGAAGGTCAATACAATGGGGGCTTGAAACTGATTGTTTTAGTACCTTCACAAGAATTGGCTTCCCAAGTGGGGGACGTGGTCCAATCCTGGGCACGCGCTGTTGACTTTAAAGCTATGAAAATTATTGGTGGTGCCAATGTGAAACGACAAATCGAAAAGATTCGGGAAAGACCGGATATTATTGTCGGTACTTCAGGCCGGATGATTGAGTTGATTGATCAACGTAAATTGAAGGTTCATGAAGTGGATACCATTATTATTGATGAGGCAGATGCCTTGTTAGATGAAGAACATATCGGCCAAACCAAGCAATTAGTTAAAAAATTACCAGGTAGAGTACAAGTGGCTTTATTTTCAGCCACAGTGCCTGATACATTAGCTGGCTTAGCGAGTGATTTGTTGTCTGAACCAGTGGTTGAATTAGCGGCTGAAAAAATCGGTTCTGCCTTTGAAAAGCAAAGACAAGATGGCTATATCACTGTTCCTGTTCGTAAACGTGACGATATGTTACGGCGACTTGCCCAAGTTGAAGGGATGCAGGCTTTAGTCTTTGTTCGTACGGTAGCTGAAATTGAACAGTTGCAACAAAAATTACAGTTCAACCATATTCAAACGGCTTACTTGCATTCAAAGATGGCGGCGCAAAACCGTCAGCAAGCTATTGCCAAGTTCACAAAGGGTGTATACACTTATCTATTTACAACGGATGTGGCGGCTCGTGGTTTGGATATTGAAGACCTACCTCTGGTGATTCAGTATGATTTACCAGCGACGCCTGAACAATATACCCACCGGGCTGGGCGGACTGGCCGCATGGGGAAAGCTGGACTGGTCTTGACTTTCGTTAATGATCGTTCGCTTAGACATTTGAAGAAGCAGGTTGGTGAGGATATTCAGCTGACACCATTCTATACTTATGGGGGTCAATTGACGGACCAGGTACCGAGTGCGGGCCAGAACGACGAAGATCACCCCCTTTTACAGGAAGAAAAAGAGGAGGCGACTGTTAAGGCAAAAGCGCGGGTGAAAAAACCGAAACAAGCGAATAAAGCGACACCGGCTAAGGCGCGGAAGAAAAACCGTAAGCGGGATAATAAGAATAAAGGGGCTAGACGGCACAAGGGTTAATCTGGACTGGTCGAAAGCCTTGGAATTCGATACAATGAAGTAGTAATAATCGGTTATATATTGAATAGTAAATGAATGATTTTAGAGGAGTGAATGTACATAATGAGCAACCGTTATGCAGTAATTCTAGCAGCAGGTAAAGGGACTCGTATGAAGTCTAAATTGTATAAGGTGTTACACCCAGTTGCGGGTAAACCTATGGTAGACCACGTTTTGACTAGTGTGAATGATGCTGGGATTGATGAAGTGGTGACGATTGTTGGTCATGGTGCGGAAGCGGTCCAAGAGTTATTGGGCGACCGTACGGCTTATACAACGCAAACGGAGCAGTTGGGTACTGGTCATGCGGTACAACAAGCGGCGAGTGAATTGGCTGATAAAGAAGGTACGACTTTAGTCATTTGTGGTGATACGCCTTTATTTACAGCGGATACGATTGCGCGTTTGTTAGATGTGCATGAGAAAGCTGGCTTTAAAGCGACAATTTTAACTGCGCCTGCTGATGATCCGACTGGGTACGGTCGTATTGTCCGTGATAAAGAGGGACAAGTGGTGAAAATTGTTGAGCAAAAAGATGCTAATAATGCTGAAAAATTAATTACTGAAATTAACACAGGAACATATGTTTTTGATAATGCTTTATTATTCGACGCTTTAAATAAAGTCGGTAATGACAATGCGCAAGGTGAATACTACTTGCCAGATGTGATTGAAATCTTGAAGGAAGCTGGCGAGGCTGTTGGGGCCTTCCAAATGGATAACCTAGATGAGTCACTTGGGGTAAATGACCGTGTGGCTTTAGCGCAAGCTAACAAAACCATGTTTAAACGTATTAACGAATACCATATGCGCAATGGGGTAACGATTGTAGACCCGGATGCGGTTTATATCGAAGCGGGCGTTGAAATTGGCGCGGATACAGTGATTCAACCAAATGTATATCTTAAAGGGGACACTGTGATTGGTGAAGATTGCCATATTTACGAAGGGACAACAATCCGTGATTCTAAGATTGGTGACCGTGTGAAAGTCCGTGCTTCTGAAATTGAAGAAAGCCAAGTGAAGGATGGCGTGGATATTGGGCCAAATGCTCACTTACGTCCGGCATCTGTTATTGATGAAAATGCCCATATCGGAAACTTTGTGGAAATTAAAAAAGCACATATTGGTGCGGGCACTAAGGTCGGTCATTTAACTTATATTGGTGACGCAACTTTAGGCAAAAATATCAATGTTTCTTGTGGTGTGATTTTTGCAAACTACGACGGTGTCAACAAACACCATTCAACAATCGGGGACAACTCATTTATCGGATCTGACGTGACGATCATTTCACCTGTAAATGTTGAAGCCAATGCCTTCTTAGCAGCTGGTTCAACGATTACCAAAGATGTCCCAAGCAAGGCTTTAGGGATTGCCCGTTCACGTCAAGAAAATAAAGATGGTTTTTGGGATAGATTACCAATTGGTAAAAAAGACTAAGGTTGCAAACACTTTAACCAAATTCACATTTTTCGATTCGCTATTTAGCTAACAATCATCGTTCTTCTATGGTAGAATAGTTACGATAAGAGTGTCTGAGCATTCAGTATTGTGGAGGGAAAAAAATGTCAGAATCTATAGTCGATCATGGACTAAAAATCTTTTCATTGAGTTCAAACAAAGAACTTGCTGAAAAAATTGCAACTTCAATGGGCGTAGAGTTAGGTCATATGTCGGTATCACACTTTAGTGATGGTGAAATTAAAATTGCAATTGAGGAATCAATTCGTGGGGATAATGTTTATATTATCCAATCAACATCTGATCCAGTAAATGATAACTTGATGGAATTGTTAATCATGATTGATGCTTGTCGTCGAGCAAGCGCCAAAGCAATTAACGTAGTTATTCCTTACTTTGGTTACGCACGCCAAGACCGTAAGGCGCAGCCACGTGAACCAATCACAGCTAAGTTAGTAGCGCGTATGATGGAAAATGCTGGTGCAACCCGTATTCTTGCGTTAGACTTACATGCTGCACAAATTCAAGGTTTCTTTGAAGCACCTGTTGATCACCTTTACGGTGCGCCATTACTAGCTGAATACTTCTTAACCAATGAAAGATACACTGATTCAGACATCGTTGTTGTTTCACCTGACCATGGTGGGGTTACACGTGCACGTAAACTAGCTGAATTCTTAAAAGCACCGATTGCCATTATCGATAAGCGTCGACCTAAAGCAAACGTTGCTGAAGTGATGAATATTGTTGGGGACGTTGCCAACCGTCACGCCATCATCATCGATGACATGATTGACACAGCGGGTACCATTACCCTTGCAGCATCAGCAATCAAAGACGCGGGCGCATTATCTGTTGTGGCTTGTTGTACGCACCCAGTTTTATCTGGTCCAGCTATCCAACGCTTGGAAGATTCAGTATTAGATGAAGTTGTCGTTTCCGATTCAATCTACTTAACAGATGAAAAACGTATCGACAAAATCAAACAAGTAACAGTATCTGAATTAATCGCGGAAGCCATTGTACGTATCCACGAAAATCGTTCAGTATCACCATTATTCAACGAAAAATTCGAAGGCATGCACCACGTCATTGAATAAGCCCTTTGATGAATGAGTGATAGATAAATTGAAAAGAGCGGTCCTACCATTGCTGGCGGGACTGCTCTTTTATTGTCTTGGCAATTCCCGCACCTAGAAATCTTGGAGCGGTATGCTACAATGGTTTTATTGTAAATTATTCAGGTGCGGGAAAAGTCGTAGTCCCTTGTATTCACGCCAAGCCTTTGTCAAAAACATTATATATTGGAGGAAATTTATGTTTGGTAACTTTATGATCGGGTTTAATGCAGTCATGCCGATGTTAATCTATATGCTTTTTGGTCAGTTTTTTGCTCAAGCAGGGATGATTAAGCAAGAATCCTTCCAAGACTTTAATAAAGCCTTATTTAAAATTTTGCTACCAATCAACTTATTCACAAATATTTATAAGTCTGATTTCAAGCAATCATTCAATGGCTATGCCTTGACCTATATCCTTGTCATCGCTTTGACCCTATACTTTATTCTAGCCTTTATTATCCCAAGGGTATCCGGTGACAGGACTCGTTATGGGGTGATGCTACAGGGGTCAGTCAGAGCTAACGCCATCCTATTTGGTTTACCCTTAGGGACATCTCTATTGGGTGAAGAAAATATGGGTATGGTAACTATTACTTTAGCCATCATCGTGCCCTTTTGGAATATCATGTCGGTTATTGGTTTTTCCTTGTATTCAGAAGATAAAGTCTCTTTTAAACAGATGGGTAAAAGTATTATCACTAACCCAATGGTGATTGCCACGTTTATTGGTTTGATTGTTGTTTTACTGGGTCTACAATTTCCAGAAGCCATCAATACTTCTTTAACCAATATTAACCGTATGGTATCACCGCTTGCCTTAATGGTCATGGGTGGGACTTTCTCTTTTGCTAAATTGAAAGATGTCGATTTTGCCTTAATCTTTACGGTAACCAATAAATTGATTATTATTCCTCTAATTGGACTTACCCTCGGTGCTATTCTAGGATTTAGAGGGGATGCAATCATCTCTATTCTGATTGCCTTCGCTGGGCCAACGGCTGTATCGTCTTATGCTCAAGCCGTTGCGGCGGACGGAGACGGGGACTTAGCCAACCAAACAGTGGTGTTTACGACCATTTTTTCTATGATTACCTTGGTATTCTTGATTACATTGATGAAAACATTCGGTTTATTCTAATAAAACAGAAAGTAAAACCCCCTAAGTCGCGGAACTTAGGGGGTTTTATTATTAATACGCTTCTTGTAGTAGATTGAATTGGGCAATTAAAGGTCTAATTTTGCCCAAGCTGTTTCTAAGGTGTCGCGTAATTTAGTTGCTGACAAGTCCATTTGTTGTTGCTCGTGGTCGTTTAAGTCAGCTTCGATAACATTACGGATACCTTCACGGTTGATGATAGCTGGGGCACCAATGTAAACATCATTTTGTTTGTATTGGCCATCTAAGTAAACAGATACAGGTAGGATAGCATTTTCGTCATGTAAGATTGCTTTTAAGATGCGGACTAAAGATACACCAATTCCGTAGTAAGTTGCACCTTTTTTCTCGATAATCTTATACGCCTTATCACGTACGTTGTAGAATAAGTTCACTAAAGCTTCTTCGTCGATTGTTGAGGTTTGTGATAGCCATTCATAAATTGATTGGCCACCGATATTTGCGTGTGACCATACAGGGAACTCGGTGTCACCGTGTTCACCCATGATGTAGGCGTGGACGTTTCGTGCGTCAACATCTAATGTAGTAGCTAATTCTTGACGGAAACGGGCTGAGTCTAATGACGTACCAGAACCGATGACGCGGTTAGTAGGTAGGCCAGAGAATTTCCAAGTTGCGTAAGTTAAGATGTCTACTGGATTAGTAGCTACTAAGAAGATACCGTCAAAGCCTGAAGCCATAATTTGATCAACCATGCTCTTGAAGATACGCAAGTTTTTATCCACTAAGTCTAAACGTGTTTCACCAGGTTTTTGTGCAGCGCCGGCAGTAATCACGACAACATCAGCGTCAGCACAATCATCGTAAGTCGCCTTGTAGATTTTCTTAGGAGATGTGTAAGCTAGGGCGTCGATAAGGTCTAATACATCACCTTCAACGCGGTCTTCAGCTAAATCGATAATTCCTAATTCTCTACCAACACCTTGAATAACAGAAGCATATGCAAATGCAGATCCTACAGCACCATCACCAATTAAAATAACTTTTTGACCATTTTTTGACATAATAGATTCTCCTTAACTTTTTGTCTCTTATAGTGTACAAAGCAAACCATATGGTAAATGTTCCATTAACCCGTGCAAAGCTAGTGAACAATCAGTTTAAAAATTAGCTTGTTGATTAGTTAGTGAAATATTTAACATAATAATACCATTCTGTTTAAAAAAATCAATAGTTTTTTGCCATTATTTTTCAAGTTCTATACAATACATTGAATTTTATAACAGTTGTAAACGGATACAAACGCTTGTTATCAATGGTTTTTAAAAAATATTAAAAACTGTTACTTTTGTTGTTGAAATCTGTACTAATGAAAACGAGTAAATTCGGCATAACTTTGTGAAAAGTTACTTAAATACTTTGCGAACGAAACAATATTGTGTCGAATTATAGGCGATTTCTTGCAAAAAGGGGACGGTGATGATGGAGGCTGACCACTTTTGATTAGTCCTCCACCCCTATTATGGCAAAAATGTATCCGCTTTCCAACTGAGACCTATTCAGACCACAAAAATTGTCCACTATAACACGTGAACAAATTGAACTAGGGGTCAATATGCACAAGGGCCAGGCTTTTGCTTTTTAAGTCGAGGGGCTCTTTGTGGTATAATATATTTATCGAATATACAGGCGCTGTACGGGCTAACTCGCTAGGGGCGAGTGAACGTCCGTACAGGTTTTTGCGTATTAATAAGGATTTAGGCTACGAATTTAAAGTCTATTATCGAGATGAAGGCGGTTAATCCGCCAAAAGCTAGAAAATACGTATTCAAAAAAATTTAAATCAAGTATCTGAACAAATAAGCGACATAACAACAAGGAGACTTCAAGAATGAAATTAATCGTCGGATTGGGTAATCCAGGTAAAAAATATGAGGGCACACGCCACAATATCGGTTTTATTGTCTTAGATGAATGGGCTCACCAACATAATGAGACCTTCAACAAAACAGGCTTTAAAGGGGAATACTTTGAAACTTTTGTTAATGGAGAAAAAGTGATTTTCTTAAAACCAACTACCTTTATGAATAATTCTGGGGAAGCGGTTGGTGCTATGGCCAACTATTATTCAATTCCAGTAGAAGATATTTTAGTGGTTTATGATGATTTAGATATGGATCCAGGCCGGATTCGTTTACGTCAAAAGGGGTCTGCTGGTGGACATAACGGGGTAAAATCATTGATTGCCCACCTTGGCACAGACAAAATTCGCCGCATTAAATTAGGTATCGGCCATCCGGGTAAAGACGGGACCGTTGTCAACCACGTCCTATCTAGATTTCCAAAAGAAGACCATACGCCAATGCTTGCAGCTACGCGTGCAGCGGTTGAAGCCATTGACTACTGGTTGGCGGGTCATTCTTTTGAGGAAACCATGACCAACTACAACAATTAGCCGAGAAAAGGAGGGAGACCGCTTGGATTTACAAACATTTTTCTTGCAGGAATCTCAAAATGAGTCATTTAAACAACAAGCCAAATCAGGTCAGTCAGTCCTTTATCTAGGCCTTCAAGGGGCAAGTCGGGCTTATATGGCTAAGACCTTACTTAATTTGGCCAGTGAACAAAAGGTCGTCATCGTAACCAATAATCTATTGCAGGCAGACCACTTTTATAATGACCTGCAAGGTGACTTTTCTGATGACCAATTGCATCTTTTTAATGTACCAGAATCTGTGGCAGCTGACTGGGCAATTGCCAGTCCAGAAGCCTTGGCCGACCGGTTGACTGTTTTAAATTGGGCACGCGACCCGAAAACAACCGGTGTTTTAATCACACCTATGTTTGGGCTGAAGCGCCTGCTGACCCCAACTGAAATTTGGGATAATACGCGTTTATTAGTCAAGTTAGGGGACGAGTTAGAACCAGCTACCCTAGTTCAACGTCTGTTAAACCAGGGGTACCAACGAGCTGAAATTGTCATGACCCCAGGTGAAATGAGTCAGCGCGGCGATATCGTAGACTTTTATCCTATAAATGCCGAATATCCGATTCGAGTGTCTTTAGCTTTTGATGAGGTGGAGCGGGTCTCAACTTTTGATCCAAATACTCAAAAATCACTACAAGACCAACCAAATATCAATATCCAACCATCGCAAGAATTCATTGTCTTGCCTCAACAATTACAGGCCCAAGCTGATGCTTTCCAAAAATTGATGGCCAAGTCGTTGGCTAAGATTAAAGACGACGTGGTTAAAGATTTAGCGACTGCCGTTGTTAACGATGAAGTCCTCGCCTGGAAAAATGGTGAAACCACGGAAAACTCAAAATACTTCCACCGGTATATTTACCCAGAAACGACAACACTTCTTGATTACATTGGCGACCAGGCTTTCTTAATTTTGGACGACTATGCGCGTTTAATTCAAGAAGAGGCAACTTGGACTAGCAATACCGAAATGTACTTACAAACCATGGTTGAAATGGGACAGCTACCGGCTCAAGTCCAAGTATATGTAGACTTTAAAGAAGCTATTCAAGCTTTTAAAGGTCGTAAATTTTATTTTTCAGTTTGGCAGCAAGGACTAGGATCACTGAAATTCGACGGCCTTTACCAGTACCAAACAAGAATGATTACTCAGTTTTATGACCAAATGGACGCCCTGAAAATTGAGCTAGATGCTTGGATTCGTACAGGTCGAACAGTGGTTGTTATGTTAAAAGACAAGGATCGGGTGAAAGAAGTCCAAGCCATTTTGCGGGAAATAGACGTGATGGCTGAAGCAACGGACGAAGGAAATATCTTCGCCAACAAAGTTAATTTAATTGCAGGTGGACTATCTGGATCGATTGAATTTGTCCAAGAGCGCTTAGTCTTACTGGCTGAAGCGGATATCTTCCATACCCAGAAGAAACGACGTAAGGCTAAGAAACCACTGATTTCAAATGCGGAACGAATCAAAAACTACCAACAGTTAGAAGTTGGGGACTATGTGGTTCATGTTAACCACGGGATTGGTCGGTATACTGGGATTGAAACGATCGAGTTTGCTGGCACCCACCAAGACTACTTGACCATTGTCTTCGCCGATCAGGCAGCTATTCATGTGCCAATTGACCAGATCGATTTGGTTCAAAAATATGTGTCTGCTGAGGGGCGTGAGCCAAAATTAAATAAAATGGGCGGTAGCGAATGGGCGAAAACCAAGCAGAAGGTGTCCAGCAAGATTGAAGATATTGCGGATGAACTGATTGACTTATACGCCTCTCGTGAAGCCCAGAAAGGTTTCGCTTTTAGTCCAGATACTGCTGAACAGGCCGAATTTGAAAATGCCTTCCCGTATACAGAAACTGATGATCAAGTCCGGTCGATTGCTGAAATTAAGAAGGATATGGAAGAAGAGAAACCGATGGATCGATTACTTGTTGGAGATGTCGGTTTCGGGAAAACGGAAGTCGCTATGCGAGCTGTCTTTAAAGCCTTAATGGAAGGTAAACAAGTTGCTTTCTTAGTGCCAACGACTGTTTTAGCCCAACAACACTACGAAACCTTCACTGAACGGTTCGCAGACTGGCCTTTTGAAATTGGCTTGTTATCTAGATTTAGAAGCAAGGCCCAACAAAATGAAACCATTGCGGGCTTGAAAAAAGGGCAAGTGGATATTGTGATTGGTACCCACCGCGTCCTATCTAAAGATGTTGAATTCCTCGATTTAGGGCTGTTAGTGGTTGATGAGGAGCAACGGTTTGGGGTGAAGGCCAAGGAAAAATTGAAGGCCTTGAAAGCAAATGTGGATGTCTTGACCCTGACGGCGACACCGATTCCTCGTACCTTAAACATGTCTATGCTAGGGGTTCGGGACTTATCCGTTATTGAAACACCACCAGCTAACCGGTATCCCGTCCAGACTTTTGTAATGGAACAAAATTACGGGGCTGTCAAAGATGCCATTGAACGAGAAATTGCTCGAGATGGTCAAGTTTTCTATCTCTTTAATAACGTGGGCCAAATAGAAGAAAAAGCAGCCTTTATCAATGAGTTGGTCCCTGAAGCGAGGGTGGCCATTGCACACGGTCAAATGACTGTTGTCCAACTGGAAAATGTCATGATGGACTTTGTTCTTGGTGAGTTTGATGTATTAGTTACGACTACCATTATTGAAACAGGGGTCGACATTCCTAATGCCAACACCTTGCTGGTTGAAGGGGCCGATCGGATGGGTCTATCTACCCTTTATCAATTACGGGGTCGGGTTGGACGGTCAACTCGAATTGCCTATGCCTATTTCATGTACCGACCAGACAAGATGTTGTCTGAGGTATCTGAAAAACGCTTGATGGCCTTACGTGATTTCACGGAACTAGGGTCTGGTTTCAAGATTGCCATGCGTGACTTGTCCATTCGTGGGGCAGGTAACTTACTTGGAAAACAGCAACACGGATTTGTTAACTCAGTCGGTTTCGATCTCTATTCGCAAATGCTTCGTGAAGCAGTCCAACGTAAACGGGGCATTTTACCGGCTAAGAAAACTGAGCCAGTGGAAATATCACTATCTATTGATGCTTATATTCCACAGACCTATATCCAGGATGAGCGGCAAAAAGTGGAGATTTATAAACGGGTGCAAGCCATGACCAGTGTCGATGAAATGTGGGACTTGGATGATGAGTTGATGGATCGATATGGTGAACCACCAATTGAAACGCAACTTTTACTGCAAGTAGGTGCGATTAAAGCGGCGGCCGATAAGATTGGTGTGACAAGTATTAAACGCATTGCTGCCAACAACACCATAGAAGTCCTTTTCCACGAAAATCTTGAACAAAAAATTATGACTCAAGCTATCTTCAAGGCTTTAGAGGACAATCCTTTCCGCTTAGCGATTAAGCAAGTTGGCGCTGCCTTAATGATTAGCCTAGGTTTAAACAAGTTGTCTACTGAAGAATGGTTGGATTACTTACTGCAATTTACAACCAAGTTAGCTGATGACGAAAACGTGGTCCAAATGAAGGCGGACCAATTGGCCAAGGAAAAAGCTGACTACGAGAAAGCACAAGCCCTAAAAGCTGAACAAGAGGAGGCGGCGAGTAAAGCTGCTGTAGACGCTCAAGTGAAGGCTGCTGAAAATGAAGCGAATCAAACTAATTTAGGTCAAGAAAATGACCAAGCAGGTGACTAGAAGGTGAAAAATGACGATTCAAAGGCAAGCTCAACAGGCCAAGTGGCCATGCAAGGGGCTGTTGTTCTAACGCTCGCGGCCTTAGTAGCTAAAGTATTGTCTGCTATTTACCGGGTCCCTTTACAGAATATGGTCGGTAACGAAGGTTTCTATGTATACCAACAGGTCTACCCAATTTACGGAATAGGGATGACCTTCGCTTTAAATGGTTTACCATCCTTTATGGGGAAGCAGGTCGCACTACAAAATAACAACCGGCAAAGTAAATATTTGTTGAAGAGATACGCAGTCATTGTATCGGTCTTTGCGCTCGCTTGTTTTGCCTTAATTTATTTTGGGGCTGGTTGGATTGCGGCGATGATGGGTGACGGTTTACTGGCGCCTGTTATCAAAAGCGTGTCTTTTATGTTCCTCTTGATGCCAGGTTTACTCTTGTCCAGAGGTTTTATGCAGGGGCGTAATCTTATGACCCCAACCGCTATTTCGCAAGTTGCCGAGCAATTTGTCCGGGTGGCAGTTATTTTAACTGTCGCCTTCACCTTTAGCCGGATGCAGGGGACTGGCGCGAATCCTGATGTCTACCAGATGGGTTTTTGGACTATGCAATCAGCGTGGATTGCTGCCGCAGCCGCTTCTGTCGTCATGGCGTATTACTTATTAAATTACCGCGAGAAGGCCATGTATCAAGACTTCCTAGCCGGCCATTATGGGTTGGGTCAAACGAGTGAGACTGGTGATGATACAGGCTTATCTTGGACTAAGTTAACCAAAGAATTTGTCACAGAAGGCTTTGTGATCTGTTTCTTCTCAGCCTTATTGGTCTTTTATCAGCTAATTGACGCCTTTACCGTTTACGACCAATTGGTAGATAATGGAATTGCGACGGCGGTAGCCAAGGATATGAAGGGCATTTACGACCGCGGCCAGCCCATCGTCCAACTGGGTATGGTTGTGGCCACATCGCTTGCCACTTCATTCTTACCCACCCTTGCTTTAGTGAAAAAGGGTGACAGAAAGCAAGCTGACGAATTTGAAATCGTCAGTAGACAATACCTACGGGTGACACTCTTTTTCGCCACCCTCATTACAGGCGGTTTGATATCGATCATGCCCCAATTAAACCATTTCCTATTTGCTAGTTCTGCTGGCTCCGAGGTCTTAATGGTTTATGTAATGATGGTCATTTTCGCCAGTCTCATATTAGGGCAAAATAATATTCTCCAAGCCCAAGGACATTGGTATAAAGCAGGTATTGCCTTTGTGGTCGGCATGCTGGTTAAAGGGATGTCTACAGCGAGTTTAGTTGGTTTCCTAGATACGGCAGGTGCCGCCTGGGCGACTAATTTAGCTTTAGTGGCTATGAGTATTTACCTAGATTGGACCTTGCCTAAGGAAGTGCGTGTGTTGAAATGGAGGCGAGTAGCCTTTAAAGCAGGATTACTAGCTGTTTTAATGGTTGCGGTGAACTTTACCTTAGCTTATTTATGGCACCGAGTATTAGGGATAGCGCCGGAACGGTTGATGGAGGCCTTGTTGATGGGGGTTCAAATTCTTGTAGGTGTTTTGTTGATGGTGGTTTACTTACGGAAAGACCCGATATTAAGCCAAGTCGAATGGGAAACCTTGCCAAAAGGCGAGTTGATATGGCGGCTATTGCAAAGACAAAGCGTAGTGAAGTAGTGCACATTCCGGATATGGGAAAGGCGTCTCAAATACGGGGATGTTGTTTCCAATAAGGGTGTAATCATTTCGCCTAGAGAATCGGTAAAGTTTGTAAGGGTATTAATCCGTGAGCAAACAAGCAAATTCTTAGCTTATTGGTAAAGGCTAGGACCAAATCATGGTATACTAGCATTAAGATAATGATGAAAAAAGTTTTTTGTAGATTAATTTAGAGAAAAGTAAAAGAAACTAGCCAAATTTTCAAAAAAATATGTATAAAATAAAGGAGCAAGATTTTTGCGATTAGATAAATTTTTAAAAGTATCCAGAATTATTAAAAGAAGAAGTGTAGCTAAAGAGGTTGCGGACAAAGGTCGGATTACCATTAATGGTCGTCCAGCTAAGTCAGGTACAGATGTGAAAATCGGTGATGAATTGGTGATTACATTTGGAAATAAAGACCTGACTGTTCGCGTTGAAAACTTGAAGGAAACGACACGTAAAGATGAAGCCGAAAATATGTTTACCATAGTTGACGAAAGTTACCACGAGGATCAGGAAAAAGGTAGTCTCTAGTCTTGATTTATGATGGCGCTAGCTTTGAATTATTGTTATACTATTTTAAGTATATGATTGACGGATTCAAAACCACCATAGAAAGGGGTTTTTGCTATGCGGCCAGAAGATCATCCCGACCGTGAAAGCAAAAAAGTGACATCATTAGAAGAACACCGTAAAGCAAAAACCAAGAAGTGGTCACGAAAGCCAAAGACTACAGCTGATTGGATTACCCGACTTGTCGTTGGTATCTTCGCTGTTGTGACTTTGGGTTGTGTGTCGACTGCTTATGCAGCACACAAGGACCAAGAAGGTGTCGAAGAACAAATCGCTTTAACTGAAGATGAGATTGCTGGTGAACAAAAGGCAATTGATAGCTTAAGCCAACAAGCGACCTTGCTAAAAGATGATGAATACGTGGCTAAATTAGCGCGGTCACGTTACTACTTAAGTAAAGATGGGGAAATTATCTTCAGTGTACCTGAAGATAACGCCTCTAAACAAGCTGAGATATTAAATAAGGCTTATTTACAAAATCAAGAAAATAATGATGAATAAATTGTGCTGAAAAGGTAAACTAGAAATAGCTTTACTCGTCCGGTTAAAAATCCATTTACCGGATGCAGGAATTTCAAGGAGGATATTTGGGATACATGGCAATTGAAGTAGGAAATAAAGTTACCGGAAAAGTTACAGGGATTACAAAATTTGGTGCATTTGTTGATTTAGGAGAAGGCAAGAATGGTTTAGTCCACATCTCTGAAGTGGCTGAAGGCTACGTAAAAGATATCAACGATGTCTTATCTGTTGGAGATGAAGTAACTGTTTTAGTGACCAATGTAGCTGATGACGGTAAGATTGCATTGTCAATCCGTCGTTTAAACGCAGATGGCGCAAGCAAACCAGCGTCTTCTAATCGCGGAAACAACGATGGTGGCGGTCGCCGCGACCGTAGCAACCAAAACTTCCGTAAAGATGATAACCGCGACAATCGTGGTGGCTATCAAGGTAAACCAAAATCAAACAACCATTCAGGTGGTCGTTCAAACTTTGGTGGTGGGCATTCATTCAAGTCGAACGCTGGTAACAAAGCGGGAACTAATGACTTCGATAGCATGATGTCATCATTCTTAAAAGACTCTGATGACCGTTTAACTTCTTTAAAACGTAATACAGAAGGTAAACGTGGTGGCCGAGGTGGCCGTCGTTCTTAATAAGAAATGAGGGGTGTGTGACCACAAGGTACATAAACCCAAAACGAAGCGTAGACACATGTTGAGAGGTCTGTGGCAATTTGTCGCAGACCTCTTTGATGTTTAACGGTGATTAGGATAAATAGGGACACTTAATAAAGTACTCAGAGCATTTTTGCGTAAGCAAAAACTTAGGAAAGGAGCGGTATGTGATGGGAAAAAATGTATTAAAGATCGTAGAAGACTGGCTTGTGGCGACGAAAGACAAGTTGAAGTCGCAACTACCTACAGAATACGTGCCGATTGATGGGCACCCCCCCTTTCTATTGGCTGTGTCTGGTGGCGTCGATTCAATGGTTTTATTAGATTTATTCTATCGCTTAAGTCAAAGATCCTTAGTCACTTTTTCAGTAATCCATATCAACCACCAGCTTCGTCCTGAATCAACGGCTGAGCAGGATATGGTCATCAATTTTTGTGAGGCTCGTGATATTGCCATTCAAGTAGTGGCTTGGGACCACGATGACCCGCAAAATCCAAACCGGTCGGAATTGGCGGCACGCGAATTCCGTTATGCGGTCTTTGAGCGGATGATGGTCTTGACTAGGTCCCCATTCTTAGTGACTGCCCACCATCAAAATGATCAGGCGGAAACGGTCTTGATGCGGTTGGTCCATGGGGGGCGTTTAAAGAGTATTGCTGGCATTCATCCCTACCGTCCTATCCAATTGGACAAGGGCTTGCAGACGGGTTATGTACTCCGCCCGCTGTTGTCAGTGGATAAGGCTGATTTATATGACTATGCAGCGAAACGGCAGGTTTCTTTTAGTGAGGATGCGTCCAATTTTGATCTGTCTTATACCAGAAACAGGTTTAGACAGCAGTATCTGCCGGAATTGGAAGCGGAAGATGGCGCCCTTGTTGACCATCTGGGTGACTTTGCCTTGACTGCTCAAGCGACCAGCCGGTTTGCGGACGCTTATATGGACCAAATTTTAAGAGGTGTCTTGATGAAAAAAGATGACACCTGGCAAGTTGATTTGGCGGCCATATCGGACTATGACTTGTCTGAACAAGTCTTGTTGTGGCAACGAATATTCGACCAAACGAGGGTTGCTGACTTGGCCGCCTTTACGCAAGATGGCTTTAAGCGGATGGTGGCTTTCTTACAGAGCGAGAATGGTCAGGGTGAGTGGCGGTTGCCGGGAGGCTACCGCCTGGTCAAGGTGTATGATACGGCCTATATTCTGCCCGGTGGCCGGTCTGATTTCTTGGCGGGTGCTGGTGCCGCCGGTAAGAGGACTGAGCAAGTTTTAAGTTGGCAGGACTGGGTGGCAGTAGGCGACCGGGTCAAGGTTGGTTGGTTTGACGAAGACCAAGCGGATGTTTATTTGGACCAGGGGGCAGTCTTGTTGGCTGAGGTGGGTGCTGACGTTAGCTTGACGGTGCGCAATCGCCTTCCCGGAGATTTTATCCGACTGTCAAACGGACATCGACAAAAGCTGAATCGCTTTTTAATCAACGAAAAAGTCCCGTCTGGTATCCGAGACGATATTTTTGTATTAGCGGATAACCAGCAAGAGGTGTGGGGCCTCTTTTTCAATGGAGAGGTTTTATATGTAAACCGGAGTGGTACGGGGGCTAAAGTATTGGTAAATTTTTAGGGGTTTTTGACGTATTTGTTGGCGTTTAATGGTAAGATTGTTATAATACTTTTCGCTTATTGAATGTTTTTAGGGTGATTTTTCAGCGCTAAAGGGGCTAGATTTGGATGAGTAGTCTTAATTAATTGCTATTAAATTGGGTTATTTGCTAAAATAACCTAGAATTATGTGAAATGAAATGTGGAGGATTATAGGCATGCATAAAGATGTAGAGGAAATTTTAGTTTCGACTGAGGAAATTGCGGAACGTATTCAGATGTTAGGTGAGGAGTTAACGGCGGATTATCAAGATAAGAACCCGATTGTGGTTGGTATTTTGAAGGGGTCTGTCCTATTCATGTCTGACTTGATTCGTGCAATGGATGTTAAATTACAAATTGACTTTATGGATATTTCTAGTTACGGCGGTGGTGTTGAGTCATCAGGTCAGGTGAAAATTTTGAAGGATTTAGACGCGGATGTGTCTGGTCGTCACGTGATTATTGTTGAGGATATTGTGGATACTGGTAATACGCTAGCGAAAATCCATGATTTGTTCCAACACCGTAATGCAGCGAGTGTGAAGGTGGTTACTTTACTAAATAAACCTGAACGTCGTACTGCCAATGTTTCAGTGGATTATATTGGTTTTGAAATCCCTGACAAATTTGTAATTGGTTACGGTATGGACTTTGATGAAGAGTACCGACAATTGCCTTATATCGGTATTTTGAAGCCTAGTGTTTACGCACATTTATTCCATAATTAGTGAGTTAGTTTATTTATATCTATTTTTTACTATATTACTACAGGCTACTTTAAGAACAAGAATTAGAATGGGGAAAATGAATGCAACAAAAGAGACCTAACAGACCAAATAGAAACACCTTCATTAGAAGTGGTTTGCTATGGCTGATTATGTTCTTTGCTTTGATGGCATTAGTTAGATCATTAACGAGTGATTCTACTGGTGGTACCACTGAAGAGTTAACACAATCAGAATTTATTCAAACACTTTCTGATGGGGATGTAGAGCGTTTCTCTATCCAATCCAACGCCGGGGCTTACCAAATCCGCGGTGCTTACAAGGATTCGGGTGAGGAATCAAGTGCATCGTCATCGTCAACTAGTGATGGGATTCCAATTTTCCAAGATTTACAACAAAGCTCAGCTTCTGAGTTTGTGGTAAACGTTTTGCCTAATGACAACACGATTGCAACGATTACGGATGCAGCGAATGCGACCGGTACTGAAATGACTGCCTTAGAAGAAGACCAGTCTGGTATGTGGTTGAGCTTATTATTCACTGCTGTACCGATTATTTTCTTCGTTGTGATTATGTATATGATGTTCAGCCAAAGCCAAGGTGGCGGTCGAAACAACCCGATGTCTATGGGTAAATCGAAGGCTGTTGATCAATCGAAGAAAGAAGTAAAAGTGCGATTCTCTGATGTCGCTGGTGCGGATGAAGAGAAACAAGAGTTGGTTGAAGTGGTGGACTTCTTGAAAGATCCACGTAAATTCCAAGCTTTAGGTGCCCGCATTCCAAAAGGTGTGCTTTTAGAGGGTCCTCCAGGTACTGGTAAGACGTTACTTGCTAAAGCAGTTGCCGGTGAAGCTGGCGTGCCTTTCTACTCAATCTCAGGTTCTGAGTTTGTGGAAATGTTCGTTGGTGTCGGTGCTTCTCGTGTACGTGACTTATTCGAAAATGCTAAGAAGAGTTCTCCATCGATCATCTTTATTGATGAGATTGATGCTGTTGGTCGTCGTCGTGGTGTTGGTCCAGGATCAGGTCATGATGAACGTGAGCAAACATTGAACCAGTTGTTGGTTGAGATGGATGGTTTCTCTGAAAAAGATAATGTTATCGTGATTGCGGCAACTAACCGTTCTGACGTATTGGACCCAGCGTTACTGCGTCCAGGCCGTTTTGATAGACAGGTATTAGTTGGTCGTCCAGATGTTAAGGGACGTGAAGCAATCTTGAAAGTACATGCCCGTAATAAGCCGTTCGGCCCAGGTGTGGACTTGAAGGTATTAGCGCAACAAACGCCAGGATTTACTGGTGCTGAACTGGAAAACTTATTAAACGAGGCGGCTTTAGTGGCAGCTCGTGTAGATAAGAAACAAATTGACATGATTGATATTGATGAAGCGCAAGACCGCGTAATTGCTGGTCCGGCTAAGAAAGACCGCGTGATTTCTAAGGTTGAACGTCGCATGGTCGCTTACCACGAGGCTGGTCATACAATTGCTGGTTTAGTCCTAAGCGACGCCCGTGTAGTCCACAAGGTGACAATTGTACCGCGTGGTAAAGCTGGGGGTTATGCGATTATGCTTCCTCGTGAAGACCAAAACCTTTACACAACGAAAGACTTGCGTGAACAAGTGATTGGTTTGCTAGGTGGACGTGCTGCTGAACAATTAATCTTCAATACCCAAACTTCTGGGGCTTCTAACGACTTTGAACAAGCGACAGGTATTGTTCGTGCCATGATCACCGAATACGGTATGAGTGAATTACTTGGACCAATTTCGTACGAAGGTAACCACTCAATGCGTGGGGCAGATTCTGGTTATGCACAAAACAAATCTTACTCTGAACGCACAGCTGGTCAAATTGATGACGAAGTACGTAAATTCATGGACGAGTGCTTGGAAGAAGCAGAAAGTATCTTAGCTTCTCACCGTAATCAATTAGATGTGATTGCCGAGAAATTACTAGAACTTGAAACATTAGATGAACGCACAATTCGCGCCTTATTCGAAACTGGTGAAATGCCAGAACCATTAGATGGCGAACAAGAACGTGAATCAGAAGCTAAATCTTTTGAAGAAGTGAAAAAAGATTTACAACGTGGTGCTGAGCACCGTCAATACCGTAATGGTGAATGGTCTGAAGAAACGACTTCAGAAAATCAAACCGAAGCGGCTGATGATGTTAATGACGCTGATGACGACAACGACGATCATCAAGGTCCACAAGGGCGAAACGCACATATAGATCAAGACTAAGTAAGGGTGTGAGCGGACCCGATAAAGGTTTAAGAGCCTACTTTTCTTGAATCAATTCAAAACCTCCGATGATATTTTATCGGAGGTTTTTCAGTGCAATAATGAAATGACTTCCCTAGCGCCAATATACGGGATTGGTAAACCAATAATGATTGCGTTTCACAAAATCGTGCAGTATCTTTCAGATGTTATGCAGTTTTCCTAACGGTTCATTATTTAGCGGTTTGCTTTATACAATGCTGACTATTATATTTTCACTGTTCGCCAAATTAGGTTAGAATGGTAGTTGAAGCGCGACAAGCGAATAATGGGTGCCTGGCACCTAATAATGGAGTGAAATAAATGACAGATAAATTAATTAAGGCAGTGGCCTTTGATGGTGAAGTTCGTATTACAGCTGTAGATGCTACAGGTGTTGTCCAAGAGGCACAAAAGAAACATGATACATGGTCTGCTTCTACAGCAGCTCTAGGACGTACGTTAGTGGGTACGTTGATGATGGGGTCTGATATTAAAGATGACGCTAAAATCACCGTCCAAATTAATGGGAACGGCCCAGCTGGTAAGTTGGTGGCTGTTGCGGACGGTCAAGGAAATGTGAAAGGTTACGTTCAAGAGCCGCATATCAGCCTAGATCCAAACGATAAAGGCAAGATTGATGTACGCGGCGCGGTCGGAACGGAAGGTCTTTTTACCGTAACAAAAGATTTAGGTTTGAAAGAACCTTTCTCTGGTCAAGTGCCAATTGTTTCAGGTGAAATCGCTGAAGACTTCACTTACTACCTTGCTTATTCTGAGCAAACGCCTTCTGCAGTAGGTCTAGGTGTCTTGGTGGATACGGATGAAACAGTGATCAATGCTGGTGGTTGGATGATCCAATTAATGCCAGGGGTGACTGAACCGTCCATTGAAGCCGTTGAAAAGGCAGTTGCTGAAACACCGCAAGTAACTGAATTATTGTCAGATGGTGCGACAGCCAAAGACATGATTAACCGTTTGTTAGGTGAAGCAAATGTCAAATTCTTAGATGAACGTGATGTGCAATTTGCTTGTGACTGCAATAAAGACCGTTTTGCAGCTGGATTAGCGACTTTACCAAAAGAAGAAATCACAGCTATGATCGAAGAAGATAACGGGGCCGAAGTAGTATGTCAATTCTGTAATAAACGCTATCAATTCACAGCTGAAGATTTAAAAGGCATTGAAGACCAAGCTTAAGGGCAAGGTTTGTTATAATAGGCATAATCAACAAGGCTATGTAATCATTTTACAGAGAAAGGTTTGAGTTAGAAGATGGAAGTTACAAATTATATGAGTCAATTAATCGGAGAAACACCGTTACTGAAATTGCAACGATCAGTCCCATATAAAGCCGCCCAGGTATACGTCAAACTCGAAACAGCTAACCCAACCGGATCAATTTACGACCGAGTTGCCTTAAACATGATTGAAGTAGCGGAAATTGAAGGTCGCTTAAAAGCTGGCCAAGAAATTGTGGTCGCAACGACAGCCGAAGTTGCTGCCTCTTTCGCCTTACTAGGAGCGAGCAAGGGTTATGATACAAAGGCCTTTGTCCCAGATACATCCACGCACCATGACTTGACAGTCTTGCGTGCATACGGGGCTCAAGTGCAACTAGTAGCCGGCAAACAAGGTGTTGTAGATGCCTTGACCCAAGCGCGGGCTTACGCTGAAGCGGGCAACCACCTACTTATTGATGTTTACGATGATGAGGGCAATGCTGCTGTCCATGAAAAAACAACAGGACCAGAAATCATCGAAGCCTTAAACGGGGCGCCAGATGCCTTTGTATCAACTATTGCAACTGGTGGGACGATGACGGGTGTTGGAACAGCCCTTAGACAAGAAAATAAGGACATTCAACTTTACGCGGTAGAAGATAAGGATGCCAAATTCTTGTCAGGTGAAATGGCCAAGCCGAGTGTAGCTACGGGATTCAACCCAGGTTTATTGCCTTTGAATTTGGATAACACTTTATACGACGGTATCGTGGCTATTGATTTGGCCAAGGCCAAAGAAACTAGTCGCTTGTTAGCCATCAATGAAGGTTTATTGGTAGGGCCAGCGGGTGGTGCGGCAGTTGCAGCAGCGATTGCGGTGGCTAAAACCCTAGGCCGGAATAAAAAAGTAGTCGCTGTTATTCCAGATGACGGCAGACGATTTGTTGCTGAAGGTGCTTTCGACTTCAATATAAGCAATTAATAGAAGTAATTGAGTGAATAAACATTATTAAAAGTGAAAGAAGGCTTTTATGAAGGAAGCAGAAAATCATCTTGAGAAGCTACGTGGGACGGTTGAACCTGAGCAAATTCAACATTTGAGTAAAATGTTTAAGGCTTTGGGGGATCCGACAAGATTACGCATACTATATTTATTGGGTGAAGGCGAAATGATGGCCACTAAGATTTCTGAAGAATTAGGTTTGGAACAATCTGCAGTGTCCCACCAATTAAAGAAATTGTTTGAATTGCGACTAGTGAAGAAACGTAAGGAAAGAAATACGGTCATTTATAGCCAGGCAGACAGCCATGTCCTTCAAATTTTAACGGATGCCTTTACCCATATTAAAGAAGAGGATAACCATTAATTGAAAGCATAAGCAGTTCCTACCCGAATAAGGTTTTCTTTAACCTGAAAATTTGGTACAATGCTTGTGTTTTCGTATTTTCATAGAGAAACGACAGTTTATCCGAAAAAAACTGTTCTGATAGAAATTGTCGACAAGGGTCGCTTGCTTTTTTGGCAGAAAGTTGGCAATATAGATAAGTATCGAATTGACTAGAGGATAACGATAGATAAAGTAAGGAGTGTATATAGTGACTGAAGAAAATAATCAACATCAAGCTACTGATGCGACTGAAGGGTTGAACGACCAACTGCTTGTCCGTCGTGAAAAAATGGCTGAGTTAGAAGAGAGCGGTTATAACCCATTTGCTTCTGGGTTTGAACGTAACGCCGTAGCAGCTGATTTACACAAAAAATATGAAGCTTATGACAAAGAGCAATTAGCTGAAATGGATGACGTAGTAGCCATTGCCGGCCGTTTAGTGACGAAACGTGGTAAAGGTAAAGCTGGTTTTGGGAACATCCAAGACATGTCAGGGAACATTCAAATCTACGTGCGTCGTGACCACATCGATGAAGAGGATTACGACCACTTATGGAAGAAAGCTGACTTAGGAGATATCGTTGGTGTTGAGGGTACTTTAATGCGTACGAACACTGGTGAATTATCGGTTAAAGCGACGAAATTCGTCCACCTGACAAAAGCTTTACGTCCATTACCGGATAAATACCATGGTCTAACAGATGTAGAACAAATCTACCGTCACCGTTACCTAGATCTAATTGCCAACCGTGAATCATTCGACCGTTTCACAAAACGTTCGCAAATCATCCGTGAAGTTCGTCACTACTTAGACAGTAACGACTATCTAGAAGTTGAAACCCCTGTCTTACATAACATTGCTGGTGGTGCCTCAGCGCGTCCATTTATTACCCACCACAATGCCTTAGACATGGAATTATATCTACGTATCGCCTTAGAATTGCACCTAAAACGTCTAGTTGTTGGTGGTATGGAACGTGTGTATGAAATAGGTCGTGTATTCCGTAACGAAGGGATCGATACAACGCACAACCCTGAATTCACTATGCTTGAAGTTTATACAGCTTACAGCAAAATGACTGACGTGATGGACCTAGTTGAAGGTTTATTCCAATCAGTCGCTGAAAAAGTATTGGGTACAACAAGTATCACTTACGACGGTCAAGCAATCGAATTAGGTGGCAAATGGCGTCGTGTCCACATGGTAGATGCAGTTAAAGAAGCGAGTGGCGTTGATTTCTGGCAAGAAATGACAGATGAAGAAGCTCGCGCAATTGCCAAAGAACACCATGTACAAGTTGAAAACAACTTTACAGTTGGACATGTCATTAACGAATTCTTTGAAGAATTTGTTGAAGACACTTTAATTCAACCAACATTCGTTTACGGTCACCCAACAGCCATTTCGCCATTGGCACGTAAAAACGAGGATGACCCACGCTTTACTGACCGTTTTGAAGTATTCATTGTAGGTTCAGAATCTGGTAATGCCTTTACCGAGTTAACAGATCCAATTGACCAACGTGAACGTTTCGAAGCTCAAGTGAAAGAAAAAGCTGAGGGTAACGACGAAGCGCATCCACTAGATGAAGAATTCTTAGAAGCCTTAGAAACAGGTATGCCGCCTACAGGTGGGTTAGGAATTGGTATCGACCGTATGGTGATGCTATTAACAGACGCACAATCTATCCGTGACGTCTTACTATTCCCAACAATGAGAAACGTGGAATAGTAATTATAGAAAAGGCCGCCCTTTCCCTTGCTAGCCGGGGGAAAAGTGGTCTTTATTTTTTTGAGATTATTTGTTGACGCGACCTTACGAATGTGATAAATTATATAAGGTGCTTTTTGTATGCAGATTCCTGTATTTGTATCCAAATCGAACAGTCGTGCTGACTGGTACATTAGCACACAAACATTGAAAAACTGAAATCGTAGCTGTAAAGCGATTTTTATTTTTTCAAAAAAATTATGACACGCTTGGATGTGTGAGCATAAAGTATATACAAAAAATATCACCCATTAATGGGAAGGAGGAGCTTATAGTTATGCCAACTATTAACCAATTAGTACGCAAATCACGCCAAAGCTCAACTAAAAAATCTGGTTCTCCAGCTTTAGGCCGTGGTTACAACTCAATGAAACGTAAATCTACTTCTACAAACTCTCCTCAAAAACGTGGAGTTTGTACACGTGTAGGTACTATGACACCGAAAAAACCTAACTCAGCGTTACGTAAATATGCTCGTGTTCGTTTATCAAACATGATCGAGGTAACAGCTTACATCCCAGGTATCGGCCACAACTTACAAGAACATAGTGTTGTTCTTATCCGTGGTGGACGTGTGAAAGACTTACCAGGGGTTCGTTACCACATCGTTCGTGGTGCGTTAGATACTGCTGGAGTTAACGACCGTAAACAAAGCCGTTCTAAATACGGTACTAAAAAACCTAAATAATTAAAATTCGAAAGGAGGAGCACAAATGCCTCGTAAAGGACATATTGCAAAACGTGATGTATTACCAGATCCAATTTATAACTCAAAATTAGTTACTCGTTTAATCAACCGTATCATGGTTGATGGTAAACGTGGTAAAGCAGCTACTATTTTATATACTGCCTTCGACAACATTAAAGCTGAAACAGGTAACGATCCAATGGAGGTTTTCGAACAAGCAATCGAAAACATCGCACCAGTTTTAGAAGTTAAAGCTCGTCGTATTGGTGGTTCTAACTACCAAGTGCCAATCGAAGTTCGTCCAGAACGTCGTCAAACTTTGGCATTACGTTGGTTAGTAAACTACGCTCGCCTACGTGGTGAGAACACAATGGAACAACGCTTATCACACGAAATCATGGACGCTGCTAACAATACAGGTGCTTCAGTTCGTAAACGTGAAGAATCACACCGTATGGCAGAAGCTAACAAAGCCTTCGCACATTTCCGTTGGTAAGAGTTTTCTAAAAGTCGATAATTTATATTGTCGACTTTTCTCTAAAAACGTTATAATGATTGTGGAAACCAATTATTAAACGAATCAAAGAAAAAAGGAGTAAAGATAAGATGGCTAAAAGAGAATTTCCTCTTGAAAAGACTCGTAATATCGGTATCATGGCCCACATCGATGCTGGTAAAACGACGACTACTGAACGTATCTTGTTCTACACTGGTAAAATCCATAAAATCGGTGAAACTCACGATGGTGGGGCACAAATGGACTGGATGGAGCAAGAACAAGAACGTGGTATCACTATTACATCTGCTGCAACAACTGCACAATGGAAAGACCACCGTGTAAACATCATTGATACCCCAGGACACGTGGACTTCACTGTTGAAGTTGAACGTTCATTGCGTGTATTAGATGGTTCAGTAGCTTTACTAGATGCCCAATCAGGTGTAGAGCCTCAAACAGAAACTGTTTGGCGTCAAGCAGATACTTATAAAGTACCTCGTATTGTGTTTGTAAATAAAATGGATAAATTGGGTGCAGACTTCTTATACTCTGTAAACACTATTCACGAACGTTTACAAGCAAACGCTCAACCTATCCAATTACCAATTGGTTCTGAAGATGACTTCGAAGGTATCATTGACTTAGTGGAAATGAACGCTGAAGTTTACACCTCTGATGACGGTAGAGAATACGAAGAACGCGAAATTCCAGAAGAATACCGCGAATTAGCTGAAAAATGGCACACAAACCTAATTGAATCAATCGCTGATGTGAATGAAGATATTATGGAAAAATACCTTGAAGGTGAAGAAATTTCTAAAGAAGAGTTGAAAGCGGCTATCCGTACTGCAACTACTAACGTTGACTTCTTCCCTGTATTGTGTGGTTCAGCCTTCAAAAATAAAGGTGTTCAATTAATGCTTGATGCAGTTATCGACTACTTACCTGCACCAACAGACGTACCACCAATCCAAGGTCATGCATTTGATAATCCTGATGAAGTGATCGAAGTTCGTGCGAACGACGATGCACCTTTCTCAGCATTAGCGTTTAAAGTTATGACTGACCCATTCGTAGGTCGTTTAACTTTCTTCCGTGTATACTCTGGTACTGTTCAATCAGGTTCATACATCCAAAATGCTACTAAAGACAAACGTGAACGTTTAGGTCGTATCTTAATGATGCACGCTAACTCTCGTTCTGAAGTGGATGAAGTATTCTCTGGTGATATCGCTGCTGCCGTAGGTCTTAAAGATACTACAACAGGTGATACATTATGTGACGTTGACAACAAAGTTATCCTTGAGTCAATGGAATTCCCTGAGCCAGTTATCGAAGTTGCAATCGAACCAGAAACCAAAGCTGACCAAGACAAAATGTCTATCGCTTTAGGTAAATTAGCTGAAGAAGATCCAACTTTCCGTGCGTCAACTGACCACGAAACTGGTCAAACAATCATCGCTGGTATGGGTGAGCTTCACCTTGACATCATCGTTGACCGTTTGAAACGTGAATTCAATGTTTCTGCAACAGTAGGTGCGCCTCAAGTATCTTACCGTGAAACATTCACACAACAAACGCAAGTTCAAGGTAAATTCGTTCGTCAATCAGGTGGTAAAGGTCAATACGGTGACGTATGGATCGAATTCACACCTAACGAAGAAGGTGCTGGATTTGAATTTGAAAATGCAATCGTCGGTGGTGTGGTTCCTCGTGAATACATCCCTGCTGTTGAAGCTGGACTTAAAGATGCAATGGAAAACGGTGTATTAGCTGGCTTCCCATTAATCGATGTTAAAGCTAAACTTTACGATGGTTCTTACCATGATGTCGATTCATCTGAGACAGCCTTCAAAGTTGCTGCTTCATTAGCTTTACGTAACGCTATCAAGACAGCCAAACCTGCAATCCTTGAACCAATGATGCGTGTTGACATCCAAGTTCCAGAAGAATACTTAGGGGACGTTATGGGTCACGTGTCAGCTCGTCGTGGACGTATCGAAGGTCAAACACCACGTGGTAACGCGTTGATGATCAACTCACAAGTTCCGTTATCAGAAATGTTTGGTTACGCAACTACTTTACGTTCTGCAACTCAAGGACGTGGTACTTTCACAATGACATTCGATCATTACGAAGCTGTACCAAAATCTATTCAAGAAGACATTATCAAACAATATGGTAAAGGTTCAGAAGAATAATTTTTAAATTAAGACTTTGACCATAGGCTTACTCGTGGAAATCAAGTACTTACTAGGTTTTTCCCAGTGTAGATGCTTGATTTCTGAAGCGAGTTTGACTATAATGAACTTATTGAAAATCTATAAAATTTAGGTTTATATTTTCTATTCTTAGGAGGAATACATAAAATGGCAAAACAAACATATGAACGTACAAAACCCCATGTTAACGTTGGTACTTTAGGACACGTTGACCACGGTAAAACAACTTTATCAGCTGCAATCGCAACTGTATTAGCTAAGCACGGTTTCGGTGAAGCTCAAGACTACGCTTCAATCGATAACGCTCCAGAAGAGCAAGAACGTGGTATTACAATCAATACTTCACACATCGAGTACGAAACAGCTAACCGTCACTACGCGCATATCGATGCCCCAGGACATGCTGACTACGTTAAAAACATGATCACTGGTGCTGCTCAAATGGACGGTGCGATCTTAGTAGTATCTGCTGCTGATGGTCCAATGCCACAAACTCGTGAGCACATCCTTTTAGCTGGCCAAATCGGTGTTCCTGCATTCGTAGTATTCTTAAACAAAGTTGACCAAGTTGACGATGAAGAATTACTAGAATTAGTTGAAATGGAAGTTCGTGACTTATTATCTGAGTACAACTACCCAGGTGACGATCTACCTGTAGTTGCTGGTTCTGCTTTATTAGCATTACAAGGCGACGAAGCTCAAGAAGCTAAAATCATGGAATTAATGGAAGCTGTAGACTCTTACATTCCAGAACCAGAACGTGACAACGACAAACCATTCATGATGCCAGTTGAGGATGTATTCTCAATCACTGGTCGTGGTACTGTTGCCACAGGTCGTGTTGAACGTGGTGAAGTTCGTACAGGTGACGAAGTTGACATCGTTGGTATTGCTGAACAAATCGGTAAATCAGTTGTAACTGGTGTTGAAATGTTCCGTAAAAACTTAGACTACGCTCAAGCTGGTGACAACATCGGTGCATTATTACGTGGTGTTCAACGTGAAGACATCCAACGTGGTCAAGTATTGGCTGCTCCTGGTTCAATCACTCCACATACTAAATTTAAAGCGCAAGTTTACGTTTTATCTAAAGAAGAAGGTGGACGTCATACACCATTCTTAACTAACTACCGTCCACAATTCTACTTCCGTACTACTGACATCACTGGTGTTATCACTTTACCAGAAGACGTAGCTATGGTTATGCCTGGTGACAACGTTGATATGGACGTTGAATTGATTCACCCAGTTGCGATCGAAGATGGTACTAAATTCTCTATCCGTGAAGGTGGACGTACTGTAGGTGCGGGTACAATCACTACAATCGAAGCTTAATTAACACAATTAAACATTAAAAATTAAATTTGCAAATTGGAAAGGCGACCGGGTGACGACTCGGTCGTCTTTTTTTGCGCTTCTATAATAAATGGTTCTATAACTATAATAAATAGTGTTGGTGAGATTTCATGTTGAATCTCATTGACACTATTTTGTGTACGCCAAAAGGCCATGCTATCTTTCATGCGTGCAAAACAGTTACCTAACGAAATATCATGAATGATGTAAACAAATAACGAAATATTTTGCCGCAATATCTTTTTTTTGAACCAAGGGAGTATACTTATGGCAGCGAAATTTAAATGAAATTTGGTGTTTTATGCATAAAAAAATATTCGCTTATTTACTTTGTATTGGAAGTTTTATCCTTTTGGCTTTTATTTTATTTAACCAAATGATAAATTCACGGCGTTCTCCAACAGCCGTTTATTCATGGGATACGGTTCAGGTGGAAAACCCAGATGATACTGTGAGTACCTTAATTTCATTAGACATCGATGACATTTACCAATACGCTTCAGAAGCATACTTGAATGAACCCGTATATTTAGATAATATCATTGCTTTCATTCAAAAAACGGAACAGGCTAATAAATGGGTATATTTGTTAAATGACGAACCGGAATGGGCGATGGATCCTGACGCAAGGGAGCTTATTCAATATATCAACACTGTGGATGAATTGAACCAATCGTTACCCAAGGATCAGCAGATTAAAGGAATTGTTATTGATATTGAACCACAAAGCCTGCCAGAATTTGAGTCTAATCCAGACTTACTGATGAGGCATTTTACAGAAGGATTGACTGCAGCGCATCAAGTTGCTAATCAAAAAGGATTAGAGGTCATCGTATGTCTACCGTATTTTTTTGATACGGAAGGATTTAGCGATGAATTAGCGACCATTGTTCAAAGAGCCTCCGATCAAGTGGCCATCATGAACTATTATAGAGGCAAGGAAATCGACCATATAAGCAATGAAGCTAGCTTAAGTAAGCAATATCATAAACCCATTCAAACGATTTATGAGTTACAAGCACCAGGTCAATTTGATTTGGCGGAAATAAATACTTATCATCATTTATCTTTGGATGCTGTGGTAGAGAATTTTAATCAATTAAAGACGCACTTTAGCGACCAACAAGTTAATTTGGGTTTACATGAATACAAGAGTTTGGTGAAGCTGTTAGAGTAAAATGGGGAGAGGACATGAAGTATAATTTTATATATTTGTATTTAATTTTTATTGTTGTATTAAGTGTAGCGATGATGCTCATTGTGTTGTGCCATAGAATATATGTCCATTTTACAAAAGCAAGATTCGAAAAGAGAAAAGACCAATGGTGTGATTATTATGTTAGTGACAATTTTGTAGGCAATCAGGACGCTATTTATGAAAAGTTAAAACAGGTAAAACAATTAGTAGCTTTTGAAGCTGTTATCCAAGAACTGAAAAATATGGATAGTCAAGCAGACAAAGTTAGATTGAATGATTTTACATCTAGCATTTATCCAGTATGGGTGGCTTTAGGCAAAACCTACTTAAAGCGGCCACTTATCTATCAGGCTTATTTTACCTATATCTCTTGTTTATTGCCTTTTCATCAAGTAAACCACGATACCAAATCACTTGAAACAATTTTATTAAAAATAGTTGCGCAAGACTCAGCCTATTGTCAAAATTATGCCTTCAATACTTTAAACAAAATTGGTAACGCTGATACCGTTATTCAAGCATTAAAAGTTTTAAATAATTCAAAGGGTATACCATTGAATACGAAACTAATTTCAAGTAGTCTACTGTCTTTTACTGGTGATTTCGATTTTTTGAAAAAATCATTTCATCAGATAATGTTTTCAACACACATTACTGCGTTGCCCTCGATGATTTTGCTAAATTAATCGATTCTCCCGACTTTTCAAATATGTTGTTACCCTATCTAAAAAATAAAGACGAGAATGTTGATTTAACCTGTGCTATTTTACGTTATTATGCAAAAGTTCATGTAGATGAGGCATATCCATATATTTTAAAATGTGCAGATACCAGTGACGTGCAAGAATGGGCGTGTGCAGGAGTCGCTACCTCAACATTACCCCACTATCCAGGACCAGCAACTATTGATCAATTGAAGAAAAATATTTTTTCGAGAGAGTGGTATATTCGAAGAAATGGAAGTATCGCTTTAAGCGAATTAGCGGTTGCTCCAAGTGAGTTGAGTATCATATTTAATGGAGATGATCCGTATGCTAAGGAGCAATTAATCTATTATTATGACCAGAAAGGATTAAGTCAGGGATGTTAGGGAAGTGATTCAATATACGGAAATATTTTTCTTATATTATTTATTTTTTTTATGTGACCTATATTTCAGTTGGGAATATATTTGCAATGGTTAAAATTTACCGAAATCGACAACGCAGGTTGATGATGAATCAGTTAGACCACGAATATTACTATCCAATTTCTATTATCGTGCCAGCTTATAATGAGAGTGCGACCATTCTTTCGACAATCAATAACTTGTTGTACCAGGATTACAAAATTTTTGAAATAATTGTTGTCGATGATGGATCTACAGATGATACTGGGCAAAAAGTGATTGATGCATTTGATTTGTCACTTATAACCCATCCAATTTGTCTTCAAGTCCTTAGTAAACCTATACAAGCGGTTTATGGTCATAAAAATAGGACGCATTTCGATTAAATTGATTCGCAAAGAGAATGGGGGGAATAAGGCTGACTCTGTAAATGCTGGGATTAACGTTTCAGAGTATCCGTATATTGTGTCAATGGATGCCGATGAAATTTTACAAGCGGACGCCTTAAAGCATGCGATTAGACCTTTGTTTGAGGACGCGACTACGGTTGCTGTTGGTGGTTTATTAGGTGTTTCAAATGATGTTGTTTTTAAACATGCATATCCTGTGGAAACAAAAATCTCTAAAAGTTTGGTAGCAGCTATGCAGTCACTAGAGTATTCACGAGCCTTTATGGGCTCTCGCATTTTTAGCGATGTTTTTAATGGTAATTTAAATGTATCGGGTGGGTTTGGTCTCTTTAAAAAGGAAGCGCTTATTCGTGTGAATGGTTATGATGTGAATAGTGTGGCTGAAGACATGGACTTGGCTTTACGCTTACATCGGTATTATGTGGAGAATAAAATCCCTTATAATAATCGGTATGTTGCAAACGCAATCTGTTGGACGCAAGCGCCTTTTACTTTAAAAGACTTGGCGAAATAGCGGTCGAGATGGCATCGAGGATTAATACAAAGTATGTGGCAACACCGTACCATCATGTTAAATCCTAAATATGGTTTACTAGGTACCGTATCGTACTTATTCTATTTTCTATATGAATTGATGGCGCCATTTATTGAATTACTAGGTATCATCATTATTTCTTTATCATTCATGCTAGGCATATTAAATGTTTCTTCCGCGATAGCACTTGCGCTGTTATATTTTCTGTTTTGTGTTTTTCAAACGATGGTTTTCTACGTGGGCAGATATTTTATCCAAGACTATCAATTTTTCCGCGGGGATACCTTAAAAGCTTTTGGTATTACAATTCTAGATTCGATCTTCTATAGACCCTATCTACTATTTGTTCGTTTATATGCTGCGATTACTTATAGTACCCACTTGCATAGTTGGCATAAGATTGAACGAGAAGCATTCGATAAGACAAGCTAAATAAAGCTAGTGCATTTGTAAAGAGACAAGTAGCTTTAAGGAATAAGGATTTGTGCTTGCTTGTTGTCTTTTCATTTTTATACAGTATTCGTACATTCTAACCTAAATTAATATAGTAATGAAATTTCAGGAGACCAGATTTAAGGGACTTTTATTAGAATTCTATGAGTAGATTGTATATAAAATTGTGAAAAATGATAATTTTTTACATGATTTTGTTGACTTTGCATAGTCAATAGCGTAATCTTAGAAAAAACAAAGCAACCTTTAAATCAAGTCCTGTGAGGCTTTCAAGGGGTCAAGTGAAACCATGCGAATGGTTTGTTTACTATATCTTCAATTTACTTGTAGTGTCGTAAAGCGCTTAGCCCTCGGGCTAAGTGCTTTTTTTTATAGTGTAAATGTAAATGGTCATAATCGGTGTGTTCGTTGAAGGTGAGTGAAAAAATGGAAAAAATATTGTTGTTAGAAACTGGTGAAACATTTTATGGTGAAGCTTTTGGTGCTACGAAAGAGGTTATTGGCGAAGTAGTCTTTTCAACAGGAATGACAGGTTATCAAGAATCATTAACTGACCAGAGTTATAACGGTCAAATATTAACATTTACCTTTCCATTAATTGGAAACTATGGTGTAAATGCTGATGATTTTGAATCTGTAGACCCTACAGTGAAGGCTATCATTTGTCGTGAAGTTGCACGTTTCCCATCTAACTGGCGATCAAAAATGAGCTTGGATGAGTTCTTAGTGGAATATGATATACCAGGCATTAAACATATTGATACGCGTCAATTAACCAAAACAATCCGTAGTCACGGAACGATGAAAGCTAGTTTACTAAATGAGGGGACTGACATTGAAGCTGCGCTTGCGACACTTCGCGCGACAGACTTGCCTACAAACCAAGTAGCGCAAGTATCAACTAAAACGCGATATGTGAATCCAAATGCTGGTAAGAATGTGGTCGTAGTAGACTTTGGTTTGAAACATTCAATTTTACGTGAATTAAACAAACGTGAGTGTAATGTAACGGTGGTACCATATGATACAACTGCCCAAGAAATTTTACGTTTAGCTCCTGATGGCGTCATGTTAACCAACGGCCCTGGGGATCCAACGAGTATTCCAGAAGCTTTAGACATGATTAATGAAATTCAAGGTAAAATACCTTTGTTTGGTATCTGTCTTGGTCACCAATTGTTGTGTTTAGCGAATGGTGGCGAAACCTTCAAAATGAAATTCGGCCATCGTGGCTTTAACCACCCTGTACGTGAAATTGCTACTGGTCGTATTGATTTCACTTCTCAAAACCACGGTTATGCGGTAGATGCTGATTCATTAGTGCATACAGATTTAGAAATCACTCATATCGAGATCAACGATGAAACGGTAGAAGGTGTGCGCCACAAAACTTTACCTGCTTTTAGTGTGCAATATCATCCTGATGCAGCACCAGGACCACATGATGCAGACCACTTATTTGATCGTTTTATTGAATTAATGGATAACAACAAGAACTTGGAGGGGACTATTTAATGCCAAAACGTACTGATATTCACAAGATTATGGTTATCGGATCTGGTCCAATTATCATCGGACAGGCAGCAGAATTTGACTATGCTGGTACACAAGCATGCTTATCTTTACGTGAAGAAGGTTATGAAGTTGTATTAGTTAACTCCAATCCAGCAACTATCATGACTGACACGGAAATTGCTGACAAAGTGTATATTGAACCGATTACGCTAGAATTTGTATCACGCATCTTACGTAAAGAGCGTCCAGACGCGATTCTACCTACTTTAGGTGGCCAAACAGGTTTAAACATGGCGATTGAATTAGCCAATGATGGTATTTTAGATGAATTAGGTATCCAATTATTGGGTACAAAATTATCAGCTATCGATCAAGCTGAAGACCGTGACCTTTTCCGTAATCTAATGCGTGAATTGAATGAACCAGTTCCTGAGAGTGATATTGTACATACAGTTGACGAAGCACTAGCTTTCGCAGAACAGGCTGGTTATCCAGTAATTGTACGTCCTGCCTTTACCATGGGTGGAACAGGTGGGGGGATTTGTAATGACCCTGCTGAATTACGTGAAATTGTTGCTAAGGGCCTTAAATTATCGCCTGTAAACCAATGTTTGATTGAAATTTCAATCGCTGGTTACAAGGAAATCGAATACGAAGTAATGCGTGATAGCGCAGATAATGCTTTGGTTGTTTGTAACATGGAAAACTTTGACCCAGTTGGTATTCATACAGGAGATTCAATTGTTTTCGCACCGACCTTGACTCTAACAGACCACGAAAACCAAATGTTGCGCGATGCATCATTAAAGATTATCCGTGCCTTAGGTATTGAAGGTGGTTGCAATGTGCAATTAGCCTTAGATCCAAACAGCTTCAATTACTACGTTATTGAAGTAAACCCACGGGTGAGCCGTTCTTCAGCGCTTGCATCTAAAGCAACTGGTTATCCAATCGCCAAAATTGCAGCCAAAATCGCAGTAGGGTTAACACTTGATGAAATGATCAACCCTGTAACAGGTACAACCTTAGCCGAATTTGAACCAGCTTTGGACTATGTGGTTGCGAAGATTCCACGTTGGCCATTCGATAAATTCGAGAAAGGTGATCGTCAGTTAGGTACTCAAATGAAAGCCACTGGTGAAGTCATGGCTATTGGTACGAACCTTGAAGAAGCGCTGTTAAAAGCTGTCCGTTCACTAGAAATTGGTGCTGAACACATGGCAACAACTGCTAGTCGCGAAGCTGATGAAGTAACCTTAATTGATAAGATTACACGTGCACAAGATGACCGTATCTTCTACTTAGCTGAAGCTTTGCGCCGCGGATATACCATTGAACAATTGCATGACATGACAAAAATTAATCTCTATTTCCTAGATGTTTTAATGCACATTGTAGAATTAGAAAATACACTTGAAGCCAATAAAGAAGATGTTGCTGTCTTAAAAGAAGCAAAACGTTATGGTTTCTCTGATTTAGCCATCTCTAGACTATGGGAAAATGATTTAGCAGATGTACGTGACTTACGAGCTGCAAACGGCATTCGCCCAGTCTACAAAACCGTTGACACCTGTGCGGCCGAGTTTGAATCGAACACACCATACTACTATTCAACCTATAGTGCTGATAACGAAAGTATGCCTTCAGACAAAAAGACTGTTTTAGTATTAGGTTCAGGTCCCATCCGTATCGGTCAAGGGGTAGAATTTGACTACGCCACAGTTCACTCTGTTAAAGCGATCCAACAAGCTGGCTACGAAGCGATTATCATGAATAACAACCCAGAAACAGTTTCAACTGATTTCTCTATTTCGGATAAACTTTACTTCGAACCACTTACTTTAGAAGACGTACTACATGTCATCGACCTTGAACAACCGGAAGGGGTTATTGTACAATTTGGTGGTCAAACAGCGATAAATCTAGCTGAACCATTACATGCATTAGGTATTCCTATCTTAGGGACAACCGTAGAAGACTTAGATCGTGCTGAAGACCGTGACTTGTTCGAGCAAGCCTTAACAGACTTAGGAATCCCTCAACCAGAAGGTTTTACAGCAATGTCTGTAGAAGATGCTTTACAAATCCCAAGTAAGATTGGCTATCCAGTCTTAGTACGTCCAAGTTATGTCTTAGGTGGGCGTGGTATGGAAATCGTGGATAACGATGCCGACTTACGCAGCTATATGGAAGATGCCATGATTGCCTCTCCAGACCGTCCAATTTTGATTGACCATTATGTAGTGGGTACCGAAGTCGAAGTCGATGCAATTTGTGACGGTGAAAATGTCTTAATCCCAGGAATTATGGAACATATCGAACGTTCTGGGGTCCACTCAGGTGACTCTATGGCCGTTTATCCTTCACAAAGTCTATCTGATGAGGTGAAGGCGACCATCGTCGATTACACTGAACGTCTATCTTTTGGCTTAAATTGCTTGGGTATGATGAATATTCAATTCATTGTTCAAGATGGCCAAGTTTATGTGATTGAAGTAAATCCACGTGCCAGCCGTACAGTACCTTTCTTGAGTAAGGTAACGGGTATTCCAATGGCACAAGTAGCAACGCGTGCTATCCTTGGCGAAAGCATTATTGACCAAGGTTACCAACCAGGTCTTTACGCTGATGGCAACATGGTTCATGTAAAAGCACCAGTATTCTCATTCACTAAATTGAACCTAGTTGATCCGCAATTAGGACCAGAAATGAAATCAACTGGTGAAGTGATGGGTTCAGATATCAACCTTCAAAAAGCACTATACAAGGCCTTTGCAGGTAGCAACATCCACGTCAATGATTTCGGTAATGTCTTGTTCACAATTACCAAGGCTGACGTAGCAGAAAGTTTGGCATTGGCACAACGTTTCCATCAAATTGGCTTCAGTGTCATGGTAACGGGCGACATGCAAGCGGAATTTGAAGCTGCAGGTATTGATACTGTTGCAGTGACATCAAATGAAGTAACAGACGAAAAAGAAATTGAGCAAACATTAGTGAACTTGATTACCGAAGAACGTGCACAAATTATCATTAATACATGGGGTCGCGCGCGACACGACCAAAACTCGGGTCAATTAATTCGTAAAGCTGCCATCGAGCGTGGTGTGCCACTATTAACATCCATCGATACAGCAGAAGCAATTCTATACGTATTGGAAGACCGCGGTTTCCAAATCAATTCGTTAGTATAAACCGCCATCTGATTTGAAACTTTAGGCAAAATAAAAAGGTAGTCCGAAAGTACATGAAACTTTCGGGCTACCTTTTTTGTTATTGAAATGGATTATAGAAACGACCACCATTGGTAAAGAATAGATATATACCAATCGCTACAATGATGACTGTCACAAACAGGGCAAGGAAATCCCCACGCTTGAAGGGGCGTGCGCTATACCATGTACGTCGATTTTCTTTACCAAAACGACGCAATTCCATCGATTGGCTAATCACTTCAATGCGGGCGAGACTAGAAAATATCAAAGGCATGATAACCTGAGCCGAACGCTTAATGCGTTGGAAAAAGGGCGCCTTTTTTGACATTTCAATCCCGCGCGCTTGTTGGCTTTGACGAACAGCAAAGAATTGACTTTGGATATCCGGAATATAGCGTAAGGCTAAGGCCACAGCATAAGCAATACGGTAGGAAACCCCAATCCGGTTTAAGGAAGAAGCAAACTCACTAGGGTTTGTCGTTAAGATAAAAATTAAAGCCAGGGGTATGGTCGAGAAATATTTAACAAACAGATTAAACTCATAGAATAGTTGTTCCTGAGTGATGGTATAACGACCAATACCTTCAGCAATCACCGTACGTGATCCATAGAGTTGAACCCCGTATTCTGGTTCGAAAATATAGATCGTAATTAGGTTCAAAATAGAGAAGAAGAGGATAAAGTAAATGACTGTATTCACTTCAGACCATCGAATCTTGGAAAGCCAAAAGAGTACAAGCGATAAAATACCCAAGCCAATCAGAAATCTTGTATCGTAGGATGTCATGGCAATAACCGAAAGGGTCATAAAGGCAATTAACTTGGTTGCACCAGATAAACGGTGAAGTGGCGTGTCATGGGCAATGTAGCCTAATGTTTGGGCTTGTGTTTTAGCCATAGTCAGTCACGCTCCTTTCTATACCTGCTGTCGTTGGGTTAACTGCTGGAAGATTTCGTTCAAAGCGAATGAAGGTATCAATAAAGTTTGTCGGTGCGATATTAGGCAATGTCTTGGCTAACTGATAAATGCTAGTCGGTGCCAAATGTGCTTGCTTCATCAAATATTCATTAGAAAGAACGGCAGAAGGTTTATCATCTGCTAGAATTTTTCCATCATGTAGTACGATGGTTCGATTAGAGTATTCCTGCATCAAATGCATATCGTGGGTAATCATCAATATGGTGATTCCTTCGGTAGCATTCAATTCTTGAATAAATGTCATCATATCCGTGTAGTGTTTATAATCTTGTCCAGCCGTAGGTTCATCCAAAATCAAGAGCTTTGGATTTAAGACTAGAATGCTTGCAATCGTCGCACGTCTTTTTTGCCCATAAGATAGTGCCGAAATTGGCCAATTACGATAGGGATATAGACCACAAATGGTCAACGCATGACCCACACGTCCCTGTAAGGCCTCATCCATTGCATACTGGTACAAACCGCGATTGATTAAACCCGCAGCCACCTCATCCGCCAGGATATTCTTTGAAATCATCAAATTTGGATTCTGCATGACATAGCCTATATTATCTGCAATTTCCTTAATCGATAGATTTGCCGCATCTTGACCGAACAAGGTAATTGTCCCCGCATCAGGACGCTCAAAACCACACAGGAGCTTAGCGAGCGTTGATTTGCCAGCCCCATTCGTGCCGACCAACGAAATGAGTTCTCCATCGTAGATTGTCAGATGCATATCGGAAATCAGAGGCGCATCTTGATAGCGAAAAGCAACATCATCGAGTTGAACAATTGGGGTCTGTTGGACATCTTGGCTCGTTTCAACCTGACTATCATACCAAGTCGTTAACTCCTGCGCCACCTTAGGCGTTACTAGGTCAGGTGTAAAGGCACCAAGGCGTTGAAATTGATCCAAGGAGACCCCAGCATAAGCAAAAGCATCCAAATAGAGGGGTTGACGAACTCCAATTTGGTTCAACAAATCAGAACGTAGCAACGCGTCAACGGACATATCGCCCACCAAATGGCCGTCTTCAATCACGATGACGCGATCAATATCAGCAATCAGGGTTTCCTCCAGACGATGCTCGATTACAATCGTCGTTAATTGTTCAGACGCATTTAGCTGACCAATGAGTGCCATGGTTGCCAAGCCCGATCCTGGGTCTTGATTAGCTAATGGTTCATCAAATAGGACAATCGGTGATTCGTCAATTAAAACCCCACCAATAGATACCCGTTGTTTCTGCCCGCCTGACAAGGCTTGAGGTTTGGCATTTAATAAGTCATGAAGATCTAATGTAGTAGCCCAGGCATTTACCTTGTTTACCATTTCTCCTTGATCAACATAATCATTTTCTAAAGCAAAGGCTAGGTCTTCAGCTACTGTTAAGCCAACAAATTGACCATCGGTATCTTGCAAGACGGTACCAACTTGTAGTGAAAGGTCAAAAATTGAGTGTCCTTTAATTGATTGCCCGTTAATAAAAATATCACCTGTGAAATCACCGTCAAAGGTATTGGGGATTTGCCCATTAATCATTTTTCCGATAGTGGATTTCCCAGAACCTGAAGGTCCGATGATAAGTACTTTCTCACCAGGATAAATGGCAAATGACAAATCGTGTAGATTTAAGTCCGCTTGACTCGCATAGCGAAAAGATACATTTTTAAATTCAATAGCCGGTGTGACATTCAAGTCCACCGGCTCTGTTGTAAATACGTTATTCATAATAAAAACTACTTTCTATTATTGCTCTTTACGCAAACTTCCTGATTTCGTACGTGTAGAAGCATATCCTTTAAGTAACAATGTACCAATAATACCAACAGATAATGCGTTAACAAGTGCAGAAACACCACCTTGTAAGAAAACTTTGTTGGCAGGTTCAGAATAAATTAAAATGTCTAAGACTGGTGCAATGACAACCCAAGATAACACGTTCACGATAACTTGACCAATATTGAATTGAATTGCATTTTTCAGTGTAAAAATACCTTCGTTTACTTTTAAACGACGACCTACGATACCAAAACCATAACCAGCAAAACCAGATGTTAGTACCCATGACCACCACAAACCGTATGTTAATAGGTCTTTGATAGCGTGACCGATTAAACCAATGAATAGACCGGCAAATGGTCCAAAGATAGTAGCCATTAAAGCTAAGAATGGGTAAGTAGTTTCAATAGAGGTATTTGGCACACCAGTAGGGATTGATAGAAAGCGACCTAGAATAAAGAAGACAGCTGCCCCAATACCAATAGCCACTAAAGTTGTAATAGATGTTTGATTATTCTTCATAATGGATTCTCCTCATTTGTTTCTTTTATATAATAGCACTTGTGTATGCGTTCGGATACAAGCCTAGCAATTAAATTTTAGTAATTTCAATATTCCAATCCACACCAGTACCTACACCGTATGTCTCAGAGAAGTTTTGTTGGTTGATAGCTACACCTAAATTCAATAATGAGTTGATATAACCAACTGGTTCGCCAACGGGTACATCAGCGAATGAATGACCGAACAAGATATGGTTTTGATAATGTTTAATGCCGTTATGGTAAATCGTGACTGAAATGGTGTCACCGTTTTGGATGCCCGCTTCTTTTAACATTGTTGACGGGATATTCGTCCATAACGAACCGAATCGGATGTCTAGTATATCGATAGTTCCGTATATCGTGTTGTCGGCTAAACGCAAATCGCCAAGTTCGAAACTAGTCACCGTATCAATAGGGATGTCATTTTTCAATTCATCATAGTAAGATGCGTCTTGGGCTAATTTAGCGCCGTTATAAACGTAAACATCACGTCCATGGAAGGTGTGTGATTCTTCAGAATGGGGTAACCGGTTTTTAATCTCATCGATTTCCTTCACAGATTCTAAGCCGATGTGTTCAGCCAGGTGGGTTAAGGTGCCGTTGTCAGGCGTTACAATATAGTGACCTGAGTTGGTTTTCGCTACAACAGATTTACGTGCAGAACCTACACCAGGATCGACTACAGAAACGAAGACTGTATTTGCTGGCCAGTATTTAATGGTTTGTAATAGACGGTATGAAGCGGCGAAAATATCGTAAGTTGGAATCTCGTGGGTTAAATTAGCTATTATTAAAGCTGGGTCTACTGTGTAAGCCACCCCGTACATTGCTGCTACCGCACCGTCACCCAAACCAAAGTCAGTTTGTAAAACTAAGAAACCATTCGTCATAACTGTTTCCTCCAATGATATGAAATCCTTTTTATAGGCTAATCATACGCAATTTGTAGGCATTTAACAATCACTGTCAAAAAAATTTCGCAAGTTATAAGCTATCGCGTATGATAGGGAAAAATGTTTGTTCCAAGTGGTGTTATATGATTTTCGCACAGTCATTTGTTACAATAAACACCGCAAGCATAAATTTGCTATACTATAGAAGAAATCGGTATTTCGAAAAAGGCTGGTCTGGAATAGCTGACTATAAGCTAAAGGGGAGAAAATTATTACCCAACACATCAAATAGCTGATGATAATGAACAATGATTATATAGTTATTATATAGAAGAAAAATGAAAAGGAGGCAAGATTTAATGACGCAACAATTCGGCAAGCAAAGTTTAATAGAAGTATTGACTGCATATAAGGCAGATCCAAACCCGTTAACCACACTGGCTATGTTGACCACGATGGCGACCGCTAACTTATACGCTATCCAACAAGAAGGGACACCAGTCGATAAAAGTATCTGGTTAACCTACGATAAAGAAAAAGGCCAACGGGAGCTTGTGACTTTCACGGATAAAAATCAAGCTAGCCAATATGCATCTAAAGCAGATAATGTCTCGGTCCAGCAAGTAACTTTTAAGCAGATTGCCTTGATGGTTTTAGCCAAAGACAACCCCATTGATCGCTTTATCGTCAATCCTGATACCACCAAAGCAAAATTTAATCAAAATGTCATCGAAAAAGTATGGCAGTATGCGATAAAACATGTATAATATACCTGTTGAAAAATGACACAGTAGGGCGCGTTGCTAAGAAACGGCAACCGCCTTGTAAAATATTTCAAAATGATACACTAGGCAACGTTGGCAATAATGGTCAAAAAAAGGCCTTTCATAAAGAAATGGCGAGAAATAAGGATTTTTTTAAAAAAAAGACCAGAAAAAGCTTGCACTGCCTAGTTTAATTTTGTATACTAATTGGGTGCCGTTTTATACGGAACCACAGTATTTACGTGAAAACGTTGATACATCAATAAGCAGTGATGTATGAGGTTGCGACACACCCGGTAGCATTGCCATAAGGGTGGCCGGTAATTCATACGGAGCAAGTCAAATTTAAAATATGACGAGGAGGAAAAAGTCATGGCAAAACAAAAAATTCGTATTCGTTTAAAAGCTTACGAACACCGTGCATTAGATCAATCAGCAGCTAAAATTGTTGATACTGCACAACGTACAGGAGCAGAAGTATCAGGTCCAATTCCATTGCCTACTGAACGCTCATTATTCACAGTAATCCGTGCAACACACAAATACAAGGATTCACGTGAACAATTCGAAATGCGTACGCACAAACGTTTAATCGACATCGTTAACCCAACACCAAAAACTGTTGATGCGTTAATGAAATTAGATTTACCATCAGGCGTAGACATCGAAATTAAATTATAATTCCAGAATCATCGCAATAAATTAGTTAACCCAATTATTAAATAAAAAATTATACGGAGGTGTACTCATGACTAAAGGAATCTTAGGAAAAAAAGTAGGTATGACACAATTCTTTACAGAGACTGGTGAATTAGTACCAGTTACAGTTATCGAAGCACAACCAAACGTTGTTTTACAAGCTAAAACAAACGAAACTGATGGCTACGAAGCTATTCAAGTTGGTTTTGACGACAAACGTGAAGTGTTGGCAAACAAACCTCACAAAGGTCATGTAGCAAAAGCAGAAACTACTCCTAAGCGCTTCATTAAAGAATTCAAAGATGTTGAGCTAGGAGATTACGAAGTTGGATCAGAAATCAAGGTTGATATCTTCCAAGCAGGAGACATCGTTGATGTTACGGGTACTTCAAAAGGTAAAGGATTCCAAGGTGCTATCAAGCGTCATGGCCAATCACGTGGACCTATGTCACATGGTTCTCATTACCACCGCAGCCCAGGTTCAATGGGTATGGCGTCGGATGCTTCTAAAGTATTCAAAGGTAAAAACTTACCAGGACAAACTGGTGGTACGCAAATTACTATCCAAAACCTAGAAATCGTTAAAGTAGATGCAGAGCGCAACGTCATCTTAATCAAAGGTAACGTTCCAGGTGCTAAAAAATCTATGGTAACAATCAAATCTGCAGTTAAATCTGCTGAATAATACCAGGAAGGAGGAACAGTTTCATGGCAAACATTACATTATTTAAACAAGACGGTTCACAAGCTGGCGAAATTACATTAAACGATGAAATCTTCGCAATTGAACCAAATGAAAATGCAATCTACGATGTAGTTATTATGCAACAAGCTTCATTACGTCAAGGTACTCACAAAGTTAAAGGACGTTCAGAAGTTAGCGGTGGTGGACGTAAACCATGGCGTCAAAAAGGTACAGGTCGTGCTCGTCAAGGTTCAATCCGCTCTCCACAATGGGTAGGCGGTGGCCGTGCATTCGGACCAACACCTCGTTCATATGCTTACAAATTACCTCGTAAAGTTCGTCGTTTAGCTTTACGCTCTGCATTATCTAATAAGGTAGCAGAAAACAACTTCATCGTTGTTGATGAATTAGCATTCGAAACACCAAAAACTAAATTATTCCAAGAAGTGTTGAATAACTTACAAGTTGAAAATAAAGTTTTAGTTGTAATCAATAAAGACAACGACAACGCACAATTATCAGCTCGTAACTTACCAAACGTAAAAGTAGTTGATGAAAACAACGTTAACGTATTCGACTTAGTTAACTCTGAAAAAGTCATCATTACAAAAGCAGCACTTTCTAACGTAGAGGAGGTACTAGCATAATGTTGGCACACGACGTAATCATTCGCCCAATCATCACTGAAGAATCAATGTTGAAAATGGACGAAAACAAATACACTTTTGAAGTAGCTGTTAAAGCGAATAAAACAGAAGTTAAACAAGCAATCGAAGAATTGTTCAACGTAGACGTAAAAAACGTAAACATCATGAACGTTCGCGGTAAATTAAAACGTATGGGACGTTTTGCTGGTTATACACGTAAACGCCGTAAAGCAATCGTAACCATCGCTGAAGGTCAATCAATCGAAATCTTCGGAAACGAAGCAGAATAATTAAGATAGGAGGAAATTCACGTGGCGATAAAAACATATAAAGCAACGACTAACGGTCGTCGTAACATGTCAGGTTCAGATTTCTCAGAAATCACAAAAACAACTCCTGAAAAATCATTGTTAGAATCACAAAACAAACGTGCTGGTCGTAACAACAACGGTCGCATTACAGTTCGTCATCACGGTGGTGGACACAAACAAGCTTACCGTATCATCGATTTCAAACGTAATAAAGATAACGTTGAAGGTGTAGTGAAAGCTATTGAGTACGATCCAAACCGTTCAGCTAATATTGCATTAATCCACTATACAGATGGTATTAAAACTTACATCATCGCACCTAAAGGTTTACAAGTTGGTGCTCGTATTTCTTCTGGTGAAGCAGCAGATATCAAAGTGGGTAATGCATTACCATTGAAAAACATCCCAGTTGGTACTTTAGTACATAACATTGAAACTAAACCTGGTAAAGGTGGACAATTAGTTCGCTCTGCTGGTGCTAGCGCTCAAGTGTTAGGTAAAGAAGACAAATACGTATTGATCAAATTAACTTCTGGTGAAGTTCGTATGATCTTGGGTACTTGTCGTGCAACAATTGGTGTTGTTGGTAACGAACAACACAGCTTAATCAACGTAGGTAAAGCAGGACGCTCTCGTTGGGCTGGTAAACGTCCAACTGTTCGTGGTTCTGTAATGAACCCTAACGATCACCCTCACGGTGGTGGTGAAGGTAAAGCTCCAGTCGGACGTCCAAGTCCAATGACTCCATGGGGTAAACCTGCACGTGGTATTAAGACTCGTGATAAGAACGCACGTAGCAATAAATTAATTGTACGTCGTCGTAACTCTAAGTAATCACATTAAATAGGATAGCGAAGGGAGCCAAATAAATATGAGCCGTAGCTTGAAAAAAGGACCTTTTTGTGATGACCATTTAATGAAAAAAGTGGTTGCACAACAAGACGCACAAAAGAAACAAGTAATCAAAACATGGTCACGCCGTTCAACAATTTTCCCTAACTTTGTTGGGTTAACAATTGCTGTATACGATGGCCGCAAACATGTACCAGTTTTTATCCAAGAAGATATGGTAGGTCACAAATTAGGTGAATTCGTACCAACTCGTACATACAAAGGACATGGCGCTGACGACAAGACAACTCGTCGTTAATCTGAGAGGAGGAAATAAAGAATGGCAGAACAAATTACATCTGCAAAAGCAACTGCAAACACAGTTCGCGTTTCTGCTCGTAAAGCACGTTTAGTTGTTGACTTAATCCGCAACAAAACTGTCGGTGAAGCTATTGCAATCTTAAAAAACACTCCTCGTTCAGCATCTCCTGCTGTAGAGAAAGTGTTAATGTCTGCAATTGCAAACGCAGAACACAACTTTGGCTTAGAGCCAGCTAACTTAGTAGTAAGCGAAGCATTCGTAAACGAAGGACCAACGATGAAACGTTTCCGTCCACGTGCGAAAGGTTCAGCTTCTAGAATCAACAAACGTACAAGCCACATTACAGTGGTAGTAAAAACAGCAGAGGAGGCATAATTAATGGGACAAAAGATTAATCCTATCGGTATGCGTATCGGCGTCATCAAAGATTGGGACGCTCGTTGGTATGCAGAAAAAGACTTTGCAGATACTTTACACGAAGACTTACATATCCGCGAATACATCGCTGAAACATTAAAAGATGCTTCTGTATCTCAAGTTGAAATTGAACGTGCTGCAAACAAAGTGAACGTAAACATCCACACTGCTAAACCAGGTATGGTTATCGGTAAAGGTGGTTCTGAAGTTGACGCATTACGTAAAACTTTAAACAACCGTACAGGTAAAAAAGTACACATCAACATTGTAGAAATTAAAAAACCTGAATTAGACGCTAAATTAGTTGGTGAGTCAATCGCTCAACAATTAGAAAACCGTGTAGCTTTCCGTCGTGCGCAAAAACAAGCAATCCAACGCACAATGAAATCAGGAGCTAAAGGTATCAAAGTTCAAATCTCAGGTCGTTTGAATGGTGCCGACATGGCGCGTTCAGAAACTCAAGTAGAAGGAACAGTTCCATTGCATACATTGCGTGCGGACATCGACTACTCATGGGAAGAAGCCGACACTACTTACGGTAAGATCGGTATCAAAACATGGGTATGCCGTGGTGAAATCCTTCCAACAAAAAATATTCAAGGGGAGGCTTAAAACATGTTAGTACCTAAACGTGTAAAACACAGACGTGAATTCCGTGGTAAAATGCGTGGCGAAGCTAAAGGCGGAAAAGAAATTGCATACGGTGAATTCGGTTTGCAAGCATTAGATTCAGCATGGATCACTAACCGTCAAATTGAAGCATCTCGTATTGCCATGACACGTTACATGAAACGTGGTGGGAAAGTATGGATTAAAATCTTCCCACATAAATCTTATACAGCTAAAGCAATTGGTGTTCGTATGGGTTCTGGTAAAGGTGCTCCAGAAGGTTGGGTATCTCCAGTAAAACGCGGTAAAATCTTATTTGAAGTTGCCGGCGTTCCAGAAGAAGTAGCTAAAGAAGCATTGCGTTTAGCATCTCACAAATTACCTATTCGTACTAAAATCGTAAAACGTGAAATTGGTGGTGAATCTAATGACTAAATTTACAGATATTAAAGATCTTTCCACTGCTGAACTTACTGCTAAAGAACAAGAATATCGTCAAGAATTATTCAACTTACGATTCCAATTGGCAACTGGTCAATTAGAAAACACAGCTCGTATTAAAGCTGTTCGTAAAGATATCGCGCGTGTTAAAACTGCGTTACGTAATCAAGAAGCGTAAGAAAATTCAGTAAAGGAGGAAACCTGTCCATGGAAGAACGTAATAACCGTAAAGTGTTACAAGGCCGTGTTGTTTCTGACAAAATGGAGAAAACAATCACAGTCCAAGTTGATACTTTCAAATTCCATCCAACATATGGTAAACGTATCAAATATTCTAAGAAATACAAAGCACATGATGAAAACAATTCAGCAAAAATGGGTGACATCGTCCGCATCGCGGAAACTCGTCCATTATCAAAAGACAAATACTTCCGTCTTGTTGAAATCGTTGAAGAATCAATCATTATCTAATAACAACTGGAAGGAGGTACTCTATAAATGATTCAATCAGAAACTCGTTTAAAAGTAGCAGATAACTCAGGCGCACGTGAAGTCCTAACAATTAAAGTATTAGGCGGATCTGGCCGTAAAACTGCAAACATTGGTGATGTTATCGTGGCAACTGTTAAAAATGCAACACCAGGTGGAGTTGTCAAAAAAGGTGATGTAGTTAAAGCAGTTATCGTTCGTACTAAGAGCGGCGTTCGTCGTCCAGATGGTTCATACATCAAATTCGACGAAAATGCATGTGTAATTATTCGTGACGATAAATCTCCTCGTGGAACACGTATCTTTGGTCCAGTTGCACGTGAATTACGTGACAACAACTATATGCGTATTATTTCATTAGCTCCAGAAGTAATCTAAAATCTGAAGAAAATAAGGAGGTGCCCGTTTAAATGAAAGTAAAAGCAAATGACACAGTTATCGTTATTGCCGGTAAAGACAAAGGCAAACAAGGTCGTGTAAAACAAGCTTTGCCAAAAGCTGACAAAGTTGTTGTTGAAGGTGTTAACATCGTTAAAAAACATCAACGTCCAACTCAAATGAACCCCCAAGGCGGTATCATCGAAGTTGAAGCACCTATTCATGTATCTAACGTTCAACTAGTAGACCCTAAAACAGGCGAAGCGACACGTGTAGGTTACCAAGAACAAGATGGTAAACGTGTTCGCGTAGCGAAAAAATCAGGCGAAGTAATCGCTGAAGCAGTATCAGGAGAGGAGGACGCTGAATAATGGCTAATCGTTTACAAGAAAAATATAAAAATGAAGTAGTACCATCAATGATTGAAAAATTTAACTATAGCTCAATCATGCAAGCACCTAAATTAGATAAAATCGTTATCAACATGGGTGTTGGTGATGCAGTATCTAACGCGAAAAACTTAGAAAACGCTGTTGAAGAATTAACATTAATCGCTGGTCAAAAACCAGTTATTACAACTGCTAAGAAATCAATCGCTGGTTTCCGTTTACGTGAAGGTATGCCAATCGGTACTAAAGTTACTTTACGTGGCGAACGTATGTATGAATTCTTCGACAAATTAGTAACAGTTTCACTACCTCGTGTACGTGACTTCCGTGGTATCAGCAACCGCTCATTCGATGGACGTGGTAACTACACATTAGGTATCCGTGAACAATTGATCTTCCCAGAAATCGACTTTGATAAAGTATCTAAAGTACGTGGTATGGACATCGTAATTGTTACAACTGCTGATTCAGACGAAGAATCATTAGAATTATTAACTCAACTAGGAATGCCATTCCAAAAATAATAAAGTCTTGAAGGAGGCGTGAGTAATTTGGCAAAAAAATCAATGATCGAAAAGAACAAGAAACCAGCTAAATATTCTACTCAAGAATATACTCGTTGTGAACGTTGTGGACGCCCACATTCAGTTTACCGTAAATTTAAATTATGCCGTATTTGCCTTCGTGAACTTGCCTATAAAGGGGAAATTCCTGGAGTCAAAAAAGCAAGCTGGTAAATTTCTGGTAATTAAGTAAAGGAGGGTGTACTCGTAATGGTCATGACTGATCCAATTGCGGACTTTTTAACTCGTATTCGTAACGCCAACATGGTGCGCCACGAATCATTCGAAAGTCCATCATCAAAAATCAAAGAAAATATTGCTGCTATCCTTAAAGAAGAAGGATATATCAAAGATTACGAAATCATCGAAGATGATAAACAAAACGTTATCCGTGTATTCATGAAATACACAAGCGATAACCAACGAGTAATCACAAACTTAAAACGTATCTCTAAACCAGGTTTACGTGTATACGCGAAAAGTGATCAAATTCCTAAAGTTTTAAACGGCTTAGGTACTGCATTAGTTTCAACATCTGAAGGTGTTATCACTGATAAAGCAGCTCGTGCTAAAAACATCGGTGGCGAAGTTTTAGCTTACGTTTGGTAATAAATAACAAAAATTAAAAAACAAAATTGAAAGGCAGGTGCAGTCTAGAATGAGTCGTATTGGTAATAAAATTATCGAGATTCCTAGTAACGTAACCGTAGAAAAAGCTGGTTCAACTATCACTGTTAAAGGCCCTAAAGGCGAATTATCACGTGAGTTCAACCCTGTAATTGATATTCAAATCGGGGAGAAAGAAATTACTTTCACTCGTCCGAATGACCACAAAGAAGTACGTTCTATCCACGGAACTACTCGTGCATTAGTAAACAACATGGTTGTTGGTGTTTCTGAAGGATTCGAGAAGAAACTTGAAATGACTGGTGTTGGTTACCGTGCACAATTAGCAGGTAACAAATTAACTATCAATGTTGGTTTATCTCACCCTGTTGAGTTCGTAGCACCAGAAGGCATCGAAATCGAAGTGCCAACTAACACTACAATCAACATCAAAGGTATCAACAAAGAAGTTGTTGGTGAATTAGCAGCGAATATCCGTTCAACTCGTTTACCAGAACCATACAAAGGTAAAGGTATTCACTACGTTGGCGAATACATTCGTCGTAAAGAAGGTAAAACTGGTAAATAATTGTAATTCTTTACAATTATTTCCTTTTACTTGTATCCAAATTATTTATAAAATAAGGATGATGAGGTCATCCTTACAAATCTAACAAAGAGGTGACTATTTTGATCAGCAAACCAGATAAAAATAAATTACGTCAAAAACGCCACGCGCGTGTTCGTCGCAACATTTCTGGAACAGCAGAGTGCCCACGCTTGAACGTATTCCGTTCTAACAAACACATCTACGCTCAATTAATTGATGACGTAGCGGGTGTTACTGTAGCGAGTGCCTCTACAAACGAAGAAACATTATCAGCCGCAACTAAAACCGAGAGTGCAGCATTAGTTGGTAAAGCTATCGCTGAACGCGGTGTAGCAGCAGGCGTTAAAGTTGTAAAATTTGACCGTGGTGGCTACCAATATCACGGACGTGTACAAGCTTTAGCAGATGCAGCTCGTGAAAACGGCTTAGAATTTTAGGAAAAGGAGGAAGCCAAGAACATGACAAACACATTTCAAGAATTAAACATTAACGAAAACGACCTTGAAGAACGCGTTGTTGCCATTAACCGTGTTGCTAAAACCGTTAAAGGTGGACGTCGTATGAACTTCGGTGCCGTTGTTGTTGTCGGTGATAGAAATGGCCATGTTGGTCTAGGTACTGGTAAAGCTGCCGAAGTACCGGAAGCAATCCGCAAAGCGGTTGAAGATGGTAAGAAAAACTTAATTACTATACCTCGTGCAGGATCAACTGTTCCTCATGAAGTTATCGGTAAATTTAACGGTGGACACGTATTACTTAAACCAGCTCAAGCCGGTTCAGGTATTGCTGCTGGTGGTCCAGTTCGTGCCGTAGTCGAATTAGGTGGTATCTCAGATATTACTTCTAAATCACTAGGTTCTAACTCGCCAATCAACATCGTACGTGCTACTTTAGAAGCGATTAAATCATTAAAATCTCCAGAAGATGTAGCTGCATTACGCGGTAAATCTGTGGAAGAATTATTAGGTTAAGGAGGAAATTCGAATGACTGAAGTAAAAATTACTTTAAAACGCAGTTTAATTGGACGTCCTCAAGACCAAATTAAAACAGCTCAAGCATTAGGTTTAACAAAAGTTGGTAAAACAGTTGTTAAAACTCGTAACGAAGCAATCAACGGTATGATTACTAAAATTGCTCACTTAGTAGTTGTTGAAGAAGCATAATCTAGAATAGGAGGTGCCTAACAGGATGAAATTACATGAATTACAACCTTCAGAAGGATCTCGTCACACACGTCACCGTGTAGGTCGTGGTGCAAGTTCTGGTTGGGGTAAACTATCAAAACGTGGACAAAAAGGTCAAAAAGCTCGTTCAGGTGGTGGTGTACGTTTAGGTTTCGAAGGTGGACAAACTCCATTGTTCCGTCGTATTCCAAAACGTGGTTTTACAAACATCAACCGTAAAGAATATGCGATCATCAATCTTGATGACTTAAACGTATTTGAAGATGGTGCTGTTGTAGCCGCTGCTGACTTAATCGAAGCAGGCTTAGTTAAAAAAGAAAAATCTGGTATCAAAGTTTTAGGTAATGGTGAATTAGAACGCAAACTAACCGTTAAAGCAGCTAAATTCTCAGCATCAGCTAAAGAAGCTATTGAGGCCGCTGGGGGTTCAATCGAGGTGATCTAATGTTTCAAATACTGAAAAATGGATTTCAGGATAAGGATATTAGAAGCCGCGTGGCATTCACAGCAATCATGTTGATTGTATTCCGTATCGGGGCTAGCATAACTGTCCCGGGCGTGAATGCTGCAGGAATTCAAGGGTTAGCTGAATCTGGTTTATTCAGCCTACTAAACACTCTTGGTGGGGGAGCACTTTCGAGCTACTCCATCTTTTCATTGGGTGTTTCACCGTATATAACCGCATCAATTATTATTCAACTATTGCAGATGGAGATTATACCTTCATTTACAGAGTGGTCTAAACAGGGTGAAGTTGGTCGTCGTAAGTTAAATCGATGGACTAGATACTTTGCAGTAGCAATTGGCTTTTTTCAAGCTTTAGCTATTTCAATAGGATTTAATTCATTGTCATCGCTAGGATTAATTGATAATCCAGGTTTTGTAACTTACTTATTGATTGCTTTATTCATGACTGCTGGATCTATGTTTGTTGTCTGGATTGGTGAGCAAATCACTGAATATGGAATTGGTAATGGTACTTCAATCATTATCTTTGCTGGTATTCTAGCGCAAATCCCTTCAGAGTTAACGACTTACTATCAAAGTAACATTGTAGATGCTACTAGCAGTGAATTAAATCAACAAATGATTTATGCAGGACTATTTGTTCTTGTATTTATCCTATTAATTATGTTCGTCATTTTCATGAGTCAAGCGGAACGTCAAATCCCCGTACGTTATTCCAAACGTGCGAATTCGGCATCGCAAAAGTCTCATTTACCATTAAAGATTAACTCAGCAGGTGTTATTCCCGTTATCTTCGCGTCATCATTGATAATGGTGCCACAAACGGTACTCGGATTATTTGCCGCTGATTATAGTGATGTTTCTTGGTATCAAGTATTGTCAACAATCTTTAATTTGGAAAAACCAGCGGGTATCGCTATTTACGCAATTGTCATTATTTTGTTCACATTCTTCTATGCGCATATTCAGATTAACCCTGAACGTGCTGCAGAAAACTTGCAAAAAGCTGGTGGTTATATTCCAAGTATCCGTCCAGGTTTAGCAACTAAAGAATATTTACAAAAAATGTTAAATCGTTTAAGTACAGTTGGCTCACTATTCTTGATGGGTGTAGCAGTTCTACCTTTACTAGGGGCATACTTCTTTGATATGCCACAATCAATTGCTTTAGGGGGTACAAGCTTACTAATCGTTGTTGGTGTTGCTTTAGACACAGCAAAACAAATTGAAGGACGTACAATTAAACGTCAATACGTTGGCTTTATTCATGATAAAAAAGACTAATGCGTAACGTGCTTGGGGAGGATAATTATGAATATTATTTTAATGGGCTTGCCTGGTGCCGGTAAAGGTACTCAAGCAGCTAAAATCGTTGAAGATTACAATTTTCCACATATTTCTACTGGAGATATGTTTAGATCAGCAATCGCTGAAGGAACTGAATTAGGAAAAAAAGCTAAATCATTCATGGATGATGGGGCATTAGTTCCTGATGAAGTAACGAATGGTATTGTTGAAGAAAGACTTCAAAAAGAAGATACACAAGCTGGCTTTATGTTAGACGGTTTTCCAAGAACTGAAGCGCAAGCTAAAGAACTTGGCGGTATCATGACTCGCTTAGATCGCGACATTGATGCAGTTATCTACTTAGATGTGCCAGTAGAAACGTTGAAAGAACGTTTATCAGGACGAATCATTTGTCGTAACTGTGGCGCAACATACCACAAAGTTTTGAACAAACCAAAAGTAGACGGCGTATGCGATGTTTGCGGAAGCCATGATTTCTACCAACGTGAAGACGATAAACCTGAAGTTGTTGAAAACAGATTAAGAGTTAATCAAGAACAACAACAACCAATTTTAGACTTCTATGAAGGTGAAGGTAAGCTTTATCGCATTCCTGGTGATATCGGTATTGACAATGTTTACGCTGAGATCCAAAAGATTTTAGATAAATAATATTTGTTGCTTTAAGTCGCTAATTATGGTAAGATATTCGGGTTGACTGAACATTTCGTATTTCTATCCTATAATCAATTAGTGATTAAACGAAACAACCACCATTAGGAGGAAAAACTTTGTCAAAAGAAGATATGATCGAAATTGAAGGTACTGTGACTGAAACATTACCTAATGCTATGTTTAAGGTCCAATTGGAAAATGGTTATGAAGTTATGGCGCATATTTCAGGAAAAATGCGTGTAAACTACATTCGTATTTTACCAGGTGACCGTGTAAAAGTTGAGATGTCTCCATATGACTTGACGAAAGGTCGTATCACCTACCGATTCAAGTAATGTAGAGATATATAATCGAGGAGGTATAACTGTGAAAGTAAGAGCATCTGTTAAACCAATGTGCGAACATTGTAAAGTTATTCGCCGTAACGGTAAAGTTATGGTTATTTGTTCTAATCCAAAACATAAACAACGCCAAGGCTAATTAAAGACAAATAAAAAGGAGGGTTTTCGTATATGGCTCGTATAGCAGGAGTAGATATTCCACGTGAGAAACGTATCGTTATTGCCTTAACATACATCTATGGTATCGGTAAAACGACTTCTCAAAAAATCTTAGCGCAAGCTGGAATTTCAGAAGATACTCGTGTACGTGACTTAACTAACGATGAGTTAGATCGTTTACGTGCAGCAGTAGATACAATTAAAGTTGAAGGTGACTTACGTCGTGAACGTGCTTTAGACATCAAACGTCTACAAGAAATCGGTTCATACCGTGGCATCCGTCATCGTCGTGGTTTACCAGTTCGTGGTCAAAACACTAAGAACAACGCACGTACGCGTAAAGGTAAAGCTGTCGCAATTCAAGGTAAGAAAAAATAATCTAAAAGGAGGTTAATTACACTATGGCTAAACGTCCAGTTTCACGCAAACGTCGTGTGAAGAAAAATGTCGAAACAGGTGTGGCACACATCCACTCTACATTTAACAATACTATCGTTATGATTACTGATGAGCATGGTAATGCAATTTCTTGGTCATCTGCAGGTGCTTTAGGATTTAAAGGTTCTCGTAAATCTACTCCTTACGCTGCTCAAATGGCTTCAGAAACAGCTACAAAAGCTGCTATGGATCACGGTATGAAATCTGTTGAAGTTTCAGTAAAAGGTCCTGGTTCAGGTCGTGAATCAGCTATCCGTGCTTTACAAGCAGCAGGTTTAGAAGTTACTGCTATTCGCGATGTAACACCTATTCCTCATAATGGTTGCCGTCCTCCAAAACGTCGTCGTGTTTAATCGATTGATGAACTTGGATATGCGATGATACATTTTCTCATGTTTTGAAAGGGGTAATTTGTCGATATGATCGAAATTGAAAAGCCAAATATTGAGACAATTGAAATTAACGACGATAGTAAATTTGGTAAATTCGTTGTAGAACCATTAGAACGCGGCTATGGAACAACCCTAGGTAATTCATTACGTCGTATCTTGTTGTCCTCACTACCAGGTACAGCAGTTACATCAATCCAAATTGACGATGTTTTGCATGAATACTCAACAGTCCCAGGTGTACGTGAAGACGTTACTGAGATTGTGTTGAACGTAAAACAATTATCATTGAAATTGTATGACGTAGAAGAAAAACAAGTAGAAATTGACATCACAGGTCCAGCTGACGTAACAGCTGCTGATATTATTGCCGATGCTGATTTCGATGTTATGAATCCAGACTTACATATCTGTACGCTTGCAGAAGGCGCTCGTTTCCACATGATTATGAATGTTAAAAACGGTCGTGGTTTTGTACGCTCAGAAAATAATAAAGTGGATTCAATGCCAATTGGCGAAATCCCAGTGGATTCTATCTACACACCAATTTCCAAAGTAAACTATCAAGTTGAAAATACTCGTATCGGAGAAATCAACGAATACGATAAATTAACTATGGATATTTGGACTGATGGTACAATTTCACCCGAAGAAGCATTAAGCTTAGCGGCAAAAATCATGACAGAACACTTGGAAGTATTCGTTAACTTAACAGACGAAGCTCGTCAAGTTGAAGTTATGGTCGAAAAAGAAGAAACACAAAAAGAAAAAATGCTTGAAATGACTATTGAAGAACTAGACTTATCAGTTCGTTCATACAACTGTCTAAAACGTGCAGGCATCAATACTGTTGAAGAATTGACTAACAAGTCTGAACCAGAAATGATGAAAGTACGTAACTTAGGTCGTAAGTCTCTTGAAGAGGTTAAAAACAAGCTAGCTGCTCTTGACTTATCTTTACGTCAAGAAGATTAATAAATCATAAAGGAGGATACTGACAATGGGTTACCGTAAATTAGGTCGTACTAGCTCTCAACGTAAAGCTATGTTACGTGACTTAACTACTGATTTAATTATCAATGAACGTATTACTACAACAGAAACTCGTGCGAAAGAAATCCGTCGTACAGCTGAAAAAATGATTACTTTAGGTAAACGTGGAGATTTAGCTGCTCGTCGTCAAGCGAACCAATTTGTTCGTAACGAAATCGCCGATGTTCGCGCTGAAGGTGAAGACATCGTTATCGAGTCTGCTTTACAAAAATTATTCAACGATCTTGGTCCTCGTTACGCTGAACGTCAAGGTGGATACACTCGTATCTTAAAAACTGAACCTCGTCGTGGCGATGCTGCACCAATGGTTATTCTTGAATTAGTTTAATATAAACTTTTAGTGATGTATAAAACGGAGTGTCATGATGGTGGTTATACCTTGTATAACCGAGTCTAGCTCTATCTACTCCTAGCGTGATGAAGTTCGCTAGGAGTGGAATATATCCATAAGTCTTATGAATAAATCAAGGCCAATTCATTTAGGTGAAAAATTGGTTCGGCATATGTGTTGTTTAACCAACAGGTGTTTGGTAGCATATATGCTTTTTTATTTTCTAAAGTGGTTGGGGATAGGGCTCAACCACTTTTTTGGGTTTTTGGGTGGTATTAGTCGGCAGGATGTTGGGAAATCTCAAAATTAATGTTCTCATTTTCCCATACTACCGATATAATATATGTATTATATTTGCGTGAATTGTCTCGAGCAGTGTCAACTGCGTGCTTGGCAATTTAGAGAGGCGAGGGTAATGAAGAAAAACTACTTTACACAGTTTGATACAATTCGATTCTTAGCGATGTTGGGTATTATTTTATACCACTATCTAACCCACCGTGTTTCGGGTGGTTTCTTAGGGGTGGACATTTTTCTCGTACTTTCGGGGTATTTAGTGACCAGTCAAATGGAGAGTAAATATAAAGCAGGTATCCAGGAGTCTTATTTTAAGAAAACCTGGGGTCGCATACGTAAAGTATGGTGGCCTATGGTCATTATTACAATGGTAGGTCTGACTTATTTACTACTATTTAGGCAACAACTATTAGTCAATATTGGCATTAATCTAACAACATCCTTGTTATTCGTCAATAATTGGCATCAAATATTATCTGGGTCATCCTATTTTGCGAATATGCTACACCCGTCACTAACAACACATTATTGGTATATTGCCGTTTATATGCAATTTATGGTGATTTGGCCACTATTCTTCAAAGCTAGTCGACGTTTCACCAAGACCAAATGGCAGTCGGGTCTAGTCATGCTTGGTACCGCGCTTTTGTCAGGCATTTTAATGGCGATAATCTTCACACCTGGTGAAGACCCATCACGAGTTTACTACGGCACGGATACTAGATTCTTCTCTATCGCTTTTGGTGGGGCTGCTGCCCAATTGTTAGATATGGAACAAATGGCTTCTTGGTTGAAGAATCGTATTGGTCGCTTTCACCACTTTATTGTTGATGTGGTATTGCTAGGCTTATTGGCTATACTCACTTATGGGATGCTTCACATGCTTGATGCAGCGACATTCACCTACTATGGTGGGATGTTCGGTTATAATTTCCTAGCAGCTGTGACCATTGCCCTATTGACCTACCAGGGATCTTGGGTTGGTTTTCTATTGAAATTTAAACCCTTGCGTTGGCTTGGTCAACGTACATTCCATATGTATTTATGGTATTACCCAATCAATGTGTTGTTCCATATGGTACCAACCAGTCAGAATTGGTTTACCAATAGTATCTGGCCGCAAGTCATTTTGATCATTATCCTATCCTGCTTGTCTTATGCCTTACTAGAGGAAAAAAGATGGCCGGTGCCGGTCTTCAATGAAGTCCGTAACGACCAATCTGTCCATCTTTTTACCAAGGTTCGCAACTTGTTTAAAGAGCCAGCACCCTGGTTGACCCGCATTTTATTCATTGCATTTGCCCTCGTTTTCCTTGGAGGCGTGAGTGCTGTGGCAGTATCTAAACCAGCAGACAATGTGACAGTAGAGGAGGAGCAAGCAGCTGAACAGGCTAAGAAGATTGAGGAATTGAACAAGCAACGGGCTGAACAAGAGAAGCAAGCTGACGCTAGTCTGTCAACCTATAAAGACAGTTTAAGTGAGGCGTCGCTAGGATTTTATGAAGGGATTCCTGATGAACAAGCCCGCTTTGCCTACCAATTACCGGTAACCTTTATTGGTGACTCCCTCATGGTGGGCGAATCAGAGGGTTTGTACACCTTGTATCCTAATGCTATTGTTGACGCGGCGGTTGGTCGCCAGTTATATACCTTAATTGGCTATCCAGCTAGCTTAGAAGCACAGGGTATGCTAAAAGATGTCGTTTTGGTTGACCTAGGTGCGAATGGTGGCTTTACGTCAGCTCAATTGTCTGACTTCTTAGATGAGATTGGCCGGGATAAGACCATTTTTCTAGTCAATACCCATGTCGACCGTCCTTGGGCATCTGATGTCAACAAAACTTTAGCTGAAGCAGCTAGTGACAATAGTGATTCAGTATATTTACTGGATTGGCATGAATTCTACAGCAACCACGAAGAAGCGTCCACTTGGTTGAGCCAAGACGGGGTCCACTTTAATCCAGACGGAGGCCAAGTGTGGTTGCAGTTTATCACCAACGGTATGTACGAAGTCTTGAAAAAATAAAATTTCCATATATAAATGAATCATTCGGTGAAAAGGCAATTGCGGATTTGAGTGCAATTGCCTTTTTTGTGTTGGAAATTAAGGGTATAATGACCCATATTAGAGCGTTATCAAGAGGATGGAGGCAATGCGCATATGGCTGAGGATAAATTGTTTTATACGACACGGGTGCATAATGATCAAGGACTTAAGGGAACGGCCTGGGTTGAAGGGGAGAATGAGCTGCGGGTTCAAACGTCAAGTCCTTTGAAAGCGAATGAGCCTGGGACGAACCCAGAACAATTGATTGCCTTATCATGGGCTACGTGTTTGAATGCGACCATCGAAATTGCTTTAGACCGACACGGTATCAAGGGTATGACCAGTGAAGTGGTCGTTCAAGTGGATTATAAATTAAACCAGGAAACGACCATTACTTATTTTGATTTTAAAGTAGATGTCTATCTCGATTTACCACGTGATCAGGCGGAAGCTATTGTCTATGAGGCAGAAGAACGTTGTCCGGTATCTCAAATTATCGGTGATTATCCTTATACGGAAATGGTGATTCATCCTAATGATCTTGGGGATGGTACAAAGGCATAAACAAGGTGTCTTGACATCTAATCATTGCTTTTACTGGTGGATTTGTGTAGACTAAACTAAGTGAAAAACAAATGAAATGTCTTCAGGGCAGGGTGCGAGTCCCGATCGGCGGTAAAGTCCGCGAATTACCAGGTAAAGCAGGTGATTGAACTAGTGGAATTCTAGTACCGACTGTTACAGTCAGGATGGAAGAAGCGTATAGCAGGATGAACGAGACGGCGATGCAAGTCTAGCTGGACTTGGGCTTCTTTGACAAACTCTTCCAAGTAACGTTGGAGGAGTTTTTTTTAAATATATTAAGTGAGCGAGGGAACAAGATGGCGAAACCGATTATTCAGGTTCAAGATTTGTCTTTTCAATATAGTCAATCAGACGAGAAATTAGCTATAGATGGCCTATCAACGACTATCTATGAAGGTGAATGGCTAGCAATTATTGGCCATAATGGGTCGGGGAAATCGACCTTTTCAAAATTATTAGTGGGCTTACTAGAAGCCAAGTCAGGAATCATTCAGGTGGACGATAAGGTCCTTTCTATGGAGACCTTATGGGATATCCGGAGTCAAGTGGGGCTAGTCTTTCAAAATCCAGACAACCAATTCGTTGGGGCAACGGTTGAAGATGATGTGGCTTTTGCCTTGGAAAATATGGGTATGCCGGTTGATGAGATGCATGCCCGTGTTGAGTCTGCCTTGAAACGGGTTAAAATGTGGGACTATCGCGACAGGGAACCCGCAGCCTTATCAGGTGGTCAAAAACAACGAGTAGCTATTGCGGGTGTGATTGCTGTGGCACCGAAAATCATTATTTTAGATGAATCGACTTCAATGTTAGATCCCGAAGGGCGTGACGAATTGATGGCAGTCGTGGCGGATATCAAACAAGATAATTCCCTGACTGTGATTTCGATTACCCATGATTTAAACGAGGCGGCGGAAGCTGACCGGATGCTTGTCTTTAAAGAAGGGCAAATTATTAAAGAGGGGACGCCAGCTGAAATCTTTACTTACGGGAATGATTTAACTGAGATTGGTTTGGATGTGCCTTTTTCCGAGCAACTAAAAAGCGCCCTTGCTAAACGCGGTGTGGCTGTGCCGGATGCATATTTTGATGAAGAAGGGTTGGGTGAATGGTTATGCAAATCGCATTTGAACAAGTAGGCTTTACTTACGGTGCTGGGACACCGTTCGCCAGTGTAGCCCTGCATGATATTAACGTGATGATTCCAGATGGATCATATACGGCGATTATTGGCCATACAGGGTCAGGAAAGTCTACCATTACCCAACACCTTAACGCCTTGGTACAACCCACTGTAGGCCAAGTACGGATTGGTGAGACGGTGGTATCAGCTGACTCTAAGCCAAAAAACTTGAAGAAAATCCGCCAACGAGTAGGGATGGTCTTCCAATTTCCTGAAGGACAACTATTTGAAGAAACTGTTATTAAAGATGTCATGTTCGGTCCTATGAATTTTGGTGACGGTGAAGCGACAGCCCGCGAGAAAGCTGAAGCGGCTTTAGCAGCAGTGGGGATTGCCCCGACTTTATTTGAGCGGTCACCTTTTGAGTTATCTGGTGGGCAAATGCGCAGGGTAGCCATTGCTGGGGTGATTGCCATGAAACCGGAAGTACTGGTATTAGATGAGCCAACTGCTGGACTGGATCCAAAAGGTCGGATGGAAATGATGGCTATGTTCGACCGCTTGTACCGAGACCAAGGGTTGACGATTGTTTTAGTGACCCATCAAATGGAAGATGTGGCAGCATATGCCAACCACGTGATTGTGATGGACGGTGGGACTTGTGTGAAAGAAGGGACGCCAGCTGACGTCTTTGCGGACCCTGCTTGGTTAGCCAGCCACCAACTGGCTTTACCGGAAGCAGCTGATTTTGCTTTTAATCTACAAGGTAGATTAGACCGCCAGTTATGGAATGCAGCGACTCAAGTGCCATTAACGGTAGATGCTTTAGCTGATTTAATCGTTGATAACTTGTCTTTAACGACCGGGCAAAATGACGACGACAAGTCAAGCGGACTTATTACACAGGAAGGAGGCCAATGATAGATGAAAGATAAATTGATTATTGGCCGGTACATTCCCGGTAATTCCTTGATGCACAAATTGGACCCACGGGTGAAATTGGTGGGCTTGATTGTCATGATGCTATTGGTATTCGCGGCAACTAATGTCACGACCAATATCGTTATGATCGTGGTAGTCACGAGTCTAGTCTTTTTAACTGGGATTTCTTTAAGGGTATTTTTACGCGGTTTGAAACCCATGATAGCTATTATTATTTTTACGGTAGCCCTACAAATTCTCTTTACCCACACCGGGGACGTCCTGTGGTCATTTGGGCCACTAGCCTTAACAACTGGTGGCTTGTCTAATGCGGCCTATATTTTTGTCCGCTTCCTATTGATTATTTTTCTATCGACGATATTGACTTTGACCACTCAACCCCTGGCTATTACAGATGCCATGGAAGCCTTGTTGAAGCCTGTTCGTAATATTTTGCCAGTCCATGAGATTGCCTTGATGTTGTCGATTGCCTTGCGATTTGTCCCGACCCTACTTGAAGAAGCGGATAAGATCATGAACGCACAGCGGGCACGTGGTGTGGACTTTTCAGAAGGGAATATCCTTGAGCGGGTGAAAGCCTTTATTCCAGTCCTCATTCCCTTATTCATTTCAGCCTTTAACCGGGCTTATGACCTAGCCACTGCCATGGAAGCACGTGGTTACAAGGGCGGTGAAGGCCGGACCAAGTACCGTCAATTGCATTGGGGCAGAATAGATACCCTTGCTAGTATCGGTCTTGCTGTTTTGACTATTATCATGATTATCTTATAGCCAATAGAAGGAGGGCGCATTTTGCCTAGATTTAAAGTAACCTTGCAATACGACGGGACCCCCTTTGTCGGCTTTCAAGTTCAACCAAATGGCCATACCGTACAAGAGGCCCTTGAAAAAGCCTTAAAGCTCATGTCTAAAGGACAGACGATTCCTGTCGTTGGGTCAGGCCGGACCGATTCAGGCGTTCATGCCCTTGGCCAAGTGATTCATTTTGATTATCCAGCGGAAATCGGTGAGGAAGCGGTTTTAAGAGCCTTGAATTCAATCCTTGATGATGCTATTCGCATCACCAAGGTTGAGCGGGTGGAGGATGATTTCCACGCTCGGTTCCATACTAACGGCAAGAAGTACATCTACAAGGTAGACACTTCTAAGTTTCCGTCACCGTTTACTAGACAGTATATGTACCACCATCCCTACCGGACGGACGTTACACGTATGCAAACGGCCTTAAAAGACATTATCGGCGTCCATGATTTTAAGTCCTTCTGTTCGACAAAAACGGATAAGACCAACTTTGTCCGGGAAATTTACCGGGCTGAGGTGACGGCTGATCCGGATGCAGAAACCTTGACCTTTGTCTTTGAAGGGTCTGGATTCTTGTATAATATGGTCCGAATTTTGGTGGGTACAACGCTTCAAATTGGTGACGGGTTAAGACCAGTTGATGAGATGAAACGGTTGATAGCAGCTGAAGACCGGAATGAAGCAGGACCCACAGCAGCCGCACATGGCTTATATTTAGCGGAGGTTTATTACCTAGGACTAGAAGACCGCCGGCAGGTTTCCAAGGCTTATAGCGACTATAAAGCTGGTTTAGGGACGCCTATGGGTGCAAGTGTGGACTTAGATGCAGATCCAGGTGAAGACTTTTAGAGACGGTCGACAATTTTGATGATGGTATGAATCAAGAATAAGTTCTTCAATCTTTGGTCACAAATTTTATATAGCTTAAAAGGCAAAAACTCGATACAATATACATATCAAATTGTATCGAGTTTTTTTATTTTACCTTGATGTCAGAAGGAGTCCAACATGAAGAGTGTAAAAATTGCTTCCTTGAAGTTCGGGGAGGATAGACCAAAAATGATTATTCCCTTAGCCGAGGATAATGCTGTAGATATTATCAACTGTGCCAATTTCTACCGCCGTCAACCAGGCGATATGGTGGAATGGCGGATTGATTACTTTGACGATTTCGACGAGCTGGAAGAGTTGGCTGAATTGAGTAAACGGGTGAAAACTTCTATTCAAAAGCCCTTACTTGCCACCTTTAGAACTTTGAGCGAGGGCGGGGAGTCAGCTATAGGCAAGAGCCAGTATGTTGAAATGTACCGGTATTTAATCCAAGCCAAGGCTGTCGATGCTATCGATATCGAGTTTGAGCGCGGCCAGGATATCTTAGACAACCTAATTCCTTACGCCCACAAACACCAAGTCAAAGTCATCGTTTCCTACCATGATTTTGTGAAAACCCACTTGGAAAATGATATGGTCAAACGTCTACAAAAGATGGGGCAGTCAGACGCGGATATTGTGAAAATGGCCGTCATGCCCCACGATGAAGCGGACGTATTGGCCTTGATGAATGCGACCCAACAAGCGTCAACATTAATCGACCAACCTTTGATTACCATGTCGATGGGCCGTTTAGGCAAGATTACCCGGATTGCAGGGGAAATCTTCAAATCAGCTGCTAGCTTTGCCACTGTAGAAGGGATGTCATCTGCCCCTGGGCAAATGGCCGTTGAAGATGTGGAAGAATGCCTGAACTTGTTGAGTCTACGTGCAGATGACCTGGATGACGATGATTTCTAGGATAAGTTGTTTCTAGGGTTGAAACGCGGCCATTGGGTAACGAAATACGCATAAGATAAGAGAGGATTGTAGGGTAAAACCACAGTCCTTTTTGCTTTCAAAAAAGCTTTCATTAACACTTTGATTTTTGATATAATCATGTAAAACTTTACTACTAGTTTCCTTAACTATATAATGTAAAGATGAATCATCAAAAAATGAGAAATTAGTAAATATTAGGAGACTTATATGACTTTAGAATTTAAGCCAAAAATGCGTGGCAATGTCCTTGTTAGTGTGAATCCGATGGGGTTGAAGCAAGAAGTAAACAATCAAATTCAATATGTTAAAGACCAAGGGACCTTTGAAGGACCAAAGAAAGTTTTGGTATTAGGGGGCTCATCTTCTTATGGATTGGCTAGCCGGATTAACCTAGCTTTTGGGGCGGGAGCAGATACGATTTCAGTTTCACATGGTGGGGGACCACGATCTGAGAAAAACCTTGGTAAGCCAGGTTGGTATAACAATATCTTTTTCCGGCAAGCAGCGGAGGCTGAAGGGCTAATCGCCAAAAATATCATGGCAGATGCCTTCTCTAGCGAAGCGAAGGACCAAGTGATTGACTTCATCAAGAATGAATTCGGTGGAAAAGTGGACTTTGTGGTTTATTCATTGGCTTCAGGACGCCGTACAGACCCAAATACCGGGGAAACTTACAATTCAGTAATCAAATCAATCGGCCAAGAAGTAGTGGGACCAAACGTCAACCTACAAAAGGAAACCTTCTATGAACAAGTGCTTGAACCTGCAACTGAGCAAGAAATCGCAAATACTGTGAAAGTAATGGGCGGTGAGGACTGGCGGATGTGGATGAATGCCTTACAGGAAGCAGATGTGCTTGCTGAAGGTGTTGAGACAGTGGTTTATTCTTATTTAGGGGCTGAATTAAACGAGTCATACTACAATAAGGGAACTTTAGGCCGCGCTAAAGCGGACTGTGATAAGGCTGCCGCTTTAATCAATGAAGACTTAAAAGATATCAACGGAAAAGCGACTGTCGTTGTAGCAACAGCAGTGACGACGAAAGCATCATCAGTTATTCCATTCTTCCCAGTTTATTGTCTAGGGTTGTATAAAATAATGGAAGCACGCGGCCAACATGAAACGCCAATTATGCATATTGACCGAATTTTCCGTGACATGTTGTTTGGTGATAAGCCAGAGTATGATGAAGAGGGCCGTTTGCGTCCGGACTCATGGGAATTAGATCCAGAAGTACAAGCTGAAGCCAAGGTTTTAATTGAACAAATCAACCAAGATAACTTCAATACAGATTTCACAGCTTGGGATACCTTCATGAAAGAATTCTTGAATTTAAATGGCTTTGAAGTGGATGGTTATGAAGAAACACCAGTGACTTATGAAGAGTTAGTGAATTTAAAACCCTAAATAGCGATCATCATCAAGCACGGTAAGGAAGACGCGTTCGACTTATCGTGTTTTTTGCTATAAAAAGCTCAGAGGACTAAAATCCCCTGAGCATGATGTATATTAAAATAGTTTATCTCTTGTTAACGGATGCGTCGTAAATGGTATCAATAGCACTGGCTAGTAAGTCATTGAATTCGTCATCTGCTTGGCTTGCTCGTAAATCGGATGCGAGGGCACGTGAGAATGACGCGATCATGTCGTGGTTTTCAGCCAATAGTTCATTGGCTTCTTCACGGGTATAACCACCAGATAAGGCCACTACACGAACAACGTTAGGGTGACTGGCTAATTCACGGTAAGTATCTGGTACAGTAGGGATTGTCAGCTTCAACATGACTAAGTCATTTTCCCCTAATTGATCTAAGTGTAATCTGATTTCTTCAGCTAATAATTCTTCGATGGCTGCTTTGTCTTCAGCCTTGATATTCACTTCAGGTTCAATAATCGGTACTAAACCTGCATCAATAACTTGTTTAGCGACTTCAAACTGTTGGTCGACCACTTCTTTGATGCCTGCAGGATTAAATGCGAGAATATTAGACCGTTCCTTAGTACCGAAAATACCGCGGTCATTAGCACGTGCTAATAGGTCGTCAAGTTCTGGCATATCTTTCATTAATTGTACGCCATTGGCTTCTTCAGCAAGTCCTTTATCGATTTTAAGGAAGGGTACGATCCCTTTGTCAGCTAAGTATTCTGCGGTGTATTTACCGTCTACTTGGCGGTCCATGGTATTTTCAAATAAGATAGCAGCTAGAATTTTATCGCTAGTAAAAGCTGGACTGGTCATGATTCGCGTCCGCATTTCATGAACTTTCGCAAACATTTCGTCTTCATTGCTGTAGGTATCTTCGGCTACGCCATAGGCTAATAGGGCTTTTGGTGTTGAACCACCTGATTGGTCTAGGGCAGCGATAAATCCAGGGGCATTTGACATGCGTTCTAATTGTGCTTGATTAATTGACATATTGAAAATTCCTCCTTAAAAATTAGCGGTGGTATCATTTCGTCACTTATTATTATGAACCTAATATTTTAAAAATACAAAGAAAGACACTTGAAAAGAAGGATAGGCAACCTATTTCTGGTAAGTTTTGGGGTTTTAGTGGTAAACTTATTTAAGAAAATTACCATTAAACTAGGAAAGAAGGATATGCCGGATGACAACAGAGAATACATTCCCAACCCGCGACCAAGTAGATGTAGCAACCACTTGGGACCTCAGCCAAATTTTTGAAGATGAAGCAACTTTTGAAGCGAAATTAGCTGAATTTAAAGATCTAGGAAAAGCTTTCAAGGAAAAATATGAAGGTAAATTAAGTGACGCGAGCGATATTGCTAATGCAGTTTTAGCGGCATCTGACGTGCAAGTTTTAGGGTCACAATTGATGCACTATACCTTTTTAGCGGTTGAAGCCGACCGTACAAATTCACAAGTAGCATTGAAATTACATAAGGTATCGGCAGCGAGCAAAAATGTTCAAGAAGCGATGCTATTTTTCCAAAATGCATTGCTAGAAAAATCAGCAACTGAACTGGAAAAAGTAAAGGCCATTGCTCCAGAAACAGCAGATTATATTGCTGAAGTTGAACGTCAACAAGCGATATATCTGGGTGCTAAAGTGGAAGATGTACTATTCCAATTCGAACAAGCACATGATCAAAATTATGAAGTGTATAACAACGCTAAATTAGCCGATTTGACTTTTCCTGATTTTGAAGTAGATGGTACTACTTACCCTTTAAGCTTTGTTTTATATGAAGATAAATATATGTTTGAAGAGGATACAGCCGTTCGTCGGGCAGCCTTTGATGCTTTCTCAAAAGAATTGGCAAAATACCAAAATACCTTTGCAACAACTTATTATGGCCACGTCTTGCAGGAAAAAGCTCAAGCTAACATCCGTGGCTATGAATCAGTGATTGACTACCTACTCTTCAGCCAAGACGTGGACCGAGAACTATATGACCGTCAAATTGATGTGATTATGGAGAAATTAGCGCCCGTTATGCGTAAATATATCAACCACGTTAAAGAAGTACGCGGCTTAGATAAAATGACTTACGCTGACTTAAAAATTAGTTTAGATCCAACTTTTTCAAAACCCGTTTCTTTTGAAGAATCAGAAACCTACGTTAAAGAAGCCACAGCTATTATGGGTGAGGACTACTTTAACGAAATCGCACCAGCCTTCACCGACCGATGGGTAGATTACGCCCAAAATATTGGTAAATCAACTGGTGGATTTGCAACCATCGCTGCCGGTGTTCATCCATATATCTTAATGAGCTGGACAGAACAATTGTCTGATGTCTATACCTTGATTCATGAATTGGGTCATGCAGGGCAAATGAGCCGAGCTGAAGCCAATAACTTGTTTATTTCAAGTGAACCCAGCTTGTATGTGATTGAAGCGCCGTCAACTTTCAATGAGTTACTATTAACTGGCTATTTACAAGCCAATGGTGAAGACGACCGTACCCAACGCTTTGCCTTAGCCAATATGCTAACCAACACATATTTCCATAACTTCATTACACACTTGTTAGAAGCGGCCTATCAACGTGAAGTTTACCGACTAATTGACAAGGGTGAAGCCTTCACAGCCGAAACCCTTTCTGACTTGAAAAAAGGGGTATTAGAAGCTTTCTGGGGTGATGCTGTAGAGATTAATCCGGGTGCTGAATTAACTTGGATGCGTCAACCACATTACTACATGGGCTTATATTCTTATACTTATTCAGCAGGCTTAACGATTGCTACACAAGCCTACTTGAATATCCGTTCAGGTGAAGATGATCAAGCCATTGAAAAATGGATCAACTTCTTGAAATTGGGGCGGATTAACCCGGTTGAAGCTGCAAAAGTAGCAGGAGTGGATATTACAAGTGGTGAACCATTAGAAAATACCATAGCCTTCTTAAACGACACAGTTGACGCTATTATTGACTATTCAACGAAACTGGCTTGATGAAGACTAGGGATTGCCACAAATAGATGGAGAGAAAGTTTGGTGAATAGATGATTTGGGTATTTTTCGTAGCAGCTCTTTTGCTACTGATTACCAGTAATTATATGTACAAAAAAGAGCAGAAGCGTATCTACATCGTCTTCGGTGTCCTCGCGGTTGTGCTATTAATCTTCTTTATGGCTTTCTTTGTACTATACAATATGCAAGGGGCTTAAATATTGAATTGCTATCTAAGTAGAATCCTATTTTTTGGATTCTACTTTTTTATTTATAACGAAAATCCGTAGGCTTTTGCTTTCTCTAACATTGCCTTAAAATCCGTGGGACCGTTCTCATCCAAGGTGTGAGAACTTGGCTGACCATTCAGACTGTAAGGGGTTACCCCGAACATTCTGATATATGTCAGCATGAGAATATTTAAGCCCTTAATAGGCGAGGGCTGCAACAAAGTAAAGCTCAAAGGCTTAACTTTAACTTCTCCGATTGATTGAAGTGATTGCTGATACAAGAATAAAGATATTGAAAAAGAGGTTGGCGTGGGGAGCCAACCTCTTTTGAAGGATGATAGTTTTTTGATTAGGGATTATTCACCAAAGTATTTGAATGCGATTGCTTGTCCTTGTTTGATTTTGTCCCATTGGTTTTCGTGGGTTAATTCGTTACCACCGTCACATGAGGCAAAGCCACATTGGTGGGATAGGTATAATCGATCTTTTGATACATATTTGCTAGCTTCTTCTAAGCCGTTTAGGGCGCGTTCTTCATCGTCTAAGTCAGCTGTTTTTGATGATAGTAAACCTAATACAACTTCTACTTGGTCGTTGTCTTTAAAAGCTTCTAATGCGTCGATTGAACCAGCACGCTCGTCGTCCCACTCTAAGTAGAAACGGTCGTAACGTTGGTTTTTCAAGAAATAATGAGCAATTTTCTCATACGAACCGTCAGCTATGTGTCTAGAAGCGTAGTTACCACGACAGTTGTGGGTATATACTTTTAAACCTAATTCATGACCGTAATCAATAATTGCATTGTTAATAGCTACATAAGCTTCTGCACTGGCTTTAGCTGCCTCGGCGTCCCAAGTACCATCTTCATTTCTAAATGGTGAATTTGATGCATCCTCTGCATGGATAGTCCATAAACAGTCATCTAATTGGAGGACTTTACCGCCTTCTTGTACATATTCATCTAAGAATTCTTTGTAGGCCTTGATTAAACCTTCTCGTAATTCAGCTTGTGATTTGTATACCTCGTTGTATGTTTGTAGGTTTAAACCTAAATCAACATACATATGACCTGGTGAAGGGATACAAACTTTCACATCAGCATCTGAGTCATTTAAGGCTACTAAACGCTTGTAGTGGTCAATGAAAGGATGGTTTTTACCTGATAGTGGTTTGAAGATTTCAATCCCGATGTCTTTACGTGTTTCAAATGGGGTTTCGTTGTCATGGTCAACAAAGATATACCCTTGGTCAGCAATGAAACGACGTACGCCGTCAAAGCCCCAAACGAAGTCTAGATGCCATAATGATTTAGAGTATTCGCCATCTGTAATTTCTGGGAAGTCTAACTCGATTTCTTTTTTTACGATATCAGCAACTGCTTCGTCTTCTACTTTTTCGTAGTTGTCGAAATCTTGGTAGAATGGATATTGGATATCGTCGCGTTCCTCGATTTGTCGTTTGTAGGCTAATAAGTCTTCTGGACGTAAGAATGAACCAACTGTAAGGAATCGTTTTGAAGTTTGTGTTTGTGTCATAATAATGTTCTCCTTTTTCGATAAATATTTTTGAACTTGTTATGAGTATATGGGTCTGGCATAATAATTACAAATAACTATTATATGTCGGTTTTCATAGCTTGAAACTATGGTAAGGAGTGAGCGTATGCGGATTGAAGATTTGCAGTATTTTATGAAGGTTGTTGAAGTGGGGAATATGACGCAGGCGGCCAAGGATTTGTTTATTGCCCAGCCGTCTTTGTCGAAGGCCATGGCCAATTTGGAGTCTGAGATGGGGGTAACCTTGTTTCAGCGGACGGCTAAGGGGACGATTCTGACGGTGCAGGGGGAGGAATTTCTCCAGTATGCACGGCAAGTCTTGGAGCAGATTGACTTGATGAACCACCGCTACAAAGAAGGCATTACGGCCAATCGAATATTCTCCATTTCCGCTCAACATTATGCCCTTGTAGTAGATGCCTTCGTAAAGCTTCTTAGCGAAATGGACGCTGATCAATATGAAGCAACCCTAAAAGAAGAGTGGACATTCGAAGTCTTGGACGACGTAGCCAATTTGAAATCAGAAATTGGTGTTATCTATGCTTCTCAATTACTCTAAGAACAGTTGCGACTCTTTCATCTAACGTATGCTTAGTCCCTCTTTTAGACATAAAAATGCCCCCTTTACAGTAGTAGAGAACTTTTATTATTTCTCTGTCTACTATATTGGGAGCATAGCAAATCACGCTGGAGGCTGTTGCTTTATATAATTTGCTCTTTATACGCCTAAGAGTTCCGTAGTTTGAAACAATGATTTTGTTGCTTGATGAATTTGCCGAGCGGTATCGGATTGATTCATGGTATATAAATGAATGCCATCCACGCCTTGTGTGACTAAGTCGACAATTTGATCAATGGCGTAGGCAAGCCCCGCTTCACGCAATGCAACAGGATTGTGTTCATATTTTTCTAAAATTGCTAAAAATTTCTTCGGCAGTTGAGAAGAGCTGACTTTAATTAGACGTAAAGCCTGTTTACGATTTACGATAGGCATGATCCCAGCCAAAATGGGGGCATCAATCCCTGCCAGTGAGCATCCTTCTTTGAACTGATAAAATTGTTCATTGTCAAAGAAAAGCTGTGTAATCAACTGACTGCAGCCAGCTTCTACTTTTTTCCTTAGATGCTTGATATCAGAAATCCGGTTGTCTGAATCTGGATGAATTTCAGGGTAGCAAACACCTGAAATGTCAAAGTAGGGTGCTTGTTCCTGAATAAAAGTAACCAAATCACTCGCATAAGAAAAATCTCTTTTAGGTGGAATTCCTTCAACAATATCGCCTCTAAGAGCTAAAACATGCCGGATTCCTAGTTTTTCAAGCTGTCCAAGGATGGTAGATACTTGTTGCTTGGATAAATAAGCTGCCGGTAAGTGTGCAATGGTAGGAATTCTCAATGTGTTTGTTACATAATCAGCAATTTTGACGGTTGTTTCTTCAATATTAGCTTTGTTATTACTGCAAGTTACGCTAATAAAATTCGGCTGTAAATCCTGTAGCTCATTCAAGGTCTGAATCAATTTTTTTGTACCAACTTGGGTATTCGCTGGAAAAACTTCAAAAGATAGGGAAGTGCCATTTCCTCTTTGAAAATCGGTCATTGCCTACAGCTCCTTTCGAATCGTCTTCACTGCTTGCGTCATGTTTTCCAGGCTCGCTTTTGTTTCACGTTCCCCACGAGTCTTCAAACCACAATCCGGATTAATCCAAACTTTCTCTTTTGGAACCTTTGCTAAAATTGCTCGAATGGTTTCGGTAATTTCTTCCACTGAAGGAATTCGTGGTGAGTGGATATCATAAACACCGGGGCCAACTTGAATTTTAAAGTTTTGTTTTTGTAATTCATCTAAAATTTCCAAATTAGAACGAGACGCTTCAAAGGAAATGACATCCGCATCCATATTCTCAATCGCAGGGATAATATCGGTAAACTCGCTATAGCACATATGGGTGTGGATTTGCGTTTGGGGTTTCACTTTGCTGTGAACCAATCGAAAGGCAGGGATTGCCCAATCCAAATATTCTGAATTCCAATCACTTCTTCTTAATGGCAACTTTTCCCTCAAAGCAGCTTCATCGATTTGAATCACGCGAATACCGTTTGCTTCTAAGTCCAATACTTCTTCCTGAATCGCCAGAGCAATTTGTAAAGTAGATTCACGCAATGAAAGATCCTCTCGAGGGAATGACCAATTTAAAATGGTCACCGGACCCGTTAACATTCCTTTTACGATTTTATCTGTTTGTGACTGCGCATAAGCAGACCATTCCACCGTAATCGGTGCTGCTCTTGAAACATCTCCCCATATGATAGGCGGTTTCACACCACGAGTGCCGTAAGATTGTACCCAGCCATTTTTACTAAATAGATAACCTTCCAAGTTTTGTCCGAAATATTCGACCATGTCGTTTCGCTCAAATTCACCGTGAACCAAAACATCTAACCCAATTTCTTCCTGCCAAGCTAACCAATCATTCGTTCGGTTTGCGATAAATTCTTTATAGTAATCTTGACTGATTTCTTTTCGTTTGAAAAGAGCACGCGTCTTTTTGACATCTTTCGTTTGTGGGAAAGAACCAATCGTTGTAGTCGGTAGTAACGGAAAATTAAAAATGTCCTTTTGCAAAGCTTCTCTTTTTGAAAAATCTGGTTTCCTTGTAAAGGTATCTTGGGACAATTGATTGATTTTTTCCCCTAGAGCAGTATTTACCGCAATTCTTTCTGATGCAAACAAGTCTTTATTTTCAGCCAGAGCAGCGCTGCTTTCTCCATCAAGAATTTCTTTTAATTCAACGAGCTCCTGTAACTTTTCTTTAGCAAAAGAGAAATGCCGCTTGATTTCTTCAGGAAAACTTTCCTTTTCTACTGTGAATGGTACGTGGAGCAAGGAGCAAGAAGTAGACAGGACATAATTTTTCACCCTCAAACTCTCTAATAGGGCCAAGCTTTTCGAATAGTCATTTCGCCAAATGTTTTTTCCGTTAACGACTCCTGCATACAGAAATTTGTCTTCTGGAAAGGCAGTTTGAACCAACTCGATATTTTTAGTACCTTCCACAAAGTCCAAGCCGATTCCTTCTACTGCTAAGGCAGTCAATTCATGATACACGTCACGTACATCACCAAAGTAAGTTTGAATGAGGATTTTCAAGCCAGCTTTATCTGTAAGCAAGGAATCATAAAGATCTACAAATAATTTCTTTTCCGCTTCATCAACATCTTTTACCAAAGCAGGTTCATCTAATTGAATCCATTCTGCACCGATTTCATTCAATTTGTGAAACACTTCTTGGTATCCTTTCACCAAGTCAGCGACAAAGTCACGAGCAGCTAATCCATCTTCAAACTCGCTTAGTTGAAGCAAAGTAAAAGGCCCAACTAAAACAGGGCGGCTATCAATTCCCAAATCCTTGGCTTCTAAGAACTCATCAAAAATTTTGCTCGTACTAATTTGAATAGCGGTGTCTTTTTCAAATTTTGGTACGAGATAATGATAATTCGTATTGAACCATTTTTTCATCGGGAGAGCTTTAATATCGCCTTTTTCTCCTTGGTAACCATGTGCTAAAGTAAAATACTTATCTAGGGAAGATAAGTCACTTTTTTCGACTTCTTTTGGAAGAATATTGAATAGAAATGCAGTATCCAAGGTCTGATCGTAAAAGGAAAAGTCATTACTTGGAATAGAATCAATTCCTGCTTTTTTTAATAGTGTAAAATGCTTGCGCCGGATTTCTTTTCCAATTCGGAATAATTCTTCTTCATTGATTTCGTTTCGGAAATACTTCTCCGTCGCAAATTTTAATTCACGGTTTTCGCCCAACCTGGGGAAACCAATAATGGATGTTTGAGTCATAGTGAATCCTCCTTTGTTGTTATCACCTGAATAATTCATACCTCTAATATCAAAGGCTGTTTTATCTATATTGTTATATTTTCTTTATCGTTTATCATCTTCTATCCTAATTGATTAATTTTTCTGGCCCTTATAATTATTTTGAGTGTTTTCACTTTTCAAACTCAAATTTTGGACGCACTGCTCCTTGGGCCATTTAAAAATTTTTAAAAATCTGGTTATTAAATGTACTGCCGAATCCTTTGGTTTTGCCTGAATACGGTATAAAATTCTCGCTGATAAAGGGGTTCTTTTTCATTACCTAATGGGTGATGAAGCAGATTACTTTAAAGACTATTAAATCAATGTTAGGAAAGACTATTAGTAAAACTATGAATTATTCAGGTTTTGAACTTGTTATGAGTATATGGGTCTGGCATAATAATTACAAATAACTATTATATGTCGGTTTTCATAGCTTGAAACTATGGTAAGGAGTGAGTGTATGCGGATTGAAGATTTGCAGTATTTTATGAAAGTTGTTGAAGTGGGGAATATGACGCAGGCGGCCAAGGACTTGTTTATTGCCCAGCCGTCTTTGTCGAAAGCCATGGCCAATTTGGAGTCTGAGATGGGGGTAACCTTGTTTCAGCGGACGGCTAAGGGGACGGTTCTGACGGTGCAAGGGGAGGAATTTCTCCAGTATGCCCGGCAAGTCTTGGAGCAGATTGACTTGATGAACCACCGCTATAAGGAGGGAAGTCAGGCCAACCGGATATTTTCAGTATCCGGCCAGCATTATGCCTTTGTAGTGGATGCTTTTGTGAAGTTACTAAGAGAGATGGCTGCAGACCAGTATGAGGCGACATTAAAAGAAGAGCGAACATTTGAGGTCTTGGATGACGTTGCTAATTTTACCTCTGAGGTAGGTGTTATTTACCGGTCTAATTATAATCAGAAAGTATTGGAAGGGGCTTTTCAAGAGAAGCAACTGACTTTTACGCCATTGTTTAAAACTGCACCACATGTGTTTATTGATAAAGGGCACCCTTTAGCGAAACAAGCGACGATTAGTTTAGATGACTTAACCGCTTATCCTCGTTTATCATATGAACAAGGTACCCACAATTCTTTCTACTATTGGGAAGAGATTTTAGCGGATATTCCTGTCCCAAAACGGATTATTGTTTCTGACCGAGCAACTTTATTTAATTTACTCATCGGTCTAGATGGCTATACGATTTCTTCAGGGATCATTAATGATGATTTGAACAGTCCGGATATATTGGCAATTTCTCTTGAATCAGACGAGGTGATTGAACTAGGTTACCTAACCGCTAACCGTCACCAGCTGTCTTCAATTGCCAAACGCTACTTAGGCTTACTCGAGGAATCAATCCAACAATATGCTAAATAAGAAATCTATGATAAGTGATTTTTTTCGTGGAAAAAGATTGACGTAGTGAATTTCAAAGTGGTACAATATAAGACGGTATTGTTTGCCCCATGATAGGCCCCGGAAACCAATTATGAATCGAACAATCAGACAAGATAAACGGAGGAAATATAATGCGTACAACATATATGGCGAAAGCAAATCAAGTTGAACGTAACTGGGTTGTCCTAGACGCAACAGATGTTCCATTGGGACGTCTATCAACAGTTGTGGCAAGCATGTTACGTGGTAAAAATAAACCAACATTCACACCAAACGTTGATACAGGTGATCAAGTTATCATCATCAACGCTGAAAAAGTGAAATTAACTGGTAAAAAAGCAACAGATAAAAAATACTACCGTCACTCAGGTTACCCAGGTGGTATCTATGAAACAACTGCAGGTACATTACGTGATGAAAAACCAGCACGTTTAATCGAAACTTCAGTTAAAGGTATGTTACCAAAAAACCGTTTAGGTCGTGCTCAATTTACACACCTACACGTATACGCTGGTGCGGAACACCCACATGCAGCGCAACAACCTAAACAATTAGACATTAACGAATTAATCTAAGGAGGGAAAAGCAAATGGCACAAGCTCAATACATCGCAACAGGCCGTCGTAAAAACTCAACAGCCCGTGTACGCTTAGTACCTGGTACAGGTAAAATCGTTTTTAACGGTAAAGAAATGGCAGAATACCTACCATACGAATCATTATTCGTAATCGTTAAACAACCTTTAGCAGTTACACAAACTGAAGGCCAATATGACATCTTCATCAACGTTAACGGTGGTGGATATGCTGGTCAATCAGGTGCAGCTCGTCACGGTATCTCTCGTGCGTTATTAGAAGTAGATCCTGACTTCCGTAAACCACTTAAAGATGCTGGTCTTTTAACACGTGACCCACGTATGAAAGAACGTAAGAAACCAGGTCTTAAAAAAGCGCGTAAAGCACCTCAATTCTCAAAACGTTAATCAAAAGATTATTATATCAACGTTTGCACCAATTATTTGGTGCAAATTGGTGTTAATTATATTGACAAATCGTTTAAAAGACTTAAAGCATCAGCATCTTGCTGGTGCTTTTTTTCTGGGCTCTAAAATATAGCTTCATGCCTTTATAAGCCTTGTTGCGAATTATCCATAAGATTATTTGGAACGAAAATATTACTATTAGAAATCCGATAAATAACTCGTTAACGTGTTTTGTGAAAACAACTCCCAACTTAAGTTGGGAGTCGATAAAATTCACACAAAAAACAATCACAGTAAGCATAAAGCATGTGCTATATATGAAAATCCCGTTTTGTTGTCTTTGTGTTCTTACTTTACGTTGTTTGAACATTGATTTTTTCCACGCCTTTAAATCGAAGGATCAAGTCAAAGCCTATAACAAAAGATTTTTCTTGAATGAAATCGATTAAACGTACATATTCGCCTTTTTGAACACTGATATGTTCCTGACCATTCAAGACGGTCACGTCAAAAGTATTTAATATGTTGTTATCTCGCTTTAGTCCAGTTTTCTTGTCGGAACCGTAATCAGTATTGTCTTTGGTAATGGATAAAGTTAAAGTAACACCTTTTTCATCTGGCTCTTTTTTACTTACGTATGGTCGTTGTGAAACTAATCTGTACATATTTCCTGTGTTTCTTAAAAATTCATCTGCTTTGAATTTAGTTTCTGTGAATACCCATGCATTTGCGATCGGCATAGTGCAAAACCTCTTTCTATTAGTTTAATTTTTTTATAGTCTTTCTAATACATATTCAAGCCCTCGAATTGTAGCAACTACTTCATCCATTCCTTGAACTTTTAATTCGCAATTCCCAAAAGTAAGAGTAATAGCATCTTCTCTTAAATCGTCTCTGTAATCTCCAAGAAGTTTAAGATTGTCCTCGACATTGCTTGCGGTTAATTCACTTTTGAAATCTTCTAAGAAATAATCAATACTGTATATATCTGGATATGACCATTTCATGGAAGACAAGTGATAGCCTTCAACAAACATAAGCTTGTTCCTCCTCTCTATATTAATTGTGAAAGTATTGCGCAATTAACTTTCTATCTCAATTATGAGGCAAGTTGTTTTTAAGAAATAATGGAAATAAATGATATAATGCTTGATAGAATATCCATATTTTTTTAGTGAGGTGGATTTTAATGCATGACTGGCAAATAAGTGCTATAGAAGAGTTAAAGCAGAGATGGTACACCATAGATGAAGCTATAGAAGAGTTAGCCGAAAATGGAAAAGAAATATCGAGAACAGATTTTTCGAGGCAAATGGATACTGTTGATTTTGATAAGGAAATTGGCTTTTTAGGGAAACCACAATATAAGGAAGAAGAACCAATTAATTTCTTTGTAAATAATAAGTGGCGAGATGATATTTCGCTATTTCTGTCTGGTTTTTTAAAAAGCTAGCAAAACAAGAATATAGATGAAAATGATATTGATAATATTGTCGATGAAACATTAGAAATTGTAGGAAAAGTAATTGTTGAAAAATATTACAGTCTCGCTGGTCAGAATAAGTTTTTGGTGAATCGAAACAAAAAATTAGAAGATACCAAAGAATATTATATTGCCGTACAACGAGGTGTTGAAGAGCGGGCAAATGAATTGAATCGAATTAGTAGAAATATTACTGATGATATTAATTCCAGTTCTAAACAATTGGTAAGTAAAGAAGTTTGTCATTTAAAGCAAACTGTACAGGTAAATGAAAAATTAGATAGAATTTTAAAATTGTTGGAGGAATCGCATAATGAAAATGAAGATTAACGAAAAGATACGCGAGGTTCTCTAGCAATTTGATGACCGATACTAGCTTGAAGGTAAGTTGAATAAAGAGGAATTGCTTCAAGACTTGTACAGCTACAATGAGGATTTATTGGAAGTAATACTTGCGAATGATTTGTTGAAAAATTCGGTTCACCGTTCAGATTACAAAAACAACAGTCGGGCAATTGAGTAACCTAATTAAAGAGTAACTTTATTTTCGTATAAAATACATTTTTTATATGTTGCAATATTATTAATTAAACGGGCTGTGTACTTCTATTAGAGAAAGAAGGGATCATTTGGGAAAGTATAAAAATATAATTTCGACGATCGGACGCGATAACAAATTAAGTCGATGTGTGGATGCTGAAGGAAAAATCTTTAACCGAGAGGAAATTATTAATAGTTGGAAAGAGTCATATCATGAAAGGGTTTCTCGAAATGAAGATGAGATTGGTTTACGCTTGCCTCAATTTGGAGCATTATCTGCAATTCGTGCACATTGGGCAACATCAAATTCTCCAGCAACCATTGTCTTACCTACTGGAACAGGCAAGTCTGAAACAATGTATACTACAATTATTTCTGAGAGAATTACTTCAACGCTTATCATTGTACCGTCTAATCTATTGAGGGAACAAATTTTTGAGGGAGCGAGGCATTTTGGTATACTTCCAAAATTAAAAATGACATCAGATGAAATTATTTATCCAACGACTTTTCTTTATAAGTCAAAAGTAAAAGAAGAGGATGAAAGTATTCTGATTGATGCCCTTGAGGAGGCTAATATAATTGTTTCGACTCCAGGGATGATTAAAAATATGACCTCTTCAGTTTGGGATAAACTTCTTGAAAAGGTGGAGGTTGTAATATTCGACGAAGCGCATCATCTTGCTGCTCCCGATTGGGGAACAGTGAGAGAAAGATTTATAGGGAAAAAAATTCTACAATTTACTGCAACTCCATTTAGAAATGATGGGAAAAAAATTGATGGTAAGATAATTTTCAATTATGGTTTGGCATTGGCACAAAAAGCCGGGTACTTCAAACCTATCGATTTTTATCCAATTCAAGAATTTGATGAGCGAAAGTCTGACAATGAAATTGCGAAAATTGCCATCAAACAATTAGATGAGGATTTGAAGAAAGGATATGAGCACGTACTTTTAGCGAGAGCAAATAGCCGAAAGCGAGCTGATGAATTGTATGAAAAAATTTACTCTCAATATAAAAAGTATAATCCAGTTGTTATTCATACTGGTATTCGTCCTACCCAAAGAAAAGAAAACTTGCAGCAAGTTAAAAGTGGTAAAGCAAAAATTGTGGTTTGTGTAGATATGTTTGGTGAAGGTATTGATATTCCAACACTGAAAATTGCAGCAATTCATGATAAATATAAGTCGCTTCCGATTACACTTCAATTCATTGGACGATTCGCTCGAACAAGTGGCAATAAGTTGGGAAATGCAAAGCTAATTACGAATGTGGCAATGGACGATTTGAAGGAAGCGATTGAAGAGTTATATCATCAAAATTCTGATTGGAATCAACTTCTTAATATCCATTCAAATCAAGCTATCAATAAAGAAGTTGAACTTAGTGAATTCATTGGCAAGTTTGAAAAAGGTCATGCGAAGGAGATAGATTTATCTCAACTAAAGATGAAAATAAGTACTAGAATGTTTCGATCTCCTTCAAAAAGAACTTTCATAAATGGATGGAAAGAGGTTTTGGATCAAGATAAAACTATACCATTCATAAATGAAGAAGATTCCGTTTATATTTTTATTGAGGAAATTGAAACAAAAGTAGTCTGGTCAGATCAAAAGGATATAGTGCAATACGATTATGATTTTTTTGTGTTATTTTTTGATAAAGATAATGGAATCATTCATATAAACGAAACTGATACTGGAAAGGGAAACCGACTTGTGGATAGTATTTTTCCAGAAGCATCAGCAATTAAGGGAGATTCGATATATCGAAGTTTAGATGGAATTAATCGATTAATGATTGGAACGTTGGGATTAAAGCAAAAACCTAGCGGAAGGATTAGCTTTAGAATGTTTGCTGGTACTGATATTAAGTCTGGAATTAGTGAGGCTGTTGTATCTGGTTCGACTAAATCTAATTTATTCGGTTATGGCTATCAAGGTGGAGGACGTATTAGTATTGGTTGTTCGTATAAAGGAAAAGTTTGGATGCGTTGGGTAGAACGGATAAACTTTTGGACAGAGTGGTGTCAGAACATTGGGAAAAAAATATTGGACGAAACTATTGATACGAATAATATATTAGATAATTCGCTCGCCTTAGAAATTATTAAGGAATTCCCAGAAGGTGTTCCTTATAAAATAATGCTACCAGAAATAATTGAAATCTCCAATTCTTCAACGAAGCAGTTGTATATTTCTAAAGAACAAAAGGCATTTCCATTCTTTCAAACGGATTTAAAGTATCCCGTTTTATTTAATGGAAATCTTCGTTTTGAGTTTTGGATAAATGAACGAAAATTTGTCTTCGAGCAGATTATTAATGAGACATCATATGGTTTCAAGCAAATCGAAGGTGAAGAGCTAATAGTGAAGACAGGTAATAAATCTGTTAAGATGACTGACTATCTGTACGAATATTCACCGGAAGTATCGTTTATACAAAGTGATGGAACTATTATTGTAGTTCAAGAAAATTTAAAAACAGTTATCAAACCAAAAAGTAGCATCGATGTGCCGGCGGAATCCCTTTTTGCTATCGATTGGAATGGACTTGGAGTCAATATTAAATCTGAATCTCAAGGAAAAGAAAGAAAGGCTGATTCAATTCAATACGCTACGATACATAATATTGTAGATCAGACATCAGATATTATTTTTGACGATGATGGATCGGGAGAAATAGCGGATGTTGTTTCAATCAAAATTAATGAGGAACATCGAAAAGTCGTATTTCATCTGTATCATTGTAAATACTCACATGGAGAAAATCCTGGTGCTCGTGTTTCTGACCTATATGAAGTATGTGGTCAAGCTGAAAAATCAATTATGTGGAATGATAATGTCTTAGAAATTGTTCAACGAATGATTGTACGAGAAAATATGAGAAAGAAAAACTATGATGAAACTAGATTTGAGAAGGGGGACTTACAAACCCTGTATATGTTAAAGAAGATGATAAGGTCTGGTTTTGAAACAGAATTTGAAATATCAATTGTTCAGCCAGGAGTCTCGATATTAGAAATCACAGATTCAATGAAGCAAATTATTCTGGCAACGGATACTTATTTAAAAGAGACTTATAGCTTACGTCTAACATGTTATTTTAGTAATTAGATAGAATGGTTGTTTGTATTACTGTGTTAGAAAGCACTCGCATATCTGGTAAGCTCTGAAGCCAAAGGATGCAAAGGTGCCGAGTTAATCAATATATGAATGAAGACCTTAAATATTATTTGAATTCTATGTAGCTTATACACAATTAATACTTATCGATCAAAAAAAGAATAAATAAGAGGAAGGTAATATGAGTTCAATTTATGTGAAAAATTTAATTAACACAGTCATTGAAAAATCGGTAAATAAATCATGGAATACTGCTGTATTAGAATGGGAAATTGATGATGTTATTGAAGATGAAAATCATGAATCTTCTTGTATATGTGGCAAAGAAAATATTAGATATTTATTTACAATTAAGAATATCAATAATCAAAACACGTTATTCCCTATTGGAAGTTCTTGCATTAAGAAATTTGAGCGTGAAGATTTAAATGAACTTACATTAGTTAACGAAAAATTGTTTAAATTATTTCATGCTGTTAAAGCAAATGCATTTATCACATTGGATTCTAAATACTTCTCAAGAAAATTATTAAAGTATATGTTTGATCAAGGTGCATTCCCCCCTAATCAGTACAATAATTATAGTGGAGATAAAGATTACGAATTTATGCTAAAAATGTTTAATATGAGAGGCGAGCCATCTGAAAATCAGTTAAAAAAAATAAGAGCTATCATTTTGAATTCTATAAAACCATATCTCATACAATTACTTAATGATAAGGTTGCGAAAAAAAGCTTTTAGATTCAAAATTAATATATTTATTTAAAATGCGAATTATTGAAGTACCAACAATAGAAAAGTAAAAAGAAATGTATTCAACTAGCATCTATAATAATGATGGTTCAAATTGGTTCAAGTCGTATCAATTTTCATACAGATTCATACCTTTATAACAATTTATAATTTTATTAGTTATTGATATGAAAGGATTTAAATGGATTGCTTATACATGAAAAATACTTTCGTATTTCTCAAAACGTTAATTTTTGGCGCTATTACGAATTTATTCGTTTATGGATACAGTATGGGACGGAGATTTCCAAAGAAGTCGAGTACGAATCCATATACAAATCAAAAAGACATTTCTCACTTATGTGGGGAATGTCTTTTTTTGTTTTTTTGTGATAAATAGCCTAATATCAATAAAATAGCTGGATTAGCTTATCCTAAACTTCTACTTTTGATAGATGCGCCAAATTAAGCTAAATAGAATAAAGGATAGCTATTTACCACTTAAAATTCGATTTAATTAGCAGTAAATAACTAAATTTTTGTTATGGATGGATTAGGAATTTGAGCTGTCTTCCAATAAGCTTTCACCAACACTTTTTAGTTTATTGGCTAAATCCATAATATCTATAACAAGGTCATAACTGTAGTCTTCTCCTAGTACAGCTGTTGTACTAGCATCTTCAAATAAGCCTTGTTCTTCCATCTTTAAGTGTTTAAACCAAGTCTCACTGCCATAGTAGTTAAGGAATAGTTTGATATTTGGTAGGTATCTTTCAAAATTTTCCAGGGAATCAGACATGATTTCAATTTCTTTAGAAATCTTCAAAAAATTTTCTTCCATCTCATAAAAATTATCAGTATGCTTCACGTTACCCCTACCTTTTTTTTAATGATCTACATTTGATGATTATTTTATTGCGCTAATGATAGCGGTAATTGTTGGTACGATTGAAATGATCGTATAAATTTGGACAAAATAAGCAATAGGTTCCTCCCAAGAAGGAGGTGCAATTAAAGCAATAAAGTAGAGTATAATAATAAAAATAAGATTTGTTAAAATCCTAGATAATGCTAGGCGCCAGCCTATTTTCTGTTTAAAATTAAATGTTTGTTGCCAAAAATTGATAATTAATTTCATGATAAAACGCCTTTCTAAATATGAATGCATAACTAAAAAAAGCATAAACTAAAAATATACAGCAAGCAACAAGATTTTTATGATCATTTATTCACAACATACTTGCATTTAAATATATAAGGAGTAGAATTATAGGTAAGGAGGGATTATGATGACTGATAATAAATTTCTGACTGGTAATGTAGATAACGACAAAAAGCCGTATATTATAGATATTGAAAAAGAAACGTTAGAGAATACAAATTTTCGTACGACGATTTGGACAGGTAACAAGTTGCAGTTGACTGTTATGGAGATTCCTGTAGGCGGTGATATTGGTTTAGAAGTACATAATGAAAGTGATCAATTTATCCGTATCGAGCAAGGTGAGGGTCTTTGCCAGATGGGCCCTGCTGAGGATGATTTATCCTTTGAACAAAAACTTGGAGAAGATGAGGCAGTCTTTGTGCCACTAGGTTTATGGCATAATATCACCAATCGGGGGAGCGTACCGTTAAAACTGTACACCATTTATGCTAGCCCTGACCACGTACCTGGTACTGTTCATGGTACTCAAGAAGATGCTGAAAGCGATCCAAATGAATAAAACAAACTTGAAATGCATAAAAAGTGCAAACAATAGTTAAAACAAGTAAACCGATGACCTTAAAAGCGTTATCGGTTTTTTTATGCTCGAAATCAACAAGTCTCTATAAAAAGATATTCTTTTCCATATTTAAATCAATGCATATGACAAACATTCTAAAAATTGATGTAATTTGAAACTAGCATTTTAATTCACTTTATATATAATAAGGATATCAATGATATAAGGAGCGTGAGCATATGCCATTAGTGAGAATTGATCTATTAGAGGGTAAGACTGCAGAATTTAAATCACAACTAGGTGAGTTAGTTTACGAATCTATGCTTGAAACAATTGGCATTCCTGAAGAGGATAAGTTTGTGGTTGTGAATGATTTAAAAGCTGAAGAACTGATATTTTCTACCAATTACCTAGGTGTTGACCGTACAGATGGTATCGTGATCATTCAAATCACGATGAATGAGGGACGTACAACTGAAGTAAAAAAAGCTTTATACAAGACGGTTGCTGATAATTTAAATAACCAATTAGATATTCGCAAAGAAGATGTCTTTATCAACTTAGTTGAAGTAAATAAAGAGAACTGGTCCTTTGGTAATGGTATTGCACAGTACGCAGAATAAATAGCATTACTACAAGTACATAAAAGCCATACCCTAGCTATCCCCATCTTTTTTGAGATAGCTGGGGTATCTGTCATCTTAACCCAGGAGGGATTACCATGTATTACAAATCGTCTTACACTTCACCAATTGGCCAAATGACTATCGTGAGTAATGATCAAGCGATTAAAGGATTGTGGTTTAGTGATCAAAGATACTTTGGTGGTAAATACGACTTACAGACTATGGTAGAAGGAGAAACACCAGTGACAAAGCAAGTCAAAAATTGGTTAGATGCTTATTTTGCTGGTGAGAACCCAACCCTTGACCCAAACATTTTGGCCCCAGAAGTAACGTCTTACCGTAAGCAAATCCTGAACGCACTGATTAATGTCCCTTACGGCCAAACGACTAGCTATAAGGAATTAGCTGATAAAGTTGCTTTAAACACTCTTGGGAAAAGAGGCTCAGCTCGTGCAGCTGGCGGTGCTGTTGGCCACAATCCCATTTCGATTCTAATTCCATGTCACCGGGTTGTAGCCACTAACGGTGCATTAACTGGTTATGCAGGTGGTANNAAGCGCAAAATTGCCTTGCTGGCTTTAGAAGGCTTTGACCAATCCAAGCTAGATAACCACCAAGTATAGGTGTGACGCTCATAGGAACCCATTAATTTTTACATGAAGATGCAAAGAAAAATACCACATAACGGCAAAATAATTTAGGGTGAGATGATGGATAAATTAGCTATTAGAAAATTATATGATACTTTACTGAAAGAAATGGGGCCACAAGGATGGTGGCCTGCTGAATCTAAGGTAGAAATTATCTTGGGGGCTATCCTTGTTCAAAATACCAACTGGCGTAACGTTGAAAAGTCTTTAAATCATTTGAAATCAGCGACTGGTTTTTTTCCAGAAGAAATTTTAAAGCTCCCGTTAGAAGAATTAGAAACGCTGATTCGACCAAGTGGTTTCTACCGCAACAAGGCGCGAGCAATTCAAGCCAGTTTCCAATGGTTTGATAACCACAAATGGGATTATCAAGCTATGCAGTATGCATACGGAAAACAGTTACGAAGTGAAATCTTGAAATTACACGGGGTAGGGTTTGAAACAGCTGACGTATTTCGCGTTTTTATATTTGACCAACCAGCGTTTATCGCTGATGCCTACGCTAGGCGATTATTCAGTTGGTTGACAGGCAATTCGTACACAACCTATCAAAGCCTTTACCAAGAGATTAACCTACCGGATGACTTCACTTATGAGGAAGCCCAGGAATTCCATGGCTTAATTGATGAGTTTGGCAAACTATACTTGGGTAAAAATGGCCAAGTAAAGGAAAATTTTTTATCTAAGATAAAACTGTGAGGCTGGAACCAAACTAGTCTCACTTATCTAAATAAAAAGGGATAACGATTTCATTTTCGAGAAGATTTTATCCTCAAAAGTTAGATTTTTTAACTTAGTACTTAACTACTTCTTATTATAATTTGGCTCTATATCCAGTATTAATTTTATTAGATCAGAGTGAACACCTTTTTGTAATAGATTTCTTTGAAGATTATTATTTAGTGATTCTTTGTTTCCTATATTCTCTTTAAGTGTTTCTCTATATGCTAATATAATATTCCGGATTAAGCTTTCAGATAATATTTTCCTTTCAGTATTAATTGTTTTAATAAAATGATTGAGCTCATTTTTATCGAAATCATGGAAGGAGAAATTAATTATTTTAGCAATATAGGCGGTATTAATTGAAACAGGTTGAGAATTATTTTTTGATATTTTCTTATTAATACGTTGTCTTTTACTAGTACTATCTTTTTTTATAATTTCTTGATTAAATTGTGGGTCGTATTTAAGTATTTTTTGAATTGTTGATGGAGATATTTTATACTTTTTTAGATTTCTTTCTAAGTTATTGGTTATTATTTCAATACTAGTTTTTTTATTTAATTTTTTGCCAATTCTTAGCGTGTCTTGATATGCCCTAAGAATCTTATTAAGTGTTTTATCTGACAATCGATTACCGTACTGATGAGTTGTATTTATATATTTTTTGTAGTTTTTAGACCCTATATAGTTTTTTGTAGTTCGAATGATATTAGTATAATAATATCTCTCATTATCATATCTTTTGGCATTTGGAGCACTTACAACATAATTTCTAGAACCATGAACTCGGCTGATTTTCCCTTGATTCTTACCATTGGAAACATTAATAATAGCCATCCTACATCTACCTCACTATCTGTATTTTTCAAATTATTATCGTACAGTTTATTCAAACCTGCTTTATAAATTATGCGGTTTTGGGTGATATTCAGCTTGAATACATCCTATTGCTTGTTGCCTATGAATTGATCTGACGTTACTGTAAACTTTGTCAACACAATAATCCCAATTAAGTGTTCAATATTCTGCTTTTACAAATTTGGAGAGTCACCTTGCAAACTATACAGTTAAAAATATCTGCTTTATTTAAAAAAATCTTCTATAGTTACATGTATTTTATTCAGATATTTGAATTTTATCACTATTAAACTATAACATTATTCTCTCTTTTGTTCATAAAGGTAGTTAAATCACATTGGAAAAATAAATGAATCAATTGACAAATAACTTTTGAATTAATTAAAACTGGGAATATTGTGTTGTGCAACGATACCATATTCTTTTGAAAGAGTTATACATCTTATTACATCTTCTATAAACATTAAAATATAGTTCTTCAAATGATTGTAGAGTACTATTTATTATTAAACACCTTATATGAAGGATATACTTTATTAACTTTCTATCCTAAGGAGGGGGCTCAGATTGCTTATCAATCTTTTACGACCTTTCTGGATTTGACTGAGAGTTTTCCAAGTGATTGATATTCATATTGTATGTCAGGACAAGTTTGTAATCAAACGAGAATGAAAGGGGTACTGGCTGCTAGCTAATGCTACTTAGTTAGTGATATTTAAGCTATTTAATTGAATCTGCCTAAAATACTGTGTTCACGATCTAAAAAAAGTGATGGTACTTTTCTATGTTTTTGATACAATATAGGTAATTTTATGTGGGGGGATTTTATGTATAATATTGGATTAGATATTGGTATTGCGAGTGTTGGGTGGGCTGTAATAGAAAATGAAAGCGGTTCTATAGTTGATTTAGGTGTGCGATTATTTTCATCCAGAAATGCTGACAATAATGCAGAAAGACGAGAAAAAAGATCTTCAAGGAGATTAATTCGAAGACGAGTAACAAGATTAAGCGATGCAAAGAAAGTTTTATCAAAAGCAGGATTTGTACAGGAAGATATGTATAATCATGTATCACCGTATGAAATTCGAGTGCGCGGATTAGAGTCAAAACTTGAAAGAGGGGAAATCTATCGTGCTGTAACCCATATTGTAAAACGTAGAGGTATTTCTTATTTAGATGAAGATAGTTTGGATGCAAAATCAGAAGGGCAATCTTTTAAAGATGAAGTGACTCGTAATGCACGCTTACTTCAAGAGTTCACTCCCGGTCAAATTCAATTAAAACGATTGAAAGAGGGAGGAAAGGTTCGTACTGGTTATAATGACCAAAATGAATACCAATTAAATATTTTTACAGTTGGCGCATATGCAAAAGAATTAGAAAGAATTCTGACTAAACAACAAGAATTTTATCCTGAAATTACAGAAGACTACATCCAATCCTTTGTAAGACAAGGAACTGGCGAAAAAGCTGGATTAATCTACCGTAAACGACCTTATTACCATGGTCCAGGTAATGCTGCCAATAATAGTCAATATGGTCGTTGGGCACATTATCATGAGAATGGAAGGCCAGCTAATAATATATTTGATCAATTGATTGGTAAAGATCTAATTGGGGAAATAAGAGCTTCAGGAATCTCCCTATCGGCTCAAAAATTCAATTTGTTAAATGATTTAAATAATTTAACGATTAATCGAGAAGAAGCAAAACTTTCTACCGCAGAAAAAAATATGATTCTACAATATTTGATGAACGATGAAGTGAAGACATTTGGTCCGAAAAATTTAGCCAAACTATTAGAATTAGAAATGAAAGATATACGCGGGTGGCGTGTGGACAAGAATGATAAACCTCAAATTCATAATATGGGACCTTATAGAACTTGGAAGAATGTCTTTGCAGAATCAGGTATTGAGCTCGGGGATTTGCCAATTGATACTGTAGATGCAATTGCAAAAATCATTACTTTAAATACAGATTTAGATGCAGTAGAGCAAACGATTGCTTTAGAGTTACCGGATGCGGATCCTAAACTGAAAGCTGCGATACTGGATAAATTTCATCAGCTAAAAGTAAAAGGATCAAATGCAACATGGCATAGTTTCTCAAGTAAACTTATCGGAATTTTGATACCTGAATTAATTAATACTTCAGAAGAGCAAAATACAATTATTGAAAGATTAAAAATCAAACCAGAATTAAGAAATAAATTCGCAAATTTACCTCATATTCCAGTTGAAGACATAACCGATGAAATATTTAATCCAACAGCAAGTAAATCTGTACGTCAAGCACTTAGAGTATTTAATCAGTTAATTGATAGGTACGGCAAGGGAAATATTGAAAACGTAGTAATCGAAATGCCACGTGATAAAAATGAAGATGATCAAAAGAAAGTAATCGCAGATATCCAAAAGAACAACGAAAAACGCAAGAATGATGGTAAAAATTACTTCCTTGCTAAATCTGGTTGGACTGAAGAGCGATTTGAAGCCAATATTAGAAAAGGAAAATTTGCCGCAAAATTAAACTACTATTATGAACAAGATGGTAGATGTGCATATTCTGGGGCACCAATTTCACCTGAAGATTTATTAAATGAAAAGACAGAAATCGATCATATCATCCCATTATCAATTAGTTTAGATGACTCTATTAACAACAAAGTATTAGTCACTTCAACAGCTAATCAAGTAAAAGCTCAACGATCACCGAAACAAGCATTTGATGAATCTGGCGCAGCTATGGGACAAACTTGGGACGAATTTAAGGCATGGGTTTTGGACCGGAAATATAAAAAATATAAACGACAATTATTACTTTTCGAGGGTGATATTTTTAATCCAGAAACTCGAAATAAATTCGTTGCACGTAATTTAAATGACACGCGCTATGCAAGTCGAGAAGTATTGAATGCAATCCAAAGCTTCTTTAGTGGAAGTGAAAACCATACTAAAGTACAAGTGGTTAATGGTAGTTTTACGCATACATTACGTAAAAAATGGGGTAATGTGATGGATAAATCGAGAGACACACACCATCACCATGCAGTAGATGCTGTCTTATGCGCTGCTACACCAGGCATAAGAGTAGATAAATTTAAGTTCGTTGAAGGACAAGACGGTGTCCCTTATATGTTAGATCAGGATACAGGAGAATTAATTAAGTATCACGAATATAAGAAACTTTCTTTATATAATCGTTCAACTTATACGCCTAAGTGGGATAACTTTATTGAACAATTAACACCTACAAGATTATTTCCACGTATTAAGTTTTCACATCAAGTAGATAGAAAAGCTAATCGTAAGATTAGCGATGCTACATTATATTCAACAAGAGTAATAGAAAACGTTATGGTGAAAAGAGGTAAAGAAGTTAAAACTGAAGAATCTTATATTATCGGGAAAATTAAAGATATCTACTCAGTTGAGGGTTGGAAAGCTTTTGACAAAAATAAAGAAAAATTATTGATGAAAGAAATCGATCCCAAAACTTATGAGAAACTAATAGAAATCTCTACTCAATATCCTGCCAAAGTAGAAGTACAAGACCAAAGTGGGAAAACTAAATCTATAGATATTTCTCCATTTAAACGTTACTGTGAGGATAATGATGTACCTTATGTGACCAAATATTCTAAAAAAGGTAAAGGGCCAGCTATAAAATCTTTAAAATACTATGATAAGAAACTGGGGACCCACATTAATATTACAAAAGATGAAATCGGGAGAGATATTGATAAAACCAATCATAACAAGCAAGTTGTTTTATTATCTACCAATCCATGGCGGACAGATGTTTACTATGAACCTTCTGATGGATCATATCGATTGCTAGGAATTAAGTATAACCATCTAAAATTTAGTGGAGAGAAGTATGGGATTCCTCGAAATTTATATGAGAGTCTAAAAGATGTTGAAGGAATCAGTAAGGAAGCGGAATTTAGATTTAGTTTGTATCGAAAAGATGGAATCAGAATTTCTGATGATACGGATGTACTAGAAGGACTATATCACGCTAGAAATGAAACTAGTAATAATTATTTTGAAATGAAACCATTAGATAAAACTAAGTGGGATAAAAAAGAACATGTGAGTATTTTTGGAAACATGAGTCCAACGGGGCAATTTATTAAAGGTTTAAAAAAAGGTGTTGTTATACAAAAGTTTTATACTGATTATCTTGGAAAAAGATATTTTGTCGATCAAGAAAGATTAACTGGAATAATATAAGAAAACGGTGGCATTTTGTTAAGACTTATGGTATATTGTAGTTGTAATCGACGGGTTACCTTGTTCGACGGAACAAGTTCTAATATTTTTTACTGATAGGAAATTATTAGAGAATCTACAAAAATAAGGCTTTATGCCGAATTCGCCATCCATTTTTATGGGTGGCTTTTTTATTACCGTTATTTTCTGTAGGAGGACAATATGGCTTTTCGAACGGTATTTATAAAGAATGGTGAACGATTAAGTTTAAGGTTAGATAATCTTGTTGTAACAAAAAATCAAGAAGAACTGTATATACCATTAATTGATATAGAAAATATCATCTTAGAAGGTGAACAAACCACTATTACCAGCCGTGTGTTAGCAAAACTATCTTATTACAATATTGATGTAATAATTTGCGATAGTCACTACCTTCCATGTGGTGTTTATCTACCGTTAGGTCAATACCATCATGCTGCTAAAAGAAATATTTGGCAAGCAGGGTGGTCTGATGATCTAAAAGATACAGCATGGATGAATGTTGTAAGTCAAAAAATCTTCAATCAAATATTAGTATCCGAAGATTTGAGTGAAGATCGCGGTAGGATCGATAAGATGATCGGTTTGGCTGTTAATATTACTCCCGGCGATAAAACCAATAGAGAAGGTCATGTCGCTAAACTTTACTTTAATTCTTTGTATGGATTAGGGTTCACGAGAGAGGATGATTCATTTCCGAATGCATGTATGAACTATGGTTACAGTATTCTTCGGTCGCAAGTCGCAAGATATGTATCTGGACAAGGGTTGATACCAAGTTTAGGCATATTCCATAAAAATGAGTATAATGCATTCAATTTAGTGGATGATTTAATGGAGCCATTCCGCCCACTGTTGGATTGGTATATTCATCGCAAAATTTTGGTGGAAAAACCACAATACTTAACATATGAACATCGTATAACGCTAATTGACTTTCTAAACCAGCAGATAAAAGTAAAAGGCAAGAGATTGTACTTGAATCAAGCAATTGGCTTGTACGTTAACTCTTTTATTCAAGCAATGGAAAACAATGATTTTCATCAATTAATTACTATTCAAGCTGATGGATTTATGGAGAGTGATGAGGAGTGAGTTTTGGAATTGTGAGACTGCTATGTATGTTTGATGTGCCGTTTGATACTGCAAAAGAACAAAGAGAATATAGGATTTTTAGAAAGCATTTGATTACCAACGGTTTCGTGATGTTACAATACTCTATCTATTATAGAAGTTTACCTAATAGGAGTGCGCTAAAGAAATATGAATCTATCATAAAAAGTAAGGCACCTACGAATGGTAATGTGCGATTAATGTATGTGACAGAGAATCAATTTCAGGAAATGGTATTATTAACAGGCGAAAAAAGTAAACAGGAAGAACTAATTGGTAATAAAAGGTTGGTGATTATTTGAGTAGAAGAATTCAAATTATAACGAAGAATTTAAATCTCGATTTAATAATGGATTCAACGCTGGTTTTTATCGGTTCGAATAAGGATGCTAAAAGAGAAATACTTAACACCTTTCTACAAACAGCTTCAAAGTATGTAGATGAAAATCAAGGGAATTTAGTAAGCCAAACTGGAAGGATACTATTTGATGGAACTGAAGTTAGTAATCGAAATACAGATATAATCTATCTAGATGAATATTATTCACTCTATAAAGAATTAATTTTAAAAAAATCGTACTTTCTTTTTGAGGAAGTATTAGAAATAGGTAGTCAGATACCTATCGTTACACAAATTGAAGAAATCAATGACCAAATGAGTAAGTTCGAGCTATTAATGAATCAAGCATTGCATGAAAATTATCCTGAGCTATCCCTAGAGCTACCATATTTTAGTCATGATGCACTCATTAAGAAGTTTGCGACTTTGAAGTTGGATAGGGAATTGATAACCAGCAGGAAAATGATCGAAACATTTATCAAATTAGTGTCACGCACTATTAGTCAGAGCGGTAATAGAGTTTGGATTATTCTTGATGGGATTGATAGACATCTTTCCCAAGATGACTTTAAATACTTATACGATTCTCTAGTAGATATTTCTAGAGATACTCAACGGTTGAATGTAATTTTATTCAATGTGGATTATGCATTGTGGCGATTAAATATTGCACTAGAGGATTTTATTGTAGTCTATAAGGAAATACAGCAGCTCTACCCAATAAATGAAATGTACCAAAGCATTGAGAGACATTACCCTGATAGTTTCATAATAGATGAGGAGAATTTACAGCAAAGAATTTTGACCGTGATTCCATATATAGGATATACTGAAGCAGTTTCTTTAAGCAATAAAAATATGGTAATATTAAAGGTGCTGAAGAAGTTGTTAGGCGATGAAACAAAAATTGAGACGTCATTTGAATCGCTAAGCAGCTTGGAAAAATTATTTCTTGAAGATTAAGAACGGTAATTTTTAAATTTGAGGTTTTTGTACTCTCAATAATTTCCTATCAGTAAAACAAATGAAAGGTGTGATGTAATTTGAAAAAAGTTTTTGTACTCTCAATAATTTCCTATCAGTAAAACTATCACTCCTTTCAGTTTGTATATTGCACGGTTTTTGTACTCTCAATAATTTCCTATCAGTAAAACGGTGCAACACAAGAAGAAATAGACGAACTCGTTTTTGTACTCTCAATAATTTCCTATCAGTAAAACTGATATGGACACTCGCATTAATCCGTCGCAGTTTTTGTACTCTCAATAATTTCCTATCAGTAAAACTTTTTCTACAAATTCTGACCTAACAGACGAGTTTTTGTACTCTCAATAATTTCCTATCAGTAAAACTCGTAAATCCAAATTCCCATTCAGGACAATGTTTTTGTACTCTCAATAATTTCCTATCAGTAAAACCAACAACTATTTTTATGATGATCCAATGCTGTTTTTGTACTCTCAATAATTTCCTATCAGTAAAACAAATACAAACCGTTCAAATCGCGGCCAATGGTTTTTGTACTCTCAATAATTTCCTATCAGTAAAACTCTTCGTGCTGAATCTTGATAGGAATACCAGTTTTTGTACTCTCAATAATTTCCTATCAGTAAAACGAGTGCTGCCAAGTCAGTTTATAGAAATATGTTTTTGTACTCTCAATAATTTCCTATCAGTAAAACTTAATTTATTAAACAAGTTTGGACTTACATGTTTTTGTACTCTCAATAATTTCCTATCAGTAAAACATTAGACGTTGATGAAGCGATTGAACTAATGTTTTTGTACTCTCAATAATTTCCTATCAGTAAAACTGCAAGCAATCAATGAGAATAGCTATCCATGTTTTTGTACTCTCAATAATTTCCTATCAGTAAAACAAAAAAATATAGATGATATAATCAGCTTAAGTTTTTGTACTCTCAATAATTTCCTATCAGTAAAACTCTTGTGAGATTTTATAAGGCAATTTACTTGTTTTTGTACTCTCAATAATTTCCTATCAGTAAAACAAGTTGCTGATGATCGTGGTATTGAATACGGTTTTTGTACTCTCAATAATTTCCTATCAGTAAAACACAAGATATTGAAACGAAACCAGTTACTTTGTTTTTGTACTCTCAATAATTTCCTATCAGTAAAACAGTCACTGTTATATTCGTATCCTTTTTTATGTTTTTGTACTCTCAATAATTTCCTATCAGTAAAACTATTTTTCAGCGATTTGCTGACCAGATTCAGTTTTTGTACTCTCAATAATTTCCTATCAGTAAAACAAGTGCCTCGCATCGTTTCACTCCCTCCTAGTTTTTGTACTCTCAATAATTTCCTATCAGTAAAACTGATTATAACGTGATTAAATTGTATTACTTGTTTTTGTACTCTCAATAATTTCCTATCAGTAAAACTGTTGTCTTCACCAGCGATTGGAATTTGTGGTTTTTGTACTCTCAATAATTTCCTATCAGTAAAACAATTGGGAATTAATTTGGAATGAAGATAAGGTTTTTGTACTCTCAATAATTTCCTATCAGTAAAACAGTGAAGAATTGATAAAGGGTATCCAAGCAGTTTTTGTACTCTCAATAATTTCCTATCAGTAAAACTACAAGCTGGTGAAACTCTAGGTGCGATTGGTTTTGTACTCTCAATAATTTCCTATCAGTAAAACAATTCGGTCCAGAAATATTTTCTGTGGCTAGTTTTTGTACTCTCAATAATTTCCTATCAGTAAAACTTTTGTGTTGATTGATCGCACAAGCGGTGGGTTTTTGTACTCTCAATAATTTCCTATCAGTAAAACAATGTCTGACTCATAAAGACGACCATTATAGTTTTTGTACTCTCAATAATTTCCTATCAGTAAAACATACCAAGCGGTATTTGATATTTATCATTAGTTTTTGTACTCTCAATAATTTCCTATCAGTAAAACAATGTCACTATTATGTTAATTGATATTAAATACCCTATAGTGTATATTTTCTATTCAAAGTATATTTAAGGGTTTACATTTTCATTTTATTGCCGTAAGATATCACCATAAACATTCAAATAAAATCTTCAGGGCAGGGTGTAATTCCCGACCGGCGGTAAAGTCCGCGACCTCCTTTGATTAGGGGCTGACTCGGTGTAATTCCGAGACCGACAGTAGAGTCTGGATGGAAGAAGAGTAGAATCAAAATAAACGAATACTATAAGTCTATAGTTTATTTGTGTGCCCTAGGAATCTAATTTCTAGGGCTTTTTTTCGTCACTCTGACTAGATTTTTTGTTGTTTAGAGAAAGGATGAGTGAATGAAAGACTATATGCAAGAAGCACTTGACCTAGCCAAATTAGGCCAAGGTTGGACAAGGTCTAATCCCATGGTTGGTGCAGTTATTGTGAAAAATGATCAAGTCATTGGCCGAGGCTATCATCAGCAGTATGGTGGTTTGCATGCGGAAAGAGAAGCCTTAAAGGATGCCAGCGAACAAGGGTACGATGTAAAAGGGGCAACTATGTACGTCACGCTGGAACCTTGCTGTCATTATGGTAAAACGCCGCCTTGTACGCATGCCATTATCGAAGCGGGTATTGAAAAAGTGGTGGTTGCTGCAATTGATCCGAATCCATTAGTTGCTGGAAAAGGCATCCAGGAATTAAGGAACCACCATATTGAAGTAGAAACGGGTCTTTTGGCTGAAGAAGGTGAAGACCTTAACCGTAAATTCAATTATTTTATGAACCATAAGCAACCCTACGTCACCATGAAATACGCCATGACCCTAGATGGTCGAACAGCTGCTTACACTGGGGATTCCCAGTGGATAACGGACAAAATTGCACGAGAGCATGTGCATTACCAACGCCACAGTAACCAAGCCATTATGGTTGGCATAGGGACTGCGCTTGCTGATGATCCATCGTTAACAGTTCGAATTGACGACTTTGAGGGGATTAATCCTATCCGTATTGTTTGTGATACGAGCTTGAAGCTACCCTTAACCAGCCAATTAGTAAAAACAGCGAAGCAAACGCCCACAATTATTGCGACAACTAATCAGAACACACAAGATCACCAAGCCTATCAAGCAGCTGGCTGCCAGCTATTGGTTGTGAATGCGAAGAATGACAAGGTAGATTTAGTGGATTTAACCACACAACTAGGCCAACAAGGTATTCAAAGTATTTATGTTGAAGGTGGATCAAGACTAAATGCTTCGCTACTTGAATCAGGGTTAATCCAAGAAATCCACACTTATATTGGTCCCAAAGTCATTGGTGGTTTTGACCAGTATAGTCCTATCAGTGGTTTCGGTTTTCCACAGGTGGACCAAGCGCTCACAAGTTATATCCAAGCAATCACGCCATTAGGTAAGGACTTTTTGATAGAAAGTAGGGTGGATTAAATGTTTACAGGAATTATAGAAGATATTGGCCGTATTGAAAGTATCGAGGCCATCAACAATGATGCAGGACTTCTTTTGACCATTGCCTCGGGAAAAATAGTATCCGATGTCAATCTAGGTGACTCTATCAGTGTCAACGGTATTTGTCTTACTGTGACGAATTACACCGATACCAATTTCCAAGTTGAAGTGATGCCAGAAACGATTGCGAAAACGTCTTTAGAAAGTATTACTAATAATAGCCGCGTGAATCTTGAACGCGCGATGAAAGCCAACGCGAGATTTGGTGGTCATATTGTAAGTGGCCATATTGATGGTATTGGGAAAATCACCGCAATTGAAGCGGATGGCATTGCGAATTGGTACACGGTTCAAACAAGTCAACCATTAATGCGCTATATCATCATGAAGGGGTCTATTGCTATTGATGGCACCAGTTTAACGGTTGCTGGCGTTGAAGGAGACACATTTAAAGTATCAATCATTCCTCACACGAGTGAGCAAACAATTTTTTCAACCTATCAAGTAGGAACTATTGTGAATTTAGAAAATGATATTGTTGGTAAGTATATTGAGCAATTTACAGTGAAGGAGCGGGTATAGATGGATTTTTCAACAATCGAAGACGCATTAGCAGCTTTACAAGCAGGTCAAATCATTATGGTTTTGGATGATGAGAATAGAGAAAATGAAGGAGACTTAATTTGTGCAGCTGAGTTTGCAACAACTGAAAACATCAACTTTATGGCCACTCACGCTAAAGGGTTGATTTGTCAGCCAATGAGTCAAGCAGTAGCTAGTCGGTTGAATTTGTCGCCAATGGTGGATGATAATACAGACCCACATACAACCGCATTTACGGTATCCATTGACCATAAAGAGACAAGCACAGGGGTATCTGCAGTTGAACGCGGGTTAACCATGCGTGAAGCAGCAAATCCAGCTAGTCAACCCAGTGACTTTAACCGTCCGGGACATGTTTTCCCATTGGTAGCGAAAGAAAATGGTGTCTTAGAACGGAACGGTCATACAGAAGCAACGGTTGATTTGATGAAAATAGCTGGACTGAATCCAGTGGGTGTATGTGTAGAAATTATGCGCGAAGACGGTACGATGATGCGCCAAGCCGAACTCCTAGACCGGGCTACTGAGTGGGATATGCCAGTCATCACTATCAAGGCGCTTCAGAACTACCGGATGAAAACTGAGCGTCATACCCACCATGTATCACAAGCTAAGATGCCGACCAAATTTGGCGATTTCACTATCCATACTTTTATCAACGAGGTAGATAATCAAGAACATGTAGCTTTGGTAAAAGGGGATGTTTCAGGTAAAGGACAGATCCTAACGCGCTTGCATTCTGAATGCTTAACGGGAGATGTGTTGGGCTCCAACCGGTGTGACTGCGGAGAACAATTACATGAGGCTCTACGGAAAATCAACGAAGCTGGCCAAGGTGTCCTCTTATATTTAAGACAGGAAGGTCGCGGTATTGGGTTGATCAATAAAATAAAAGCCTACCAATTACAAGAAGAAGGACTGGATACTGTAGAAGCTAACCATGCCCTAGGATTCCCAGATGATTTAAGGGAATACCATACGGCTGCACAAATGTTGGAAGAACTGGGTGTAACATCCATTGACCTTATGACCAACAATCCTGATAAAATCGCACAATTAGAAGCATCTGGTATCCAAGTAGCGAACCGCGTAAGTATTGAAATGGCTGCTAATCCGGATGATGAAAACTACTTAATCACTAAAAAAGTAAAAATGGGACACTTATTAGACTTATAAAATATGGAGGATATTAGCATGAACATTATTCAAGGAAAATTGTACAACGGAGAAGATATTAGAATTGGGATTGTCATTGCTCGATTCAATGATTTTCTGACTAAAAGCTTACTAAGTGGTTGTGAAGATGGCCTTACGCGTTCAGGTGTTTTGACAGAAAATATCGACGTAGCTTGGGTGCCGGGTGCCTATGAAATCCCGCTTACAGCCGCAACGATGGCTGAAACAGGTAAATATGATGCCATTATTACGCTTGGTGCTGTGATTAGAGGGGCTACAAGTCATTTTGATGTGGTTATTAACCAAGCTTCAAGTGGGGTCACCCAAGTAGGATTAACCCACAAATTACCGGTCATCTTTGGTGTCTTAACCGTTGAAAACATCGAACAAGCTATTGAACGCTCTGGTACTAAAGCTGGTAACCTTGGGTTTACTTATGCAACGAATGCTATTGAAATGATTAATTTATTCAAAGAAATTAAACAACAATAAGTCATTAATCCATATGAAAATATCTCTAACAGCATAAGGCTAGCTTTAATTTTTAATCATGGTAAGATGGAAGTTGGGAAAATAAAGCGCATTCAATTATCGAACGTTTTTGATGATTTGCGCAAAAAGCTTAAGGAGACTTCATATGACGATTCAATTTAAAGAAACATTAGCGCCAACCAAAGATAATTCTGGAAAACCTATCATTTTAAGTGACGCTACCTTCGCTCAACGCAAGGACAAAGTCCTTCAGTTAATGCGAAAATATGACTTCTCATCATTGATGATTTATGCAGATAAAGAACACGGTAGTAACTTTGAATATTTAACTGGTTTTATTCCACGATTTGAAGAAGCTATCCAAGTAATCAACCAAGACGGAACGTCGACACTGATTTTAGGTAATGAGAACTACAATAAGACCAGTATGGCACGTACACAAAGTGAAGGTATTCTTTGTCCATTCTTCTCTTTACCTAACCAACCCATGGATTTCACGAAAACTTTCGCTGACTATCTTAAAGACGTTAAAGTAGATGATTCCAAACAAATTGGTTTAGTAGACTGGAAGCTTTTATCTAATGATATGACTAACTTCCACGACCATCATTCAATACCAGCATTTATTGTAGATGGTATACAAGAAGTTTTCGGTTCTGACAAGGTAGTGAATGCAACCCAGCTATACATGCATCCAAAAGAAGGTGCTCGAGTAACAAACAACGCAGAAGAAATCGCTCGTTATGAATATGGTGCTTCCCTTGCTTCTGATGCTGTTCTTGAAGCAATCAACCAGCTAACCATTGGTCAAAGTGAGTTAGAAGCCGGAAATCACTTAAATCGCGATGGTCAATATCCTTCTGTTGTGACTATTGCCGCCTTTGGTGATCGCTTTAAAGGCGCTAATATTTATCCAACTGATAACACGTTAAATGATGGCGATAAAGTTGCATTAACTGTAGCCTATAAAGGTGGTTTGTCTAGTCGTTCTGGCTATGCAGTGAAAGATGAAAGTCAGCTCGCTGAACGTGATCCAGGATACTTAGAAGATGTCGTTTACCCATATTTTCAAGCTTATAAATGGTGGTTAGATCATTTAACTATCGGGGAAAAGGGTGGCGACTTCTACCAAGCATTCAGTGACTTCTATCCGCAAGCTACTTATGGCTGGAACTTGTGCCCAGGGCATTTAGTAGCTGACGAAGAATGGTTAAGCTCACCATTTTATCAAGACTCTGATGCAACAATTCAAAGTGGCTACATCTTCCAACTAGACTTTATACCTTCACAAGCGAACCATAATGGTGTTTCAGCTGAATCGACGATTGCGGTTGCGGACGCAGCACTACGCGAAGAGATGAAGATTAAACAACCAGAACTTTGGTCAAGAATCTCTAAGCGGAAGGACTATCTAAAAGAAGCATTAGGTTTAGCGTTACCAGAACATTTATTACCATTAGCGAGTACTTTTGCCTACTATAGACCATTCTTATTAGACAAAAAAACTGCTATCTACTTTGGATGAACTACAACGCCATTAAAA
>NZ_DJUR01000035.1 GCF_002440555.1 Aerococcus sp. UBA6277
TCTAAATGAAATACCGGTAGTACAAGCAGCCTAAGGGCTGCTCCGAAAGCATAGTATAAAGATAAGAATGAATAATGGAAAAGAGTATAAAAAAACCAGGTGATCTAATGATTACCTGGCAAACATTACTCATCAGTCCTATTTGACGAAGAGCCATAATTTCTTACAACGACTATTTTAATCAATATCAGCTCTGTTATTCTTCCGTCCTTGTATAATCCTATCTATCGTCATATGAATCTTCTTAAAATCCTGATTATCTGGAATGTCCTCAATATATATCAGTCTAGGTAATTGAACCCGCGCAGGGAAGTCTGTGACGATCATATCGTAAGATTCATTGAGTAAAGTTGTCATATTGGGATTCAGTTCATTATATAGCGCAATCGATACATTTTCAGACAATTCAAAACTTAAAAATTCACTAATCATCTGTGCATAATTCTGAGAGTGGTGACTGATTACCGCAATATTTATTTCGTTGCCTTGCCGCAATAATTGTGGAATTAAATTCTCCCAATGCGTAATAATTGTATATAACAAGAAGTTGACATTATTTCTGCTCAAAGGTGCAGTATAATCTTTAAAATCATTCATAAGATAATGTTCTAAATGATTTAGAAATGACGGTGCAATCTGTCTAACACCTTCAACAAAATCCTTCCGTTCATCATAAAGTATAAAGTCAGAAAAAGGCTTATTCTCCGCTAAGTAAATACTATTCATGATATTTAAAATTAACTCACTAGCATTTACCAGTTCCAGATTAAATCCCCTCTGTAATACTGTAAAATCGATCATCAAATGAACAAATTTTACAGATAAATTGGCATCAGTAGACACTTGTTCTTTCAGTGTTGAATGATCCAAAATATAATTTTTATCCAGATAGAGGTAGAAGATTTGCTCTATAAATTGTTCATCTATCTTAATCCGAAGAGAGGATTCAAGCTCACTTAGAAAAGCAATCCTTTTTTCATATGCAGGTAAGGGATCGAACCGAAGTTTTCGGTTATCAGACTTATCAACCAAGTGCCCGTTTATATATCGAATAATATTGACTGCAGTACCAAATTTGTAATTATTCATTTCCGAAAACCCGACTTTCCAGTTGAAGTGGTCAGCAAATGGTTTTAAAAGTTGATCAAAAACATCATCATTAATTTGAGTGAAAGGAAAGTACATTAACCCATATTTACTGGTGAAATAGTTAAAGAAGTAATAACGAATATTCAACTCATTGCCAGTTATTCGAATGGGTTTTGTATCAATATAAATATCATAATGATTAAAAATACTATTGATAGTGCTGATCATTCGATAAACCGTAGCACTACTCTTGTACAGTTCACTCGCTATCTCCATAACGGTCTTATTTTGTGAAAAAAAGATATGTTCCAGCAAACTATAGTAATCTGAATTTTCTATAAATTTCTGCGAAATAGTCAGCATGCCCACATTAGGTTCTAGTCGAATACGAATGCCGTAATCCGACCAACTAATTTTAAATAAATGATTTAAATCTTTGAAATAGTCTAGATCATTTCGCAATACACGCTCTGAACACGCTAATTCAACTGCCACCTCGGACAAATCAACCCACGATTTTCGTTTAACGAGTAATTCAATAAAATCAAATCTTCTATGTTCAGTAGCTGTTAATAAATTTTTCATTTAACTCAACCCATTCTCCTTACTTCTCCCAATAAAGCAATGAATTTTCAAACACTAAAGTACACTTTCAATGAATAATAGTCAATAAGTTAAGTGTGATCAATATTCTTTAAAAAAAGCAATCGAGTACACTTTCTTATCACGAGTGATAACTCTTAAATTATAACATTCTCATCAATTCTTTGTGTAGTTTAATTCAGCTTTTCTCAAATTGTTCAAAAAAATACCCGAAATTAAAAATAAATTTGTTCGAATACGGATTATAATTATTTTTGGATTGTAAATCTTTCGTTAAAAAAATATGAAATACAGCAACGAAGATATAAAAAATTTACAAAGAAAGGTAGAGTGAATGTGCAAATTAGAAGAAAAAAACATAAGAACAATAAGTTAATGAAAAAAACATTCAATGTTTTTCTGACAATATTTTTATCTCTGCAGTTCATGCTACCTATTCTGATGGGATGGATGACAGTAAATGTTCAAGCCCAAGAGCAAACAAGTAGCTCAACTGAAATAACAAGCGTTACACAATCCAAAATAGAAAGTTCAGAAAAAAATGAAATGCAGGAATCACAATTAACCAGTACAGATAAAACCATTACTGAATCAGCAACCAATCCTCCAGAAAAAGCAAGTTCGATTGCGGAGGAAGAGACAGCAAGTAATGCATCGTCTGTCAGTCTAAGCTCAGAATCATCATCTTCATCTGAAGAGAGTGAAAGTAGGGAAAGCGAATCCGAAAAAGAGTCGTCATCTTCAAAAGAGGAACAACAAGCTGTAACACTAACTTACGAAATTGAAGGTATAACAGTTGAAGTGAGCGGTGAACCAGGGGTATTACCAGAGGACGCAAGCCTTAAAGTAGAACCAGTTGCGGATGAACATGTGGACAAGTTGTTAAATGAAATTGAAGAAAAGAAAGATATTTCATTCTCCTCAGTTGGATTACTAGATATCACCATATTTGATAAAGATGGAAATGAAATTCAGCCAAAAGGTGAAGTAAAAGTAAACATTAAAGGATTAAATTTCATAAAAAATGATGACGAAACTCAAGTCTACCATGTAGATGAAGAGAATAAACAAATCGAAACATTTAAGTCCCAGTCTGAAAATGAAAAGATCACTTTTGAAACCACACACTTCTCCATTTATGTTGTTGGAACGAATTTGAGAGATAAAGTGAACGATGCAGATCAACCATATAAATTAGCGATTGGCGATACAATCACCTTATACAATGAGGAAATGAATACTTCTGATTGGAAGTTTTCGGGGACGGGTTCTGTTTCATTTCAGAATAGCAACAGAACGACTACATTAAAAGGCGAAAAAGAAGGATTAGTGAAGGTAGAACATAAAGAACGGAGATGGTCGTTTCCATTAAATTATTGGTGGGAAAAAGACTATTTCTACATCCAAGTTGTTCCTGACACCATTGATACAATTAAAAATCCTGTTCCTCCTAAAAATGATGAAAATGCTAGTCAAGTAAATGCTAGTAAGACAGCTAAATGGGCTGACTATTCTAAACGAATAGCCGAAATCAATTTAGATGTCCATGGAAACGCGACCAAGTCTGGTTCGGATATCATCTTGATTATGGATACCTCAGCTTCAATGAAAGATAACCAGAGGATGACTAATGCTCAGTCAGCAAGTCAATCCTTTATTCAATCTATATTAGGTAACGGGAATGAATATGGTAACCGCGTAGCTTATATACCATTTAGTTATGGAACTACTAAAGGTGGTGCGGGTACTATAGAGGTTGCTTCCGCAACTGCTGGAAGTCACAACTTTACTGATGATGCTTCCACTTTATCTTCATATGTTAATCGATCTGTAGCAACCGGTGGTACTAATTACACCGCCGCACTTCAGAAGGCATTAGATTTCGCTAATAGTCGTTCAGCTGATCAAAAAGATAGACCATTACAGGTTTTATTCATGTCAGATGGTACACCAGGTGCATATGGTACCTCAGCCAATGATACTAATTGGAACGGAGTTAACCAAGCCAATGCTTTAAAATCAGCAGGCGCCACTATTCATACTCTAGGTATTCAAGTATCGGGAGACGCGCCACAAGCATTAAAGAATATTTCTAGTGGAGATGCGTATTACCATAATGTTTCTAATGTTGCTAACTTAGATTCAGTTTTACAGGATGTCGCGAGTGAAATTCATCTAGCCGGAACAGACGCCGCCTTCACAGACTACATTTCAGACGAATTTGAATACTATAGTGATGGTCAATACGTCAGTGATGGGACTTATAATTCAGCAGACAGATCGGTGAAAATAGATGTGGGCAATATCACCCAGGAAACAAAGAACTATAAGATATATGTCCAAATGAAAGATGAGTACTGGCTCAAAGATGGTACATTCCAAACCAACAAGGATGTATATCTAGACTATAAAGATGTTAATAATCAGCAAGTAAGGAAACCGGTAGAGGAAATTGGTAGCCCGTCATTACAGGTGACCAACGGAACCATCGGCATCCGATATTCACTAGTTGATAAACAAGGGAATTATATCAATACAGATGGGAAGATAGTGGATAGTCAAAACAAGGTATATGTACCAAGTCAAGATGCAATGACCTATCATTTGGAAAATGGGTCACAGTATTTAGAAGTTTATGGCAATCCAACTTATCAAGTACAAGCAAACCCACCGTCGGATTACCAACTATACAGCGGTGAAAATTCACAAAAAGCTGTGACATTGACTACTGACCAAAAGCACCAGCAAGTCGAGTTTAAAGTCGTCGTACCTGATCCAGATCCGATCAATTTCAACTTCAAATTAGTCGATGGAAATGGTCAAGATTTAACAGGTGCTTCATTCACTTTGGAAAAAGTGGCTGACGACGGCACAACAACGACTATCGAAAATGTAACCACAAATTCGCTATTTACATACAACGGTTTAACTGAAGGGCGTTATAGTCTAACGGAAAATCAAGTACCAAATGGCTACCGTTTACCACTCAACAATACTTGGTCATTTAACGTAGTCAAACAACCAGACAACACCTTACAAATTGAATTTATAGGTGAGGGACTTGAAACAGACCCTGATAACGCCAATCAATACATAGTAACAAATTATCTTCAAGGAGAATTTCCACAAACCGGTGGCCCGGGTTCCTTGGGCTTCATGGTCATCGGATTATTAATCGTCACAATAAGTTTGGGTATTTATTATAAAAATAACATCATAATAGGGTAGGAGAAGAAAAGAAAATGAATAAATTAACAAAATTAATCACATTAGTCGTATTACTATTCGTCATAATTTTTAGCTTCGTAGGTAACACAAACTCAGCGCAAGCAGCGCAATTACCAACTGCTGGTTTTACTACAACCGTAAACATCCATAAAATCGAATCAGATCAGGGGCGTGAACTAACTGCAGACGAATTACAAAATGGTATTACAGATATGCAGGGACACTTTGGTGCTGATGCAAAACCAATTTCAGGTGTAGTTTTTGATATCTACAATGTTACGCAAGCAGAATACGAGAAAATGAAAGAAAATTCTGCAGACTACACAACTAAAGCACAAGTTGAATTATTTGTTGCGGACAAAACTGCTACTTCAACTGCTGCAACAGACGTTGACGGTCTAACAACAGTAGTCTTAGACGAAGGATACTACTGGATAATTGAACAACCTTTAACGACAGTTGCCACTTCAAAAGCGGTACCTTTCGGATTAACATTGCCATACACAAACACAGCCGGTGATCAAAACCTTAGCACAATCAATGTCTATCCTAAAAACACTTTAGTAGATGATGCACCTACAGTATCTAAAGAATTAGATGAAAAGTCATCATCAAACGGTTCTCAATACATCGGTCAAGAATTTGCTTGGACAGTAACAAGTGATGTACCAACTGGTATTAAAGAATACTCAACTTACTCATTCACAGATAATCTTAATCTAGCATTAGATTACGAACGTGTAGTCTTAAGTTCACCAACAACGCTAATTGAAGGCACAGACTACCAAGTAGCCTACGATGCTTCAGCACGCACAGTAACTGTTAGCTTGACCGAATTAGGTATCGCTAAATTAACCAAAGATGACACAATTCAATTCAATATTATAACAAAAATGAACCAAAATGCTACAGCAAACACTGCAATCAACAATACGATTTCTGTAACTTACGAAACACCACATACAAATGGACGGGTAACAATCAAAAATCCAAATACACCAGCACAAGTAGTAACAGGTACGCATACTTTTAATAATAAAAATGACGCTGGCAAAAACGTTTCAGATGCTGAATTCGTAGTTCAAGGAAAAAATCCTGAAAATGATAAAATCGAATTCATCGTAGTTGATCCTACTTCAAAAGAGATTAGCTTCACACAAAACCAAAGCGAAGCAACTACTTTCACTTCAGATGCCAACGGTAACTTCACAGTGAACGGTTTAGCATACGGTGACTACACAGCTATTCAAACAAAAGCTGCAAGTGACTACGCATTACCTACAACGCCAGAAACTGTATTTACAGTATCAGCAAATAACACCCCAACAACTATCGTACACAAATCAATCACCATCCCTCAAACAGGTGGTATGGGCACAATCTTATTCACAATCGTTGGATTAGCATTAATGATCTTCGCAGTGGTTTACTACAAAAAATCAAATCCTGCATAAATCACCATCAGACCCAAACATTTAAACACCAAAAGGAGTTAAGACCCACTTCCGGACTTAACTCCTTTTGATGTATTAAAAATAGCAGAAAGGAGGGCCACCATGGAAAAATCAACCAAAAAGAAAAATCCAATCGTGCTCATTCTAATCTTCTTCATTGGCCTAGCCATCGTGTTGTATCCACTCGCATCCCGCGTCTATTACAACTACCGTGGCAACGAAGAAGTCGCCTCCTTCCAGGAAGGCATCGACGCATTATCCCAGGAAGCCATTCAAGAAAAGCTAAAGCTAGGTTATGCCTACAACTCCGCTATCCTATCCAACGACATGCGTCCGCTCGGTGACCCATACTCCGACGAAGAGAAAGATCAAGCAATCGCTGAATACGCACGAATGATTGAAGTGAATGAGAAAATGGGTGCCGTTCACATTCCTAGCATAGATGTGACCCTACCAATCTACGCCGGAACCAACGAACAAGTACTGCAAAAAGGCGCAGGGCACTTGGAAGGCACATCTCTACCCATTGGGGGCCTAAACACTCACGGCGTCATCACCGCCCACAGAGGACTACCGGAAAATAAACTATTCACCGACCTTGATAAAATGGCCATAGGCGATCTCTTCTACGTCGAAACCATAGCTGGTCAATTAGCCTACGAAGTCGTCGACATTCAGGTGATTGAGCCAACGCAAATCGAAACATTGGCTATCCAAGAAGATCGCGACCTAGTAACACTTCTAACCTGTACACCTTATATGGTGAACTCTCACCGACTATTGGTCACCGGCGAACGGACAGAAATACCAGTAGCAACTGAAGATACAATCCAAACACCATGGTGGCAACAATGGCTCAACATCACGTTGGATTACAAGTGGTTATTACTCATTATCCTAATAATCATCATAATATTAGTCATCAGACAAATCGTAAAATGGAGGCAAGCACGATGAAAAGCAAGTATATAGGTGTCATTTTATTTGTGCTAGGACTTGCTGTCTTCATCTTTCCGCTGATTTCTAAAAGCTACTACGAAAACCTGTACCGACAAGAAGTTTCTGCCATCCATCAGGAATTTGAACAAACCAGTGAAGCAAGTCAAAATCACGCTGACCAAGTAGCCTATAATCAGCAATCAGTTAGGCAGCTAGATGATATCGAAATTGCTAATGTAACGTTTACCGAGGAAACGCCAGAAACAAACACAGATTTATCTGACAAAAATATTATCGCCACCATGTCCATCCCTGCTATTGATCTGAATTATCCCATCTATGACGGTGCCAACGATGAGAACTTATACAATGGCTTAGCACGCGTCGATGGTACCAGCTATCCAGTCGGCGGCATCAACACCAATTCAGTAATTGCAGGGCATAATGGTCTGGCTGGAAAAATATATTTTTCTGATGTCGATGAATTGGTCAATGGCGATACAATTCAAATTCAAAACCAACAAGAAACGTTAACCTATGAAGTCTACAACACAGCAATTATTAAGCCGGATGAAGTGTCTGCTCTAGCCATTATTCCTGGTCAAGATACTCTAACTTTGTTGACATGTATCTTCTTACCACACGGCGTAGACCGTTACTTAGTCTACGCAAAGCGAATTGACAACCCAGAACAATCACAAGAAGTTCAGACAATAAACCAAGAAAATACGCAAATTGTTAGTGTAGGACCAACTTATACAAATGATGATCTGCAGCTATGGATTGAACGATACGGGGTGCTTACATTGATTTTGTTATTCGGATTGATCCTGGCATACTGGATATTCTTTAGAGAAAAGAGGGGCGATGTTGAAAAAGAAATCAAATAAAAAGGGGACTTGGGTGCTGATAGCGGGACTTGTAATTGGCCTAGCTATCATGCTCTATCCCTTAGCCTCTCAACTCTATTATGATGCGTCCCTTGAATCATCTACCGACGAATTTAGGCAGGCAGTTGAAGAAATGTCTATTACTGAGGAAAAAGATGAGAATGTTCAATTAGCCGAAGCTTATAATGAGGCCTTGGATCCAAATCTCAATTGGGTAGATCCTTACAGCGATGAAGAACGATCAGAAGGTTTATCCAATTACGCCGACATGTTAAAAGTGCAGGAGCAAATAGGCATCGTAAATATTCCTAAAATAAAAGTTGAATTGCCAATATATGCTGGAACAAGTGAAAAAGTCCTTCAACGAGGCGTAGGCCACTTAGAAGGTACCTCCTTACCCGTAGGTGGAGAGAATACCCATAGCGTACTAACTGCTCATCGTGGACTCCCGGAAGCCAGATTATTTACCGACTTAGTAGAAATGGAAATTGGTGACACCTTCTCCGTAGAGACAATTGCAGGAGAACTTTACTACGAAGTAGACCAAATCACCGTAGTAGAACCAACAGACATTGATGCTGTCAGAATTGAAGAAGGGCAAGATTACGTTACTCTACTAACTTGCACACCTTATATGATTAACTCACACAGATTATTGGTAAGAGGACATCGAATAGATGCACCGGATGAAACAGAACTGGAAACACAAAGCTCATGGTGGTCAAATATTGGACCGTATTGGCGATATATTCTCCTTATATTAGTGGTAATTTTATTGCTCTGGATATTTATAAGACAAACCACTTAGCAATAAAGTTATGAATAGAAATTTAAAAGAGTCTCCTAGCGAAGGCTCTTTTAAATTTGGGAGTAAATCTATAACTTGTATACACTATAAATTTTAATATGTAGATATATTGCTAATCCTTGTAAAGAAAATGTAAATATTATGATTTTTTGAAGTTTTGTAAGGTACAATAGTAGTGAATAATTTTTTCTGTCAGGACCAATGTGAATTACTTTTGAGATACAAGTGTTTAGTCAAGTACATAATCCTGTGTTACTATACAATGTTTTACCGGTCTCTCATTGATTAAACTTAATATATTTTCTTGTAGAACTGAGCTATTCGTCATGAAGGTCCATAAGGACAGCTCCAATTAATCGATTGGCAGACGTTCGGTTGGGAAAAATCCGAATAATCTTTTCTCTTCTGCGGACTTCCTGGTTCAGTCGTTCAAGAAGGTTGGTGCTTTTTAGCCGATTGTGACCATTTCCGATAACCGTGTATTGAAAGGCATCTTCGAAGCCATTATCCAATGTTTCGCAAGCTTTTGTATATCTAGACTGGCCGATATATTCACCGACTAAGGCATTCTTAGCTGTTTGAGCGAGTTCAATATCCGTAAACTTAAAGATCGCTTTTACTGCTTCTCTAAACGGTTTTGAATTCTTTTTTGGAATGGAACTGAAGATGTTTCTTAAAAAATGGACCTGGCATCTCTGCCAACTTGCGTTGGTAAATGACTTACGAATTGAAGTCACTAGGCCTTTATTGGCATCAGAAATGGTGAGTTCTGTCCCCTGTAGACCGCGTTCTTTTAAGTATTCAAAGAAGATGGACCATGTGTCATCACTTTCTTCATTTTGGATCATGAATCCAATGATTTTACAATCACCAGCTTCTGTTATCCCGATCGCAATATGGCAGCTTTTAGAAAGCACTCGATGGTCCTCACGGACTTTTATGTAGAGAACATCAGTCATCAAATAAGAATAACTCGTACCTGAGAGTGAACGGTTCTGCCATTCGTTGACCATCGGGTCTAACTGCTCAGTCAGGCTAGAAACAAAAGATTTCGATACCGATTTTCCACATAGCTCTTCAACAATCTTTGAAACTTTACGTGTCGAAACGCCTGAAACATACATCTCAAGCATTGAAGCGAGCAGTGCCTTTTCATTTCGTTGATAACGCTCAAACACCGTCGGTGAAAATTCACCATCACGTGTTCTAGGCACTTTTAACTCGAGTGTGCCCACACGAGTCGTAAAGTCTCGCTCGTAATAGCCATTACTTTGACTCTGACGACTTTCTGAACGTTCATGGTTATCGGCTTGAATATATTCTGTTCGTTGATTTTCCATCAATTGGTTGAAAACAGTGGTCAAAATATTTTTAGAAACTTCATCTTTTACCGAATGTTCAATAATACTTTGAATCTCTTCGTTGTTCAGTGTAAAATGTACTTGGGTCATGTAACGTTCTCCTGGGTATGTTTTTGTGGTTAAAAACATTGTACCGTAAAAGGGCTGTTACATAGCCTTTTATCTTTTACACAATTATATGGACTTTATCTATTTTTTCAGCAATTATTGTATTAATAGTTATATTGTGTATTTACTATACCCATAATTTTTATCTTAATATCATTGCTTCAACAATTTCAATTGTCTATGCTATAGTGGTTAATAGACAAATGATTAACTATGAAATTGAAATTATTTCTCAAAGATTTAAGAAGTAGATTATAAGTGAATGGTGAAGGTACCCCTGCCTAAGTAATTTTACCACTAAAATTGTTTCAATTTTAAAAGAACAGTAATTATATTGAAGGTTTCCATATCTTTTAGATTTGGAGACCTTCTTTTTGGTTCTTTTGCAAATGGTGTTGGTGACCCTACTTAAGTATGTTTCCCACTAAATTTGATTAAATTTTAAAAGAACAATAATTTATTGAAGTCTTCCATATCATTTTAGATATGGAGGTGAGTATGGTGGACAGTTTTTACCAACCTTGCGGTTTTTCTACTGGCTAATGCATGCGAATTTACCATATCTTGCAGAGGTATGTACCAGAAAACATTGGTTCTCTGGATACAGCGCACTAAAAGAGCCACTGCGACGAAGTTAAGAGAGCCACCCAAATCGTGATTCACTGAGCCAGTTAAATCGGTTAACTTGAACCACTTCGTGGTTCTTTTTTTATACTTTCCATGGTATATGATTATTGCTCCTAGTTTTTACCAGCTGTGCAATTATTTTTACCACACATTGCATCGTACTTTACCATTTTTGGCGGATTATCTTACCAGTATTAAATTGTCTTCTGTATACTGTGGCTCTATGCTAGTGCTATATGCAGATACCTATTATGCTAGGAAAGATAACGACAGTTTATCTAGTTTGAGGGTCTTCCGTAGATCTAAAAATAGAGGCAAAATATTGTAAATCCCTATTCGGGTAAATAATACAGTCTACCATCCTTTGAAATTAATTAACGTCATTTGCATAGTATTCTGATTTCCCTGATTTTGGGGTTAAATATTTGATGTTGTTTGGTTCATCAATTTTGCTAATAATACTATTTTCTATAGTTATGAAGTTAAAGTTACTATTTATTTTACCGGAAATAGTGTTAATGCTAAATTAGAATCGGCAGTTATTGCCAGATAACTTTCGGCACTTTCCATCCCAAAATATTACCAATTCAGTTATACTCTTGAAGTATTAATTGCATTGGAGGATGAAAGGTGAACGAGAAAAAGAGGATATACAATGAAATTAAGAGGAAAATTGATTGCTGGGTTCGTAGTAGTATGTTTGTTTATTGGTGGAGGTATGACAGCGTATGCTGCTGTAAGTTTCGATTGGTCTAATAATTTGTCTGCAATTGAATCAAATGTCAGTGAGGTACTTGGCTTATTAAATGGCGAGAAGAAAATTGTTCAGGCTAAAGAAACTCAAATTGAAGGTTTAAATGTACAAATTGATAATACTAATAATGATATCAAAATAAAGGATATTGAGATTAATACGCTGAAGGAAGAAATCGCTAGTCTTGAAGCGAATAAAGTGATTAATGAAAAAGAACTTAAACACCTTAACTTAAATGTTAGATTGTTGAATAAAGAAAAATTTGCATTATTAGACAAAGAAGATGAATTAGAATAAGAAGTAGCGGACTTAGAAGCTGAAATTAGCGAATTAAACGGCACGATCAACGGTTTAAAAGCAGAGAATAATAGTAAGAATGAAAAAATCAATGAAGATGAACAAACCATCAATTCTATGGAAGCTGAAATCGAGAAATTGAAAAATTATACAGAACAAAGAGTTGAGGAAGCTAAAGCTGAGTCAACTACTTCTGAATTCCCAGAAGTGGTCCAAGGTTCGACTGAGGTTTCAAGCGAATCTGCTGTAGTTGAGTAATTGTTAACCAATAAACATAAATAAAGCGTCATGCACCCAACTTACAGATGCATGACGCTTTTCGTTATTTTATTATTCAATCGTTTAATCCATGAAGATCGCTTTTGTTTCTAAGTAGTCTTCTACACCATATAGACCATTTTCACGACCCAGTCCGGATTGTTTGTAGCCACCAAATGGCGCAAGTGGGTTACGTTCTGATTTGTTTACGAAGATATTACCAGTTCGTAATTGCTTAGCTACTCTGTATGCATCTTCAGTAGGACCAACTACCGCACCTGAAAGACCGTAAATTGAGTCATTGGCGATTTCAATCGCTTCTTCTTCATTATCATATGTGATGATGACAAGTACAGGACCAAAAATTTCTTCTTGTGCAATGGTCATATCATTTGTGACGTTTGTAAAGACAGTAGGTGTTACAAAATGACCAGTTTCAATGGCTGGTTTTTTATCACCGATTAAAACTTTAGCCCCTTCAGCTTTACCTTTTTCAATATAGTCGAGTACTGTTTTCTTTTGATTAGCGGATACCATTGGACCAACAACGGTATTTGAATCAGCAGGATCACCGATAACGACGTTGTTTTCATAGAAGGATTTTACTTCAGCTTCTACATCAGCTAATTCGTCTTTAGGCACTAACAGTCTTGTAAGTGCAGTACAAGTTTGCCCTTGGTTGTTTAAAATAGTGCCCATTGCTTTTTTAACTGCAAAGGATAAATCGCCACCAGGTAAGTAAACTAACGCAGATTTACCACCTAGTTCAAGAATGATGTGTTTGATGCCTTTAGCAGCATTTTCATATAGCCCTTGACCAACTTCAGTTGACCCAGTAAAGGAAACAACGGCGACATCTTCATGTTCTGCTAGATAGTTACCAGCACCACTACCACTTCCTAGGATTAGATTGAATACACCTTTTGGAAAGCCTACTTTTTCAGCTAATTCAAATAGTTTGACTGCAGTGAGTGGTGTATCAGATGCTGGTTTAACAACTACGGTATTCCCAGCTAATAAAGCAGGTGTGATTTTCCGTTGAATTTGATTTAACGGATAGTTCCAAGGTGTGATGGCAGCAACTACACCATAACCTTCTTTAATCACTTTAGTATTTCCAATTTCTTCCGTTAAATTGTAGTCTTTAATAGCCTCAACAGTAGCTGACATTTCATCAATGGCTAAACCAACTTGTCCTGACTCGGAAAAGGTCTTGGAAGCACCAAATTCTTCAACAATAATGTCACGAATCTCTTCTTTGTGGGCTTTGATTTCATCTAATAATTTTTCTACATAACCGGTTCTTTCTTCAAGAGATAGGTTATTCCAAGCAGGAAAGGCTGTCTTAGCTGCTTCAACTGCTTGGTCAACATCTTCATTTGCGGAATATGCGACTTGGGCAAACGTTTCTTCAGTTGTTGGGTTTTCTACTTCTTTGTATTCATTATTAGTAGGGGCTGTCCACACACCGTTAATGAAATTGTTATACTTTTTCATGAGAAATCCTCCTTAAAATCTTTTGCCTAACTATCTTATATGATAAAGGACATTTGAATGGCTGGCTAGTGAAACGAATTGGCGTTAGCTTGTTTTTGCTCGTTACCGGGGAATTTGAAAGAGCCTTTTTGTTTTTAAAATAGCGACTTGTCGGTTACTTTGTATGAAATTGAGTGAAAAATCAAATTTGTGTCAAAAAGGGCTAGAATTCGTTGAATTAGAAGCTTATAATTAGCTATCGGAAAACGATGTTAACACCTGATTTGACAGTATTTTCAGGTTAATGGAGGGGTAGATTTGAAATTAGGGATAGCGGGAACTGGAAAAGTGGTTGAGCAATTTTTACCGGTACTTGCCGAGTTGCCAGAAATACAAGTAACTGCAATTAACTCAACACCTAAAAGCGTTGACAAGGCAATCGCCTTTCAAAAACAATATGGCATTGATCAAGTATATAGTGATTACACTCAATTTTTGACTGAAGCAGATATTGATACTGTGTATGTTGCCGTCATTAATAACTTACATTTTCCTTTTGCTAAGGAAGCCTTACTTCACGGTAAGCATGTGATATGTGAGAAACCTTTTACGATGTCACAAAAGGAATTAATCGAATTAGAACGACTATCCATTGATTACGATTTAGTATTGGCTGAGGCTGTAACAGGGCAGTTCGTTGAAAATTATGGTAAAATCCGCGAGCTTTTACCACTTCTTGGAGATATTAAGTTAATTGAATGCAATTTCTCAAAATATTCGACTAAGTATGACTCTTTCACAGCAGGTAACGTTTTACCGGCTTTTGATATCAAAAATGGTGGCGGTGCCTTAATGGATTTAAATTCATCCAATATACATTTCGTTGTTGGCTTAATTGGTAGACCAAAGAAAGTTACTTACTACCCCAACATCGAGAATGCTATCGATACATCTGGCGTTTTAATCATGGACTATGGATACACAAAAGCTGTATGCATGGCTTCAAAGGATTCTACAGGGAAAAACGGGGCAACTATTCAAGGTACTAAAGGCACTATTAGGGTCAATAGCGCTACTAATAGGGTCACTTCATTTGATATTTGGACAAATGATGGCTATACAGATCATTTTGAATTGAATACATGCGAGCATAAAATGGGTGCAGAATTTAGGATTTTTGCGAATTGGATTGATCATGAGGATACCATGTATGCAGAAGAACATTTAGCCCAAAGTTTAACGGTTATGGAAGTACTAGATATGGCTATTGCTGATTCAAACCTTATAGAAGAACCAATTTGGGAACCAAAACTAACATTTTAAAATAATTTAAGTCTGGATATGTCCCTGGGCTATGACGTAAGAACAGATAGACAGGACATGATTCAGGAACTTGGGGATGTTTACGAGATGGGTAATCACTATAAACTAGAAATGTTGGCCCGCGTAGCTTTATAGCGAAGTTTCTTAGGATATTGGATAGGATAGTTGGGTTTCTTTCTTGAGTTTATCTCGTCTTTAGCATATGATAGGCGAAAGTTGAGCATAATCTATAGGATAGCTGTTAGAAGGAGTCGCATATGAATATTAAAAAGGCCAGTGAAATCACTGGGATTTCAGCGGATACTATTCGTTATTATGAAAAAATTGGACTAATCCATTCTATTAAACGTAATGAGAATGGCGTACGGATATTTGATGAAGAAGACTTACGGTGGATTCATTTTGCACGCGCCATGAGAACTGCAGGACTTTCAATTGAGTCCTTAAGTCACTACGTTAGCATGTTCCAAGAAGGTGACCATACGATTGAAGCACGAAAAGAAATTTTACATGACCAAATTGAAGATTTAACAAAACGAATTGATGTCTTACAAGCCGCCAAGGACCGTCTAGAATTTAAATTAGCCAATTATGATACGCACTTGAGACCGTATGAAACATCATTACGCGAAGGTGAGCAAGTTGAAATACAGTCATAAGGGCAATCTGCTTTAGCCTATCACTATGTGTAGACTATAGAAAGCAAAAAACTTATTTTATCCAAGTGAAAGTCCGACGTCATCATCGGACTTTTTTCTATACTTAACATATGAAGTTGGTTAATCTAGATGGATTTTTATGTATAGCTTATCATGATATGATTACTGTAAGAAAATGTTTTAGGAGGTTCCTATGAAAACATGGACAAAAGCCGCACTGGGTGCATTAACAGGTATTGTTGCTAGTCAAATAATCAGGGCCCGTAAGGTGAATATTTCTTACGCTGCGCAATTGGTCGAGGATAGCCTGACCCTTGCTTCCAGTATTCTTCCTGGTCAAAAATCTAATTATGACCGTCTGTACACGCTCGCTTATAACCGCAATGAGCTACCATTAGCCCTTAGCTGGACGAAACGTTCAATGGGATTTGATTATTTTGATGACTATGCAGACACCTTTATTGTGCGAAACGTGGAAAAGGATAAGCAGTCTCCGAGCTCACAAACACCAGAAAAAGTCATCTTCTATCTTGCGGGTGGTGGTTTTTGGTTACAACCAACCCTATTTCACTTTAATATGGCACGCAAAGTCGCCAACCTGACAGGCCGGCAAGTGGTCATGCCTATTTTTCCAAAGGGACCAGCCCACAACGTCGTTGATGCGCACAAAATGATTTTAAAACGCTACTTATATTTAATCGAGGAAAAGGGAATTGCACCAGAAAATATTGCGATTCTTGGTGATTCGACGGGTGGGGCTTTGGCGGTGTCTTTTATGCAGCAATTACGGGACCATGGTTTACAACTGCCGGATTCGGCTGTACTTATCGCACCCATTTTGGACGGGACCTTGCAGAATTTCCTGGTGGCATATGATCATGTGGAGTACGAACCCTTTCTACAACCGAAATTAATTGCCCTTGAAACGGAAACTTTCGCCAAACCGCTAGCAGCCATCGATCCATTGGTGTCGCCTTGGTACGGGTCGTTCAAAGATTTACCGCCTATGTTAGTGGTGAGTGGAACGCGGGATATGACGCTGACTTATACGGTTGCCTTAAGGGAGAAAGCGGACGCGGAGGACTTACCGATCCATTTCGATATTTACCAACATATGGTCCACATCTTTCCAATTTACCCGATTCCTGAAGCAGATGATGCGCTAGAAATGATGGCAGAATTTGTTACTAAGGTGCGAGAGCGGATGCCAAGAAAGTAAACTTAAACTGAAACGCAGTCCTTTTTGGATGCTCGACCCCGATTTTAGTTTAGCTAACAGGGGATGTTACGCTGCAGTCTTTAAACGCCTAATGAATTAAAAGTAATAAATCTATGCAACTTTTGACCAACCTTGTTCTAGGTTTCTGACAAGCTTATGTTACAATGATGATAGTAATGAATTTAGAAGATAAACGGAGGAATACCATGCCATCAATTCAACCAATTTTAGAGAAAATGTTTAACGATAAGAAAGTGCCCGTTAAGAAGAATCAATTCAACGAAGATCAAATTGTTTTCTCTGGTGCTTACCGTATTGCTGAAGATAAAACAATTCCATTTAACGTGGTAGCGCGTGAATTTAAAGAAGGTTCGTCGGTTACAGAATTCCAAATCACTTATCGTAAATTAGTCCAAGTAGAAGACTTCAATAACCAAACAAAAGCCTTAGCAGTAATCAATGAAATTAACTTAAAACGTGCAGGCTACTACACTTTAATCTTGACTGGTGACGGGGAAATTTACTTGCGTTTATTATCAAGAACCACAGAAGATCCACAATTATTGTATGAATTAATGGTCTTTGGTTCAGCGACTGCGCGTCTTGTGTACCCTGAATTAGAAGAGAAAATTAATGGCAAAAAGGTTGAAGTACTCAAAACTCAACCAAAAGCTGAATAAAAATTCGAATATATAAAAGCTAACTCGCCCTAAAGTGCATGCCCAACCTTACATGCAAGGGCAGATAGGCCGTCATCAGTGCGCATCACGTTGCACTTATGATGGTCTTTTTTTTTGCCCATTTTTTTAGTTTGGCCAGCTAATTTTGACGAAATACAAAAGTTGCACAATTGTCATCAACAATATTAAATTCTTAACGATAAATGCGCATCTAAATTCGAATGTTCGTTTATAGTGGCTATTTTCCGACGAAATTTTACTTTTCCTGTTAAAATGTTCACTTTTAACCTTGTCATTACTCATGAAGTTGGTTAAGGTAAGCACATGATTATCCGGAGAACGAATATTCATAAATAATTCAGTGGAAACGTATGTGTTTAAAAAAGGAGCGATTTTTAGCAATGCTTATTTATTCAGGTAAGACAAAAAACTTATTCCAAGATGATAACGGCCAATATTATTTCCAATTTAAAGACGATGTTACGGGTAAAGATGGGGTATTTGACCCAGGTGAAAACCAAGTAGGGGCGACGATTGAAGGGTCAGGCCACTCGAATGTTGTGCTTTCAACGTACTTTTTTGAATTATTTAAAGAAAAGAATATTCCAACCCATTATATTTCTTCAAACACTGAAGAAAATACTATGCAGATTGAAAAAGCATCCGTATTTGGTGAAGGGTTAGAAGTGATTTGTCGTTTTAAAGCTGTTGGTAGCTTTATCAGACGCTACGGCGCTTACATTGAATCAGGTACACCACTTGATGCTTATGTAGAGTTCACTTTAAAAGATGATGACCGCCAAGATCCATTGATCACCCAAGATGCTTTAGAACAATTAAATATTTTAAAAGCTGGCGAATACGACCAATTGAAAAAATTAACCCAAGATATCTCCCTAGTGATCAAAGAAGCATTAGCCGAAAAAGGCCTAGAACTTTATGACATCAAATTAGAATTTGGGCGCTTAGACAATTCTGATGACATTGTCTTAATCGATGAAGTTGCAGGTGGAAACATGCGTGTCTATAAAGGTGATGAATACATCGAACCTTTAGCGCTAGTGCATTACTTTGAATAATTGGAGGCCAAAAATGCAAGTCATTACAAAAAATAACGCCCAATTCGATGTTGAAGGTCAAAAATATACTAAAGAGGCCTTAGAATTTTTAAATTTTGCTGCGGATACTGAAATTGCTTTCTACAATCTTTACCAATTTGAGGGGGCTTCTGAAGCCACCCTTGAAGCGGTTCAAAAAGCCTTATTCGATACTGAGAAACTAACTTTTATCGAAGAGATCCCGACCGCTGACTACACCTTCCGCTACCGCCAAGTGACTGGTCAATACAATGAACATGAGCAAATGATGACGGAAATGATCCAACATGTGCTTGGCTTTGAAGAAGTCAAAGTTTTCCATTCTAAAGTCGTGACCTTAAACAATGTCACGGCAGACCAAGGGCAAATTTTTGAAAATTATTTCATCAATCCGGTTGAAAATACCGTCATTGCCATGGATGAACCCCCATTTGAAATTTACCCTTCATCTACTGAAGAACTTGAGGAAGTTATTGGGTTCACTGAAATGTCTGAAGCTGATTTAGTTAACCTAGCTCAAAAATTCTCCATGGATTTAGACGACTTGCTATTTTGCCAAGAATATTTTAAATCTGAAAACCGTAATCCCAATTTAACTGAGTTGAAAGTTATTGATACATACTGGTCAGACCATTGTCGTCACACCACTTTCAACACCCAAATCGATATCGTGACCATTGATGCCGGTCGCTACGAGCCTTTATTCAAGGCAGCTTTAAATGATTATTTAGAGAAAAGGGCACAACTTGGCCGATCTGAACGTCCTATCACCTTGATGGACCTAGGAACAATTCAAAGCCGTTACTTACGGGAAAATGGCATCCTTGACAATGTTGAGATTTCACCCGAGGTCAACGCTTGTGCTTTAGAAATTAAAGTAGACGTTGATGGCACTGAAGAAGATTGGATCCTTTACTTTAAAAATGAAACCCATAACCATCCGACAGAGATTGAACCATTTGGTGGTGCGTCTACTTGTGTTGGTGGTGGAGTTCGTGATCCATTATCTGGTAGAAGTTGGGTATACCAAGGGATGCGTATTTCGGGTGCTAAAAACCCGAATCTTCCGCTTGATGTCACTCATCCTGAAAAATTATCGCAAAGAACCATCGCGAAACGTGCCTTAGAAGGTAATAGCGATTACGCCAACCAAATCGGTTTAACGGGTGGTTACGCTGAAGAAATTTACCATCCTGGTTATGAAGCTAAACGTTTGGAAACAGGGGCTTTAATCTCAGCGGCACCAAAAGAAAATATCATTCGCGAAGAACCTGTTGAAACTGACAAAATCATCTTATTAGGTGGTCGGACTGGTCGTGACGGTTTGGGTGCAGCCGTTGGGTCATCACAAATTCAAACCGAACAATCCCTTGAAAATGCAGGTGCTGAAGTGCAAAAAGGGGCAGCAGCCATTGAAAGAAAAATTACCCGTTTATTTAGACGCGGTGAAGCAACACGTTTAATCAAACGTTGTAACGACTTTGGTGCTGGTGGGATTTCTGTTGCTGTTGGTGAGCTTGCAGACGGATTGGATATTCAACTAGATGCTGTACCGGTGAAATATCCTGGTATGCATGGTGGTGAAATTGCCCTTTCTGAATCGCAAGAACGTATGGCTGTTGTGGTTGCTGAGAAAGACATTGAAGCCTTTTTACAATACTGCGAAGAGGAAGATGTTGAGTCGACGATTATTGCTGAAGTGACTGATAATAACCGGATGCAAATGACTTGGTCTGGTAAGCAAATTATTGATTTATCAAGAGCCTTTTTAGATTCAAACGGGGCGGCTAAACACGCGAATGCAACCTTACTACAACCAAAAACCCTTTTCCAAAATGATGTGAAAGCAGGGACAGTCTGGGATGAAGCGTCATTAAAAGCTTATATGTCAACCTTAAATAGAGCGAGCCAAAAGGCAATGGCGGAACAGTTTGACGGTTCGATTGGTCGTGCGTCTGTACTCTTCCCATTCGGTGGGAAATACCGGGCAACGCCTGAATTAGGTATGGTCTCAAAATTACCAGTTACTGGCGGTAAAACAACCACAACATCTGGAATGGCTTACGGATTTGACCCTTACTTATCAGAACAATCACCATTCCACGGGGCTTTCTACTCAGTGATTGAATCAGTTAGCCGCATGGTGGCCTTAGGATTTGACTATAAAGATTTACGCCTATCCTTCCAAGAATTCTTTGAAAACTTACAAAATGATCCAGAACGCTGGGGTAAACCTGTTTTATCTCTATTAGGGGCCAACTTAGCTATGTCTGGACTTGATTTAGCGAGTGTCGGTGGGAAGGATTCTATGTCAGGAACCTTTGATGATATCGACGTACCGCCAACTTTATTGTCATTCGCGGTTGCGCAAGGCCATGTGGACCAAGTGGTTTCTCGTGCCTTCAAGCAAGTGGGTTCAACAGTTGTCTTAGTGGAAAACCCATTAAACCGTGACTGGACCATCGATTTAGACCAAGAAAAAGCCATCTATGAGACTATCCATCAATTGGCTAAAGGGGACGCTTTATTAGCTGCTTCGACTGTTGGTTTTAACGGAATGTTGAAAGATTTAATCGAAATGTCTTACGGAAATGGGATTTCTGTCGCTATTTCAGAGGACTTCACTAACCGCTTGGCTGAACCAATGATGGGGACTTTCCTTTTAGAATTAGACGGCGATCCTAAAGCATTACTTGGGGATATTCGTTACCAAGTTGTTGGCCAAACGCAAGCGGATACGATTCAAATTGCGGGTCAAGACTACCCTGTTAAGGCGATTAAAAATGCTTCAAATGAAGTTTTCGCTTCTGTATTTGATCAGATTGAAAATGCTGACCGCCAAACACCTAAAATTGTTGCAGGCAATAGCTTTGCTTGCCCTAATGGTGCCCTTGGCAATACAGTAACCCCTGTTAAAGCCTTGATTCCAGTTTTATACGGAACCAATGGTGAATATGACTTACAATTTGCCCTTGAAGAAGCTGGATTTGACTGCCAAGTGATGGTCATCGCTGACTCATCAAATGCCAAATTCGAGCAATCAATTCAAACGTTAATTGAAAACTTAAAAGAAACACAATTACTGGCTTTACCAAATGGGTCAATCTTTGGCAACCAAACGGATGAACAAGGTCGCGCTTGGGAATTGATCCTTAATAGACCGGATGTCAGCCAAGTCATTGACGATCATTTAAAAGCCGACCGCTTGATTATCGGGTCTGGATCTGCTTTTTCAGCCTTAATCCGCACTGGTTTAATTGAATTTGGCCAAGTGACTGGTCATTCAGCAATTCACGTTTTACCAAATAAAAACGGTAAGTTCGTGTCTGATTTAACGACTGGTCGTGTCATTTCTGAGAAGTCAGCCTTTACCACTGGTCGGGCCGACAAAACCTATACAGCGCCGCTTGCTACAGCATTTGGTCGTGTGGTATTAGGGGAAGCAGCAGAAAAAATCAAAGCCAATGGTCAAGTGATTGCTGCTTTTGATACTTATTTTGCAGAAGAAAATATTGACGGCTTAGCTAGTCCAAACGGTTTAGTCTTTGGGACCATCTCTTCATTTGAAAGAAATGGCCAAGACCTCTACCAAAACGTGCCAAGTCAAGGTGAAAATCCATTCTTAACTGAAGCTTTTGCGTATTTAAACGCCAAATAGGAGGAAAATATGTTCGTTAGAATTATTATGGGTAGTTCAAGTGATGTTGAAATCGCCCGCAAAGTAACTAGTAACTTAAGTAAATTTGAAATTCCTTACCAAGTATCTGTGATTTCTGCCCACCGTGCCTTAGATGATCTACAAGCATTAGTTGGGCAAAATGATGCTGATCTTTACATCGGTATTGCGGGTAAAGCGGCACATTTACCAGGGGTGATTGCGGGCATGACTGTTAAACCAGTAATCGGTGTACCGGTTAAATCATCTACCTTGTCAGGTTTAGATGCCTTATTATCAATCGTTCAAATGCCAAAAGGTGTCCCAGTTGCGACTGTGGCCCTTGATGGTGGAGAAAACGCGGCTGTTTTAGCCGTACAAATATTAGCCGTAGCAGACCAAGCTTTAACAGAAAAATTAAACGACTATAAAAAAGAGTTAAGTGCTGGCGTTCGCGATATGAACAACGAAGCAGCGATTCAAGCGTTGTAGTAGGTGGCTAAATGAGTGGTATTTTAGGCGTTTACTCTTTCAATAATATTGAAGCATTTCCACATTTATATTACGGTCTCTATGCCTTGCAACACCGGGGGCAAGCGGCCGTTGGTATTGGGACCATTACGCCAGATGGTGACAGTCAATTAATCCGTGAAAAAGGGTTAATCAGTGATCATTTTGGTGACGGTTTGATTGAACATATGCCGGGGAATAAGGGGATTGGTTTTGTCCAATACCCCTTTGAAAACCGGGAAAGTGAGCCTATGCCTTTTTACCATGAGGGGGCTTTAATGGCGATTGATGGGGAAATTGAAAATGAAGATTTCACTTACCAGGCTTGTATTGAAGTGCTTGGGCAAGATGTTGAAACAATTAAAGCTTATTTTGAAGCTTTAATCGGGAAATTTACCTTGATTTATATGAATAATGACCGGTTTATCGCCTATAAACATTTGGACGGGATTAAACCTTTAGCCATTGGGAAGATGGACGATACCATCATTGCGAGTTCGGAAACGGCAGCTATTGACTCAATCGCTGGGCACGTGATTCGTGAAATCCAACCGGGTGAATTGTTTATTCAAACAAAATCACAATGCATTTCTCATTACCTATCGGCCAACATGGCAGCAACTGAAAACCTGGATGCCTTCGAGTTTATTTATACGGCGCGTCCAGATTCTATTCTAGACGGGATTTCTGTCTATGATGCGCGTTATCGTTTAGGGGAAACCTTGTGGCAAGAAGACCAATTGCACAAAGGAATTGTGATTGGGGCACCGGAATCGGGTGTGATTTCGTCTATGGGTTACGCTAAGGCGTCAGGATTACCTTATGAGCAAGGATTTGTCCGTAACCGCTATATTGGCCGGACCTTTATCCAGTCATCGCAAACCATTCGCGAACGAAATATTGAAATCAAATTGACCCCAATTAAAAGTATTGTGGCCAACCGTGAAGTCATTTTAATCGATGATTCTATTGTGCGAGGTTCAACTATCAAACGGACGGTCAACACCTTAAAAGAAGCAGGGGCAAGTAAGATTCATGTCCGCATTGCCGCGCCACCAGTTGTGAAAGGTGAATCGATGACGGTGGATATTCCAGACAAGCACAAACTTGTCGCTTACAACCGGACGATTGAGGAAGTGAGAGACCTGATTGGCTGTGACAGCTTGAAATATATTTCTTTAGATGGCTTTCATCGTGCCATCGGGCGCAATAAACTATATGAACCTTATTTTACCGAAGAATAAGCGACAGATAGAAGATAATAGGAGATCAAAATGGGATTAGATTATAAGTCTGCTGGGGTCAACAAAGAAGCCGGCTACCAGCAGGTGCAATTAATTAAAGACATGATGAAAGCCACTTATACAGATCAGGTGATGACTGAAACGGGTGGCTTTTCAGGTATGGTTGAACTGGGTGCGTCAGATATGAAGGCGCCCGTTCTTGTTTCAGGGACTGACGGCGTGGGAACCAAACTAATGGTGGCCCAAGAAGTTGGTGTCCATGACACCGTTGGGATTGACCTTGTTGCGATGTGTGTCAATGATATTATCTGCCAAGGTGCCAAGCCCTTATTTTTCCTGGACTATATTGCGACAGGTAAATTAGTTCCCGGGAAAATGGCCAGCATCGTCCAAGGGGTAGCCGATGGTTGTAAACAAGCTGGTGCTGCGTTAATCGGTGGGGAAACTGCTGAAATGCCAGGTATGTACGGCGAAGACGACTATGATTTAGCTGGATTTGCTGTTGGTCTTGTCGATAAAGAAAAAATCATTTCAGGAAATGACATCAAAGCAGGCGATACCGCGATTGCCTTACCATCTTCAGGCGTCCATTCTAATGGATTTTCTTTGGTTAGAGCAATATTAGAAAAAAATAAGATTGATTTTAATGATCAATATCGAGTTACTAATAAGACGGTGGGCGAAGTTTTACTGACACCCACAAAAATCTACGCTAAAGATGTGCTGGCTTTAATCGATGCCGTGACTGTTAAAGGCCTGGCCCATATTACAGGCGGTGGTTTATTTGAAAACGTACCGCGTACTTTACCCGAAGGCCTTGGTTTAACGGTTAACCGTGACCAAATCCCGACGCTAGATATTTTTGACTATTTACAAGATCTAGGCCAGGTGGCAGAGGATGAAATGTTTGGGACCTTTAACATGGGTGTCGGCATGGTCATTTTCCTAGACCCAGCGGATGTTGACACAGCCTTACAAGTTTTAGCAGCTAATGATAGCGGCGCCTTTAAACTAGGTCAGGTGACGACGCAAACTGATGGAGTAACTTTTGTATGATCAAAATTGGCGTTTTAATTTCTGGCGGTGGGACCAATCTGCAGGCCATTATAGATGCTTGTCGGTTAGGCGACTTACCAGCTGAAGTGTCAGTAGTTATTTCAAATAAGGCGGATGCTTATGGACTAGAACGGGCCAAAAAGGCTGGGATTGACCAATTGTATAGCAATGATGATGAGCAGATTTTAGCGACCTTGCAGACCTATGACGTGGATATCGTGGTCTTAGCGGGCTACTTGAAATTGATTGCTAAAGACCTGGTACAAGCTTTTGAAGGGCGGATGTTGAATATTCATCCGTCACTTATTCCGGCTTTTTCAGGTAAGGGGTATTACGGGTTAAAGGTCCATCAAGCAGCCATTGATCGCGGGGTTAAAGTGACGGGGGCGACCGTTCATTTAGTGGATGAAAACTTTGATGAGGGGAAAATCTTGATTCAAGAAGTGGTTGATGTTTGGCCAACAGAAACTGCACAAACCTTGCAGGCACGCGTTTTAGCAGTAGAACACAAGATATTGATCACAGCGATTGCTGAGGTCATTAGCGGTCTAGACGGCTAGGTTTAGCGATTAAGCGAAGAAAAAAATATTACGGAGACATAAGGAGACAAAAATGAAAAGAGCTTTAATTTCTGTTTACGATAAGACTGGTATTGTTGAATTTGCGACCAAATTAGACCAATTAGGTTGGGAAATCATCACAACAGGTGGGACAAAATCTTTATTAGAAGAGGCTGGCATCAAGGTGATTTCTGTTGAAGAAGTGACCAATTCACCTGAGATTTTACAGGGGCGTGTGAAGACTTTACATCCACATATTCATGGTGGCATTTTATTCAACCGTGACATTCCTGAACATCAAGAAACAGTTGACGAGTTAGGGATTCATACCATCGATATGGTGATTAACAGCTTATATCCATTTGAAGAAACCGTGAAAAATGCGGCTTCATCTAAGGCAGAAATTATTGAAAAAATCGATGTCGGTGGGCCTTCAATGATCCGTGCAGCAGCTAAAAACTATAAAGACGTCTTAATTGTTACAGACGCAGCGGATTATGATTTAGTTGCTGACGCTTTGGAAAATGACAATAATACCCTTGAATTACGGGAAAATCTAGCGGCAAAAGCCTTCAGATTAACGGCTTTCTATGATGCCATGATCGCTGAATACTTTACTGGACTAGCTGATGAAAAATTCCCAGAATTATTGACGAAAGCCTTCCGTTATAAGGAAGAATTGCGTTACGGTGAAAACCCTCACCAAGCGGCTGTTTACTATGAAAGTCCACTTGAAGAAGACTTTGACCTCGAACAATTACATGGGAAACAAATTTCTTACAACAACTACAATGATATGCGGGCCAATATGGACCTTGTCCAAGAGTTTGACGAGCCAGTTTGTGTGGCAGTCAAACATGCCAATCCTTGTGGGGTAGCAGTTGCTGATACACCGGCAGACGCCTACAGAAAAGCATTTGCTGGGGACCCAGTGTCTATTTTCGGTGGGATTATTGGTTTTAACCGTACTGTGGATGCTGAAACGGCTGAAGAATTGTCGAAAATTTTCCTAGAAATTATTGTGGCGCCTGACTTTACGGAAGAAGCTTTTGCCATTTTGGCTAAAAAGAAAAACCTACGTTTAGTGAAATCAACGAAATTAGGTGAATTCAAGGGTAAAGGGACGACTTATAAGGAAACAGTGGGCGGCTTGTTAATCCAAGATAAAGATTTACCAATCTACGCTGAAACAGGTCTTGAACTTAAAACAGACCGTCAAGTAACGGACAAAGAGTTAGAAGATATGGACTTCGCATGGAAAGTGGCTAAACACTGTGCGTCAAACGCTATGGTCATTGCAAAAGACAAACAAACCTACGCTTTAGGTCACGGGGAAGTACGTCGCGTGTGGGCGCTTGAAGATGCCTTACAACGGTCTGAATTCCCATTAGAAGGGGCAGTTGTCGCTTCAGACGGATTCTTCTTCCCAGATACCATCGACAGTTTACATGAATATGGCATTAAAGCCATCGTCCAACCAGGTGGTTCTGTCCAAGATGAGAAAGTGATTCAAGCAGCTAAAGCTTACGATATTTCAGTTGTGTTTACTGGCATGCGTCATTTCAAACATTAATGACGAGCTGTTCATTCCTAAGGAGAAATCATGAAAATTTTAATTATTGGTGCTGGTGGTAGAGAACATGCCATTGCTTGGAAACTGTCCCAGTCCAACCGACCAGTTGATATTTTTCTAGCACCCGGAAATGCAGGTACTGAAGGTGATTATACCAATATCCCAATCGATGTGATGGATTTTGATGGCTTACTTCATTTTGCCTTAACTGAGGCCATCGACCTTGTCATTGTAGGCCCAGAAGATCCACTGTGTGCCGGCATTGTTGACCTTTTCCAAGAGGTTGGCATTGCTGTTTTTGGCCCTGACAAAATGAGCGCCCAACTGGAAGCAAGCAAGGATTTGACCAAGCAATTTTTGAATAAATATCAAATTCCAACTGCCAATTCTTTCACCACAGGCGACTATGATCAAGCCAAGGCCTATATCAACCAAGCTGACCTGCCAATCGTCATAAAAGCGGACGGTTTATGCAAGGGCAAAGGGGTTGTGATTTGCCACAGTCTTGAAGAGGCAGAGGCCACTTTAAAAGACATGTTGCTTGATCAAAGTTTCGGTGATTCCGCTAGCCAATTGGTTATTGAAGACTATTTAGACGGCAATGAGCAGTCACTTTTATGTTTCGTGTCCAATAACCAATTGGTCCCCATGGATACGGCCCAAGATTATAAGAAAGCATTTGATGGCGATTTAGGGCCTAATACGGGTGGCGTGGGTGTTTACAGTTCGCCAGAGACGGCAGATCCGGCATTGAAAGCACAAATCAAAGCCATTTTGGGGCAAATTGAACGTGGGTTAATCGCTGAAAAATTCTCTTTTTATGGCATTTTATTTATCGGCTTTATGATTCAAGATGGCCAAGCGAAAGTCTTGGAATTTAATGTCCGGTTTGGGGATCCTGAGACGGAAGTCCTTTTACCAAGACTTGAAAATGATTTGCTGACGGTATTTGAAAAGACCCTTGCTGGCACTTTAAAACCCAGTGATTTAACCTGGTCTAAACAAGCTGCAGTCGGCGTGGTTTTATATTCTAAAGGCTATCCTGGTGCTTACGACAACCATGTTGCGATTGAAACCTTACCTGAAGACGCCTTGATTTTCCATAACGGGACGACAACAGATGAAGCAGGGCAATTAATTACAAACGGTGGTCGTGTCCTCACGCCAGTTGCCTTAGCAGATGATATTCAAAGCGCCCGCCAGGAAGTCTACAAGATTGTGGGCCAGATTCACGGCGAATCACTGACTTACCGGACCGATATTGCCAAGTTATAAAGGTAAATACTTTTTCCAAAGCTAGTATGCGACAGCTATTCCAATGGGGTGGTCGAGTATACTAGTTTTTTATTGGCAAAATGGCTAAGTTATGGGGAAAACGCTATCAGAAAATAAAAAACGTTTTCATGGAAAAACCCATATTTTTATGGTCCTAATCCGTTGACATTGGTGAATTCCTAAGTAAAATAGTTAGTATGCGAACTATAAGGTTCGGGTGCGAACTAATCAAAAACAGACATGCAAGGAAGGTGAAGAAGTGATACATGAGGATCGTCCATTATATATAGGTGGTCTGCTACGGGAGTTAACAATTGCAGTCCATCGAAATATTGGTGTAGAACTTAGTGAGCACGAATTGGGAGATATGAAGGGTCCACAATCGATGGCATTGGGTTATCTAATCCATGCGTCAGCACAAGATGAAATCTATGTGAAAGACCTGGAAAAATATATGAAGATTCGTAAATCTACTGCGTCTGAATTGGTCAGCCGATTAGAGAAGAATGGGTACGTGAAGACGGAGAAATCGCAAAAAGATGGTCGTTTAAAAAGGCTAATTGTTACAGAGGAAGGACATGAAGCCCATGACCGGATTCTCCAATATTTACAAGAGATAGATGACAGACTAGTTGAAGGTCTCTCAAAAGAAGAGGTCGATACTTTGGTCAACTTGTTAAATAGACTAATTCAGAACATGCTGCCTTAAAAAGGTGAGTATTAGGAGGTAATGAAAGGTGCTAAAACTATTAGCGAAAGCAAATAAAAAGGAAAAATTTTTCGCTTTACTAAGTGTGCTGCTGATTATGCTGCAAGTTTACTTAGAGCTAGAAATCCCTGACTACATGTCAGAAATTACAGAATTACTACAAATGCCAGATACCGTGACAGCGGATATCTTAGAGCCTGGTTTAATCATGGTTGGTTTATCACTAGCATCTTTTGTCTCTGCTATATTGGTAGGACTTTTTGCTGCACGTATTGCCGCAAGTTTAACTGCCCGTATTCGTGGGGAAGTGTTTGATAAAGTCATGAGCTATTCAGCTAATGAAATCAACCAATTTTCAGTGCCAAGTTTAGTGACGCGTTCTACCAATGACTTGACCCAAATCCAAATGTTGATTGCTTTAGGACTACAAGTCGTTTTGCGGGGACCAATCATGTCCATTTGGGCGATTGCGAAAATTTCCGGTCAAAACTGGCAATGGTCAATGACAACTGCTGTCGCTGTGGGTGTTTTATTAGTGATGATTGGATTTATCATGTACTTCGCTGTCCCTCGTTTCAGCAAAATCCAAACCCTGACCGATAGTCTAAATGCCGTGACTCGTGAAAACTTAACTGGTTTACGCGTTATTAGAGCTTACAATGCAGAAAATTATCAAAATAAAAAATTCGCTAAAGCCAACGATGATTTAACCAATACCCAACTCTTCGTTAACCGTGTAATGGGGATCATGCAACCCGGTATGACCCTCGTATCAAGTGGTTTAACCCTAGTAGTTTACTGGTCAGGTGCTTACTTAATCGCCGATGCAGCACAAGGGACAGTGCAAATTAACCTATTTTCAGACATGGTTGTCTTCTCATCTTACGCCATGCAAGTTATCATCGGATTCCTGTTAATGGTCATGATTTTCATGATTTTACCGCGTGCCATTGTTTCGGCAAAACGGATCAACGAAGTGCTTGATCTAGCACCATCCATTGAATTTAAAGAAGATGCCATTCAAACAAGTGAGCAAGGATCTGTCGAATTCAAAAACGTGACTTTTAAATACGGTGACGATGCCAAACCAGCCCTTAAAGACATTAATTTCAAAATCAACAAGGGTGAAACCTTAGCCATTATCGGTTCAACTGGTTCAGGTAAATCGACTTTAATCCAAATGATTCCACGTTTATACGACGTATCTGAAGGACAAGTACTTGTCGATGGGCAAAATGTCAAAAACTTTGACCACGCTGGCTTGAATAATATTGTCGGCTACATGCCACAAAAACCAGTTCTATTTTCAGGCACAATTCGTTCAAATATGAACCTTGGTGAAAGTAACGAACACCTTGAACATGAGTCCTTATCAGACGATGAAATTTGGGCTGCCTTAGACACTGCACAAGCAAGAGACTTTGTTGAAGGAGAACCTGACCAATTAGATACCCATGTTGCCCAAGGTGGTAACAACTTCTCCGGTGGTCAAAAGCAACGTTTAGGGATTGCCCGCGTACTTGCCCGTAAACCTGAGATTCTAATCTTTGATGATTCCTTCTCCGCTTTAGACTACCAAACAGATAAGACGTTGCGTGGCGTTTTAGCTGAACGCATGGCTGACACCACTAAAATCATTGTAGCCCAACGTATTTCAACTATTATGGATGCGGACGAGATTTTAGTACTAGATAGAGGCGAGATTGTTGGCCGCGGTAAACACCAAGAATTATTGGCGGACAACAAGGTATATCAAGAAATTGCTTATTCACAATTATCAGAGGAGGAATTAGCAAATGACTAAAAAGAAAAATGCAAATCAACCTTCATTGATGGCGAATATTTTGACATATGCGCGTGAATATAAATGGCCGTTCGTTGCAGCGGTTGTCCTAGCCATGATTGGTTCTATGGCTTCAATTATCGGTCCCGACCGGTTAGGAGATATGACCGATAAAATTACGGAAGGCTTGATGTCACCAAATGGGATTGACCTAGAGCGTATTTCACAAATTGCCATGACTTTAGTGGTGATCTATGTCCTTGGGGCTGTCTTCACTTATATTCAAACTTTCGTGATGGCAACAATTATTCAAAACTTTTCAAAAAAATTACGGAAGAATGTATCCGATAAAATTGACCGTTTGACTTTACGCTATTTTGATAGTCATAGTCACGGGGATACCTTAAGTCGGGTAACCAACGACTTGGACTTGGTGGGACAATCGCTTAATCAAACCATGCCGTCATTTATCCCATCAGTGACTTTACTGCTTGGTACCCTAGTGATGATGTTCTACAACAATGCAATTCTAACCCTAGTAGCCTTGGCTTCCGTGGTTATTGGTTTTGTAGGGATCGTCTTGATTCTAGGCCGTTCTCAAGGTTACTTCGTTTCACAACAAAGAAACCTAGCCAATGTAAACAGTATTGCTGAAGAGTCATACACAGGTCAAAGTGTTTTAACAACTATTAACGCCCGTAACCAAATGACTGAAACATTCAATGAAGCGAACGCAGCTTTATATGACAGTGTTTGGCATGCCCAATTCTTGTCAGGTATCATGCAACCACTGATGCAATTCATCGGGAACTTTGGTTATGTAGCCGTTTCTGTTGTCGGGTCAATTATGGCCTTAAATGGTGATATTACCTTCGGGGTCGTTGTGTCATTCATGGTTTATGTCCGCATGTTCACTCAACCACTAGGCCAATTATCACAATCATTCGCCTCATTTCAATCTGCGTCAGCAGCCTTAAATCGTGTATTTGAGTTCCTAAATGAAGAGGAAATGGTCGAAGATACAAACCTATTGAGTGAATTGCCGGATGTCCATGGTGACGTGACTTTTGAACACGTACACTTCGGCTATGAAGCAGATCATCCAATTATCAAAGACTTCTCAGTAGCTGCTAAATCAGGTCAGAAGATTGCTATCGTTGGACCTACCGGAGCTGGGAAAACGACAATCGTCAACTTGCTGATGAAATTCTATCCAATCGACTCAGGTGAAATTTACATTGATGGAACACCAACCAGTGAAATCTCACGTGCAGCTGTCCACGACCAATTCTCAATGGTGTTACAAGATACTTGGTTATTTGAAGGGACTATTCGCGAGAACTTAATCTTTAACCAAGACCACATTACCGATGAAATGGTTGAATCAGCAGCCGCTGCAGTAGGTATTGACCACTTTATCAATACATTACCGAAAGGCTACGACACTGTATTAGATGATTCTGTAACCTTATCCGTAGGGCAAAAACAATTGTTTACCATTGCACGTGCCTTATTGAAAGATGCACCTTTATTGATTCTAGATGAAGCGACATCTTCAGTTGATACCCGTACAGAAGTATTATTACAAGAAGCCATGGACAAGTTGATGGAAGGTAGAACATCATTCGTGATTGCCCACCGTTTATCCACTATCCGTAATGCTGATATTATCTTAGTTATGGATAAAGGGAACATTATTGAACAAGGAAACCACGAGGCTTTAATGGCTGAAGGTGGCTTCTATGCAGACCTTTATAACAGTCAATTTGCCAAATAGATGTAACCATAAAATAAAAATAAGAGAACAGGTTGTTAAAATGCCTGTTCTCTTATTTTTTTACTTTTGGCGCACTTCCTTTTCATAGTTCCCCATCACAAGATTCGCTTAAATGACCTATTATATTCAAGCCTATTTAACACTGTTTGGTATTGCGATATCTAGGAAACAAATAAAATATCAAAAATTGTTATTGGCTGTGTGCATTATTTAGTAAGAAAAAACTTTACAAAAAATACCTGCAGGGGTATAATTCGTATACGTAGGGGGGTATATGGATAAACAGTATACTTTTACCAATTATTGAAGATGATCAAAAAAGGGATTTTACCGTGGCTTCCGCCGAGTGGTCGCAAGCATCCCACCTGCGCCGATTACGGTGTTTAAGGCGTTGGAAAACACGGCGCAACAAAAGGGTCTCTGATGCAAGATGGAGGTATCTTACGGTGACGTCCATTTGTTAAAGGTGGATATGATCCAGGGCCAAGTACATTTTCAGTGAAAAGAAATCATAAACCAAAGATAAATAGAGAGGAACAATCAAATGACAGTAAAAGTGACTGATAGCACTTTAGCATCCGAAGTACAAGACGCGATTACATTAGTCGATTTTTGGGCGCCTTGGTGTGGACCATGTAAAATGCTAGGACCAGTATTAGAAGAATTAGCAGCAGAGTTTGCACCTAAAATTAAAATTGCAAAGTTGAATATTGACGAAAATAAGGTAACAGCTAGTCAACTGGGTATCATGAGCATTCCGACTATGGTTTTATATAAAAATGGTCAACCGGTTGAAAAAATAGTTGGCTATCAACCAAAAGAAGTACTGAAAGCGTATTTAACGGAAAGAGTAACCATGAAATAATCATCTATTGAGGAGAAAAAATATGTTTTTTAAAAAATTACCTACGATTTCAACCACTGAATTGGAAAAGAAATTAGCCGATAAACCGCAAATTATTGACGTGAGAGAACCACATGAATTTAAAAATGGTCATATTCCAGGAGCAAAAAATATACCATTGTCTAAAGTTGCTAACTACACGCCTAAAGGTCAAGCTTATGTAGTGTGTCAATCGGGGATGCGTAGTAAACGAGCAACGAAAATGTTATTGAAACAAGGACATGATGTTATCAATGTCCGTGGTGGCATGATGGCTTGGACAGGCGCAACAAAAGGAGGTAAAAATTAATGAAAATTGTCATTATAGGTGGTGTAGCAGGCGGAATGTCTGCCGCTACAAGGTTAAGACGGTTGAATGAAACAGCAGAAATTATCGTATTAGAAAAAGGGCCTTATGTGTCATTTGCGAATTGTGGTTTGCCTTATTATGTCGCTGGAGAAATCGATGAACGTACGGATTTGTTAGTTCAAACGCCAGAAACTTTGCAAGCAAGATTCGATTTAGATGTACGACCAAATAGTGAAGCTATTTCTATCGATTCCAATAATAAAGAAGTGGTCGTGCAAACTGATCAAGAAACATACACGTTGGGGTATGATAAATTAATCTTATCCCCAGGTGCAAAACCATTCATTCCTCAAGCAAAGGGATTAGAAGAAGCAGAGAATATTTTTACCTTACGTTCCGTTCCCGATGTCGATGCGATTGCCAACTTTATCAATGTACACAACGCTAAAAAAGCAGTGGTCATAGGTGCTGGATTTATCGGGCTAGAAATGGCAGAAAGTTTAGCCCATCGAGGAATTGCAGTTACTATTGTTGAGAAAGCACCACATGTACTACCACCTTTTGATGAAGAAATGGCTGCTTATATAACGAAAGAATTGATAGCTAATGGTATAAAATTGTATACTGGATTGGCTGCTGAATCATTTGAAGAAAAAGGTAAAATCGTAGTATTAGAAAATGGAGAACGCTTGGAGAGTGACGTCACTTTAATGTCTGTCGGTGTAAAACCGGAAACAACGGTAGCTTTAACAGCCGGTGTCGAAACAGGTTTGCGCGGTGGGATAGTCGTTGATGATCAATATGAAACTAGTCAAAAAGATATTTACGCTGTGGGAGATGCGGTTGTCGTTAAACAGCAAATCAACGGAGAAGACACGATGATAGCTTTGGCTTCGCCAGCTAACCGTCAAGGCCGTCAAGTGGCTGATGTCATTAGCGGATTAGACCGTAAAAATAAAGGTAGTATAGGGACAGCGATTGTACGAGTGTTCAAATTGGCAGCAGCGTCGACCGGTTTGAATGAACGCCAATTGCAACAAGCGGATGAGGCGTACGAAGTGATTCACATTCAAGGGAAAAGTCATGCTGGCTATTATCCTAATGCAAAAAACATTCTATTAAAGTTATTGTTTCATCCGACCACAGGTAAAATTTATGGTGCTCAAGCCATCGGAGAAGATGGAGTAGATAAACGGATTGATATCATTGCCACAGCTATTAAAGCAGGAATGACGGTGCAAGATTTGCCGGAATTAGAGTTCACTTACGCCCCTCCATTTGGTTCTGCTAAAGATCCTGTTAATATGGCTGGGTATGCAGCTTTAAATCTTATGGAAGGCATTAGTGAGTCTATTCAATGGTATGAATTAGAAGACAAGCAAGCAGAAGGCTATTTACTGTTGGATGTTCGAAATGAAGGTGAACTGAAATCCAACGGTCGCTTAAAAGGAGCAGTCAATATTCCTTTAGATAGTTTGCGAGACCGCATGGCGGAGTTGCCCAAAGATCAACCGATTATTGTCAGCTGTCACAGTGGACTGCGTAGCTATGCAGCAGAAAGAATATTGAAACAAAATGGCTACCAAGCCAAAAATTTAGACGGCGCATTTGCTCTTTACTCAACTGTAAAACCAGAAAAGGTGGTAAAATAATGTATCATTCAATATCAATGTCAGAATTTGAACAAAAATGGAAAGAAAATAATCTTCCTTTAGTAGACGTTAGAGAAATCGATGAATGGGAAAATGGTCACTTGGACGGCGCAATCCATGTTCCTTTAAGTAATCTTTCAGCTGAAAAAAATAAATTGGATAAAAACCAAGAATATTATGTAATGTGTCACTCTGGAGCGCGTTCTTCAATGGCTTGTCAACAATTATCACAAGAAGGATACAAAGTGATAAATGTAATGGGCGGAATTTCTGCTTGGAATGGAGAAATTGTTTAATGGAATACGATAAAAAAATTGTGAACCGTTTGAAACGTTCTGACGGTCAATTGCATGGCGTTTTGAATATGATGGAAGAAGGAAAAGATTGCGTAGATATTGTGACTCAATTATCAGCGGTTCGCTCTAGTATCGATCGTACGATTAGTTTAGTTGTTGCTGAAAATTTAGTAGAATGTGTGCAAGAAAATATTAAAGAAGGCAGCACAGGTGAAGAGAGTATTCAACAAGCAATTGAATTACTAATGAAGAGTCGCTAGTCATGTGTTATGGCTTATGCTACATCAACGTATAACAATATTTTAATGAATATAGGCGTAGCGTATTGGAAATAAAAAATAAGAGAACAGGTTGTTAAGATGCCTGTTCTCTTATTTTTTTACTTATAGAGCAATCAATGACGTGGATCAGCCTTTGGCGGCGTCAAAGGTAGAACGGAACTACTATAGGATGGTGTAGGATTTTATGGAGGGTAAAATTGACTTGCCCCCCTATATCACCCATGTGAAAATGGCTTAGCCTTGTAAATGTTGATGATGGCATAACGATAAACACCTCCCTAGCATTTTAGGGAGGTGTTTTTGAATAGAATCTCTACAGAGGGTGCTTTAACAAACACTAAACCAATCTTAATCGGCTTATTATTTATTTTATAGGTGTCATATCGCAAGACTTATAATCAATAAGTATAGGCCGATAAGGAGTGAGGATAGGGTCAAGAAACCATGAACGATTTTTGTCGATTGAAATTCTTTGGGGTATTTAAATAAGAAGATATACCCGTTAACGAAACCGGCGACAACGAGCAAGATAGCGAAAATGGTTAAATACATAATAACTCCTTTATGATGATGGATTCTTTTTCAATTATACCCTAGATTTCGGACTTTGGTATGAGGGTTACGGTGTGAATTTCCGCTAGTATAAAGGTATAATTAACTATAGGTTAATAAGAGGAAGGTTGATAAACCATGAAATTATACATGAAAAACCAATTACTATCGCTGAAACGTGACTTTAATTTGAAGAATGAAGATGGTGAACCTGTTTATAAAATCAAGAATAAATGGCTGTCAATTGGCCAACAATTTCGCATTATTGACCTGGCGCAAGATAAAGAAGTGGCGCAAGTGAAAGAGCAAATCATTGATTTGATGCCAACGGTCGATGTGTATGATGAAAATAATGACAAGGTAGCTGAAATTCGCAAGAAGATTTCTTTATTTAGAGATAACTACAAGGTCACGTCATTGGATTGGAATGTGAAGGGGAATATCCTTGATTTTGATTTCCGTATTACGGATGAAAATGGCGACCGGATTGCCCGCATCGACCGCAAGTTGATTTCAATTCGCGATACTTTTGTGATTGATATCGAAGACCATGTGCCGGCTGATGTGGTGCCGATTATTTTAGGTGTGGTAATGGCGATTGACTTAGTAGTTGAGCGCGAAGAAGAGTAAGACGAAGAAGATAAAAAAGGAAGACTAAAATTGTATTTAAATAGTTAACTGAGGAGGCTGCGACCGTACGGATCGTGGTCTTTTTATTTTTGTTTCAACATTTCCTTTGAAATCACTTGTATTTACCGAACGTACGTTCTATTATTGACAGGAACATACGTTCGATTTTTGAAGGGCGTAAATATAAATGTCTAAGCGAAGGAGGGCTAAAGATGTTTGCGAATAATGTAATGTTTGACTATTCAAAGGAACCTAGTCGCGATATTTTGTGTATTGATTGTAAGTCATTTTATGCCTCAGTGGAGGCAGTAGAACGCGGTTTAGACCCATTAACGACCAAATTAGTTGTCATGTCTTACTATGATGAGGCTGGCGGTCAGAGTAGGGGTTCGGGGCTTATTTTGGCTAGTTCACCAGCCGCTAAGAAAGCCTTTAATATTTCCAACGTAACCCGGGCCCGTGACTTACCTTATCCCTATCCAGATGACTTGGTGATCGCCCAACCGCGCATGCGGTTTTATATGGAGAAGAACCAAGAAATCAATCGGATCTATAAAAGCTACGTGGACGAAGCCAACCATCACGTGTTTTCAGTGGACGAAAGTTTCCTAGATGTGACGGATTCATTCAAACTATTTAAGGTTAGTAGTGCCTACGAAATGGCCCAGAAAATTCAAAAGGATGTCTATGACCAGACCGGTATTTATACAACGATTGGTATTGGCGATAACCCGTTTCTAGCTAAAGTAGCCCTAGATATTGGCGCGAAAAAGGAGGGCGACATGATTGCTGAATGGCGGTATGAGGATGTGCCGGATACCCTTTGGCAGATTGCTGATTTAACAGAAGTCTGCGGTATTGGCCACCGAATGGCCCGCCGGCTAAAGGGAATGGGTATTAATAATGTCTACGACCTCGCCCATTCTTCTTATTACGTATTAAAAGATAAATTAGGGGTCATGGGTGCCCAACTTTATGCCCATTCGTGGGGCGTGGACCGGTCTTTTCTCGGCACCCCTTATACCACAAAGGACAAGTCCATTGGCAACAGTCAAGTGCTACCAAGAGACTACACCGATAAGGATGAAATTGCTGTCGTCGTCAAGGAAATGGCTGACCAAATTGGTACCCGTTTAAGACGAGCTGGCGCGCAAACCCAAGTCGTCGGTCTTGGCTTAGGCTATTCTATGGGCTACTTTGATACAAGTGGTAAAAGGGGTATTCATAAGCAAGTCAAGGTAACACCGACCAATCAAAGTAAGGTGATTGCTGAAGTGGCCTTGTACCTGCTGTCCTTACTCTATGATGATCAAGTAATTCGGCATATTTCTTTATATAGCGGCAACCTTGTTTACCATCAAGCAATTCAATTAAATTTATTTGAAAGTGAAAATAATCAAGTAGCGGACATGAAAACAGATGTGATTGTAGATACCATCCGTAAGAAATACGGTTTTAAGAGTTTGGTCTATGCCTCGTCTCTTAAAGCTGGCGGTCGGGCAATTGACCGGTCTAGTTTGGTCGGCGGACATGCTGGTGGTATGGCGGGTATCGAAGGTGAGGCGCATGGCTAAGCGGCTTGAACCTTGGGAACTCCCGAACGCTACAAGACGGGCCCAACTGTCTTGGTTGAAAAAGCAACGACACCCAAGGACCCGTAAATACTTTACGCCTTATAACGAATACGAAGACCGGACCTTTGGTATGAAGTGGGCTACTGCTTATGCCATGGATGAATTGGTCAAAGGCATTCAATCCAATCATAAGGATGCAGCTAAGGCATCTATCCCACTGCCAGAGATGACGAGGGAAGAGGTTGACCAAGTCTTGCAGGAAGCTTGGTTAAACCACTATCCTGTTTCTATTCAATTGTCTTTGAAAGATCATTTAGGCCGCTACCTTGATCGTATCTTTGGTTGGTTTAATGGGGAGAGTAATTATTTCTATTTTTTAATCGGTAGTCAGAAGATTTTGTGGGATGATGTGCGTCATATTGAATTGGTCAAAGAAAGTAAGTGGTCACATATTGACCTTTAGTTTGATGTTTATAGTTAAGTTTTAATATAATACTGATATATCAAGGATTCTGATGGTTAAAAAAGTCAAAAATATCACTAATAAATGTTTGACCTTTACTGACCAATTTGCTATACTATATACATAAAGTGAAAAGGAGAGATGTGAAATGGCAAACATGGAAATGACTACAACCTTACAAGAGGCAATCGCAAATGCCCAACAAATTGCTATGACACGTAAACATCAAGAAATTGGTATTCCCCATATGTTTACAGCGTTAGTGCAACCTGGAAACTTTGCTTATGACTTTTATGAAGATTTAAATGTGCCAATGGCAGAACTTACAGAAGAATTAAACCGTGAATTAGATGCGGTACCAGTGGTCCAAGGTACAAATGTACAATATGGCCAAGGGCTATCACGTGGTTTGGGTGAATTGATTCAAAAAGCCCAAGCGCGTGCAGAAAAACAAGGTGACGAATTCTTAGCCACCGAAATGGTGCTAGCGGCACTGAATGATGTCGCTTATACAGACCTTGCAAAATGGTTTAAAAAACATCAAATTACCGCCAAAGCAGTAGAAGAAAAAATTGAAGATTTGAGACAGGGTGATCGTGTGACAAGTAAACAAGCAGAAGAAAATTACGAAGCTTTAGAGAAATATGGCGTCGACTTAGTCGAACAAGTTAAAGCAGGTAAAATGGATCCTATCATCGGACGTGATGAAGAAATTCGTGATGTGGTCCGTATCTTGTCTCGTAAATCTAAAAATAACCCGGTCCTAATTGGTGAACCTGGTGTAGGTAAAACCGCTATCGTTGAAGGTTTAGCCCAACGTATTGTGAAAAAAGATGTCCCTGACAACTTAAAAGACAAAACAGTCTTCTCGTTAGATATGGGTGCCTTGATTTCAGGGGCTAAATACCGGGGTGAATTTGAAGAACGGTTGAAAGCTGTCTTAAACGAAGTGAAAAAGGCAGACGGCCGGATTATCTTATTTATCGATGAAATCCACAACATTGTAGGTGCCGGTAAGACTGAAGGGTCAATGGACGCTGGAAACTTACTTAAACCGATGTTGGCTCGTGGCGAATTGCACTGCATTGGTGCCACAACCTTAGATGAATATCGTCAATACATGGAAAAAGACAAGGCTTTGGAACGTCGTTTCCAACGTGTCTTAGTCAAAGAACCAAGTGTTGAAGATACTATTTCAATCTTACGTGGTTTGAAAGAACGGTATGAATTGCACCATGAAGTAACGATACATGACCAAGCTTTAGTAGCGGCAGCTGAATTGTCAGACCGTTACATCACTGACCGGTACTTACCAGATAAGGCCCTTGATTTGGTGGATGAAGCTAGTGCTGAAATTCGCGTGCAAATGAACTCATTGCCAACAGAGTTAGACCAAGAACGTCGTCGTTTAATTCAACTAGAAATTGAGGAAAAAGCCTTACTAGAAGAAAAAGATGAGGCAAGTAAACGCCGGTTAGCTGACCTTCAAGAAGAGTTAGCCGAGGTCCGTGAAAGAACTAACCAATTAACCATGCAATGGCAAGTTGAAAAAGGCGGTATGTCTGATATCAACGCTAAACGTCAAGAAATTGAAAATGCCAAACATGCTTTAGAGCAAGCGGAAAATGAATACAATCTTGAAGAAGCAGCCAGATTAAAACATGCGATTATTCCAACCTTGGAACAAGAATTAGCAGATATGGAAAAAGCCTACCACGAGCATGCAGACAAGAGTGCTGACCGTTTGGTAGAAGAATCTGTAACTGAAGACTCTATCGCCGCAGTGGTTTCAAGAGTGACTGGGATCCCTGTGAATAAATTAGTCGAAGGGGAACGTGAAAAATTACTTCACTTAGATGACACCTTACATACACGTGTGGTAGGTCAAGATGAAGCAGTTGATAGCGTGACAAATGCGGTATTACGTTCACGTGCCGGTGTTCAAGATCCAAACCGTCCGTTAGGTTCATTCTTATTCTTAGGACCGACTGGTGTTGGTAAAACTGAGCTGGCTAAAGCCTTAGCTGAAGCCATGTTTGATTCAGAAAACAACATGGTCCGTCTTGATATGAGTGAATACATGGATAAAATCAATGTGACTCGTTTAATCGGGGCAGCGCCTGGTTATGTTGGTTACGAAGAAGGTGGCCAATTAACCGAAGCTGTACGTCGTAATCCATATACAGTGGTCTTACTAGATGAGGTTGAAAAAGCCCATCCAGATGTCTTCAATATCCTGTTACAAATCTTAGATGACGGTCGTCTAACTGACTCACAAGGTCGGATTGTAGACTTTAAAAATACCATCATCATTATGACAAGTAACTTAGGATCAGATGCCTTGTTAGACGGTACTGATGAAAACGGGGTAATCGATGATGAAGCAAGAGAAGCTGTTCAAAGTGCTTTAAAAATGCACTTTAGACCTGAATTCTTAAACCGTATCGATGACACTATTTTATTCAGACCATTATCACACAATGATATGGACGGTATCGTACGCAAGATGTTAGCACAATTAAGCGATCGCTTAGCTAGCCAAGAAATTATGGTAACATTTAGTGATGAATTGGTGAGCTGGATTGGTGACACTGCTTATGATCCACAATTTGGTGCACGACCATTGCGTCGTTTCATCACCAACCAAGTGGAAACACCAGTAGCACGTGCCATCATTGCAGGTACAATCAGTAAGCAACATGCAGTGAATATCTCAATTGATGAAAACCATGAAATCACCTTTGATGTAACCCCATTAGTTCAAAATTAAGTCTATATCAAAATTAAGTAATTGATCAATTCTCCACAAGCTGGCAAGTAGTATGCCTAGTTTGTGGAGAATTTTTTATTTCATACGTCTATTTACTGGCAAGAGAAACTGTTGGCTCTAAGCTATCATTATGAGAGCGGTCTTCCAGTATGGTAAAATATATAGTATAGAAGATGGATGGAGGTAGAGAAATGGAGACTGTATTATTTTCCATTGGTATCCTAGCCATTATCGCTGGAATGATGACGCGTCATTATATGCTTGGAGGCATTGTGGGTGCGGGATCATTCTTATTGTATTTTGGTTTATATGACAATGGGTCTTGGTTGTCGCTGGTGCTTTTTGCTTTAGGGACAGTCTTGATTATTTCCGAAGTATTTTTACCTACTTATGGAATATTGGGTGTCGTAGGTTTGTTGATCGGTGCCTGGGGATTGATGGGACAGACTGCTGATATTGGTGACGCGGTGGTAGATTTAACTATCGGTGTTGTTGTGGGTATCGTGGCCTTTTATATTTTAGTCAAGTTGGGTTACCGGATTCCTTTTAACGATCAAATCGTATTGAATACATCTTTGAATCGGGAGAGAGGTTATCAATCGCAGAGTGTGTCTGTTGCGGATTATGTTTCGCAAGAGGCTGTGACGCTTACGCCACTGAGACCGACTGGGAAGGCAAGTTTCTCGGATGGGAATATCTTGGAAGTGATGAGTGACAATGAAGTGATTGGTAGTGATGAACAGGTGGTTGTTGTGAGGATTCGTAACAATCAATTATTAGTAAGGAGAGTGAACCATGAGTAGTTCGTATGGAAATGATACAAGTATTTGGGGGATTTTGATTTTAGCCATCATTATTCTAGTCGTTTTAACGCTGTTCTTTACCTTTGTGCCAGTTGGCCTTTGGGTAACAGCTTATTTCTCAGGGGTAAAAGTGGGGATTGGCGATTTAGTCGGTATGCGTCTACGTCGTGTAAATCCAAATAACATTATTAAACCTTTGATTAAGGCGACAAAAGCCGGATTAACCATTGATTTAAATGATTTAGAAGCCCACTATTTAGCAGGTGGGGATATCAATATGGTCGTGGATGCCTTAATCGCAGCCCAACGTGCCAATATTGACCTAGAATTTGAACAAGCTGCGGCTATTGACTTAGCAGGTCGTGACGTGTTTGAGGCCGTTCAAGTGTCCGTAAACCCTAAAGTAATTGAAACACCGATTATTTCAGCGGTTGCGATGAACGGTATTGAAGTGCGCGCAAAAGCCAAAGTAACTGTTCGTGCCAATATTGAACGTTTAGTTGGTGGTGCTGGTGAATCTACTATTATCGCCCGTGTTGGTGAAGGTATTGTTACCACCGTAGGTTCAGCGGCGACACATTCAGAAGTATTGGAAAACCCAGATGCCATTTCACAAACTATCTTGCGAAAAGGGTTAGACTCAGGGACAGCATTTGAAATTCTATCGATTGATATTGCGGATGTAGATGTAGGTCGTAATATTGGGGCTAAACTACAAGCAGAGCAAGCGGAAGCGGATAAACGAATTGCCCAAGCGAAAGCTGAGGAACGTCGTGCGATGGCCGTTGCGCAAGAGCAAGAAAATATTGCGAAGACCCAAGAAATGCGTGCGAAAGTTGTGGAAGCACAATCTCAAGTACCAGAAGCCTTAGCTGAGGCCTTTAGAAACGGTAAAATTGGGGTAATGGATTACTACAATATGCAAAATATTCAAGCAGATACGAAGATGCGTGAAAGTCTTTCTGAAGGAGATTCTGAACACAATTCAGGTGATCAATAATGGAACTGATTGGAATTCTGATCTTCATCTTTGGATTGACACACAGCTTTTACAAGGATTATCGAAAGAAATTGGAAGCAGGAGAGAAGGCAGCGGCGAAACGATTTGATGCGTCCAACCAGCCTTCGCGGATGAGTGAAAACGGCGTGGCTCGACAAAGGAACACGCGCCAAATGCAAACTCAGCAAACTTCAAATCGTCAAACGCAAAATACTAGTCGCGGTAGACAGCAAGAGAATAAGAAGCCAAAAACTTTGGCGGATTATCTAGCTAAAGCGCAAGCGTATTTAGATGAAGTTGAGCCGGATGCGCAAATATCTTTTGAAGAAGTGAAGGCTGAAAAGGTTCAAGCTAACAAGCAGAATAAGCAAAAACGAAATGCTGGTCAACAAAATCGAAGTCAGCAGTATGCTAAACAAAATCAAGCTATGAGGGCCCAGAAGCGTCAATACCAACATGCAACCATAATAAAGCAAGCTGAGGGCGGTCAAAGTACCGCGCTGGCTGGTGAGGGGACTGGTTGGGATAAGTCGGATGTATATGCTGACGCTCGGGGCTATTCTGCAGAAGGTAGTCGCTCTAATGAAGGATCTGTATCTGAAACTGCAATGTCGAATGGTGATTATTTAGGCCAAGAAATGGCTGCCAATGACCTTGAATTAGGGAAAGCTTTGCAGCAAATGGATGAAATGTATGACCGTGAAGCGAATCGTTTGGATAGAGAGTTACGCCAATTGTTCAAGGAAATGGAAGATCCGGGTAAAGATTTACTTGTGACGACTGAAAGCAAGAAGAAATCACGAAATCCACGCGAAATATTAGCTTTATCTAATCAAAATGACCTAAAACGTGGTATATTATTAAAAGAAATACTGGACAAACCAGTAGCTAAAAGATAGGTGTGACAATAGTCGCTTAGCATTAACCGCACATTTTGAGAAGTGTCGGACAGTTCTGACTATGGGAACCTGAAATCACGACTTTCTTAGCATGCAAAAGGGGCTGTGTGACAGTCCCTTTTAGTTTATCCGGGTTTTAAATCAGAGAGGATGTATCAATAATGATCTGGGTTTTAAATACAATTGCTTATGGTGACTTGCTGGCACAAGATGATTTTGGGCAATTAGACATGATTGATTTTGTTAAAGGGTTAGGTTTTGACTATATTGAATTGAGAAGTGAGTACTTTGACGGTTCAGACCAAGAATTGGCCGACTTAAAGGCTACAAACAAAGAAGCGGGCTTAACTGTTTTCCTTTCTGTGCCAGCATCTTTATTTGAAGAGGGGCTATTAAATCCTGAATTAGAAAATTACTTTGAATTAGCCCAAGCGGTGGGCGCTGCACAATTGAAGGTCAACTTAGGTGCCTACAACCCAGAAACAGTGGCTGAAGATATGACCCTAGTCAACAACTTAATTGAACGTTTCGGTATTTCCCTAGCCTTGGAAAATGATAACACGCAGGCAACAGGTGCTAGCGACTACTTTAAAGCCTTTTTACAAGATAATGGCAACGACAAAGTGGGAATGTGCTTCGATGTGGGCAATTTCTTATATTTCAATGAAGATCCAGTAACAGCGGTGAAAAATGTTTTACCACTGGTCCATTATGTCCACCTAAAACAAGTTGAACAAGCGACAAATACTAGTCTAGCAGGCTTATCAGTCGGGGATGTGGACATTGTTGCTGTCTTAAAGGAGGTAGACCAAGCCATTCCGGTTGCGGTTGAGTGTCAATATAAAGCTTCTGATATTACGGAAGTTGAAGGACAAATCAAAAATGATATCGAAAATATCCTATCTGGCTTAAATTAGAAAACAGCTAGAAATGCCTATGGACTAGCTTGTGGACCTTGCTTGCAAGGCAGATGCATGTTAACATTGTTTGGTTGTCAATATGTTGGACTAGGTAGAAATCTAGTCATACACACATCGCTTATGTTGATTCATTTTGTTGTTTGTGTGGTAGAAAGAAAGGAATTCTAATGACGAGTAGTGCATTAAAATATACATTACATAAAAAAGAAAAGCATACTGGTGCGCGTTTAGGCCAAGTGGAAACGCCACATGGTACGATCGAAACACCGGTGTTTATGCCTGTTGGTACGCAAGCATCTGTAAAGGCTGTGTCTCCTGAAGAATTAACGGATATGAATGCCCAAATCATTCTGTCAAACACTTATCATTTATGGTTACGTCCAGGTGATGACCTAGTCAAAGAAGCGGGTGGCTTACACCAATTCATGAACTGGGACAAACCAATTCTAACCGATTCAGGTGGATTCCAGGTGTTCTCGCTGGCAGATTCTCGAAAAATTGAGGAAGAAGGGGTTACCTTCAAATCTCATTTAGACGGCAAAAAGTTATTCTTATCTCCGGAAAAAGCCATCCATATCGAAAACAACTTGGGTGCGGACATCATTATGTCATTTGACGAATGTCCAGACTTCAACCACGACCACAACTACGTTGAAAAATCGATTCACCGTACAACGCGTTGGGCTGAACGTGGTTTAAATGCCCACCAAAGACCCAATGATCAAGCCTTATTTGGCATTTTACAGGGTGCTGGCTACAAAGACTTACGCCTACAACACGCAAAAGATATGATTGGGTTAGACTTCCCAGGTTACTCAATTGGTGGTTTATCAGTTGGTGAATCGAAAGAAGATATGTACAAGGTTTTAGATTACCTAACACCTGTCATGCCTGAAGATAAACCGCGTTACCTAATGGGTGTGGGTAGTCCGGATGCCTTGATTGAAGGGGTCATCCGTGGTGTTGATATGTTTGACTGTGTATTGCCGACTCGTATTGCACGTAACGGGACTACCATGACTAGTCAAGGCCGTGTGGTCATCAAAAATGCCCAATACGCTCGTGACTTTACGCCATTAGATCCAAACTGTGACTGCTACACTTGCCGTAACTACACACGCGCTTACATCCGTCATTTATTGAAAGCCAATGAAACATTTGCGCTGCGTTTAACGTCAATCCACAACTTGCATTTCTTAATCAATTTGATGGAGCAAATCAAAGACGCCATTCGCGAAGACCGTCTATTGGACTTTAGAGACGAATTCTTCTTGCAATATTACGGTAAAGTTCAAAAAACCGCCTTTTAGGTCAAAATCTTTCTTTTTGAAAAAGGGCTAGGTGGGTCTTGCTAAAACTTTTGCCGCATAAGGCTAAACTTATGTAAATAGCGGGTACTTTATGGTACGATTATGCTAATGATGAAAAAAATTAAGCGTTCATATGTGAACAAATAATCAAACAGGAGGTTATTCTTATTATGGGAACAATATTATATATCGTTGTTTTAGTGGCTTTAATGTACTTCATGTTAATTAGACCACAACAAAAACGTCAAAAAGAAACACAAGACATGATGGCTGCAATGGCAGTTGGTGATTCAGCAGTTACAATCGGTGGTTTACACGGTGTCATTGCTGAAATCGATGAAACTAAAAATACGATCACTTTAGACTGTGAAGGTGTCTACTTAGTATTTGACCGTCGTGCAATTGCGCGTACGCAAAAAGCTGACCCAATGAATACTGAAATGGCTAACGATATCATGAGCGATGCTGCTGAAGAAGAAGCACGCGAAAATGAAGTTATCATTGAAGATGTAGAAGCAGGCGACCAACAAGAGGACGATCAAATCTAGTCAAAGCAACTGCTTGATTCAGAATGATTGAACCTTTCGTTACGGAGGCCATTATGAAAGTTTCGAACTTTGAATTCCTCTGTCTTCGGCCATGGTTTCACTCAAAATCTCAAAGTATAAAAAAACAAGGGTATAATGGGATAGAATGGCAAGACATTGAAGAATATTTTAAAGAATTTGCTTGGAAACGTCAGGCACCAAAGAAATTTAGTGCCCGTATTCGGGAAATCAAGAAATTGCATGCAAATGACTATTTAGATTATGCAAAACTACAAGCGACCGTATATGACGTTCATCCGCTAGATGAAATGAATATCGATGACTTGTTAAAATAGCATAATTTCAGAAATAAAAATGGAGAAGGGTGTGACTATGTGTCATGCTCTTTTTGATTATATGAGTGACTAGTGAATAGAGATTATGAATAAGTCAATCATAATGATTAATTTATAATAGTGAACCTTCGGCTTTCGTTTTTCTAACATTGCCTTAGATGCAGTGAGACCGGAATTAGCCAAGGTCTAATTTTTTGTACTTCTGGACGTTAAAGAAACTTAAAGTATTTCAATTTAAAACATTTTTTTTAGGTATATCTATAAAAATAAAGTAGGTAATTTCCAAAAACACCTAAAAATAAGGTATAATAGTACTAATGAGCGTAAGCATTGAAGAAAGGTGATTAACCATGTCTAAAAGTAGAGAAGATTATATGAAAGTCATTTTTGAGTTTGGTGGCAAGATGGACCGTGTAGGCAACAAAGCCATTAGTGAAGCCCTAAATATTTCCGCAGCCTCTGTAACTGAAATGATTTCTAAATTACAAGAAGAGGGTTGGGTCACTTACATTCCTTACCAAGGTGTCCAATTAACTGAAGAAGGCATTAAAATGGGTGCTGCTTTAGTACGTCGTCACCGTTTATGGGAAATGTTCTTATATGAAAAATTAGGTTACAACTGGGATCAAGTTCATGCGGAAGCTGAACAGTTAGAGCATACTGGGACAGAGTTCTTTATTGACCAATTAGATGAATTCTTAGGTAAACCTGTATACTGTCCGCACGGTGGGGCTATTCCTGATAAAGATGGTGTGATGGCTAAAGAGGCTACGGTACCTTTAGCTGATTTAGCGGTTGGTGATAAGTTTAAAATCCAACGTGTAACAGATGATAAAGATTTATTAAACTACCTAGATAAGTTAGATATTAAACTAGATAAAAAATATACGATCGATGAAATTGAAGCTTTTGACAAATCTTTTACGATTTCACGTAAAGGGGAATCAATTGTATTGAATCCCAAGGCGACTGTGAATATTTTTGTCGACGAAGACTAATCATCACAAGTAACCCAGTGTTTAAAGGGGGTAAGTGTCATGCGCACGATAGGGATATTATCATTTGATGATCCAAAAATTGATGGGTCTAGGAAAATATTACATGTCGATATGGATGCTTTCTTCGCCTCTGTTGAACAAAGAGATAATCCGGCTTATCGGGGTAAGCCGGTGATTATTGCCCGCCATCCAAAAGAGAATTCGGGTAAGGGTGTTGTATCAACGGCTTCTTATGAAGCGCGTAAGTATGGGATCCACTCAGCCATGTCTGCGGCTGAGGCTTACCGCTTATGTCCGCAAGGGATTTTTGTGTCGGGCAACTATGCCTTATACCGAGAAGTATCAGAACAAGTACGGGATATTTTCAAGCGGTATACAGATATTATTGAACCCCTTTCCATTGATGAAGCCTTTTTAGATGTCACTGACAATAAGAAGGGGATTCCTTACGCCATGGACGTGGCCAAGGAAATTCAAGAAACTATTTATAAGGAATTGAATTTAACTTGTTCGATTGGGGTGTCTTATAATAAGTTTATTGCCAAATTAGCGTCTGACTATCAAAAACCTTCCGGTATGACGGTCATTACACCTAAACGAGCGATTCCCTTTTTAGAGCAATTGCCCATTGAAGATTTCTATGGGGTCGGGACACGATCGGCTGAAAAGATGCATGAACTGGCTATTTATACAGGTGCAGACTTGAAGAAATTATCACAAGATGAATGCATTCAGTACTTCGGTAAAGCTGGTTTGGCCTTGTATGAAAGGGTCCGTGGTGTTGATGACCGGCCGGTTAAAGTCACTCGGATCCGTAAATCGATTGGAAAGGAGCGGACCTTTTATCCTTTCCTTTACCATGAGAATGATGTGGAAGAAACCTTGCGTAAGCTAGCCAATTCTGTGTCTGATGCCTTGCGTGAAAAGGGCATGCACGGAAAAGTTGTGACTTTGAAGTTTCGTAATGCGGATTTTGAGACGGTTACACGGCAGACGTCGCTTGTGGACGCCATTTCAGATAGCCAGGATATTTATTTCTACGCCTTGGACCTGTGGCAAACATACGGGGATGTCAGTCAAGGAATCCGGTTGCTTGGGATTACGGTGAGTGATTTGTCGCAGTTAGCTTTTGAAAATATTCGCTTGAATTTATATACCAATGAAGCGAATGAAGCGGGAACGCTAACCTACAAATCCAGCACTTTATTATCAGAGAATGAAGATATAAATGAAAATAAAAATATAAAAGAAGATTCAGCAATTCAACCTGCCCCAGATCAGACGTCATCTAAAGAAGAGAAGGATGACGACTAGAACCGAATGGGTCAGATTTTAAACGGAGGAGCAATGCCAATGGCAACTAAACACGAACAAATCATTCAATATATTCAAAACCTCCCCATTGATGCCAAAATCTCGGTTCGGTCTATCGCACGCAATTTGAAGGTGTCAGAGGGGACAGCTTATCGGGCGATTAAATCGGCTGAGAATTTGCATTTAGTGGCGACCAAAGAGCGGGTGGGAACCGTCCGAATTGAAGAAAACGAAAACCGTCGCATGCACCATTTAACCATCGAAGAAATTATCCAGGTAACGGATTGTCAGGTCTTGGGTGGGGCTTCAGGTCTGAGCCGTCAGGTCCGTAAATTTATTATCGGCGCCATGGAAGCGGACGGGATGCGTCGTTATATCGAACCAGATTCCTTGATTATCGTTGGTAACCGTGATGAAATTCAACGGATTGCCTTGGAGAATGACGTCGCTGTCTTAATATCAGGTGGCTTTAAACCCTCAGATGACATTGTGGACTTGGCTAATAAGCGGGAAGTACCACTTTTAAGTGTCAACTTCGATACCTATGCAACGGCTACTTTAATCAATAAAGCGATGATAGAACGGTCTATGCAGAAGGATATTTTACTTGTTGAAGATATCTACATTCCGCTTGAGCAAACACAATTTTTATACACGGATGATACGATTACAGCCTACCGACAATTGTCAGAAAACTCGGGGCATACCCGTTTTCCAATTTGTGAAAGAGATGGTAAGTTAGCCGGGATCTTAACAGCTAAGGATATCTTAGATTTCGCACCGGATACCCGTTTAGCTAAAGCCATGACACCAACACCGATTTCGGCTAAGAAGCCAATGAGTGTTGCTTCGATTACACATATGATGATTTGGGATGGGTTAGAAATACTGCCGGTTGTGGATGAAGAGGATTATTTACAAGGTATCCTATCTAGACAAGATGTCTTACGAACATTACAGTATACGCAACAGACAGAAAAGAGCGAAAACCGGATTGAGATGCTATTAGCTGATAAGTTGAAATTTGTTGCACAAAATGAGGATATGACAAAAGCTCGCTACCGATTTCTAAGTGATGTTTCATTAACGAATGATTTCGGTGCCTTATCTAATGCCTTACAACATAGTATTATCCAACTATCGGTAAAACAATTTGTCAAGAAGATGCAAGATAAATCAATCGTTGTCGATAAGGTAAGTGCATATTATTTAAAATTAGTACCCTTACAATCTACCATCGATATCGTCTTAGAATTCTTAGATGTTTCTAGACGGTCTATGGAGATTGATATTACGGTTTACCACGGCAAACAAGTGATGACAAAAGCATTGGCAAGTGTGAAAACACTGACCAATTAATGACGAATCTGTCAATCAAGGGTATAATGATAAAAGAGAAAATTTTTAGGACTTAGAAAGAGGTCAATATGTTAGACAAAATATTAGCGGCAATTGAGGCACATGATACTATCATTATTCATCGCCATGTTCGCCCAGATCCGGATGCATTAGGTTCGCAAATGGGATTAAAGGCAGTTTTGGAAGAAACTTACCCACATAAAGATATTTATGCAGTGGGGCAAGATGACGATTCATTAGCGGAATTCGGGGATATGGATGATATTTCGGATGATACTTACAAGCATGCACTTGTTATCGTGAACGATTCAGCTAACCGACCACGGATTGATGATCAACGGTATAAAAAAGGGGCAACCCTTGTCAAAGTTGACCACCATCCGAATGACGATCCGTACGGTGATTTTATGATCGTTGAGCCAAGTATCTCATCGACCTCAGAATTATGGGCATCTATTGTTTTGCGTGATGACAATAAGTTGCAAATGAATGATGAAGCAGCTAAATGCTTCTTCTTAGGAATTGTAGGGGATACTGGTCGTTTCTTATATGACAATACAACCCGAGATACTATGCAAATTGCCGGTGAATTGTTGAACTACGACTTCCCAGCTTCTGAATTGATGCAAGAATCAAATACACAAACTATTTCTCAAGCTCGCTTGCAAGCTTATGTCCTACAAAACATGAAATTATCAGCACAAGGGACAGTAAATTCAGTTTATATTTCACAAGATTTATTGCAGTCGCTTGATTTAACAGCCAATGAAACCTACCAAATAGTTCAAATTCCAGGAACGATTGAAGGAGTTATTACTTGGGTAACCTTTATCGAACAACCAGATGGGAAAGTACGTTGCCGAATCCGCTCTAAGGGGCCAGCAATCAACCATATTGCTGCGCAACATGATGGTGGCGGTCATGAGAAAGCCTCAGGCGCTAACGTTTATTCTTCAGAGGAGAAAGAAGAATTATTAGCTCAACTAGGTGAAGTGGCTATGAAATACCGTCGCGACCAATTTTTTGACTAATAGAAAAATAGGATATAGCTTTCAAGACCGCAACCTGTATGTAAAATGCAGGTGCGGTCTTTTTCGTTCGGTTTTGCAAAGGAAATTGGCTATTTTAGAGATTTTATGGGGCGCAAATGCATATTTAAACGAACTATAATACAATAAAACAACAATTTCATATGGATTTAAAAATATAACTATGCTAAAGTAATGTGGTAAAGAAAATAATAATGCGAATAAACGAACATTGCCGTTTTTCGTTGGGAGGAAAATCGATTCATGTCTTCAACATTTAAGACCGTTTTTATTTCAAGTGCTGCCTTACTTTTAGTGGCCTGCCAAGGGCAAAATGCCGGTACGGATGCCAATGCTGGCACAGCGTCATCATCCAGTTCACAAGCGAGTGAATCAACAGCTACTGATGCCTTATCAATCGGTATGGTAACCAATGAAGGGGGCGTTGATGACCGGTCGTTCAACCAATCTGCTTGGGAAGGGCTACAAACATGGCAAGCGGAAACTGGAGCCAAGGTCCAATACTATGAATCACCTGATCAATCTGAATTGATTCCTAATTTAAATGTTGCGGTTGCAGACCAATATGATATTATCGTTGGTCTTGGGTATACAACTGCAGAAGCCTTAAGTGAAGTGGCCTCGCAAAATCCTGATCAAAATTTCGCTTTGATTGATGGGGAAGTTGACCTAGACAATGCGGTATCTATCGCCTTTAAAGACCAAGAATCTGCCTTCTTAGCTGGAGTTGCGGCTGCTTTAACTACAGAAACGAATCAAGTTGGTTTTATTGGTGGGACTAGAATTCCAGTGATTGACCGTTTTGAAACAGGTTTTAAAGCGGGTGTTGCCTATATTGACGAGAATATTGAAGTAGAAAGCCAATATACGGAGTCGTTTAGTGACGCCTCTAAAGGGCAACAAATTGCTAATGCTATGTATACGCAGGGTATTGACGTGATTTATACAGCTGCTGGCGGGTCTGGTAACGGTGTTTTCACTGAGACCCGTAACCGTCTAGAAGCTAATTCAGAAGAGCAACTATGGGTGATTGGGGTTGACCGAGATCAAACTGACGAGGGTGAGTGGACTGGTGGCAACTTTACCTTAGCGTCGACCCTTAAAGATACTGGGGCAGCTATTATTGCTTTAGCCGAGGAAACAAGAGACAATGCCTTTCCTGCAGGTGAAAATTTAGCTTATGGCTTGGAAAATGGTGGGGTTTCGCTAACCCAAGGGCAATTATCAGACGAAGATTGGGCGCAAATTGAAGAAGCTAAAGCAGCCATTATCTCCGGTGACATTCAGGTACCAGAATACACTTACTCTGAAAGTTAGTTTTCTTATTAAGTCAGTTGAAAACGGGTATTTTAAAACAAGGAATACAACAAAACCAGGAACCTCGATTTTCATCTTCGTTCCTGGTTTTGTTAATATGGATTAGATTTTGTGAAATCAGCCGTTTCTTCTATAAGGCAATTTTCAATAAAACTATTTTACCCAAACATGGCCGTTTTGGCGTAATAATTCATCTGCCTCTTTAGGACCACGTGTTTTACCAACATATGTAGGTAAGGTTTTAGTACCGGCATTTTTCCAATTTTCAATAATTGAATCGACGATACGCCATTGCTCAGCCAATTCATCCCATGTCGAGAAGTTGGTTTGATCACCGATTAGGGCATCGTAAATCAATTTTTCATAGGCGTCTGGTACATAAGCAGCGTTTAATTCGTCTACATTAGAATTTATTGACACCATAGTTGGCAATAATTCTTCACCAGGTAATTTTTGATTTAGGTTAAAAGCTAAACCAGTTTCTGGTTGAATGTTGAAGGTAATGCGACTTTGACTTGGGTTACAACCCTTATCGATATCTGTTTTATCACCGGCATCTTTTAGGATGATTTCAACGGTTGTCCGTTTGTCATCCAAGGCTTTACCTGTTCTGAAGTAGAAGGGTACTTGGCCCCAACGCTCGTTATTGACTTGGAAGTAGCCCGCCAAATAAGTTTCAGTCACAGAATCGGACGCGACCTCATTTTCCTCTAAGTAGTTGATGAATTCACCATCTTCACTTGCAAGGTATTGGGCGCGCACAGTTTGTTTAGCGGTTTGGTCAGCTGTTAATGAATCGATTTGTTTCATGAAAGCTAACTTGTTGGCATGCACATCGTCTTGATCTGGTGAAGCGGGCAGGTCCATACCAAGTAATGTCGCCACTTGTAGGATATGGTTTTGTAGCATGTCACGAATAGCACCTGATTGGTCGTAGTAACCACCACGGCTACCAACTGGCATGTCTTCTGCTAAGGTGATTTGAATATTTGAAACGAATTCCTGGTTTAATAAAGCTTCAACTGCAGGGTTAAAGAAACGTGTCGCTAAGATATTTTGCACCATTTCTTTACCAAGATAGTGGTCAATACGGTAGATATCTTTTTCATCGAAAGAAATCGCTAAGGCATCATTTAATTCTTTGGCTGATGATAGGTCAGTACCGAATGGTTTTTCTAAGATGACTCGGTGTGTACCGCCATCCGTTACAATGCCAGCATCCTTCAATCCTTGGGTAATTTCAGGAAATAGGGCTGGTGAAGTCGATAGGTAATATAAATTTTTCTCACCGGTATTAAATTCATTTCTTAATCGATCCATTTCATTCTTCAAATTCTCATAATCATCCGCTTGAGTGGCGTCATGAGATGTGTAGAAGAAATGTTTGATAAAGTTGTTGATTGTTTCTTCTTCTGCTTCTTGGTCAGAAATTGAATCTAAGACGATATCACGGAAATAATCGTCAGTCCATTCGCGTCTAGAGTTTCCTAGCAAGGCAAAGTTTTCAGATAATAATTGACGCTGATATAATCGGAATAAAGATGGGTATAGTTTACGGCGCGCTAAATCTCCTGCTGCACCAAACATAACGATAAGCCCACCAACTTGTTTGTTAGTCATTATGCTACATCCTTTCATAGTTCATCTTCAATTATATACGAACTTTCATCACTTACACAAGAATTAGTCCTGACTATTCTTAGTATTTTTTAATATTCTATTATTTTCGATTTAAGTAGGATAATGGTACAATAGTACGGATGAGCAAAAAGAACCGCACTTGCCTAAGCTGGCAAGTAGAGAAAGGTGGGAGACCATGTCTTTTACACAATTTAATTTAAAACCATTTATCAACGACGCACTCGCAGATTTGAATTTCTATGAGCCGTCTCCAATTCAAGCAACAGTTATTCCAGTGATTCAATCAGGCCGCGATGTCATTGCCCAAAGCCAAACAGGATCAGGGAAAACGCACGCCTTCTTATTGCCACTATTAAATAAGATTACAGCGGAAAACCACACACAGTTGGTTATTACAGCGCCTAGTCGTGAACTTGCGGAGCAGTTATACCAAGCTGGGCGTCAAATCTTGTCATTTTCAGATGAAAATTTACATATCGAGCGTGCTTTTGGCGGGACAGATACTGTTAAACAAGCCAACCGTTTAGAAAATACCGTACCACAAGTCATTGTTGCGACACCAGGACGTCTATTAGACTTGATCAACAACCAATTGATCTCTGTACACCAAGTAACAGATTTCGTTGTCGATGAAGCAGACATGACCCTTGATTTAGGTTTCTTAAATGAAGTCGATCAAATTGCCGGGCGTATGCCGAAATCATTGAACATGTACGTTTTCTCAGCGACTATTCCAGATAAATTGAAACCATTCTTGAGAAAATACTTAAGCAACCCTGAGTGGGTCACAATTGAAGCTCGTCACAAAATTTCAGATACCATTGATAACTACTTGGTACCTGTTAAAGGACGCGACCGTAAAGCATTGTTATTCGATGCCTTAACAATTGGTCAACCATACTTAGCCTTAATCTTCGCTAACACCAAGGAAACTGTACAAGAATTGTACAAATACTTGAAATCTCAAGGTTTAAATGTCGGTCAAATTCATGGTGACTTACCATCGCGTGAACGTCGCCGTGTCATGAAGCAAGTGCAAAACTTAGACTTCCAATATGTGGTAGCCACTGACTTAGCTGCTCGTGGGATCGATATTGAGGGTGTATCTCACGTAATCAACTACGAAGTACCGAATGAATTAGAGTTCTTCATCCACCGCGTTGGTCGTACTGGTCGTCAAGGTAAACCAGGTACTGCCATTACCTTCTATATTCCGGATGAATTAAAAGATATTGAATGGTTGGAAAACAAAGGGATCGTCTTTGAAAATAAAGATATCAAAGACCATCAACTAATCGACGGTAAAGACCACGATGCCCGTGCTGCCCGTCAAAAAGCACCTGAAGTTGACCATACTGTAGTTGGAATGATTGAACGAAACAAACGTCGTAAAGTCAAACCGGGTTACAAGAAAAAATTAAGCCGTCAAATTTCTAAACATAACAAAGACAACCGCATGGCTGACCAACGTAAAAAACGTCGTGACCAACGTCGTAAAAACAAAGAAGACAACCAAGTGGATTTCTAAATTCACTAACATCTTCAAAATAAAAATCCGAGGAATGATCGTTTTGATCAATTCCTCGGATTTTTGTGTTACTGATAAATTGTTTTTTGACGCTCCAAACCTAGTCAGTTTCGCTCGATCAGCTCAAGTCCACTTCAGAATAGTTTGCAACATACTTTGTCTGATACGGCACTATTCTTCCAGTGTTGTTGAGCTGAGCGGACCCACTCACTTTTTCTATTATTTTTGCATTTTTATGACTTGTACTTTTTTCAATAATCGCCATAAACGTATCAATGCGAAGACGTACATGATTTCTAATTGATAGACAACATAGAAGCCAAATAGGTTAAAGAGCGTGATGACCATTAGTGGCATAGTTAATGACGCAAGGGCTAAAGACAACCGCATTTTAAAGGTTAGTCTTAAGCGGGTTGAATCAGGTAGCATACCAATTACTAAGGCAATCATCAGGCTAGCTAGCACTAGATTTAATAGGCTAGACAGGGTTACAATGACGAAGATAATCGGGTAGTAGGCCCAAGTTAGGCTAGTCATTGATTGGATAATGCCTTTGACACCATCGCTATTGGCAGTGTCACCTAATTGTGCGTAGGTGAAGGCAATGGGTTGTCCCATAAATGACAGGGTCAGGTTATCTGAGTTGTTTTCAACAGTGATCAGATTGTTTTGACTAGTCGCCACATCTTGGCTAGCGATTTCATCATTTGGATCAAAGGCATAGGTCATCAGGTCTGTTTCTAAAATGAAGGCCGTTTGGTCATCGATGGTGGCTATTTTGCCATCTGTCACTTGATAGTCAGGGATTTGATTGACGATAGATGTCGCGTTAGTTTCTAGTAAATCAAATACTTTCAAGGTGTCGAAGAAGGTCGGAATTGCTGATATACCTGCAATTAATAGGGCATAGACCAACATTCTCTTAAAGCTATAGGAAATGACACGTATAATTTTTGGATAATTCAATAGGGCATCGTATAAGATGACGAGGATATTGCTTTCTTTCATACATTCGCTCTTTTCTGTTCTCAAATTCCCACTCTTAGCTGGTGGACTTGGAAAATGACTAAGCATTCTCACGTTAACATTCATTATAACAAAGATTGGTCAAAAACAATGACCGGATGATTGGAAAAGGGAAAAGTTTTCTTGAAAATAAGTGAGCGCTTTAAGTCAATTCCTTTGAATTTTATGGTGTGACTTGATATAGTGATTTTAGTAAGAAAATAATGATAAGTTTTATAGGAGGAATTTTACATGGCTTTTGAATTACCAGAATTACCATACGCTTATGATGCATTAGAACCTTATTTCGACGAGGAAACAATGCACTTGCATCATGACAAACACCATAATACTTATGTAACAAATGCAAATGCAGCTTTAGCAGGTACTGATTTAGCAGATAAATCTGCTGAAGAAATCTTATCTAACTTTGACGCTGTACCTGAAGACAAGAAAACTGCTGTTCGTAACAATGTTGGTGGACACGCAAACCACACATTATTCTGGGAACAATTCGCAACAAACGCTGGCGGTGAACCTACAGGCGCTTTAAAAGAAGCTATCGACGCTAAATTCGGTTCTTTTAAAGACTTCCAAGAAGCATTCAAAACTGCAGCAACTGGTCGTTTCGGATCTGGTTGGGCTTGGCTAGTTTTAGCTAACGGTGAAGTGGCAATCACTTCTACACCAAACCAAGACTCACCATTAATGGATGGTCAAACACCATTATTAGGTATCGATGTTTGGGAACATGCCTACTACTTGAAATATAAAAACGTTCGTCCAGACTACATTGCAGCATTCTGGAACATTGTAAACTGGGATGAAGTTGCAAAACGTTTCGACGCAGCAAAATAATTTACTATCTATTAGATTAGTAATAGGGGGTAGCTTTGGCTAGCCTCTTTTTTTCGGCAATGTTCATAAAAAATCCCTCTAAAAAACGTCTGCCGACAATTATCAGCAGACGTTTTGTATTTATTTCGTTTTCACTTTTTTCTTGTTAAAGAAATATATACCTACTAGTACGAGTCCGGTTGCGATTGTAATGGCTACGCCTAATATCAAGCCTTGTGGGATGTAGTAGAAAGTGACTTCATAATCACCGGCTTCTTCAAATTGGATACCCATAAAGCCACCGTTTAATAGGGGTACAGTATCGACTTCTTCACCATTGACTTTGGCGTGCCAGCCTTCTGCATATGGGACAGTAACCATCAAGTATTCACTTGGATCGTCTACTGTAAGGGTGCCTGAGAAAATCCCATTTGAGAAGTCAGTTAGTTTCAACTGATTTTGCTTCAAGTCTTCTGCCATGGTGGATACTTTTTCCTGGTCAAGGGTATAGAGGTTGATATCCGCTAGGGTTGTTTCGTCATCTAGCAACTGGATGGTAAATACTTTCTCTGCGCCCTGATCGTCGTTAGCAATATTAAATAATTGAATCGACTGGTAGGAAGAATCGTAGTCCAATGGCTCGCCGTCTAAGTAGTATTTGACTTCTTCATCGTTCAAGAATGAAGGGACGGTAATGTAATACGCTTGGTTGGTTTTCACATTGATATGGATATCAATAAATGAATCTTCTCCGGTGTCATCACGGGTGTAAGCTGTGTTTACCACTGAAGCATCTTGTGAATTCACATGGAAAAGGTCCACGCTGGCAAAGTTGGCAATCTCAAATTGTGAGAGGGCAATGCCGTCTGTCGTGCCGTTTCCGCTTAAGACATTCAACAATTCATCTTGCAGGTAAACTGGGTTGACGTCATCAATGGCGACGTCTTGGATGTCTTGGCTAACCATATAGGCAAGAGACAAGGCGTTGGGATTTTCATGGATGATTAATTGGTCTGTGACTTCTGTAACCGGATATTCACTCAAGTCATCTCGTGTTGACATGACCCGGTCTTTTAAGGCCCCTTGATTATCTTCAAACGGGGTGACGTCAAAGTAATATTTCACACCAAATAGGGCGTCTGTCAGTAGAGTCCCAGTTGTATAGTTGGTAAAGCCATCTGACATGGGTTGACCTAATTGTTTGAACAATTGGGTGGTGTTTCGTTCCATTGTCGAGTTGAAATGGTTTAAGTCATAATAACCCAGCTGCATGGCATCGTTTTTTGTCCGCTGGAAGGTCTTGGTCATCCGGTAGAATTCATTTTCCCCGGGCGCATACGATGCGATTTCTGGTTTGAGTTCGGTGATATAATCTGCAAAGTCATCTTGTTTCAAGTAAGAAATCGATGAAATAGTGATGACGGAATTGGCGAACACTTCGCTTATGGTGATGAACATTAATAAGATGTAAATCAACCGGTCGAAGTCAACAGCCATCATCAATAGGGCAGTGATCCCAACGAATAAAACGAAGGAGACTAGGACGGTTGTGACTGAAATATAGTCAAAGTCTTCAATCTTATAGAGTAAGTAACCGTAGGCAATGGCGAAAGGTATCAGCAAGGCTACTGCACTTTTAATGGATAAAAATGGTTTTTGCCGGTAAAGCTGGTAGCCGATAAATAATAGGAAGAATGAAAAGACGAATGAAAACCGGTATGGGTACCAGATTGGGTACTGGAGCCCGTGCCAAATCAAGTTCAGTCCTGAAATATTCATGGATAATAATAGGACTGTCGTCAATCCACCGGCAGCTAGTCGTTCTTGCCAATGTATCTTCTTATTGAAAAAGTATAGGATGGCCATGATAAGTGCTAGACTACCTACGAAAATATTGGGCAATCCTTCTGGCATCTGCTCAAAGTTAAAGGGTCCTAGGATGAATTTTGACACAATATCATATAAAGGATAATCGGTGGTTAATTCAAGTTCGGGTGACGATTGTTGCCCTTTACTGGTTGATAATGCATAGAATGTTGGCATTAAAATAAAGGCAGCCAAGCCACCACCTGCGAGTGACCAACCGGCAAATTTACCAAAGGTTTGCATGATATAGGTCTTCTAACTGGTGAAATAGCTGGCTTGATATTGCGCTGGTGGCGCCAAGTCATTGTTCAATCTTTCCATCTGGTCTTGACCATGTAAGTCAGCTCGTCCATGAGCGACCATCCGGTAGCAGAAAAATAGGATTAAGAATAAACAAATCATGTAGCCGATATAGTAATTCGAGATTAGGATAAGGGCTAGCCAGGCTACATAGGTCCAGCCAGATTGACCGCGCATGACCTTCTCCAACCCCCAAATGAGAAAGGGTAGGAAGATGACACCGTCTAGCCACATGACGTTTAGTTGGTTGGCGGACAGGTAGCCGATGAAGGCGTAGGCGAATGAAAATGTGAGTGATTGCCAGGTCACTTCGATATAGAACCGGCCTAACATGAACTGGAAGGCGGATGCTGCGGTGGCGAGTTTGAGTAAGACAATCAAGGCGACGGCAAAGGACAGCCAGGATTGTGGGAAAAATAGCAAGAAAACTAAGTAGGGGGACATGAGGTAGTAAGACCAGGTCCCGACCATTTCGCCTCCGGTGGCTTTTGAGAGGGAATAGAAAATCTGATCCCAATTACCTTGGAAGATGTCTCGGTAGTATTGATAGAAATCGATATATTGTTGGCCTAGGTCGACAGTCATGATGGTGCTGTTGCCGAATGGAAATATTTGTAAGCCAAAGATAAAGAAGAGTCCCATCAGGATAAAGACTGCTAGAAACAAGCCAATCATTGAAGCTTTGAGTGGGTGTTTCTGACTTTTCTGTTGAATCGTTTTTATGTATTGCGTCATGACACGAACTCCTTTTTGATAATTGCTTTTAGCATATCATATTTCGCAGATTGATTGCCTTGTTTAAAGATTTTTTACAAAAATAAAAACTTCTGTGATTTTTAGTTGGATATAGGGATTCTTAATAATTTACTCGAGTCTTATGACCATTTTTTGTGTATAATTAAAAAAGGTTATGCTGGCCTGAGTGGACTGACCTATTTTGGCTGCATATAAGTGTTTTATTTGAAAGTAGGTGACAAGTTGGATCAAGGTGATCAAAATAAACAACCGAAGCAACATGAGGATGCTGAGGAAAAGTTGAATAAAATGGGTTCTGATGATCAAGACCAACCAAAAAGACGTGCACCCATATGGGGCTCCTTTTTAAACCGTTTGAACGTGATGATGATAGGGATTTTTGTCCTGTTTGCAATGCTTATTTTACGTTTATCTTATCTGCAACTCGTTCAAGGCGATATGTTCTCTGATCTGGTGAATGCAACAGAAACAACTATTGTCGAGGAATCGGTTCCTCGTGGTTTGATTATTGATTCTGAAGGAGAATTGATGGTGTCTAATGAGGCTTTACCAGCAATTTCTTATACACGTGGCCAGGACACTTCCGGTGAGGATATGGCCCAAACGGCGCAGAATCTAGCTAAATATATAGCTGTCGATTTCGAGGATGTATCCGATCGTGACCTGCAGGATTATTTTGTGGCAGCCAATACAGATGTCATCAATGACCGGTTGACAGACGATGAGGCCGCTGCAGCGGATGATGAAATCTACGCCATCCAAGTGAGTAAGGTGACTGACGACGACTTGAATGGTCTAAGTGACCAAGATAAGGAAGCAGCAGTTATTTTTGCCAAAATGAATACCGCCTCGTCACTTTCAACTGTCATGATTAAAAATGATGGGGTAACCACTGAAGAAACGGCCGTTGTGGCAGAGCATTCAGCTGAGTTACCAGGTGTCAATGTGACAACCGACTGGAAACGAACTTACCCGCAAGATTCATTACTACGTTCATTGCTTGGTAGTGTGTCTTCTACAGAAGAAGGGATTCCAAGTGACCAACAAGATTTCTACCTAGCTAAGGGTTATGCCCTAAATGATCGGGTAGGGGTGTCTTATATTGAAGAACAGTATGAAGCGGATTTACGTGGATCGAAAACAACCTATGAAACAGAAGTGAGTCAAGATGGAGAGATTGTCAATTCTGAACAAACTTATGCTGGAGAAATGGGGAATACGGTTCAGTTAACCATTGACTCTGAATACCAAGCGGAATTAGAAGCTTATGCAACTCAGTATTTAGAAGATGCAACGACTGATGAAAACAATTCTATCTATATTGTAGCGTCTGATCCTGATACGGGGGCTATTTACGCCTTAGTGGGTAAGAAGAAAAATTCAGATGGTGAAATCGTGGATGATGCCTTAGGTACGATTAATAGCGTCTTTCCATCTGGGTCTGTCGTGAAACCTGCAACGATTTCCGCTGCTTACGGAGAAGGCTTGCTTGAAGTTGGTTCAGATAATGAAATTACCGATGAACCCTTATACTTCTCCGGTACGCCAGTTAAAGCTTCTTGGTGGTTTACTTCTGGTAACGATGCAACACCAAGGGTCTTAACGGATAAACAAGCCTTAGCTCAATCTTCAAACGTCTACATGATTAAATTGGCCATGGCAATGGGTGGTGTAAACTACTACGAACCGTACATGGACTTGTCTGGACTGGATACAGATGCCGTTTATGATACCTTACGGAGTTATTATGCAGAATTCGGTTTAGGGGTATCGACTGGTATTGACTTGGAAAATGAATCAACTGGTATAATCGGACAAGATACTGGTGACCCAGGTAACGCACTTGACTTGGCTTTCGGTCAGTTTGATACCTACTCACCAATTCAATTAAACCAATATATTTCAACCATTGCGAATGGTGGTACCCGCTATGCTTTACATGTGTTGGATAAAATTTTGGCACCTACTGAAGACGAGGAGACAGCTGGTGGTGGGGCAACGGTTTATGAATATCAACCAACTGTATTGAATGAATTATCGATTACAGATGAAATGCTTGCGGAAGTGCAAGAGGGTATCTGGTCTGTTATTCATACCTCAACTGGTTTGGGGAACGCTATTTTTGCTAATTTCCCAATTGAGGTAGCGGGTAAATCAGGTACTGCGACAAGAACTGATACCCTTGAAAACTCAACTTGGGCTGGATGGGCACCATATGATGATCCTGAAATTGCGGTGTCGATCGTTATTCCAGGAACAACCCCCAATGTGTCTGTATCTGCCCAAGCAGCTGCACCAAATGTCTTAGGTTTATACTATGATATTGAGGAATATCAAAATAAAGTAGCTGACCAATTGGCAGAAAACGCGGAAGCATCAGCAGAAGAGGCGGAAGCCTTGGAAGAAGCGGATCCACAATAATTGCATGTGGCGCTGTGATACTCAATTCACAGCCACATGCTGATTGTTTTAAGTGTCTGACCAAATTTTTTTACAATACTAAAAAACATTTGGCATATAGGTTAAGATTATGGTACAATATTCGAGTATGGTTACTGTATATCAGTTAATAATTTTATTGTATTGGAGGGGTATCACATGCGTGTGAACATTATTTTAGAAAACACTGAATTAAAAGGCGAACGTGTTTACTTGACAGAGAAAAACCGTCGTAACAATCCAGACCGTTTAGAATTAAAAAAATATAGTCCAAAATTACGTAAAGTTTGTGTCTTCAAAGAGGTAAAATAATCTACGTAAGCAAACCGTTGAGCCTGTAAGGGTTTAGCGGTTTTTAAATTACCTAAAATAGTAAAAGTAGCAAAAAGGTAGCAATTATAAGCCAATATCGTCAAGTTTGGAAGTAACGTCTGATATCATTTTCCTAGTTACATGAGTGTATATATCGGTAGTCGTCTTACTGTCCGAGTGACCAACTCTGGCCATGATGGCCTTCAAAGGTACATTGTTTTCAGCTAGTAGCGATATATGTGTGTGTCTAAAATAATGTGACGAGAACTCATGGCTGTTCTGCATACCTAGTTTTTCGCCAGCTAGTTTTAAAGACTTGTTAAATGACACTATTTGTATTGGTGTACCGCTGGCCGTTGAGAATACGTATCCTGTATCACGTCCACCAGCAATACTCTCGAGTTCCTGTTCGATTATGCGCGATTTTACCAGTTCGATGCAACGGTCGGTCAATGATATTTCTCGGTGGGAGGTATTGGTTTTTGGTGGGCCTTTAATTGCTTTCTTATAACCATTGGTGGCGTCTAGCGTGCCATGAAAGGAAACGGTGCCTTTCTCAAAATCAAAGTCGCTTTTCTTAAGTATGATGGCCTCACCTATTCGACAGCCGGTCAAATACATAAATTCAGCAAGTCTTGCCATGCGTAGCGTCCGCTTACTCATAGATAGCTTTTCGATAAGCTGTTGGGCTTGATCAGGCTCAAAGTATTTTTCGGATATGTTTGTCGTGACATCATTTTTCTTAATAATTTTGACTTTGTCCATGGGCGAGTGGTCAATAATACCCATATCGACAGCATAGCTTAAGGCTTGTCCTGCTAAAATTTTTATGGACCTTGTATAGCCGTGGCTTAGGTGGTCAAAACCGTTTATCCAATTCTGTAAGTAGCGTGTATCTATATTGCTGACAAGTATGTCGACATCTATTGTTTCCTCGATTTTCCGACGCATGATTCTTTGCTTACGTTTGGTACTGTTCCTTAATGGTTTCTCGTGTAGTGGGTACCATTCTTCCATCAACTGACCAAAAGTCATGTCCTTGGTGTCCTTTGTGTTTTCCGCCGCTTCAATCTTTTTATCTAAGATTTTCTTAGCCTTATTCCAAGCCTGTTTGGACTGACTGGTAAGCGTTACGGACTTATACCTTTTCTTTCCTGTGTATGGGTCCTTGTAATCTTCCGTGTATTTATACTTCCCATCTTCGGGGGTGGTCATCCACATACCAAATCATCTCCTCCTATGTTAAAATAAAGGTACACAAAAAGCACACACACATAGTGCGTTTTGTTAAAACTTCAGACTGCCTCGCCCCCTGGGTCGCCAAACTTTCGGGAGTGGGGTGTTTTGCTTTTTAAAAGTTAACATCAACGGGCTCTGTTGCTACCGTTTCAAATAACTCATTATCTTTGATATCAAAGTGGAGTGTTACGCCTTTAATCTCTGGATCTTTAAGTTTATACAGCGCTTCGAAGTTCGCCCCGGCATCTTTTGCTAAATCATAACTGCCCTCAGACTCAATTTTAGTCATGTCTACTTCTTCACCAGTTGTAGTGAAAATCTGCGACGGGTATGGGTCTACTAAATCTTGATCTGTTTTATTGGCCAAGTGGTATTTAATCTCTAAAAAGTAATCTCCCTCTTTAATACCAAAACGATCAAACTGTTCTTGTATCTTTTGATTTAGCTCATCTTCACCTTCAATAGAAGGGACAGCACCCATTTGATATATTTTTAAGTCATCAAAAGTTAAGTCTAGGCCCTCAGCCAAAGTTGCAGTACCGTCAATTTTAGAAATCTTTTTAAGCGTAAAGTCTGTATCAAATTTTTTAGTCGTCTGTCCGACTGTTTCTACTTCGTTCGGTGCGTCAGAATTAACAGTAATTGTTCCGCTAGTAGCAGTCTCAGCAACTTCTTCTGAAGATGATGACTCTGTATCTGCTTCTACTTCCTCCTGCACATTATTCCCACAAGCACCCAATAAGAATATAGACATACCTAATAAAGCTAATTTCTTCATAACCCAAAAAACCTCCTATATGATATAATATATTTAACCAATAAACGTCCTACCAATCTAACTGACTGGTAGGGCTTTTTTATTATAAATCTACACTCATCTTGATTGCTTTCCCAATAATTCTAGCTGGATTGTCTTTAGTGATTACATAAGGCATATACTCTGGATTATCAGCAACCAGCATTACAATATCACCTTGACGTTTCACTCTTTTTAAAGTAGCTTCTGTATCGCCATTTACTAATACTGCTGCGATTTCGCCGTTTTCAACATTCGGTTGAGCTTTAATTAGTACATAACTTCCATTTGTAATTGTAGGTGACATACTTTCACCTTTCGCTTTTAAATAAAATAAATCGCCAGTAGGCAATTGTTCAGCGATCTCATCGCGATAATCAATGATGTTTTCATCAGCGGTTATTGGATCACCGCAAGCAATTTCACCTAAGACTGGAATACGTTTCAAAGTTGCGATTGATAAGTTTTCTGCACGTTTTTCGGTTAGTCGTGAACGTGGTACATTAAAATATTCGGCTAATAATTGCAGTTTCTGAATTCGTGGGTATTTCTCACCATTGAACCAACTTCGAACAGTAGATTCGCTTAATTCTAAATCCCTGACAATATCCGCTTGTGTGACTCTTTTCTTGTCTGCCAATTCTTTTAAATTGCTAGCTAAAATATTTCTTTGCGTTTGTGCCGTTGTTTTTTCTTCCATATAAATCACTCCTTTCTGATACCTATTGTACACTAAAAGTGTAGAAAAGTGTAGCTATACCTAGAAAAAAATAAAACATTTTACACTTAAAGTGTTGACTCGCTACTTAAAGTGCGGTATATTTGATTCAACAAAGAAAGGAGTTGATTATATGCCTGAACAATATACAATCCGACAAATTAGAGATCTAAAAGGATTGTCTCAAGAAGCACTAGCGCAAGAGCTTGGTGTGTCTGTCAAAACTGTGTCAGACTGGGAAAACAATAAAGTGGAAATTAAAAACTTACACTTATACGCAATTGCCTACGCTTTCAAGGTCAACGCAGATGTTATCAAGCCTTAATTTTTTAATCTATACCGCACTTTAAGTACGGAAAAGAGGTGACCGAATTGCAAATAGAAATTAAGGAGAAAGTCGATAAGGGTGTCTGGTATCGACTGGGGCTACTTCCCGAATTGTTCGTAGGCTTGTCGGCTAGCACAGCGAAAGCTTACGTCAAAGAGATGGAGAGTATGTCTGAGTTCAGCAGCGGAATACTCAAGCCCGGGCACTCTACGACTTTTGTAAACTACGAGACATTCTTGTGTTTCCTTCAATGGAAGGACGAGAACAGGTATAGATAGAAAGGAGTTTGAAAATGAAACTTGAAACAAAAAGCGCTATTTGGTCCGCTATTGAAACTCTTGCGGGGCTGATGATTATTCTTACGTCAGAGTTTGGGAAAGGCTTTTATTGGTTTGCCGGATGGGCAGTTATAGCTGCATTAGCTTTTATCAAAATGTATCAATCGACTAATGGGTTTGAAACTTATGACGAAGAAGATTGGGAGGCGTATCAAGATGACCGAGCTAGATAGATTTAAAGCAGACTTAGAAATTTTAGGTTTTGATGAAACACTCGAAACCATCATTGACGGCCACCAATGTTACGTCCACCGAACTAGCGCTATAAGTGGTGGTCACTTGTGCGGATATGTTGAAGCTTGCGTATCTGATCCAAACGAACTGGACGTGCACGGTGGTGTGACATGGAACGACGGACTTACTCATATCACTAATCCTAAAACCAACTTGATTGGCTTTGATTGTGCTCACGCCTGTGACTGGTCGGTACGCGTCCCGTACGGCAGATATAAAGACGTTGACTTTGTATTGAATGAGCTGAAGAACCTAGTATCACAGCTACCTGCAAGCGCGTTGGAGGAGGGATATCAAGATGACAGATACTAATTTAAATGACACTAAAGTGCTTGAAAAAGCAAAACTATTCGCAAAGCGCGTACGTGCTAAAGATGCGAAATACTTACGTAAGCAGAATGCAGAACAACGCAAATGGCATAAGGAACAGAAACAGAGCTTTGAGCCTAAAGAGTTAAACACTTTTGGCGGTGTGTATGGACTTAACGAAGATGGTGATTTTCATTACACACAAAGCAATGTGATTTTATATGCGCCTAAAGTGGTTACTGGTGATTTTGAGCCGGGCTACTATGACGTAAAAACTAGTCAGATTATTGACCAAGAAGTTATGTACCCAGGTATCTCTCGGTTGATAAAAGGTCCTGATGATTTTTATGAATCAGACCTTGTGGGCTATATCCCTGTCAAAGATTTACTTGCAGCGATTTCGCCTTTGCAAAAATCGTGCGATAAACCAGGGCTTACTAAAGTCACTGTGACAAGTAAAGCGATTAAGGTTACTGCTCGCCATGAGGATGCGCTGGCCGAGAATGACGAAGTATCAGCGTCTATCCACGATGCTTACGGCAAGTTTAACGCGACGCACTTTGGTATTGATCTTGACTATCTATATCACACATTGTCATTTTTAAAATCTGTCGGTGCCACCTATGTGCCTTTATATCAGCAAGACTTAAGTGCTGTTAGTATCCTTTACTTTTGCTATGACAAAGTTATGATCGCAATCGCACCAATCAGAATTCGAGAGCCAGAAAATTACAGTTAATTACTTAGGCATTGAAGGGAGTGATTAAATTGCGAATCAAAAAATAAAAAAAGCACCTATTGCAGTAGGCGCTTGAAAAAACTTTAAATGTTTGTCACCTAAATTATAACACGAAAAGGAGTTTAACACATGATCGAAATTAAAGTTACTGGCGACTCAGCCAAAGAAGTTTTCATTGACCTGCAAGAGTTAACAGCTCAAGCTACACCAACAGTTAACCAAGAAGCTGTTCAAGCAATCGCTGAAGCAGTGGCCAACCCTGAAGCGCCCAAAGCTGAAACAAAGCAGAAACCGGCACCAAAAGCTAAAGCTAAACCTGAGCCGGTAGAAGAGAAACCGGCTGAAGCGCCTGCGGAAGAAGTAGCGGAAGCTCCTAAAGCTGAAAATGTGAAGCTAAGTGACGTCCAAAACGCTTTAGCTAAAATCCTTCGGGAACAACCGGAACACAAGAGTGACGCAGCCGAAATCTTGAAAAATCACGGCGTTAAACGTGTGTCAGAACTAAAAGAAGAAGACTTCGCAACCGTCAAAGCCGAGTTGGAAAGTATTGGTGATTAACTATGGCCAGTCCTACTCAACACGCATATCTAAGTGCTAGTTCAGCGGTACGGTGGCTGACTTGTCCGCCTATCATCTCGCTAGAACAAGGCGTGCCGGATAAGCAGACGTCCTATACGTTAGAAGGAACGGACGCTCATGCCTTAGCTGAATTAAAGCTTCAAGAGTTTCTAGGCAAGCGTGTCAAAACGAAAATTAACAACTTCAAGAAAAAATCAGAATACTATAACGAAGAAATGGAAGAGATGACGGACTTATACCGTGACATGGTAATCGAACGCTACAACAGCTACGACAGTGCGCAAATGGAGCTTGAAGTGCGTACAGACCTAAGCCGGTGGGTACCTGAAGCTTTCGGTACTTCTGACGTAGTTATCGTGACAGATAAGGTCATTGAAATTATTGACTTGAAATACGGTAAAGGCGTACCAGTTAGTGCTTACCAAAACCCACAGCTTATGCTTTATGCGCTTGGTGCTTACGACCTATACGATATCGCTTACGGATTCGAAAAGGTCCGGATGACAATCGTTCAGCCCCGTTTAGACAATGTTTCGACTTTTGAAATCGAGACAGAAGAGCTGCTTTATTGGGCGGACAACTATGTAGCACCTCGAGCTCAGCAAGCCTACGAAGGTCAAGGTGAGTGGACAATCACAGAAGACGTGGTCCGCTTCTCTAAAGTGCGTGCGCAACTCCGGCCACGCGCTGAAAAGAACTTTGAGCTTACCGACAAATTCAACAGTGAAGAGCCTGCGCTTCTTAGTAACAGCGAAATTGCAGAAATCTTAGCGCAAGCGAGTGAGATTAAGAAGTGGATTGAAGACGTCGAGTTCTACGCTTTAGACCAAGCACTAAACCACGGCGCAGACTTCCCAGGCTTTAAAGTCGTTGAAGGACGTAGCAACCGCAAGATTACTAATGACGAAGAACTTGCTGAACGCTTGCGAGTTGAAGGCTATGAGGATATCTACAAGCCTCAAGCTTTACTACCTCTTGGTCAGTTAGAGAAATTAGTCGGCAAAACCCACTTCAATGAGGTGGCCAGTGATCTAATCATTAAGCCTACCGGTAAGCCTACGCTTGTGCCTGAGAAAGATAAGCGACCTGCACTCAACTCGACACAGTCTGCAGTGGACGATTTCAGCTAGGAGGTTTAGCAATGAAAGCACTGAAATGGGATGAAGATGCTGAGAAATATGACGACGTGGAAATATCGGATGAAGCTTCGCTATATGAAGAGGATATGGATAAGGTAGTCGCTTGCGCCAATTGTGGCCAACCAAAAGCTTTCGGTGAGTGCTACACGTCGAGACACTACCACAATAATGTTGGTTTCGGGTACGCGGTATGCCCGGCCTGTTATTGGGAAGAAATTTAGAAAACAATGTAACTAAAGATTTTTTAGCCGAAAAGGCAGAAGGAGATTTTAATTATGGCAGCAAACGCAAAAGTAAACGGTACTAAAGTAATCACAGGAAAAGTTCGTCTAAGCTACGCAAACTTATTAGAGCCAAAAGGTTTTGAAGGACAAGAGCCTAAATACTCAGTAGTACTTTTAATCCCTAAAGATGATGTAGATGGCAACTTAAAAGCTATCAACAAAGCAATTGATGCAGCTTTCGAAGCCGAAAAGGACGGTCGCTTAAAAGGTGTTAAACGTGACAAAGTGAAAGTCACTCTTCGCGACGGTGATGAAGAGTATGACGCGGAGGAAAACCCTGAATACGCAGGCATGATGTTTATCAACGTTTCAAGCAAAAATAAGCCGGGCATTATTGATAAGTACAAAAACAAGACTGATGATCCTGAAGAAGTGTACTCAGGTGTGTATGCCCGCGCTTCAATCAACTTCTACGCTTTTAACCACATGGGTAACAAAGGTATCACAGCCGGTCTAAACAATATCCAAATTATTGAAAAGGGTGAGTTCCTCGGCGGTCGTGCTTCAGCAGAGTCTGACTTCGACGAATGGGAAGATGACGAAGATTTTGATGACATGATGTAAGGAAAACTGAATAGGGGGCTTCGGCTCCCTTTATTAAATTAAGGAGGATAACACTATGGATTTACTAACGTTGTTCGCTGTCCGTTTTGGTATTGCTTTGCTCATTATTGTAGTTGTCGGCGCCTTCATTTTCGGCGGTGTACAGCTGCTGACTGACGTGCTGATAGAACGAGAAATGGCTAGAGAGCGTGACAGAAACAAGGTGAAGAAATGAAGACACTGAACATAGATATCGAAACATACTCAGACAATGAAATCAGTAACGGTGTTTACAAGTATGTAGACACGCCAAACTTTGAAGTATTGATTTTCGCTTATGCCGTCGACGGCGGCGAAACAGTTGAACTTGATCTGACAAAGACTAGCTTGCCTGAAGATATCATTGAAGCTTTGAAAGACCCGAGCATTAAGAAAATTGCCTACAATGCGTCCTTTGAACGAGTGTGTTTATCAAAACATTTGTTCGGTGATGAGGACAAGTACCTGCCTCCCGAACAATGGGAATGCACGAAGGTGTGGGCGGACGAACTGGGACTGCCTGGTAGCTTGAAACGTTGCGCTGAATATCTTGGTCTTGAAGAACAAAAGGACGCAGCCGGAACACAACTGATTAATTACTTTTCAAAACCCTGTAAACCGACCAAGGCGAACGGCCAACGTACCCGAAACCTGCCGGAGCATGACACTGAGAAATGGAACAAATTCGTGGCTTATTGTGGCCAGGACGTTCGCACTGAGATGGCCATTGGTGACTTCTTAAAGCCTTACAAGTTGCCGGACCGTGAATGGGAACACTACTATTTAGACCAACACGTTCATGACCGCGGCGTTAAAATCGACCTAGACTTGGCCAATCGAGCTGTTGAAATCGACAACGAGATGCGTGCAGAAGGGCTCGAAAAGATGAAGTCTTTAACTGGTCTTGAAAACCCGAACTCAGTCGCTCAGCTTAAAGAGTGGCTGGAAGGGAAAGGTCACTCGATGGAAACCTTGGGCAAGAAAATCGTCCAAGAAATGATTGATAGTGGTGAAGTGACCGGCGATGTGAAAGAGGTGTTAGAAACGCGCCTAAGCCTATCTAACTCTTCCACCAAGAAGTACGTCATGATGCAAGACGCGACACGTTCTGACGGTAAGATGCACGGTCTGCTTCAATTCTATGGTGCCAACCGCACAGGAAGATGGGCAGGTCGCCTTCTACAAGTCCAAAACTTGCCTCGTAATTATATCGCTAGCCTAGACGACGCCCGTGAATTGGTGAAGCGGGGCGAACGTGACAGCTTAGAGATGGTCTACGAAGACGTACAAGATATCTTGAAGCAACTTATCCGAACAGGGATTGTGGCCAAAGATGGCCACCGCTTCATCATCTCAGACTTCAGTGCGATTGAAGCGCGAGTGATCGCCTGGTATGCCGGGGAGAAATGGGTCATAGATGCCTTTAATGAACACGGGAAAATATATGAAGCGACTGCTGCCCAAATGTTCGATTTAGGACCGGTCACAGAATACGACTGGAAATCAACAGAAGGTAAGGCCATGCGTCAACGTGGTAAAGTGGCCACGCTAGCCTTGGGCTACCAAGGTGGTAAAGGGTCACTCGTTTCAATGGGTGCCCTAGAAATGGGTATCCCTGAAGACGAGTTGCAAGACCTGGTGGATGTGTGGCGGTCTACTAACAGCAATATCGTCAAGCTTTGGAAAGAGACAGAACGATTCGTTAAAAAAGCCCTATCTAGTGGCCAAGTCGTTAGGGGGCACCAAGGATTAAAGTTCTTCAAAAAGGAAGACTTCTTGTTTATCCAACTGCCCTCAGGGCGCAAGCTCAGCTACTGTAAGCCACGCCTAGAGCCTGGTAAGTATGGCCAAAAGATAACTTATGAAGGGCAAGGATCTAAAGTCTACTTCGTACGTGAAGACACGTATGGCGGTAAGTTGGTGGAAAACATTGTGCAGGCGACTGCACGAGACGTACTAGCTGAAGCCATGCTTCGCTTAAATGCAGCAGGATTCCCAATTGTCTTTCACGTACATGATGAAGTGATCGCGGAATGTAAGCATGATGAACACTCATTGGATGAAATGAACGACATTTTAAGTCAAACGCCCGACTGGGCTGACGGTTTACCGTTAGCTGCTGAAGGCTTCGAGACTGAATACTATCAAAAAGATTAATGGAAAGGAGGGGGCACAAAAGTGGAAAAAGTCGCAATTCAGGAAGTTTCAAAAAATTTAAAATACGACGGCTCCCTCAATATAAGTGTCGCTGAGTCGAGAACGTCTGTGTCTTGGCGAAACAAGACAATGTCTTGGTCAGACCTGTTGACCAAGTTCTCTGCCCCAACTAAAACACACGAAACAATTGCTGAATATAAGAAGGCTCCTAAAAGCAGGCAGGCAGAAATTAAGGACGTTGGCGGCTTCGTCGGTGGTTTCCTAAAGAACGGCCGTCGTAAGGCTGACCACGTTCAAAGTCGGTCTTTCCTAACCCTTGATGCTGACAGCGCGCCAAAGAGTCTTTGGGACGATATCCAACTGATGGCCGACTTCGCAGTGGCCGTCTACACGACACACAGCCATACCGGTAGAACACCACGATACCGCTTTATTGTTCCGCTAAATAGAGTCGTACAAGTTGAAGAGTATGAGCCTTTAGCCCGTAAGTGGGTCCAAAACTTTGGAATTAACTTAGACTACTTCGACGACACGACTTATCAAGCTGAACGCTTAATGTATTGGCCAAGTCATGCCAAAGATGCCGAGTTCTTATTCGACTACTTGGATCTGCCGTTCTTGGACCCGGATAAGCTACTCGCTGAGTACGAAGACTGGAAAGACTCGTCATTTTGGCCAGTGTCTAGTCGTGTGAGTGAGGTCCACAAGAAACAAGCTGACAAGCAAGGTGACCCACTTGAAAAGAAAGGTGTCATAGGCGCTTTCAACCGAACGTACGCACCAATTACCGCAGCGATTGAACAATTATTGCCGGATGTTTACGCACCCACTAATCACGACGACCGGTGGACGTATGCTGAGGGCTCAACGAGTGGTGGGCTAGTCATCTATGATGATAAGTTCGCTTACTCCCACCACGGGACTGACCCTGTTGGGATGCAACTAGTAAACGCCTTTGACCTAGTGCGAATACACAAGTTCGGTGACTTAGATGAAGATATCGACCCGAAAACGAACGTGACCAAGTATCCGTCTTATCAAGCTATGCAGGAGTTCGCGACAGAACTGCCAGAGGTTAAAAAGACGCTTGTCACTGAGAAGTTGGATCAAGCAAACGAAGACTTCGACGTGTGGGACGACGACGCTGAAGGTGAAGACTCAGAGCTGAACACCGATTGGCTTGAAGAATTGGACGTTAAAAAGAACGGTCAAATTCTAGGCAATGCCAAGAACTTAGAGCTGATCTTTAGAAACGACCTTGGCTTGAAAGGCACCGTTGGTTTAGATGACTTCGCTAAACGTATTACTGTTAACAGAGACTTGCCGTGGCGAAAAGTCACAAAAGAGACGCGATTTTGGACTGATACAGATGATGCTGGTGTTCGTGTCTACCTAGAAAAGCGGTACGGCATTGTGGCCAAAGGTAAGATTGATGACGCGTTAACGCTTGAGATGGAGCGCAATAAGGTTAACCCAGTTAGAGATTACCTAGACAGCGTTGAGTGGGACGGCGTCAAGCGACTTGAAAAATTGTTAGTTGATTATCAAGGTGCCGAAGACACACATTATGTTCGGACGGTTACACGTAAGTTCATGACCGCAGCAGTCGCTAGGATTTATCATCCCGGTACTCGCTTCGACTCAATGTTGGTACTAAGTGGTCCACAGGGGATAGGGAAGTCGACGTTGCCAAGTAAGTTGGCGGGTAGTTGGTTTTCCAACTCCTTAGATGATATCCGCGGGAAAGACGCTTACGAGGCCATTCAAGGTGTATGGATCATGGAAATGGGAGAAATGAACGCGACTAGAAAAGCAGACATTGAAGCCACCAAAAACTTCATCACCAAAACTGAAGACAGCTTCCGCGTGGCTTATGGCCGACATAAGTCGTACTTCCCGAGAACATGTGTATTTTGGGGGACGACTAATGATGGTGAGTTTCTGCACGATAGAACAGGAAACCGCCGCTTTTGGCCGGTTGACGTAGGCGCGAAAGAACACGATAAACACCCGTGGGATTTAACTAAGGAAGACGTTAACTTGTTATGGGCGGAGGCCAAGCATTATTACTTAGAAGGTGAAGCACTGTATCTGTCTGGCGAAGATTTAGCATTGGCAGAAGACGCCCAATCTAAGCATACAGAGGATGATACTATGGTTGGTGAAATCGAAGACTATCTTGAAATCCCAATTACAGAAGACTGGTACACGCGTAGTAAGGAAGACCGCGGAAGATATATTTCCGAGTATAGAGCTGAAGGTCAGTTGAACGAAGCTGGGGGAATTAAACGCGACCGCATTAGTGTGCCTGAAGTATTATACGAACTCTACAATGTGGACACTTTAAGAACTCACCCTAAACAGAAAAGCAATATCAGACAGGTTTTAGGCCACCTTGACGGGTGGGAGAAATACAAGGGAAATTCAAAAGGATTGCTGCGAGTTGGACCAGGATATGGCACCCAAGTTGTCTATGTATGTCGCTAAAGTTTGTGAAATCAGGCGTTAACCTTTGTTTTTGAAAAGTTAACACCAAAAAAAGGTTAACGCCCCTATATTTTTAGGCAAACCTGAATAAAGTTGAAAAAGTTAACGGTTAACACTTGGGTAAACACCAAAGTTAACACCTCGATGTTAACAGCCATGAGGCTTTGGGCTACTAGTGTTAACCTGTTTACTTTTATATATATATAAATAAATAATTAATAATAGCATATATACACTATATATACAGTAAGTACGCGTATGCTAAACAGCATTTATAGAAAGTTAGAAATAGGGTGCATAGGTAAACGTAATATTGGTAAGTTTGTGAAATTTTGAAAAGGAGGGTCAGAGATGGAAGAAGCGAAAATCGAAAAGTATCTCACGACACAAGTGCAGCGTTTGGGCTATATGTGTTTGAAATTTACAAGTCCGGGCACACGAGCTGTACCTGACCGAATCATCATCGGAAAGGGACAAGTGCATTTTGTGGAACTGAAAGCACCCGGCCAAAAGCCCAGGGCGGATCAATTGAAAATGCACGATAAGTTAAAGGCTCACGGTTCGGTAGTCAAAGTGATTGATTCGAAGCGAGGCGTAGACGACTTTGTCCGAAAACTGATTGAAGGTGGGTTGAAAATTGGAAGTTAACCTAAGGAGCTATCAGGAGTATTCAGTTAACTGGATATTACAGCACCCATATTCAGGGTTATTCCTAGGTATGGGCATGGGGAAAACATTATCCACACTGACGGCTTTGACCTACCTAAAAGCTTTTGGCCAATTTAGTAAGATATTGATCATAGCGCCATTGTCTGTGGCCGAAACCGTGTGGGACGCTGAAATTGATAAATGGGATAACTTAAAAGACCTAACCTACACCAAAGTGTTAGGCAGTAAGGCAAAGCGTGAAGCAGCACTACTTGAAGATGTCGATATCTATTTGATTAATCGAGAAAACGTCAAATGGCTAGTTGAAAAGTATCAGCGGTCTTGGCCATTCGATCTGGTAGTGATTGATGAACTATCAAGCTTCAAGGACCAAAGTAGTCAACGGTTTAAAGCCTTGAGAAAAGTCCGACCGAAGATTAAGCGACTAATAGGCCTAACTGGTACACCTGCGCCAAATACTTTACAAGACCTTTGGCCCCAAATGTATATTATTGACCAGGGAGAATCCTTAGAAAAGACCATCACCAAATATCGCCATAAATATTTTAGACCAGGAAGGTCAAGTGGCCATATCGTCTATGACTATGTCTTACTTCCAGGAGCTAAAGAGGAGATTTACGAAAAGATTGGTGACAACGTGGTATCAATGAAAGCTAAGGACCACTTAGATTTACCGCCACGAGTCGATAATATCTACAAAGTAGAAATGTCCGGAAATGAGTTAAAGCAATACAAGTACCTTGAACGTGAGTACGTTTTAAGTTTAGAAGAAGGCGACGTGGTAGCTAGTAATGCGGCGGTCCTTTCTAACAAGCTACTTCAGATGGCCAACGGTGCTATCTATGACGAGGAAGGACAGGTCCAAGTAATCCACGACCAAAAACTAGAAGCCCTTGAACGAATTATCGAAGATGCGCAAGGAGAGCCGGTACTAGTCTTTTATCAATACAAGCATGACTTGAAGCGAATTTTGGAAAAGTTTCCTGAAGCGAAACTGTTAGATATTAAAGCCGGCGACGTCAAGAAGTGGAATAGCAAGGAGATACCTATTATGCTTGCCCACCCACAATCCGCCGGACATGGCCTGAACTTACAGGCAGGCGGGCACATCGCGGTGTGGTTTGGGATCACTTGGAGCCTTGAATACTATCAGCAGGCTAACGCAAGACTAGATAGGCAGGGACAGACCGAGCCGGTCGTCATCCATCATATCATCACTAAAGGCACTGTTGACGAGATAGCTTTAAAACGACTTTCAGGGAAAGCACAGGGGCAAGATGAATTACTGGAAGCAGTTAAAGCAGAAATTGAAAAAGCTAGGAGGAATTAAAATGGATATACGCACGTCAGAATTGTATAGATTATTGTCGTTTGAATTTGGTGTCACGCAAGTGAGCATGAGAGAACACTGTGGTGCTACTGTCTCATTGTGGCTGAGAGATAGTCATATTGACGATATTGCACCACGCATTGATGAAGGCCTCAGCGAGTTGTTCGGTAAGGACTATAAAGAGATACGGAATATCAAAATGTATCAGCGCCACCAAAAGACTGTCGACGACGTGAATCCCAAAGCGGTCACACTCGCCAGGGAAAAAATGCACTTGAATAAGCGAGAGTTGGCAGACATCACAGGACTTAGGGCGGATGACATTTCAAAGATTGAGTCCGGCGTTAGAAGTATTCCAAATTGGAAAAGCTATCAAAGACTAAAAAAGGTTTTGCGAAATGACTTGTTGCGGTCAAGTAGCCGCTTCAAAGCTAAGCCGAAAAAAGGTAAAAAGACAAAACAGTTTATGACCTTTAAAAACATTGCGACAAGAGGGTCTAAAGTATGTTGGGAAACTGGACGACGAATTGTAATATAGTTGCCATTTAAATGGCAATATTCAGAAGTTGCCAAAATTAAGGAGAAAGGATTATGAAAGTATTAATGATCATCTTTATGTCCGCAGTTGCGTTGACATCCCTGTTCCTAGCAGCAGTTAAAAATACCTTTGCCAGCATAGACAAGGTTGAAGCCGAAAAAGAACAAGAGATGAGAGAACACCACGAAAGGATGGAGAGTTTAAAATGACACAGTTGAAATGCGTAGGTGTGTATGACGGTAAGGTCTACACCAATAAAGAAAACTTAGTAAAAGATTTAATTGCTGATGGCTATAAGTATATTGCACGGGATAAGTATAGTGGTAACAATGTTACCGGCGACAATTCACTATATGCTTTTGGGACTAGACCAACTAAGGCGGAAGAGGAATGGTTGCCCGGAGGTAACGAGAGTGCATATATGGCCACTAAAATTCGAAACGTCAACTTCGACGACGTGACCTGGGAAGACGAAGAGCCGACAGAATTAGCCACATACCAATTTTAGGAGGACTAGGAATGATTGAAGGATACAAAATAGGTGACAACTTACAAAGTTACGTAGACAAAGGTTGTCGAGTAAAAATACGCACTGAATACACATTCGATAGTGATTTTAAAGCAATTAAAGAACAGCACGGATTAACACTCATCAATAATGCGGGGCAAGAATTGATACACACTTCCGCAAACAATGTGGAAAAAGGATTAAGTCAGTTGAACAAGAAGTTGACTGAAAAGGTAGAAAAAGAAAAAGCTAAAAAACAACCGTTGGAAAATTTGATTTATAAAATCAATCAATTGCGAGAATTGCATTTTAAGAACAATGACAAAGCACATCACCTTAGTAGAGCTGCTACTTTCAAAGGTTGGGATGTGTTGGTTTGGGGGAACGGTAAAGTCGAAGTGAAAATACACAATGCTGGTAACACAGTTTTATGGTTCGATTGTTTGCAAGAGAACTATGTGATTAACGTTAACGTCTTGAACGTAGAAACATTCTTAAGTAACAACGAAAATAAAAAGTTCACAGAGCTGTTGGGAATTATTAAAGAGTATCTGTACACACCACTAGAGATTCGTAAACAGGAGCGTGAGAGGGAATGAGGGAGATTAAATTTAGACTGTGGAATTTAAAAGGTGAATATATGTTTTCCAACAATAATGAAGAAATACTGCTAAATATAGATGGATCTAGCCTTTGGTTTCATAAGGTACATTATTATGACGGTACAGACCTATTGGAAATTGATGACTTTGAAATTATGCAATACACAGGTTTAAAAGACAGCAACGGTGTTGAGATTTACGAGGGTGATATTGTTAGAGCAACCTCTCAAGGGGATTGGGGAAATTTTGAAGTCAAATGGCGACAAGATGGTTCACCTCAATGGATTCTGTATCCCGCTTGGAAATCTGGAAAGATTTGGCAACTGCATGGAATGCTAAATGCTGATGGTGAATATCAAGATACTGTGAAAATAATTGGAAACATTTACGAAAATCCAGACTTATTGGAGGACTAACTATGGAAATTAAAGATGGACAAAATCTATATATTGTAACCAGCGCATCATATCAAGAATCGGAACTAATTACCGACAGCGAGCAAAAGGCAATTGACTACATTAACAAGAAATTAACAGAAGATTATGGGCTTACACAGGAAATGATTGATGAGCTTTATGAAGAAGATTTTGTGGGCGAATACTACTTACTAGGCCAAGCACCATTTAAAGCGGAGGACTAACTATGAAAATTACAGTGTATACTAAACCGGAATGCGCGCAATGTGAGAACGTTAAACGGTGGTTAACGTGGGCTGAAATCCCGTTTGAAACACTAGATGGGCTAGAGCCAGTTACCTTAGAAAACCTTAAAAGCCACGGCTTCGCAAGTTTTCCAGTGGTTTCAATCGACAACAGCTTAGATAATGCGTTCTCAGGATTCAACTATGATCGCTTGAAGGAAATTAAAGAACATTTTGACGAGGAGTGACAGCAATTGGCAAACGCAGCTTTTAAACACGTGGAACAGCTTTTGTCTGATTATCCACTGTACCCAAGTGAGATTTCAAAACGTAAGATGGCCTTAGCATATCCCCTCCGCCCGGTTGATGAGAATATAGGTGGCAGTCACGTTTCTAGTAACTCTAGCGCGCAAGAACGATACGTCGTGACGTTAGACCAAGACCGCCGATTAATCGCCTTAGAAACGCAATATTTGACGATTTCAGACTGCTTAAAGCTTTTGAATGACGACGAGCTGAGAGTGATCCAACTTCGATACTTTAACAAGTCATCTCGCCTAACGTGGGAGGATGTAGCAAAAGGCAGTAAGTATTCTAAGTCACAGTGTTTACGTATAAGAGATGAATTAGTGACTGACATTGGTCGAAAATTAGGAATGATGGACTAAACATGCGACTTTTAGCCTCACTTCCTGTGCTACAATTGTAGTGTGGAGGATTGGCTGAAACGGTCTCCACTACTCCTTAATTTGAATACAAATATCAGTGATGAGCGATTACCTCAAGGTGGTCGCTTATTTTTGTGTCCTGAAAACTGCTAACCGCAAGTCAAAACTCAAGTATAAATCTCCTTTAATCTTACGTGCTTCCCGAAAGCGGTTAGTGGTTTTGAGTACACAACTACCACAGAAAGGCGGTGGAAAATTTGGCAAGAAAACAGGAATTGGACGAATACGGACTGAACACAAGAGAACGACGCTTTGCGGATGAGTACATCGGCAATGGTGGAAATGCGACTGCTGCATATCGTGCGATTAGCCCAAATGCGAAGGAAACCACTTGCGGTACACAAGGCAAAGAGTGGAAAGATAAGCCCCACATCCGGTCATATATCGCAGCTAAAACCAAAGAACGCTTAGACGCTGCAAGTTTGCGTGCTGATAACATCCTAGATGAGCTTATAGCAATCGGTTTCGGACGGACGCAAACGGGCAAGAATAAGCAAATAGACAACGTCACAGGGGAAATTAAAAAGGATATAACCTATGAAATGACAGCCGTTACAGAGGACCGGCTGAAGGCTTTAGAACTTTTAGGCAAGAACTTGGCCATGTGGACTGATAAAACGGAAATCAATGCGAACATTGCCCCTGTCACGATTGTCGACGATATTGGGGTGATGGATGATGACGGTTAAAGAAGCTTATAAGCCTAAAACAATTAGGCTGAGAACGATTATCGCCCCTTCGTTTTACGAGCTTCATTCTGATATAGCCTTAAAAGCTCACTCGCACTACTGGCTACACGGCGGGCGTGGGTCGACGAAGTCATCCTTCATTTCTGTCGAGATTATTCTTGGCATGATGAAGGATCCTGACGCCAATGCGGTAATTTTACGAAAGGTTAAAGAGACCTTACGCGATTCAGTTTATGAGCAAATGCTTTGGGCGATTGACAAACTTGGGGTTTCACACCTTTGGCACGAGTCACTTAATCCGTTGTCAATCACGTACATTGAAACTGGTCAAAAGATTATCTTTAAAGGTGCGGACAAACCAAAGAAAGTAAAGTCTAGTAAGTTCAGGCGTGGTTACACTAAGTTCATTTGGTACGAAGAAGCAGACGAGTTCGGTGACATGCAAACCATCCGGACTATAAATCAATCTTTAGTCCGTGGTGGCGAAGACATCATCACCTTTTATTCTTACAACCCGCCTCAATCGGCCAACAACTTCATCAACACGGAAATGCAGACACAGGGCTTGCGTGAAGACACGCTGACCCACTCAAGTACTTACCTAACGGTGCCTGAGGAGTGGTTAGGGAAAGGCTTCATCCAAGACGCTGAATACCTGAAGAAGCACAATCCCAAGAAATACGAACATGAGTATATGGGGATAGTGACTGGTACAGGAGCTGAAGTCTTTACCAATGTTAAAACAAGACGAATTACCGACGAAGAAGTGGCAAGCTTTGACAAGGTTAGTCGTGGGATGGACTATGGTTTCGCAGCTGACCCAACCCACTACGTTGAAGCGTACTTGTACAAGCCTAAACGCCGTTTGATTATCTTTACTGAAATCCACAAGCGTGGGCTAAAGAATAGGAATATCGCTGAAGAAGTGAAGCGATTTAACCCACATCATGCCCTCATCACTACCGACTCAGCGGAGCCTAGAACGAATGCAGAGTTAAGGGACCTTGGCCTGAACGTTCGAGGCGCCAAAAAGGGACCAGGAAGTGTGGAGTTCGGGATTAAGTTTCTACAAGACCTTGATGAGATAGTCATTGACCCTGAACGGACACCGAACACTTACCGAGAGTTTAGCCAATATGAACTGGACCGCGACGGAGACGGAAACTTGAAAGGGACTTATCCGGACAAAGACAATCACTCAATCGACGCAACCAGATATGCTTTAGAAAATGAAATGAAACGTGGAGGAGGTGTAAGCGTATGGAAATAGAAGTAATCAAAAAGATTATAAAAAATAATTTAAAAGGCTTTGAGAGCCGAAACAAGCAAACCGCTACCGCAGAAAAGTACTACCGCAATGAAAATGATATCTTGCGAGAAGACGCAGACGACGCACGCGTTCAACACAATAAGACAGACGACACGAATCCCCTGCGCAATGCAGACAATAGGGTGTCACACCCTTGGCATAGACTTCTGGTTAATCAAAAGGCATCCTATGCCATGACGACACCACCTAAATTTGATGTGAAGGACAAACACTTAAACGACGAAGTCACTAAGCTTTTAGGTGATAGCTACTCAAAGATTGCTAAAGATTTAGCGGTTAACGCTTCTAATGCCGGGATTGCTTGGTTACATTTATGGCGAGACGAGAATAAGCAGAACTTTTTCCGTTACGCCGTCGTCGACTCGAAACAGATTGTGCCTATCTTTTCCAAAAAGCTTGGCAACGAGCTTATCGGTGTACTTCGAATCTATGATGACTACAACGAATCAGGAGACGTGATCACCGTTTACGAGTACTGGAACGACGTAGAGTGCGCAATGTTTGCTAAACGAAAGGGTCAAACAGTCGAAGACATTGAAGCATACAATGCTTTTAACCTAATTGATATCTCAACGGGAACAGCTGCTGAACAGACCAACACTTACAAGCATGGGTGGGAAGATATCCCGTTTATTCCTTTCAGAAACAACGCGGACGAGCTTTCCGACTTAGCCTTGTACAAAGATTTAATCGACGTCTACGATAAGATTTATGCAGGTTTCGTCAATGATTTAGATGACGTGCAAGAAATCATTTTCGTACTAACCAACTACGGTGGCCAAAAAAAGCAAGAGTTTTTGGACGACCTGCGGAATTACAAAATGGTCAAAGTTGACGACTTTGGTGATGGGACGAAAAGCGGTGTTGATACTTTAGCGGTTGACATCCCAACCGATGCGCGTGATAAGTTGCTTGAGATCACTAGAGAGTCCATTTTTGTAAACGGACAAGGAGTGGACCCACAGAAAAACATTGGACAGAACAACTCAGGAGCTGCATTAGATCATATGTACAGCTTGCTTGAGCTGAAAACATCCGCCATGGAAACTGAATTTCATCAGGGTTTTGCAAAACTGGTCCGCTTCATCTTGAAATACTCGAACGCTAACGCTGACATTGAAATTACCCAAACATGGAAACGTAATGTCATTAACAATGAGTACGAAACAGCCCAAACCGTTTCGTTACTTGCGAACGTAACTTCTAAAGAGACGATTGCTAAAGCTAACCCGCTAGTCGCGAACTGGGAAGATGAGCTGGAAGCGCAACGAATAGAAGATGAAGAAGATTTTAGAGGCGGAAGCGATTATAAACGCGAAGAGCCCATTGACTTAGGAAGTGATGAAGATGACGAGTAATCTAACTTATTGGGAAAAGCGATTTCTTCGCATTGAAGCTGACCGTGATAAGCGAGAACAAGCCTATCTAGCTGAAATGAACAAGCGATACGGTGACCTAGCGCAACGACTGCAAAAGGAAGTGGACGACTGGGTACAGAAATACGCGGTGAATGATAACATCACTGCTTTTGAAGCCAACCAACTGCTTAGCAAGTCTGAGCAGAAGACGTGGTCTATGAGCCTTGAGTCGTTTAAACAGAAGGCGGTTGAAGGTGGATTTGACCAGGAGTTAAATCGAGAATATTACCGTTCGCGAATTAGTCGCTTGCAGCAATTACAGCATCAACTTGTCTTTGAGTTGGCGGAACACGCCAATTATGAGATTGACGAGCTTGAAGCTTACCTAGTTGAAACCTTTGATGAAACCTATCTCAGAAACATTTATGAGATTGCTGACAGAGGAGCCATTAATCTAACCTTTCAGTCATATTCACCACAACAGCTAGCACTTGCTGTCCGTCAACCCTGGACAGGAGACGATTTCTCTCGTCGAGTGTGGCGAAATCATTTAGAATATCTACCCGACAAGCTGAACAAGACGATGGCTAATGCAATTGCACAAGGTTGGGGAACGGACCGAATTGTCAACGAGATGATGAAAGGTATCGATAAGAAACTTAGAAACCGGATGATTACTTTAGTACAGTCAGAATCGGCCCACATTGCGGAAGAAGCTAGTCAAGCATCTTACCGAGAGACTGGCGTTGAACAGTATACATGGATGGCCACTTTTGAAACACACACTTGTGACCAGTGCGCGAGATTAGACGGACAGTCTTTTGACATTGGTGACCCAAGCAGTCCTCACCCAGTAGAAGATACGCATCCGAACTGTCGGTGCACGACGGTACCTAAGATTGGTTACGCCCCAGCCATCACCACTCGGTGGCAACGGGACCCTGTAACAGGGAAAGGAAAAGTCATGAAAGTTGAGAAATTTAAAGAGTGGAAGAAGCGTAAAACCAAAGAAGCTGCATAAAGGAGAATGACCTATGCCCAATTTTGAGAAACGTAAAACAATGACCATGCACCGCTTTTTAAGTCTACTTGCTGAAATCGGACACCGTCTGCATCCGCCAGACGAAAGGAGATGGTAAATTGTGAGGTTGAATTACCTACAGGTTTTATCGCTAATTATTTTGATTGCTAAGTATTTAGCGCTTATCACATGGAATTGGTTTTGGGTAGTCGCTTTGATTATGCTTGCGTGGCTTAGCGACGGTGAAGCAAGAGTCGATTAGGAGTGTGATCCTATGCTGAAATATGCAGGTATCTAAGAGGAGTTGTGATTTTGGAATTTAACGAAGCTTTTCAACGTAAGGAACGTGGCGTCTCAGTAAAGCAAATAATTGAGATTGTCTTAACGCAATCGGATGAAATAGACTCAATAGCCTTAGTCGCGAGACATAAGGACGGAATTATCCACACTTCATACTCTGTTAAAGATGGCGGTCTAGAACTTTTAGGAATGCTAGAAGTATCGAAAGACCAAGTACTTGAGACAATGAAGGACTTAGACAATTAAATAGCTCTGACCTGAATACGATGAAAACAAAAAAAGGAGATTGAATAATGGGAACTAAAGAATTTATTGAAAAGTGTCAACAATTAGTAGCTGAATATGCCAACAGCCATTTAGATGTAACGGACGGTGCCAAAAAGTTAACTGCTGATGAAGTGTACGTTGTTTGGTCGGTTAAAGCGTTACAGAATAGCAAGGCTTTATTAAGTACACCGTTGCCTGACGGTATGTACTACGAAGTTACTTATAATGGCGATGAAAATGAAATTTACTTCGATGCCTACAAGAAGTTTGAAAACAAAAAGATTGAATTATAACCATTAGCAAAAGCTAGTGGTTTTTATTTTGACCTGAATACGTCAATAAACTGTTCTTTTTTCGTGCGCTGAGACGTCACATCAGCAAATCCATCAGTGTCGTTGCACTGCCAAAACTCGAAAGGAAGAGGAGAAACTATGAAAAGAGAAGACTTGAAGAAATTAGGACTTGAAGATGAAGCCATTGAGTCAGTTATGAAACTACATGGCCAAACTGTTAACGGTCTGCAAGAGCAAGTTACCGCCTTGCAAGCGTCAGAGGCAAACTTGAAAAGTCAAAATGAAAAGCATGAGAAGGACTTGAAGACGTTGCAGAAAGACAATGACGACAATGAAACCTTGAAGCAAACCATTAAAGACTTACAAAAGCAAAATGCTGATGCTAAAGCAGAATACGAACAGCAGTTGGTCGGTATGCAACGTGATAGCGCAATTGAAAAAGCCTTAGCTGCATCCGGTGCGAAAAACACAAAAGCGGTCAAAGCCCTACTTGACGCTGACAAAATTGTGTTTAAGGATGGCGAGCTTTCCGGCTTAGCAGAACAGCTTGAAGCGTATAAGCAATCCGACCCGTACATGTTTGACTTGGGAACAAAACCTGAAGGGTATGAGCCTGCAGGCGGAAGCCCGGCAAAAACATACAGCTCTATGGAAGAAGCTATCAAGGCCGACGATTTGGAGAGCTTCTTAGCCCAAGATAAAGAAAGTGAGGATTAAATAAATGCCAAATGAAATTACTAAAGTTCTGGACTTAATCACACCGGAACAATATACGAAATACACTAATTACTACTCAGAGCAACACTCAGCTTTTATTCAGTCTGGTATTTTAACTAACCAACCGTCATTAGACCAAATGATTATCAATGGTGGGCTGTTGGTGACTATGCCTGAATTTAAACAAACGCAATTAGAAGACCAAGTCCTTGAAGAAGACAAAGCAATTGAAACAGGTAAGACCCAAGCTGCTAAACAAGTAGCGCCCGTCTTATATCGTGGTACTGGTGCGTCATACACTGACTTATCAGCAATCATTTCAGGAGCTAAACCGGCTACTCAATTGTTAAATGACTTTGGTGACTACACTATCCAGTCTGACCAAGCGATTTTACAAGCAATTGTAAATGCTATGTTTGACCCGACTTCAGGAGCGTTAAGAGATACACACGTATCTGACCAGTCAGCTATTCAAAACCCGGTTATCAGTCCTGAAATGGTAATCGACGCACAATCAATCTTAGGTACATCACGTTCTAAGTTAACGTTGATTGCTATGCACTCAAAGGTTAAAGCAGAGCTGCAAAAACAAAACGTCCAAACTAAGAACTACATCCCTGCATCAGAGTCGCAAGTTGGCTTTGACACTTACTTAGGTATGCGAGTAGTTGAAGACGATTCACTATTACCAAAAGAAGGCGTGTACTCAACGTATATCTACGCCACTGGTGCTTTTGGGCGTAACACTGCTACACCTAACGACATGATTACTTTTGAAACTGATCGTGACGTGGCGAAAGGCAATAACATGCTGTATGTACGTCGTGCCCGTGTATTACATCCACAAGGTTTGACATTCAATAACACATCAGTTTCATCACAAACTCCAACTAACACCGACTTAGCGAATCCGACCAACTGGTCTAAAGTTCGCGAAGACAAGAAAATTGGTATTATCTGCTTGAAACACCGTATTTCTGCTGAAATTCCTGTTGTAGGAGGGTAAGCCTATGCCAAAGTACGAGGTTAAATCAATTTTCAGATACGAGCCAACCAAGGAAGTATATATTCCTGGTAGTACCATTGAGTTGACTGAGGCACAGGCTAAGAAGTTTCCCGATGGTTATATTGAAAAGGTAGGCGCTAAAGGAACACCTAAAACCGACAAGTAAAGGAGCTGACTAGTTGTGGAAGATTTAAAAGTGCTACTGCTGGCCAAGTTAAAGACATTAAAAGGTGTGGATGATGGCAAGCAGGACGCCGTTTACTTGTTTGCAATTGAGTTAGCGGTTGAAACGCTTTTAGCCTTTTGCAACTTAAATGTGGACGAGTGGCCAGTGGGCTTAAATACAACAGCAGTGCTAATGGCCATGGACTCTTTATCGTCTATATCCTTGTCAGTCCAAGGTGACACAGGCGACGGCGACATCACGGGTATGACAGAAGGCGACTTCAAGATTGAGCGAGAGAGTCGTGCGACGACATTATCCAAGCTAGCCAGTTTAGATAAGAGTCTGCCTGACAAGTACAAGCGAATTGCATACAGATACAGAAAGTTGGCTGATTAATCATGAAGGGCTTTATTGAGGTCTTTGAAAGACACTATGACTCACGCATGACAGTTGAAGTCAACAAGCCAGTCAAAGTTGGGAACGTCACGAAGCAAATGTGGGCGAGAGTCTTGACCGACGTGCCATGTCGGATATCCAAGAAGTCCCACCAAAAGACTGCTAGTGGGGACCAACCACTTGTCGGGTATCAACTGTACCTATATTGCAACCCAAACCTTGAAGTGCCGGCAGGCAGTCGCATCTCAGTGACTGACACTCACGGAACGACAAGGACGTACAAGCGCTCGTCTGAAGGCTTTTCAAGCTACAATTCACACCAAGAAATACTGCTCGTAAGAGAGGTGGTTGCATGAGTGATGATCTTTTCGATTACTCAGAGTTTTTGGACTTTGCCAACAAATTTCACAAAACCTTGCAAGAAGAAAACTTTATTATCGACGTGATGAACAAGCTTGGGAACGTCATGCTTAGAAACGTCAAAGCGAATACACCTGTTGGGCAGTACGATGGTACTGTCTTTTTCACTGGCCAAGGTGCTGGTGGTAGATATATCGCAGCCTTTGAAGGACCAGGGACTACCAAACAAGGTGGAACTTTACGTCGTAATTGGGAGCTTGTGAGCGCTGAGAAGAAAGGTGATACGTATGAAGTGGGCATTCGGAACAATACTGAGTATGCCTCGTGGGTCGAACATGGTCACCGAAAATCTGACCATAGCGGTTGGGTCGAAGGGCAATTCTTCATGCGGATCACCATGGAGGAGCTGGAAAGCCAGTTGCCTAAAATAGTTGGTCCGCTGTATCGAGATTACTTGAAGTCATTTGGCTTTAGTTAGGAGGGAGCATATGGACTTAACACTATCAATTATTAATGAGTTAGCACGTATTTTCCCCGACGGTACGTTTTACCGTGAGAAGATAGAACAGGGCTTCACAGAGCCTAGTTTTTATGTTTATCCAATCTCTGCATCTCAAGACCCATTATTGTCCACACGGAATTATCGCAAGCGCCCTTACTGTGTTACGTGGTTTCCGGACACAAGTCTTGATACCACTTCTGAACAGTTAGAAACAATGTCAGACAGGTTGATGAATGAGTTCAAGTTCCTACACGACGACAAGCTTCATATTCTGTCTAAGGACTTAAAAGTCCGAGACGGCGTGATCGTGATGACGTTCGGTATCAGGTATGTGGTACAAGAAGTGCCGGATGAGTCGACCAAGATGCAAGATTTAACAGAGAAAGGAGCATTGAAGAATGGCTGATGAAGAAAAGAAACCATCGACTGCTACACCGAAAGCGAAAGCGACGGCTAAAGCAGTTGAGAAATATTCAAAAGACGCTGTCATTAATTCGGGAGAGTTCACAGCAATTGAACGAGACTTGTTAAAAGTCGCACTAAAAGATGACGAAGCGTATACAACCCAAGATGCAAAACAAAAAATCAAGAATTATAAAGAGGGGGAAGTTAAATAATGGCAGGTGGAACATTTACATCTCAAAACAAAGTGCGTCCTGGTGCGTACATCAATTTTAAAGCCGAAGTGTCTACTGGCTCATCTGAAGCCGTAGCCGGGACAGTAGCCCTACCTTTAGCAGTGGACTTTGGTCCGGCTGGAGTGACTGCAGTCAACTCAGGTACTAACTTATTACAGTTTGGGCACACTTTAGGTGACGCACAAATGCTACCTTTACGTGAAGCGTTGAAAAATGCTTCAGAAGTATTGGTATTCCGTATCGGCGGTGGAGCTAAAGCAACTGGTACGTCTAACGGTTTAACTGTTAACGCTAAATATCCTGGTGCACGGGGTAACGATATCGCCGTTGTGGTTAAAAAGTTAACTGCCGGTGGTGTACAAGTCGACACGACTTTAGCTGGTCAAGTAGTGGACAGCCAAGTAGTGGCGACAGCTGAAGCCTTAGTTGACAATGACTTAGTGACCTTTACAGGCTCGCCAGAAGTAACAGATGGCACGATCACGCTGGAAGGTGGTACGAACACTACTGGAACTGGCGCCGATTATGCTGACTTCTTCGAGGCTATCCAAGTCTACGATTTCAATACGTTGGCAATTCCAGTCGAAGATTCTGCGACTAAAGCTTTAGCGGCAGGTTTTGTTCGCCGTTTGCGCGAAGAAGAAGGTAAAAAAATCCAAGTAGTCTTGGGCAACTATGAAGGAGCTGATTACGAGGGTGTTATCAACTTAGCGAACGGTGTCATTTTAGATGGCCAAGCGTTAACGCCTGAACAAGCCACTGCATGGTTTGCAGGAGCGGCAGCATCAGCAGGTGTAAGCTCATCACTTACTTACACAGCTTACCAAGGTGCAACAGACGCTAACCCACGATTAACTAGCGCTGATACAATCGAAAACTTGCGTAAAGGAAATGTAGTCTTTACTGAGAAACGCGGACAAGCGGTAGTTGAACAAGATATCAACACTTTAGTTTCGTTTGATGCAACTAAAAACCAAGATTTCCGTAAAAACCGTGTGTTACGTGTCTTAGACGACATCGCTAATAACACTAAAATCACTTTCGAAGATAACTACATCGGAAAAGTGAATAACGATACTGACGGTCGTGAGTTATTTAAAGCCGACCGCATTGCTTACTTCGACGCCTTAGTTGGTCAAGGTGCTATCACAGACTTTGCTTCAGATGATATCGAAGTGTTGCCAGGTAACGCTAAAGACTCAATTGTGGTCAATGCTGCGGTTCAACCTGTAGACGCGATGGAAAAACTCTACATGACTGTAGAAGTGAACTAGAAAGGAGACTTAAAACATGGCATTCTTACAAGCAGGCGATACAATTTCAGGTCGCGAAGGTACTGCCTTCGTAACCATTGATGGCCAAAACTTCGCAATGTTTGAATTAAAAAACATTACAGCGACAGTTGAATTGGCAAAAACAGAAGTAAACACTTTAGGTAAACGTACAACTCAACAAAAGGTTACTGGTGCAAGTGGTACTGGTTCAATGACTATCCACAAAGTGACATCACGTTACGCTAAAATTGGTATTGACTATATTAAATCTGGTCGCGTACCAAACATCACAATTAAAATCACAAATGATGATCCACAAAGTACTATCGGACGTCAAACTACTTTATTAAAAGGCGTAATCTTTGACTCTTTAATCATTGCATCATTAGACGTTGATGCGGAAGTATTAGAAGAAGATGCGGACTTTACATTCGACGACGCAGACTTATTAGAAACATTCAAACAACCGCAATTAGGCTAGACCTATGGTTGCTTTTTTATTTCTACTGCTGCTAAACATGATTGAGACAGCTCGAGTAATTGGGCTGTCTTTTATTTTGCTTATCTTGACACAACTTATCAATTACCAAGGGAGAGATTTAACAATGGATATTACTACATTTATGCAAGAGGTTAAAGGCGCTGAGGTTGAAGTTAAATTAGAACGCTTTCCGGAGCCTTTCGTAGTTAAAGCAATTTCAGAACGTGAAAATGACCGTTTAAAGAAATCAGCGACTGACAAACGTCGTGTAAAAGGCGGACGTATTGAAAGTGACTTTAACACTGACAAATACGTTGATTTATTAGTTGCTCAATGCGTGGTTACACCCGACTTGAACAATGCTGAATTACAAGAGTTTTACGGTACTCACGGCGACCCTGCTGAAACACTAAAAGCTATGTTGATGGCTGGCGAGTATTCTCAAATTCAAGAGCAATTATTAGACATCAACGGCTTCGGTGAAACGGACGACGAGTTGGTAGAAGAAGTAAAAAACTAATGAAAGACCCTGAGACCTCAGGGGAATATTGGTACAGCTATTATGCCTTCCACTCTCACGGACTGTTACCGAGTCAATTCGCGTCGCTACCAAAGCGAGAGCGGGCAATTATTGTAGCGTACATCAAAATCAAGATGGAAAAAGACGAAAAGGCCGAAAGACAGGCCAAAATGAAAAGTAAATCACGTTAGGAGTGAATAGGCATGGCAAATCCATTGGAGGCCTCGCTTAGACTTCGAGACGAGTTTACCAAAGTACTATCCAAAATTGACAACCAACTTCAAAAGACGACAAGCACTATGGAGAACTTTAAGCAGAAAATTAGTGCCCAAAGCAAAGCTTTTAGCACCATTGCTAGTTCTGCTCAAAGCGCAATGGCCAAATTGAACTCAGCCTTCCAAAAGGGCTTCAGTGCAGTTCAAAACATGGTCCAGTCGTCGGTACAGCGTATTGTCACGTTGATGGGTAACTTCGGTAACCGTATCAAGTCTAGCTTTAATTTAAATCCACTAATTTCAAAAGTATCGGACACTTTTAGTAAAATCACTTCAACGATTAGATCTAAAGTGAGTGAAATTGGAAACTCACTCAAGGACATCGGAAGCAGAATCGCTAAGACGCTTAAACTCGATAAGGTGTTTAGTGGTATTACTAAAGGACTAGATACGCTTAAAGCTAAAGTAGGCTCGACAGTCAGCGCAATCGCATCATCTTTTGGTAATATCTTTAAATCTAAGAGAGTAAAAGCTTTAGATGATATCAATTCGCAGTTAGACAAGTTGAGCCGAAAGAAAGCCAACATTGAAGTAAATGTGGCCAATGCTGAGAACGCCCAAAAGCGTTTAGGCAATGTTGATAAGGCTTTGGTCAAACTTAACAGCAAGAAAGCTAAAGTTGAGACTCAAATCGCTGGTGTAGAAAAAGCGAACTCTCAACTATCGACAGTTAACCGTAGTATCACTAAATTAAACGCCCAAAAAGCTACTGTGCAAGCTAAGTTAGAAGGTGGAGATGATGTAGCTGGGGAACTAGCTGATATCGAATCAAAACTTCAAAAGTTAAGCAGTAAACGTGCCAAGCTTGAAGTTAAAGCTGACACAAGTGGCATGGAGAGCGCTCAAAAGCGTTTAGAGGATCTAAACAAGCGTATTACCAAGCTAAACAGCACTAAAGCCCGTTTAGAGGCAGACGCAAGCAGACTTGAGGGCGCTAGAAAAGCCTTAACTCAAGTCCAACAAGATATTCACAAGTTGAATCGTGAAAAGATACTTTTACAATTAGACCCTAGCGGTATCAGAGGTGCATTGAGTAAAGCTGGATCAATGATAAGCAGTTTTTCTCAAAGTGTTTCAAATAAATTCGGTAACATTGGTAGAAATATCGGGTCGTCATTCAGCCAATTGAAATCAACATTCGGAAATTTTGGCAACGATATGCGCAATGCCTTTTCAAGTGTTTCAAACGGTGCTGGAAATGCTAGGAACTCGGTATTGGAGTTAGCAAGTGCCTTTGGATTGCTAAAAGTTGCTGGTGCTGCGGTCAACCTTATTGGTCAAAACCTAGACGCAGCGATTGGTCGTTTCGATACCTTGCAACGGTTCCCTAAAATCATGAGTATGTGGGGCTATTCAACAGAAGTAGTTTCAAAAGCGCAAACTAAAATGGTGGACGGTATCGAAGGTCTACCTACTACACTTCAAGATATAACAGCCAATGTGCAAGCTATGACTTCTATTACTGGGGACTTAGACAAGGCCACAGACGTATCGCTAGCTTTAAACAATGCCTTTCTAGCCAGTGGTGCTAGTACTGCAGACGCAAGCCGAGGCTTGCAACAATTTAGTCAAATGTTATCCGTTGGTAAGGTTGATATGATGGCGTGGCGTACCTTGCAAGAAACAATGCCGGGTGCGTTATCACAGACCGCCGAAGCCTTTGGGTTTGCAGGGTCATCAGCTACAAGAGATTTCTATGACGCTTTAGATAACGGCGATATCACTATGACACAGTTTCAAGATAAGCTAATCGAGCTGAGCAATGAAACGAACGGTTTTGCTGACCAAGCAAAAGTGGCATCGGCTGGTATTAAAACAAGTTTCCAAAACTTAGCAAATACTATGTCAAAAGGTTTGGCTAACTCAATTACAGCTATTGACGAGTGGGCAAAATCTAAATCGTTTGGAACGATTGCTGAAAATATCGACAGCATGAAAGGTATCATCAATGATGCCTTTGCAAGTATTAATGACAACATCCCTAAATTCCTAGATAAGCTATTACCTTATTTAGAAATTATGAAAGATGCATTTAACAAGGTGAAAGAACCTGTACAAGAGGCAGTCAGCGCTATTAGAAAGAGTTTAGACGCTATTTCAGGCGATAAATTCGGGTCTAAAGGCTCACTGAATAGTTTCCAAGGGTTCATTGACGGCCTTGTGGAAGGTATCGAAAAGTTAGCTAATTTCGCTAGCAAACATTCAGACACGATTGCTAAAGTGATTGATATCTTTGGCAAGCTAGTCGGTGCATTTGTAGGGTTTAACCTAGGCAAAGCAGTAGTCGGTGTGCCGTTCAAAATTTTAGGGACGCTATTCAGACCTTTTACTAGTTTCTTGACTACCGGATGGGCAGTTGCCAAAGGTATTGGAAAACTAGGTTCAGGAATTGGTAGTGCAATCGCTGCATTATTCGGCGGTGGTAAAGGAGCAAAAAAACTAGGCAAGAGCGTTTTACCTACCGTTCCGACAATTTCGGCAAAAGACAGTGGTTTGAATTTCTTAAATTCACTATCAAAAACAGCAAGTCAGTTTGCAAAAGGTGCTAAAAATATCGCTTTAATTTACGGTGTGATTAAATTAATCGAGGAATTAGCTGAGGCAATGAAGCAGGTAAACGACAAAGTACCCTCAGACTTAAGCAGTCTAGCGCCTAAATTAGGCAATATGGCCATTGCGTTAACCGGTATGGGTGCTTTTGTTGGCGTTGCCGGCGCCATTTCTAAAAACAACTTTGGTAATGCGGTTAAAGGTTTGGCGGTAGTCGCTGGACTAAGCGGAAATATCATGCTTGCAGCAGAGGCTATGAAACAAATCGAAAGCAAAGTGCCTGAAAGTCTGGCGAGCTTTGCACCTAAATTAGCTAACATGGCAATCGCAATCGGCGGAATGGGTGTCCTAGTGGCTGTTGCTGGTCAACTGGCAACCATGAACCCAATTGGTGCAATTGCTGGACTGGCAGTCGTGGCCTTAATTTCTGGCGAGCTAATGTTAGCTGCAGAAGCGATGCAACAGGTTAACGACAAGGTAACTAATAATATCGGCTCATTTGCGTCAAAAGTAGCCAATATCGCTATTGGTATTGGTGGCATGTTTGGCCTAGTCCAAGTAGTCGGTACGTTGTCCGCCCTAAATCCTATCGGTACAATCGCCGGACTTGCCACAGTGGCATTAATTGCTGGGGAATTAATTCTAGTTGCAGAGGCAATGCAGCAAGTTAACGATAAAGTGCCTGATGATATGTCTGGCGTTACAAATAAAATTGACGGCATTAAAGACGTCATCGCTAAATTAGCTGATACGTCATTTAGTGAAGTCTTAGGCTCTATTGGTGGCGCAATAAGCATGGGCGCTGCAATTAGTGCATTAAACTCTTTGGCGGATATGATCGCACCTCTAGAAGCGCTAGCAAATGCGACTGTACCAATCGAAGCCGTCAAGACCAAGATTAGTAACATCAAGGATGCAATCGCTGAGTTGTCTATTGACTCGTTTGGTGAATGGCTTTCTAACTTGGTCGGGTACGAAAACTTTAACGGTGCGGTATCCGCCGTATCTGCCCTTAAAAATGTGGCCAACACTTTAAAATCGCTAAGTGAAATTGAGATAGATCACGCTTCAGCAAGAGCAATGGTTAACCAATTGAAGCTGACACTTCAAAGCTTGTCAGTGGACAGTTTAGGCGAAGCGATTGATAATCTGCTTGGCTATGACAACTTCGGCTCGGCTGTTGAGTCAGTCAACGCCTTGAAGCAAGTAGCAACTAAGCTAGCCGAATTGGCCACAGTTGAGATTGACCACGCAGCTTCAAGAGCAATGGTTAACCAACTTAAACTAACACTCAGAAGCCTTTCTCGTGAAGGTTTCGGCGAGTTTATCACCGACCTACTAGGTTATGATGATTTCAGTTCAGCCGTTGACTCGGTTAATGCTTTGAAACAAGTAGCCACTAAACTAGCTGAACTGTCAGCGGTTGAGATTGACCATGCTTCAGCAAGAGCTATGGTTAACCAACTGAAGCTAACCCTTAGAAGCCTTTCTCGTGAAGGCTTCGGCGAGTTCATTGCGGACTTACTAGGTTACGACGACTTCAGCGGAGCGGTTGATTCTGTCAATGCGCTTATCAAAATTGCTAACCAACTCGTGACTCTATCAGCTGTTGAGATTGACTTGAGTGCAGTTCGGACTCGCATTTCGGAAATTAAGTCGGTGATTAATTCGCTTAACAGTTTCCCTGCGGTGTCGGACAATTCGGAAAGTTATTCTATGGCAAGTACTGCCATCACTAAGCTGACTGAAATCCGTAACCACCTAACCACGCTTGGTGCGGTAGCACTAGACGTCGGTGCAATCACAAGCAACATCAACAGTATTAAGACTGCTATTGCTCAACTAAACAGCTTGCCAACTGTGGCAGTGGCCAACTTTGGAAGTATCAACGCACTGATTACTAGTGTGATTAATCTAGCTACACAAATCAACCGTCTGTCAACAAGCTCTCAGGCTTCAGCTAATGGTGTCGTGTCTGCATTTAGCCGTATTGGCCAAAGCGCCAACACAATGAGAAATCAGACGACTACCGCACTTAACGGTATGGTGACTGCTATTACTGGTGGCATGGCGAGAGCTAGAAGCTCAGCTGTCACGGGTATGGCAGGCTTCACGTCTGCTATATCAAGCGGTATGGCCCGTTCTGCTTCTATCGCTAGAAGTGGGTCAGCTCAAATTGCTAGCGCATTTAGCGGACTGAGAGGTCAGCTATACAGTGCGGGACTGTTCGCCATGAGCGGGTTATCCTCAGGTATCAGCGCGGGTGCGGGCGGTGCAATTTCCGCAGCGCGTCGTGTGGCCAACTCGGTTTCAAGCACAATTCGCTCAGCGCTGAAGATCCATTCACCTTCTCGCGTGATGATTGCAATTGGTGAGTTCGTGTCTGAAGGTTTGGCTAACGGAATCACTTCCGCAAGTAAGCTTGTTGACAAGGCTAGCACTAAGCTAGCAGAGTTAGCTACTCCACGACTAGATGCTTTTACTGCGCCACAAATGGAGTTAGCAGGAGTGACACGAAGTGTAACTGATGTCTACGCAGGTCAAGATAGCTACGCATGGGACGACGCTCAACGAGTGTCTATAGACAGCAGTGAAATTGACGCAATGGACGCAAGCTTATCACGTCCTGTAATCATCAAGAACAAGCAAATCACGCCTGAAATCAATTTAACGATTGAAGGTAAGGATGCAGAAGATATAGACACTGATGAAATCATTAGACGCATAGAAGAGATCATTATCGACGCGAATAATGATGACCTAGGATAGAAAGGAAGTGTGAGATGGCTATCCGATTTTATTTAGATATAGAAGGGAAGCGCTACATGCTTCCAGTCTCCCCTGGAATAATAGAAATGAAACGCTCATCCAATAATAAGATTGTAGAAATCGCAAAATTGGGTGAGGTCAATTTGGGAGGTGCCCACGCGTTGCTGGGCACTTCTTTTAGTTCTATTTTCCCCGCCGACTATTCGGCGAGCTATATAGAGAAAGGCGCTAAAAAAGAGTCTGCAAGGACGTGGATTGATAGGCTAACGAATGCTAAAGCCAGTCATGACCGCGTACGACTCATCGTGACCGACACTCGTATCAACTTAATGACTTTGATTGAGGAATTCAATTGGGGCCATGATGATACCACTGGTGACGTGTATTACACTTTAGGATTAAACGAGTTTAAAGAAGTTTCTCCAAAATACAAAAAGACTGTTGCCAAGAGGGTATCACCGCCACCACGTCCTGCACCAAAAAACAAGCCGATTACTATTGGCTGTCAGGTCATAGTCAACGGGCGTTTACACCGTGACTCGTACGGAAGTGGACCAGGACTGACCGAAAAAAACGCTAGGCGACAAGTTAACTTGATCGCGAAAGGTCGCAAGTACCCTTACCATGTCTGCATGTTGGACGGGACTGGTCGAATCTACTGGCGTGGCTGGGTCACTGCAGGGAGTGTGAAGCGTGTATGATGATTGAGATTTTAGAAACAAGTATCACCAACCGTCAACAGTTTGACATTTCAGACTTATGCAAGGGTAGCTCTTGGTTTACAAGTACTGAGTACCAGCCGGGTAAGTTGCAATTTGATTTCCTGGACAACCCAACCGTGCATTTACGCGAAGGCGATGAGGTTGAGATGCGCATAGATGGTCAAAAGATTTTCAAAGGCAAGGTGTTTAAACGCAAACGTAAGCAGGGCGTGAGAGGCTTTTGGTCCATCACTGCTTACGACAGGACACGGTATCTCAAGAACGAAGACACGCTACTCTTTAATGCAAACTCCGTCACGGAGCGCTTTAAACGAATCTGTGAAGTGCAAGGTCTACCTTACAAGGTCTTAGACAAGGCAACATATAACTGTACAGCAGTCGTTGAAGATAAGCACACATACTACTCTATGTTAAAAGACGCTATCGAAGAGACACGAAATGGGTCCGGTCAACGTTTTGCCTTTTGGGATAACTTCGGCACGATTGAAATTTTTAATCTAAACCGTCAAATCACTAATCTTGTAATCGGTGATGAGTCCTTGATGACTGACTACGAGTACGAGCTGTCTATTGATGACGCTGCCAACTCAGTGAAAGTTTTAAGAGAGGACAAGGAGAAAGGTAAGCGTGAAATCTATGTCGAAAAAGACAATAAGAACATTGAGAAGTGGGGAAAACTTCAAATTGTTGAAACCATTTCCGATGCGGATCTAAACACGTCTCAACTTAAGCAGCGAAATAAAGAGCTGTTAAAAGAGCATAATAGACCAACTATTACTACCTCAGTCAAAGCGCTTAGCAACCTAGAAATACGTGCGGGTAAGTTATTTACGTGGCGCAACAGCGACTTAACCCGTGACACCGTCAATGGTGTCAAAATCGGTGATGAAACGCTTGTCTTGGTCACGCAGTGTACACACAGCTTTGAGGATACGGCAATGATGGATTTAGAAATTGAGGTGATTGCATAATGGCAGGAGAACGATTGGCACGCTATATGAAACAGCTAAAGCCCAAAGAAAGTGAAATGGTCGAAGTGGTCTACGGTACTGTCATTAGTGCTACACCACTGAAGATTAGGCGAGAAGATGGGCTAGAAATACCAAGTGCTTTTATCACCTTGTCAGAAGTGGCCAAGGGCTTGTCTGTGTCTGTGAGTGGCACACGCTACACCATTGTAAAAGCCGTCCAAACTGGTGATAGGGTCAGAATGTTACAGGCTCAGAAAAGCCAAATGTTTTATGTGTTAGAGAGGGTGTGAGGTCATGTTTGATGATGAAGAAGTACCAACAAGGACCTATCGAATTTTACATGGCCGCATCTTAGGTTTTGTGGACGGACAAGAAGCGATGCGACAAGCCATCGAGAAAATACTTTCCACACCTAGATTCCAGTATGAAATCTACTCTGAAAGCTACGGCCACGACTTAGAGGACATGGTTGGAGAAGAAATGGCTTTGGCCGAAATGGAAGTAGAGCGTCTAATCAGCGAAGCACTACTTGTTGACGACCGCATCTTATCAATTGAGAATTTTAATATCACGCCAGGTGTTGACCGAAGCTCACTACAAGTGAGTTTCATAGTTAGCACTTTATTTGGGGATATTGCAGAAGAAATGGAGGTGGAACTATGACACCAGATGAAATCGGGGCTCATCTTGAAACATATGATTATAACTATTATATAGAAGAGGCTTTAGCTCGAGTACCGGCAGGCGTCGATACTCGTGAGGGGTCTATCATCTATGACGCGCTAGCGCCAGCTTGCTATCAACTGGCCACCTTTACGATGGAATTAAGAAACACTATGCTTGAGAGCTACGTCGTGTCGGCAACGGGTCAGTACTTAGACTTACGTGCTGAAGAAGCAGGAATAATGAGAATACCGGCCACTCAAGCAGTGGTCACAGCGTCCTTCACGTCGAGTGGAGGCCAACCTTACGCTGTGGATATTGGTAGTCGCTTTTCAAGTATTGGTGATAGGCCCATCTATTACGCTGTGACTGAAAAAGTTAGCGACGGTATTTATCGACTGACTGCTGAGGAATCGGGGTCGGTTGGCAATGAGTACGTCGGTGTGTTGTTACCGCTCGACAACTTTAACGACTTTGGCCAAGCCTTGCTTACTGAAATCACTGTACCAGCAAGGGATGATGAAACAGATGATAGCTTACGAGCTAGGGTGATTGCTGAAAAAGGGGTCGGGGCTTTTGGTGGGAATATTGAAGATTACACACGTATGATCACTGACCTGGACGGTGTAGGCGGAGTACAAGTCTATCCTGCCTGGCAGGGTGGTGGTACGGTCCTACTATCCATCGTTAACAATGTTTTTGGAGTACCTAGCCAGGAACTGGTCTCTGAAGTGCAAGAGGCTATTGACCCGACGCTAGATGGTGGCGGAGTAGGACTCGCGCCAATTGGTCATAAGGTGACTGTTCGCGGACCTGTCCAAAAGGTTATTGACGTATCATTTTATATGAACGTGGAGAGCGGTGCGAATCAAACAGCGATTTTTGATGAGGCGAAAAACGTCATTGAAAATTACTTCCTGAGCGTCCGCCAACGCTGGAGTACTCGCGGGGCCACTGGCTATGAGGCTTGGATTTACCGCTCACAGATTACTTCGGCCATCTTATCGATTCAAGGTGTGGCCAATGCTGCCGGAATTAAATTAAATGGCAAAGATGAGGACGTGAAGCTGGATTTGTCCCCTGACAAGCAAGAGTTGCCAATTTTAGGGACGGTGAGCTTGTCATGACCCTACTAGATTACATGCCGGACTACTACCGAGAAGTCCAGGAAATGAACGATATTTTGAGGGCGGAAGATGCCCTCTTTTTAATGCTTGAAAAGGAGTTTATTGCAAGTAAAGCCAACCAGTTTATCAAAACTGCTGATACTAACGGCCTGGCCATCTTTGAGTCGATTTTGGGCATCGTACCAGTGGCTGACGAGTCGGTAGAAAGTAGACGCTCAAGGGTGTTAAGTCGGTGGATTAATATCACGCCTTACACGCACAACTCATTAGTGCGACGGTTAGCCAGTTTGCAAGGTAACTTCAACTTCGACATTAACTATGAGCTTAACGCTTATCGCTTGTCGATTCGTACTAACCTGGAATTGCCGGGACAAGTCGACGAGTTAGACTTCGCGCTGGTCGAGATGATACCGGCCAACCTTGAGCTTATCTCGAGAAATGAAATCCCAATGAGTTCAACCACCAACGCTTATATCGCAGCAGGCTTCGCGCCGACAATGCTGATTTCCGCAACAGATGCTGTCCAGTTTGACGTTCGCGCTGTTAACGATAAGGTCTCACTTGCCTCAGCGATTACAAATACAGCAGTCATTGAAATGACGGACAGTTATTTTGAGAACGTATCAAACCTAGCAGACACTACTTACGTAACAAGCGCATTTACTCAAGTCGACAAGTACGACTTAGTTGACGACGTTGACCTATCTTTTGCAATTGATGGCGAAGCGTATATCGCAGCAATACCATTCTTCACACAAACATTTGAAATCACAGAGTAGAAAAGGAGATTGAAAACATGGCAGAATTTAAAAGAGTCGTGATCACACGAAATGGCCAAACCCTGATGGCTAAATTAATGTCAGGAACAGGTACAGTAGAATTTACGAAAATCGGTGTGTCTAGCACAACTTATACAGACACACAGTTAGAGTCTTTAACCAGCTTATCAGGCGTTAAACAGACAGCGCCTATCACAAATATTGCGCGAAACAACAATGCTTCAGTAACCGTTGAAGGGGCTATCTCTAATGAAGAGTTAGCAGTTGGTTACTACATGCAAACGATTGGACTTTTTGCTAAAGACCCTGACGTAGGCGAGATTTTATATGCGGTAACAAACGCTAGTGTGGCCGGATACATGCCACCTTTTAACAATCGGACACCATCTGGTGCCCAGTTCAAACTAACAACTACTGTCGGAAACGCGGAGAACGTAACACTTCAAATTGACCCGTCAGCGGTGGCTACAATTGGCGATATTAACCGCCTTGAAACTAGCTTAAATGACTTACAAGCTTACGTTGGCTACGCTGAAAAAGGTGTCTTAGGTCTTGAGGCGGACTTTGAAAACAATAAATTTACTCGCTTAGGTGATGCAGAAGGTCGTACACCAGGCGCTTCGTTTGATGGCTTTAACATGTACGGTGGTCGACGTCGCGTCAACCTTGCAGATAACGGCACAGTCAACGCGGTTTTCGGGGACGGGGGATATAAAGAAGACGGCTCAAATGGACAAGTTATGGTTGAACAGCCGGTCTTTTACTACAAAGTTGTGCCGTTGAAAACTCAGCCAAACGCTGACGGCCACGGTCAAAACTTAATGAAGGCACGATACTACGTATCAGACCAACCGCGGGCAGGCTTTAAAGTACACCCTGCATTTAAAGATCATAACGGAAAAGTCAGACAAAAAGTGTACGTTTCGGCTTATGAAAGTGCTATCTTTGACACCTCTGAAGGTGTATACTTAAAACTGGACGAACAGGTAGCAGACTTCGCTAGTGACAAGCTTTCAAGTATTGCGAACGCTAAACCTGCAAGTGGGTTGACTCAAAACTTGACGCGCGAAAATGCCCGTAAGTTGGCTAATAATCGTGGCCAAGGATGGCACCAACAAACCTTAGCTACCGCTTCAATGTCGCAGCTGCTGTTCATCATTGAGTATGCGTCATTTAATACTCAAGAGAACTTAGGTAGTGGGAGAACTGGTGTAGCGGATGATGGCGCAACTTCTCAAACTTCAAATACTGGTGCTACTCAAACCCTTGGGAACAAGTCCGGATCAGTAGACGCGGACGGCTATGCAATTCCGACTTATCGTGGAGAGGAAAACCTATGGGGGAACATCTTCTCTATTGTGGATGGCTTCACGCTTGAGGGTAAAGGCAAGCACAACGGGTGGTACGCTTTAGGCGACTACCGAGAAAATGGCATTGACGGTAGTTACAAGCCATTTGGCTTCACAATCGCTAAATCAAACGGATACATTAAGTACTTCGGGTACTCAGAAGATGCGGACTTCGCTTTCATTCCCGGGGCAACGAACGGTGGGGCGAACTCAGCGCTACCAATCGGCGACTACTTGTACCAAAACAATGCTTATGATAACTTCTTAGTTGCTCGCCTTGGCGGTTATTGGAGTGGTGGTGCTGATGCGGGTCTCTTCCATTGGTATCTGAATGGTGCTTTCTCGAATCGTTATCGTAGCTTCGGCGCGCGCCTTGTATACGCGCCGTAAAAATTTAACACCAGTAAATGAAATTTAACAAGAATATTTTTGGTAATTCCAAGCCGAATCGGTCTTACATATTTGGGAGTACAATAGAAAAACGCACCACTTGCCCTTACTCACCTTAGCGGTAATTGGAGTAATGGTACTAATGCAGGTCTCTTCAATTGGAATCTGAATAATGCTTTCTCGAATCGTAATCGTAACATCGGCACGCACCTAGAATACATGTAAAACTTATAATGATGAACGGAATTACCATGGCGCTCGCCAAAACAGAAACATAAAAAAGCTGTGTTAGTAGGTCTCTCGAAAGCTCGGCGAAATATGTATACAAAGTAGGGATAATAAAATATGAAAAGAGTAGGAAATTTATTTGAAGAAATCGCTTCTATGGACAACTTAAAGCTGGCTTATGCAAACGCTAAGCGCGGTAAAGGTTGGTATCACGAGGTTAAAGAGATAGAAAAGGACGTGGATTATTACCTATCTAACATTCAAGTAATGTTACAAAATAAGACCTTCACGACTTCAGAGTACGAGATTTTCACGAAAATTGACAAGCAGAAGTCACGTGAGATCTATAAGCTACCTTTCTACCCCGATAGGATAGTGCAATGGGCGCTGATGCAGGTCATCGAGCCTTATATCATCCGTAACCTTACCGCAAATACTTATTCAGCCATTCCTGGACGAGGTATGCACGCTTGCTTAAAGCAAGTGAAGCATGACATCCGACTGGATGAAGAGGGCAGTCAGTACTGCTTGAAAATTGACATGAAGAAGTATTATCCACACATTAACCATCAAATTTTAAAAGAAAAATTTCGAAGAGTCTTTAAAGACCCAGACGTTCTGTGGTTACTAGATGATATCATTGACTCAACAGAAGGCGATACCGGTATACCCATTGGCAACTATGTCAGTCAGTATAGCGGTAATTTTTATCTTTCGGACTTTGACCACTGGCTCAAGGAAGAAAAGCACGTCAAGTACTACTACCGCTACATGGACGACTGTGTCATCCTCAGCGACAACAAGGCTTTTCTGCACGCACTCCTTGAAGATATTAAGGTCTACTTAGCTGATAATTTAAAGCTTGAGTTGAAAGAGAATTATCAAATTTTCCCCACATACGTTCGGGGCATTGACTTCGTAGGGTATCGAATTTTTAAGGATTATGTGTTGGTTAGAAAATCTATTGTGAAGCAGATGAAAGCGAAGTTAAAGCCTATTAAACGTAAAGTGTTGAGTGGTAAACCGCTCACTTTCCACGACGTATGCACAATCAACTCCTACGCAGGTTGGTTGAAAGCTGCAGATGCTTACAGACTTTCAAATAAATACATCAGACCTTTTCAGCCGTACATCGAAGAGTTTAGAGAAAAGGAGAGGAAATCATGCAAAAATATTTAAACGTCGAATCGACTGAACGTCCAGAAGCTATCCGCATGGACACAGAACATGTCTATGAAGCGGAAAATATCCAAGAGATTGAAGTCACGGACGAGGACGGCAATAAAACAAAACAGTACAAATTTAACTTAACTGTTTACGAAAAAGACGAGTACATCCTTGTTAGACTTGATCGCGACAAGGCTAATACTGACTTAGCTATTGCACAGATTGTTACTGGTTTAGGAGGTGCAATGTAATGATTTTAGTATATTTAAACTTAATCTCAAAAGGTCTTTGGTCAGTAGAACAAATACCAACGTTGTGGAAAGATGACGTCATCAAAGAGTTGGAAAAACGTGGCATCCCATACGCGGACATCACGCCTGAAGTCGCAGCCGAAAACCAAGCTAAATTCTACGCAAGTTACTAAGCATCCGATTAAAGCCGGGTGCTTTTTTAGTACCAAAATACAGAAAGGAGCGTGAGAAATGAAAAGAATTAAAGAACATATCATCTACTATTACTACTCATATTTATTAGCTTTGACGTCAATTGCGTACGGATGGAAATTGATTGTTCATCCTGAAATCTTACAAACTTACAAGGTTTATCAAAACATACGAGACGTATTCGACCACCGCTTTATAGGCGTTTTCTTCTTACTTTTAGGAGCGTCATATACCATCGCCACTTTGTTAGACTTCAAAAGAATTAAACGACTATTACTGCCAGCGTTCACCTTTATTTGGGCGTTCTTCGGTCTTAGCTTCGTGTTGTCAGAGCCACCGAACACCGTGGGATTATTAACTTTAGGTATAGCACTGCTTAGTTTTGGCGTTTCGTTACGAGGTGATTTCAAGGATGGATGATTTAAACCCACTTTTGATTGCCATTGTACCAGCTTTTTTAACCTATCTTGGTACGAGGTACAAGTTCCAAAATGAGCGTGAGCAGTATGCCAGCAGTGAGTGGAAAAAACTGTACGAAGAAACTAAGCAACAATTAGGAAAAAACAAAGTGCGTATGGATAGTATGCAAGCTGATATGACCGAGTTAAGAACTCAAATGGACGAAATGAAAAAACGTCATGCAAACGAAGTTATTAAGTTAGAAAAAATTAATGATGAATTGAGAGAAGAAAATAGTCAGCTAAGAATTGAAAATGGCAGCCTTAAAAATCAATTATTGCAAAAGGAGCGAGACAATGAAATTAAGCAACAAAACTTATGACGTCCTTAAATGGCTGGTCTGGTTATTTTTGCCAGCATTGGGAGTATTTATAGGTGTTCTAGGACAATCTTTTGGTTGGGAGAACACTGACACAATGTTGACAATTTTAACGGCATTTACAACATTTCTAGGGACAATCACAGGTGTATCTAATAGAGAGTTTAATAAGGAGGACTAAATATGTCTTACACAATTCAAAAAGCCTTAACTTTAATCAACAAGGGAACTAAAGGTTTAAACAACCCTGAATGGATCGTTGAGCATTTTGTGGGTGCTTCGGGACAAGCATGGGGGAATGCTAATTATTTTAAGTCAACCTATCGTGGTGCTTCAGCGCATTACTTTGTCGATGCGAACGGTATAGTCCAGGTAGTAGAGGACGATACACCAGCATGGCACGTTGGGGACGGCTCCCGTACTGGTAAAGGTGCTTATAACGGATATTTTGGCTATGGGGCTACAAACAACAACAGTATTGGTATCGAGATGTGCCAAGATACATCAACGGGGAAAGACGTTTGGCATTGGGAATTTGACCCCGAAACTATCAAGCGTGCTAAGTGGTTAACTAAGCAATTACAAGCTAAGTACAATATCCCCGATGAGCGTGTAATTCGTCACTATGACGTATCTGGTAAATTGTGCCCAGGTAACTGGCAATGGAATGACTGGAAAAAATGGCGTGAATTTAAAGCTGAATTGGCTGGTTATAAAGTTGCTCAACAAGCTGCGAACACAACTCAAAATGATGGTTATGTTTCTGTTACAGCTAAAATGCACACAGTACAAACTGGCGAAACACTAGGTGCAATTGCTAAGAAATATGGTGTGACAGTTGATAATCTAGTTAAATGGAATAAGCTAGAGAATCCTAACCTTATTTTCCCAGAATCAAAACTGTATGTGGCTAATCCAGCAACTACAACGTCAACTGGTCAACAACTACATTTACCAGCAAGTGCTAAAACATGGCGTGTATACAATGCGAATGGCCCATACACGACTGGTAATGAGGTTCATCTATTAACACCTAGTGCTTACGGTGGGTTAACTTATGACATTTTAGGTAACCCAGCACCATACGTTTACTTGATTAAAACAAGCGTTAAAGGTACGGTAGCAGTCTATGCAGGCCCGGGAACGGGCGCAACAATTACTGGTAAAGGTGGTAGCGTGGCGAATACCACTAAGAAACTACACTTACCGGCAAGTGCAGATACTTGGCGAGTGTATCGTGTGAAAGGTCCTTATACAGTTGGCAACGAGATCCATCTACTAACACCTAAGAAATTTGGTGGACTAACTTACAATATTGTAGGTAACCCAGCGAAAGATATTTACTTAATTGATACGGAAGTAAAAGGGCGAGTTGCAATTTACGCCGGTCCGGGTACTGGTGCGACAATTAAATAGTTTTAAATTAGTAGAGGTAGTGGACTTAATTGTCTGCTACCTCTTTTTTTTGTTCCCATTTTTAGAAAAAGTAGCAAAAAAGTAGCAAAAAGTAGCAACTAGTCCACACTAGTTGGAAAATTTATTTTTAAAATTTAGTTAAAAACGTTGATTTATAGGTGTTTTTGGACTAGTTTGGACTAGTACAATTTCAAGATAATTGACCAAAGAGGTAAAATAATCTAATGCAAATTAGATAACTGACTCGGTAACACACAAATAATAAATACGTATTTACTATTGGAGACCTGCATTGGCGTTCGCTGAATCTCTACCCGAAAACTG
>NZ_DJUR01000036.1 GCF_002440555.1 Aerococcus sp. UBA6277
TTCAAAGGTCTATCTCGTCGCCCTTGTGACAACTATTTAATATTATCACGAGTTTGACTGGAAGTCAACAACATTTTAAAAGTTGTCTAAAAGGTTGTTTTCTCGGTTGTTGTTACGCTGTAACGCAACTATTAGATATTACCATGTTCAGCTGATTGAAGTCAACATTTTTTTTAATGTTTTTCTCTGTTACAACAGAAACAATAATAACGTCTGAAAAATATATTATCACCTTTCTAGGTTCTTGTAAACCTCTTTTTCGTATTTCTTCAAAAAATAAAAGACCCTAGATAATATACCTAGGATCTCCTAAATTCTTTATAGTGAAATATAGCGTTTAAGCTTCTTCCCAACTATCTTGGATGAATGTTTTACGTCCAGATAACTCACTATAACGTTTATAGTGGGCTGGATTCTTTTTGTAGAATTGTTGGTGGTAATCTTCTGCTGGCCAGAAAGTTGATGCTTTCGTGATTTGTGTTAGAACTGGTTTGCTAAAACGACCACTCGCATCTAAGGCTGCTTTAGATTTCTCTGCAGCTTCTGCCTGTTCTTCGCTGTTCACAAAGATTTCAGGTCGATAAGAATCACCACGATCAACAAATTGACCCATTGCGTCAGTTGGGTCTGTTTGTTGCCAATAAATATCAAGCAATTCTGGATAGCTTATTTTTTCATTATCAAATTCAATCTCAACTGCTTCTGTATGACCGGTTGTTCCCGAGCAAACTTCTTCATATGTAGGATTTTCTTTATGTCCACCAGTGTAACCTGATGTCACTTTTTCAATACCGTCCATTTCTTCGAATGGTTGTACCATACACCAGAAACATCCGCCGGCAAATACTGCTGTTTCTTTAGACATCCTAATTGCCCCTTTCGTTATATTAAAAAGAAATTAATCCATCTCTATTGTATTACATTATTTTAATTTTGAAACGCCAGATGCATTTTCTTTTGTGATTTCTGTAATACCACCCATGTAAGGGACTAATGCTTCAGGGATTGTTACTGACCCATCAGCGTTTTGGTAGTTTTCTAGAATAGCTGTTACTGTACGTCCAACTGCTAAACCAGACCCATTTAATGTATGTACATATTCTGGTTTACCATTTGCATTACGGAAACGAATTAAAGCACGGCGCGCTTGGAAAGCTTCAGTATTTGAACATGAAGAAATTTCACGATATGTTTCTTGCGCTGGTACCCATACTTCTAAGTCATAAGTTTTGGCTGCAGAGAAGCCCATGTCTCCAGTTGATAATGTGATGACACGATAAGGTAAGTTTAATTTTTGTAGGATATTTTCAGCATTTGTAACCATTTTTTCTAATTCTTCATAAGAATCTTCTGGGCGTGCGAATTTTACCATCTCAACTTTTTGGAATTGGTGTAAACGAATCAAACCACGAGTATCACGACCAGCAGACCCTGCTTCTGAACGGAAACTTGGAGACATTGCTGTGAAGTAGATTGGTAAATCTTCACCTGGGATGATTTCATTAGCAAAATAGTTTGTTAAAGGTACTTCGGCTGTTGGAATCAATGTTAGGTGACGATCTTCGTTAGATGTTGAGAAGACATCTTCTGTAAATTTAGGGAATTGACCAGTACCATACATAGCTTTGTCATTCACTAAGTAAGGAGGAATGATTTCTTCGTAACCCTCTTCTTGGTGTTGGTCTAACATAAAGTTATAAACTGCACGCTCTAAACGGGCACCTAAACCACGGTAGTAAAGGAAGCGGGCACCTGAAACTTTAGCACCACGTTCAAAGTCTAAAATACCTAATTCTTCACCAATTTCGTAGTGAGCTTTTGGTTGAAAATCAAACTCAGGGGCTTGGCTCCAACGACGCACTTCAACGTTGTCATCTTCATCTGTACCAACTGGTACTGAATCATGTGGTAAGTTTGGTAAACGATCCATGATGTAAGTTACTTGCTCGTCTAATTTAGCCAATTTCTCGTCTAAAACAAGGATTTCTTCCCCTACTTCTTTCATGCGGGCAATTTTATCATCCGCATTTTCTTTGTTACGGCGTAATAAACCAATTTCATCAGAAACGGCATTACGTTCAGCCTTTAAGGTCTCTGTTTGAGAAATCACTTCACGACGTTGGCCGTCTAAATCAATTAATTTCTCTAATTCGTCTTTCGCAACCCCACGGCTAGCGTATTTCTCAGCAGTCGCATCAAAGTTGTCTCTTAGTAATTTAATATCAATCATTTCTTTTCCTCCTATAGTAAGTAAAAATAAAAAAACTATTTCGATCTCCCAAAAAATGGAAGGGACGAAATAGCTTGAAGTTCATATATTATTGCGCGGTGCCACCCTACTTTAAGACACAAAAACACTATGTCTTACGCTCATTAGATAACGGCTAACCCGGTTCTACTTAATTAGGATAATATCCTCATATTCGTAGTCAGTGATTGTGTGGATTCATATCGCTTAATTACCTGCTTTCACCTGCCGCAAGTTCTCTAGAAATCAGCCTATATTACTAGTCACAATCGATACTTTCTTTTATTGCCTCCATTATATATTTGAGTGAAATAAAAGTCAATTGCCTCAAATTAGGTGTTAATAAAGTCATTTAGACATGGGCAGAGCTGGGGGAAAAGTCATTTATAGATAGTTGACACTTTCACTTGTGGCTGTCACTTCACATACGCAAAATTAAGCAACACTCAAATCTAGGCTGCTTCGTACAAAGCACCCCTATAAAGTCACAAATAAGCTTCTACAGAAACGTTAAAAAGTCATGACAAGATATCATGACTTTAGCGAAAAATATAATTCTTTTACAAATAGTGTAGTTCAGGCCTGTGTAAAAAACGAAGTGTGTCCGTCTCTAGATAAATTTATAAATCATTTGAGAAATACGAGTATTTCATTTCTTGAAAATCTATATTGTTATTAACTAAAAACGCCTTGGATATCTTCCTTCCAGCCTTTAAATAAATCTTCCATAATCCGGGCCACTTGTACAACAATGCTGACCTTATCGACATCTTCTGCTGGTACAATGGCATTTGACATGTCCAATTGGTTAAAGAGACTCTCATCAAAGTTTACCATCGTATTGAAAGTATTAATTGATTGGTCCACTGACAACGGCGCTGTAAGCGCCAAATTCCCTACAGCGTCATATTGGAAGGCTGCATCATAAGTTGTAGTCGAATTATTTTCTAAATCATAATTGTATGGTAAGAATAGGGCATTTGTTTTGGCATAATTCAGATCCACGCCACTAACGACACCTTGGTAAATAGCTACGTTATCAGCGGGCAACCAAGTGGTACCTTCTTCATAAAGGGTAGTATAAGCAAGGTTTTCTTGTAGGGCAGTCAGTAATGTGCCTGTATTTACATACCGTTCATCTTCTGTTTCAGCACCTAGAGTCACAAGCATGATGTCGCGGCCATCGATTTGACTCATGATGATGATACAACGACCGGCAATAGATTCAGTCCCTGTTTTAAGACCAGATACGTCGTCACGTTCGTAGGCATTGCCTGGTAGAAACAGGTTGGTGCTCTCTAAAGTATAAGTCTCCGTATCCGATACTTGGAATTCTTTTGAAGTGACATTAGACCGTTCTAAAACATCCGGATATTCATTGACGATTTCACGGGCCACGAACAAGATGTCGCGAGCCTGCATCATATTTTCTTGGTCAATTGAGTACGGTGACGCAGAACCATCAGTTGTGGTTAACCATGAACCAGCTAGACCAGAAGCGGTATATAGTTCGAAATTTTTGATGCCTAATTCGGTTAATTTGTCACTCATCATTTCAACAAAAGCTTGCTCTGAGCCAGCAATATATTCAGCCAAGGCAACTACAGCTGCATTCCCTGACCCAATCACAGCAGCATCAATTAAAGCATCCACTGTATAATAATCAGTTGATTCTTCTAGTGGCACATTGGATAAACCAGCCGCTACGGAAAGCGCTGAAACTGCCTCTGAGACAGGCACTTTAGTGTCGAAAGACAAATTTCCTGCTGCAATTTCATCATATACAACAAACAAGGCAATTAACTTGGTCAATGAAGCAATCCCGTGTAACTCGGCCCCATTTTGGTCATATAAAATTTGGCCAGATTCGCTATCAATGGCCATCGCGGCATCAATATTCAACCCGTAATTTGTCGCAATTTCTTCTGAGAACTCTGCTACCGTACCACTTGTCGCCTCACTCGCTTGACTAGTATCTACAGTTGTATTTTCAGTTGCTAACACAGCCATTGGCACTTGGGCCAAATTGAGTCCTAACAAGGCAACCAATGCTGTGGTTAAAACTTTTGTCAACTTATTCTTCACTTACATTCGCTCCATTTCTACATAATCTTCTAAATCTTCAAAGCGATTAGGAATGGTGAAAATGAACCGCGTCCCTTTATGGTCCGACTCCGCGTGAATTTCACCACGGTGCAGTTCAATAATCGATTGCGTAATCGCTAACCCCAAACCACTACCCGTCTGTGGCTCAGTTCGAGATTTATCCCCCCGATAAAATCTCTGGAATAGGTCCTTTAATTGCCCTTTAGGAATCTTAGCGCCGTCATTTTCAACGATAAACTTGGTCTTTTCTTGGTCTTGATAGATTGAAATCCTGATATACTTACCCTTTCCACCATATTTAAAGACGTTGGTAAATAAATTGGAAAAGATACGCACAAATTTTTCTGGGTCAATATCGACCAGGATATTGTCATCCGGTTCGGCCACAATTTGAAATTCACGGCCGACTTTATGGGCTTCTAATTCAAATTCTACCGTAATTTGTTCTACCATACGGACCACATTGATCCGGTTAATGGCCAACTTAGTATCCACTTGTTTAACCTTCGTATATTCAAACAAATCTTCAGTCATACGTTGCATTTGAATGGCCTTATCGTAAGCAATGTTGATATACTTCATAGCCTTTTCTGGGTCTTTCAACTCTTCCTGCTTCAATAAGGTCAAGTAACCAATCACGGAAGTAAGGGGCGTACGAATATCATGACTCATATTGGTTATCAAGTCATCTTTAGACTGTTCAATCCGTCGCTCCTCTTCCCTCGCTTTTACAGTGGAGTCAACCAAACGATTAATCGAATCTACAACCGGCTGCATGCCATTCAGATCGGAAGTAGAAATCTTATGATGGTAGTTTCCTTGCGAGATATAGTGCAACTCTTCAAGAACATAGCCCAATTGAACCGCCCGTAGCCGACGATAAATCCGCCAGCCAACAAAGGAAACACTCATCACCAAGTAAACCATGGTTAGAGACAGAAAGAAATTTTGTTGAAATTGTGGGTGGACAAAAAAAGAGCCAGGATATGTCCGTAATAAGACTGAATAATTGGTTTCATAAACCGTGATCAACACGAACATTAACCCAAAATACAGTATGACCAATATCGCTAGCCACACAATCGCTTCAAAAAAAAGCTCTGTATGCATTCTACTTTTCTTTTTTTGCAAGAGCGCACCTTCTAACTATCACTAGACTATTAACTAACTAACCGATTACCCAACTACTATAAAAATGTAAAAAAGACTAGGAACCTTGATACCAATATCGCATTCCCCAGTCTTATTGAACATTGACCATGATACCAGACACTTTCTATACTTAGCACTTAGGCTGTAATTTTATAACCGACACCCCAAACAGTTGAGATTACCTTGTCCCCACCTGTAGCTTCACCAATCTTATCACGCAAATGGCTCACGTGAACCATAACCGTCTTCGCTGATACCACAGACTCTTGCTGCCACACACGTTCAAAAATCTCGTCAGCCGAGAATACGTTATTTGGATTACTAGCTAGTAAGTATAATATACCAAATTCTAGCGCAGTTAGTTGAATTTGTTGTCCATCCGTTGTCATTACCTCATGAGAATTTTTGTTGATCACAAGTGGACCAACCTCAATCGTTGCTGAATCATCGCCAGCAGAAGAAGCACGACGCAATAAAGACTTGATACGAGCCATAACTTCAAGCGGGTTAAAGGGTTTCGTCACATAATCATCCGCACCAGTCGTTAATCCAGAAATCTTGTCCATATCAGACGATTTAGCAGATAATAGTAAGATTGGCATATCCACATCACGTTTACGTAACTCCTTGATCACCGTAATTCCGTCCTTACCAGGCATCATAATATCCAACACCATCATAGCAATATCAGGATTTTCAGCAATTTTCTTCAAGGCCTCATCCCCATCAAAAGCCTGGATTACCTCGTAGTCTTCATTTGTAGCATATATAGTTAATAATTCAACGATTTCCTTATCGTCATCAGTAATTAAAATTTTCATTAGGTCATCCTCCGAACACTATAGTTTCTCTATCTTATTTTAACAAACCCCAACCACATAAGTCCTATATTTCTATTTAAAAGTAGTTAAGAATGCCTTAAGACTTGATATCACAGGCTTTTTCGACCCAGTTTAAACATTTTCCCAATTGAAAAAGGACAAGCGCAGTCTTGCTGACCCACTTGCCCTTGGAAAATTTTCATTTTTAATCGATTAGCCTCTTGAATAGTTTGGCGCTTCTTTAGTGATTTGTACATCGTGCGGATGTGATTCAATTAAACCAGCACCTGTCATGCGAATAAATTGTGCATGTTGACGTAAGTCTTCAATTGTTGCAGCACCGCAATAGCCCATACCTGATTCAATACCACCAAGTAATTGGAAGATAATACCAGAAACAGAACCCTTATAAGCAACGCGTCCTTCGATGCCTTCAGGCACTAATTTGTTGGCTTCGTTGACCTCACCTTGGAAATAACGGTCCGCAGAACCTTTTTTCATAGCCCCTAATGAACCCATACCACGGTAAGTTTTAAATTGACGCCCTTGGAATATTTCTAATTCCCCAGGTGCTTCGTCAGTACCCGCTAACATTGATCCTAACATCACTGCATGGCCGCCAGCCGCTAAAGCTTTGACAATATCCCCTGAGAATTTAATCCCACCATCCGCAATAATAGTCTTGCCGTATTCGTTAGCTACACTAGCTGCGTCATAGACCGCTGTAATTTGTGGTACCCCAACACCAGCAACCACACGTGTTGTACAAATTGAACCAGGTCCAATCCCTACTTTAACCACGTCAACACCTGCTTCATATAAAGCACGCGTACCTTCAGCTGTCGCTACATTTCCAGCGATTAAAGTAGCCTCTGGGAACTCTTGGCGAATTTGTGCAATTTTACGTAAAACCCCTGCAGAGTGACCATGTGCAGTATCGATTACAATCGCATCTGCGCCTGCTTCAAGTAAAGCAGCAACACGTTCAAATGTATCTGAAGTAACGCCAACTGCAGCACCCGCAATCAAACGACCTTTTGCGTCTTTAGCAGAATTTGGATAGTCTGTTACCCGTTCAATATCTTTAATGGTGACTAAGCCAGTTAAACGGCCTTGGTCATCAACTAATAATAATTTCTCAATACGGTTTTCGTATAAGATATGGCTTGCTTCTTCTAAAGAAGTCCCTTGTGGTGCAACCACTAAGTCATCCTTAGTCATGACATTTTCAATGGCTTGGTCATGATTTTCCAAGAAACGGATGTCACGGTTTGTTAAGATCCCCAACAATTTGTGGTCTTCTTCATTATTGATAATTGGTACACCAGAAATGCGGTAACGACTCATTAATGCCACTGCTTCTTTCACAGAAGATTCAGGGAATAAGTAGAATGGATCTGAAATGACACCTGATTCTGAACGCTTCACCTTACGTACTTCATCCGCTTGTTGGGCGATTGTCATGTTTTTGTGAATAATACCAAGTCCACCTTGGCGTGCCATAGCGATGGCCATTCTTGCATCCGTTACAGTATCCATTGAAGCTGAAAGGATTGGAATATTTAATTTCAAGTTGGGTGCCAACTGTACGCCTAAATCTACCTCGTTAGGCAACACCTCTGAATGTGCCGGCAATAGTAAGACATCATCAAATGTTAATCCCTCTTTAGCGAACTTGTTTTCCCATGCAGTAGTCATTGTCATTCATTCCCCTTTTCTGTATAAATTGATTTTTACTATCCTACCACCATACACCAACAAGGTCAACCTTATATTTCGTAAATAAATGGATTATTTTTATATATTAAAGATATAGTTCGTTTTTCATTTGGTTGAAAAAGGAATATGTGGTTTTGAAAACTTGTATCAAATTTTAACGTTCGTAAATTGGCTAAAGGCATTACCTCTTCTTTTGCCTAGATATATTTACCTTGTGCCTATAGCAAAATCCATTGTTAACAAGCCCCCATAAATCTATGACGCAACGACATACTTTTAAAAATTCAAATCCAATATTTATACGACACAAAAAGCCGTGACATTAAGTCACGACCTTTGATTGATCATTCGTATAAGTTTGCCAAGAAAAAATCAAAACACTTAGATTCTTTCCATTATGGCTTGTTTGAATGCTTCTGGGTCTACTGTTTCAACGAAGGCATGGTCTTCGATGAAAATTGTTGGCACCGCACCGACACCGACTGCTTGTGCTTCTTCAAATACGCGAGCTGCTAGTTCGCTATTGTCTTGTTGCACACGTCCTTGTTGGGTTAAATAGGCTTCAACTTTATCAAGATCTAGACGCGCCCAGTCTTTTTGCGACCGAAGGTATTGGTTTGCCACACTATAGGCCGCTTCTTGGTTGTCGTAATCGATGTAATCATGGACCAGATTGCCTTTTTGTAGACGCGGACTGGTTTTATCATAGTGCTTCAAAATCCGTTGCACCTGTCCTGTTTGAACTAATGGATCTAGGAAGAAGGCGAATTGCTCATGGTAATTTAAGACATCCGGACAAGCAAGATTGTAGTATTCAACGATTTTAACCTTGGCTGTATCTTTTCCAAGTTTAATCGCATCTTGGTAGGTGATTTTATCTGTTTGAAAGGTCATTAAAATGCCTCCTTATTAAATTTCCTTACTTGGCAATTTGATCGTCTAAGTAAGCAATTAATTCAGTAGCTGCATCTGGCCCAACAAAGGCTTTGTCATTATTTACGACAATTGTTGGGGTTGCTGAACCACCAATAGCTTCAAATTCAGCTTTAACGACATCGTTTTGCAGGCGGTTGCCTTGGTATTGGTAAGATAGCGTTTCAATAGCATAGTCAACGATGCCACCAAAGTCTGTCGTTTTCCATTCACCATGACGGGCGAAGATTTCTTTGAATTGTTTGTAGGCTTTTCCTTGGTCCTTGTAGTCTACAAAACGGTTAATAACTTCCCCTTTAGCTAAGCCAGCCTTATCGATATCAACGTGTTTGATAATCCGTTGAATCTTCCCTTCATCCGCTAGGCCCTCTAATTTTTCAGACACGGCGTCTTCAAAGTTTTTAGACCCTTGGCAACGGAAGTTGATGTATTCTGTCACCTTAATCGGCGCATCATCTTGGCCGTATTTAATAGCCCGTTTATCCGTAACCTTGTCTAAATCTAATTTGTCGGCCCCGAAATCATAGGCTTCTGTTGCAGTAGCTGTTTGGTAAGCAGCGTTAAACCATTCGCGGATGGTATTATTGTCTTCGTGCTCGTCAAAGGCTTGGCCAAATACATAGGCAGTTGGCACTGTTTTTGCCCCTACTTCAACCGCTTCAGCTTTAATGGCTTCCTGGGTATCGTCGTTGTCTTGTTTAGTGTAACCTAATTGATTTTCAGCATAAGCTGCCACGCCTGCTTCGTCTAATTCCGTCCATTCCTGACGGGTTGCAAACATCTCTGTTAACTGCTTGAAGGCATTTTCTGGGTCATCGTAAGTCAGGTAACTATGCATCACATTCCCTTTTCGCAAGTGACCAGTTGGGCGGTCTAGAGGCTTCACAATATATTGTACTTTGCCCGCTTCAACGAATTCTTGAATAATCGCCGTATTTTGTTGTTCGAATTTTCGTGAAAAAGGACATTCTACGTTTAAGTAGGCATATAGTTTTACCGGTGCGTCTGCTTTCCCGTAGCGAAATCCTAAGTCATCTGAAACTGTTGAGAAATCAATATTTGTTGCATCCATTTTATTACACGTCCTTTGTACTTTTAATACCTTTATCTTAACGAAGTTTTGTCGTTATGCCAAAAATATCAACTCGAAGCTATCAAAAAAGCCTGCCAGAATAACTGACAGACCCTAGTCTTTAGAATAAGGTATTTTGCACTTTGAATTCGCGTTTAAACCACCATCTGCCGGCTAAACCTAGGACTGCTAGGGCTAAGTAAGCGAATAATGGCAATTCTGGGTTAATACCCGCTGGCAAGAATTCAGTTAGGGAAATGAGTAGGATCCAGGCCAATAAAACGGCTACTGAAATCAAGATATACCGCATAGTGCCGCGTTCTTTCTTCGGTTTAGACATATCTGGTTGGTTTGTTGTCAGAACAGCCATTGCTAGCCCCCCAACAATAAAGTTCAAGATTAAGGTGAATAAACCAGCTGGGCCTGATGAAGCATTTTCTGAACCGATTAATAAGGTCAATCCAGAAATACCCGCGAATACACCACCAATTAATAAGCCACCTTCAACCCAGTAGTGCCAGAACGGGCTGTCGCCTGCTTGAACTACCCCATCCCCATTGTTAGGGTTTTGGTGTAGTTCTTGGGCGTAAGTTGTTGGTGTGCCGTATAATTGTTTAGCAGTAACCCCTTTATCTTGCTCTTCAATAAGGGTATGCAACATTTGATTTTCTTTTAAGTCGATATCGCCATCGTAACCTAGAGTATTGATTTCATTCTTAAATTTAATCATAAATTCTTGGTTACGTTTGGTTAAGCCTGCGTATAGGCCTTCGCGTTCGTTTTTGATGCGTTGGCGGGCTGCTTTTTCAGTCGCTTCACGTTCAGCTTGAATTTCAGCTCTCGATTTTTTCTCATTTCCTAATGCCATTGTTGGTCAAATCTCCTTTTGCCTGAATGATTTTAAACGTTAAATCTAAATAGTAAGATATCGCCGTCTTTCACAACGTAGTCCTTACCTTCAGAACGATAGCGACCTGCTTCTTTGGCTGCTTTTTCACTACCATAAGTCAGTAAATCTTCATAAGATAAGGTTTCTGCACGGATAAAGCCTTTTTCAAAGTCTGAGTGAATGACACCCGCTGCTTGTGGGGCTTTCATGCCCTTTTTGAAGGTCCAAGCACGTACTTCTTGTTCACCAGCAGTAAAGAAAGTTTCAAGACCTAATAAAGTGTAGGCGCGTTGGATTAAACGGTCTAATCCAGACACTTCCATCCCTAAGTCTTCCATGAACATTTCACGGTCTTCATCGTCCAACGATGCCAATTCTTCTTCGATTTGTGCTGAAACAATTACCACTTCAGCATCCTCTTCACTCGCAATACCGCGTACGATTTCAACATAGTCATTACCAGTTGCTGCATCATCCTCGTTTACGTTCGCTACGTATAAGATTGGTTTTGTTGTCAAAAGGAACATGCGGTCAATAAATGGCTGTTCTTCTTCAGTAAAAGTCACTGTTCGAGCTGATTTACCAGCTTCAAGTACCTCTTTTACCTTAGCTAAAGCGTTGGCTTCAACGATTGCATCATGGTCTTTCGATTTAGCCATTTTAACTGCTTTTTCATAGCGTTTATTGACTGTTTCTAAGTCAGATAAGATTAATTCTAGGTTAATTGTTTCAATATCGTCAGCTGGATCTACTTTTCCAGAAACGTGGGTGATATTTCCATCTTCAAAACAACGAACTACATGGATAATCGCATCTACTTCACGAATGTTGGCTAAGAATTTGTTTCCTAACCCCTCACCCTTACTTGCCCCTTTAACAATTCCGGCAATATCCGTAAATTCAAAAGTTGTTGGGACAGTTTTCTTTGGTACGTAGATTTCAGTAAGTGTTTGTAGACGGCTATCTGGTACCTCTACAACCCCCACATTCGGGTCGATTGTTGCAAAGGGATAGTTTGCAGCTTCTACTTGAGATTTTGTGATTGCATTAAATAAGGTAGATTTTCCCACGTTTGGTAATCCTACAATTCCGGCAGTTAAGGCCATTTCTTCACGCTACTTTCTTTATTAAGGGTATTTTTTCTTTATTTCTATCATTTAAGTCATTTTGATGATTGAAAACTCGAACACATCAGACCAATATAGGCAATACTTGTATTAACCCCTAGTTATTGTCTGCGGGTTGAATGATTTTCTTCATTTTCTTTTCAAATTCACGGCGTGGCATCATGACTGATTGACCACAACCTTGACATTTAATGCGGATATCCGCACCTAAACGAATGATTTTCCAAGCATTTTCACCACAAGGGTGTTGTTTTTTCATTTGCACGATATCGTGCATGCCATATTCTTTGTCTCCCAAGACATACACCTCTAATCTTCAAATTCAATATTTAAAATATCTAGAATACGGGTTAAATCTTCTTCAGAAAGGTATTCGATTTCGATTTTACCGCGTTTTCCGCGACTATTGATTTGGACATTCGTCCCAAATTTATCCATTAACCGGTCTTCGCTTTCGCGGATATAAGGTGGCACGACTTCTTTCTTGCCGTCGTCTTTTTTTATATCCTTGTCCGCTGGCTCATTTAAGGCTTGTACCATTTTCTCCAATTGGCGAACGGTAATGCCTTCTGCAACAACCTTCTTAGCTAGACTTGATTGGTCTTTTTTCGATTTTAACCCTAAAATAGTCCGGGCCTGACCTGCTGATAAAGCACCTGATTGCACTAGGGCTTTGATATCGTCACTCAAACCTAGTAAACGTAAATGGTTGGTGATATAAGTTCTGGATTTCCCAAGCCGTTTAGCAGCTTCATCTTGTGTAATGGCTAAAACATCAATCAATTGTTGGTAAGCCATAGCTTCTTCTAGGGCAGTTAGGTTTTCACGTTGTAAGTTCTCGATGATAGACGCTTCAATCATCTGTTCATCAGAAAATTCACGTACAATGGCTGGAACTGTCGTTAAACCGGCGATTTTAGACGCACGAAAACGACGTTCACCAGCAATAATTTCATACCCTTTCACCGCAGATTTACGTAGGGTAATCGGCTGAAAAATGCCTTGCTCTTGAATCGATTTGGCCAAGTCGTTCAAGGCATCTTCATCAAATTGGTGTCGGGGTTGGTAAGGGTTTGGACGAATATCTTCAACACTGATCTCCTGCACCATTTTGTCAGTCGCAGTGGCTTCAACAGTCGCTTCACTTGTAGTTTGCTTACTTGTTTCGGCTGTATCTTTTACGTCAACTTGCTCTTGGTCTGTCTCATCCTGGGTAAAAAGTGCTTCGCCGCCAAAAAAGGCATCAATCCCGCGGCCAAGTCCCTTATTATGCTTATTTGTTTGTTTCGCCATTATTTTCTAGCACTTCCTTTGCCAATTCCAGATACACTTCAGCACCACGAGAACGAATATCATAATCAATGATGGATTGTCCATATGATGGTGCTTCAGACAGGCGCACATTTCGCGGAATCAAGGTCGTATACACTGCTTGACCAAAGTACTTCCGGACTTCTTCTACAACCTCGTTCGATAAGTTTGTTCTTGCATCATACATTGTCATTAAAACACCTTCAATTTTTAAGCTTGCATTGAAGTGTTTTTGAACTAATTGGATTGTGTTCAATAATTGACTTAATCCTTCTAGTGCGTAGTATTCACTTTGTACTGGAATCAGTACGGAATCAGCACTGGTGAAGGCATTGATTGTCAAGTGACCTAGTGAAGGTGGACAGTCAATGAAGATATAGTCATAGTCATTTCTAATTGATTGGATGGCTTCTTTCATCTTTTGTTCACGGTGGGAGATGCTGGTTAACTCAACCTCAGCCCCTGCCAATGAAATTGTTGCCGGTACAACAGAAAGGTTCTCGCGTGATGAAGACACTACCGCGTCTTTTACGGCAACTTCGTTGATCAATACGTCATAAATGCTATTATCAACAGAACCCTTAGCAATCCCTAAACCACTGGTCGCATTCCCTTGCGCATCACTATCGATCAATAAAATTTTCTTTCCTTGATAGGCAAGTGCGGATGCTAAGTTGACAGTTGTTGTTGTCTTCCCGACACCACCTTTTTGATTGGCGACTGCGATTACTTTACCCATTTTCTAACCCCCTACGTTGTATACATCATTTTCAATAAAAAAGGAACGGAATGCGTTTCCGTTCCTTTCGCATTCATTCAAAATAGTTTGGACTATTTTTCGCAATATTATGCTTGTCATGTCGTCTATTCTTTTCCATTGTACCAAAAAAGCCTCTATATTGTTTAAAGAATTCTATTATCAAATAAAATACCTTTACTGAGTATAGCTTTCAATTAACTATAATGGACTTTTCGCTGGTTTTCCTGGCTTACGCGGATATTTATTTGGTGTTTCTTTTGGTTTTTCAATCCGTAGAATATGGCGTTCGCCTGCTTCAGCTGGCAGGTCAAATTGAATATCTTCCGCAAACTTACCGCCTAAAATAGCAATGGCATGTTTGGCTTCTTCGATTTCATCATCTGATTTTTGCGCTTTCATAGCTAGAAATTGGCCGTCCTTTTTCACTAGAGGTAAACAAAATTCTGCTAGCAAGTTGAGGCGGGCTACTGCTCTAGCTGTTGCAAAGTCGAATTGGCCGCGGAATTGTAGGTTTTGACCAAAGGTTTCAGCGCGATCGTGGTAGGCATGCACACCTTCTAAACCAAGTTCATTCACCACTTCATTGATAAAGTTGATGCGTTTATTCAATGAATCAACAATGGTGATGTCTAAGTTTGGCAAGGCAATTTTCAGTGGAATACTTGGGAAACCAGCTCCTGAACCTACATCCACCAAGCGATATTCCTGGTCAGCCATCTCTACATGCATGGCTACAGTCAGCGAATCATAGAAATGCTTCAAATAAACTTCTTCTAATGCCGTAATCGCTGTTAAATTAATTTTTTCATTCCATTCAACTAATAACTCGAAATAACGGTTAAATTGTGCCATTTGTTGGTCATTTAGTTGGATCCCAGCTTCAGCAAGGCTACTTTTAAATTGTTCTGGATTCATAATCGTCTACTTTCTATATTGAATTCTGAGGCCATATTAAATACTTGGTAAAATGCTTTCCCATTCTTCTATTTCATTTACATGGAAAATAAAACGTTTTAGCATATGACTACTCCTTTTCGATTCAATTCCCAATGTTTTCTCAATCAAATTATAGCATAGCCCGCTTTTTAAAAGAAGATAAGGTCCTTGAAGAACACAAATTATAATAGACCCGAAATGATGCCCATCACAGACCATTTGACTGTAAATATGATGCACTATTGATGATAAATCACAAAAAGCTATCCCTATTTTCTGGGATAGCTTTTTTTAATGTACTTACTGGTTAAACGCGTGCTACATGCCCGCCTTGTAAGTAAACCATAATAATGGATACATCTGCTGGGTTTACCCCTGATACACGACTGGCTTGTGCCAAAGTACGTGGGCCGATTTCTTTCAATCGTTGACGCGCTTCGGTGGCTAAGCTGTCGATGGCATCCCAATCGATGTCAGCTGGAATTTCTTTTTGCTCTAAACGATGTAATTTTTCTACTTTACGTTGTTCTTTCACAATATAGCCAGCATATTTGATTTGGATTTCAACTTGTTCTAATACTTGACGTGATAAATCCTTGTCGCTTGGGGCAAATTTAAGGATATCATCAATTTTAAGCTCTGGACGACGTAGTAAGTCACTCGCCATAATACCATCTTTTAAAGCTGCAGAATTTTTCTCTGCAAGGTAGTCTTGTAATTCTTGAGTTGGTTTCAAGCGAACATTGGCTAAACGGTCTAACTCTTCAGCAACCTCTGCTTGGTTTGATTTATATAAGTTGTATTGTTCTTCAGATACTAAACCAAATTCATAACCTTTTTCAGTTAGACGAGTATCAGCGTTGTCATGACGTAATAATAAACGGTATTCAGCACGTGATGTTAATAATCGATACGGTTCAGTTGTCCCTTTTGTGACTAAGTCATCGATCATTACCCCAATATAGCCTTGGTCACGGCCAATAACAAATGGTTCTTCGCCGCGGATTTTTAGGACGGCATTGATTCCTGCGTATAAACCTTGACCAGCAGCTTCTTCATAACCAGAAGTACCATTTGTTTGACCAGCTGTAAATAAGTTGGCCACTTGTTTTGTCTCTAAGTTTACTTTCAATTGGTTTGGTTTCACCACATCGTACTCAATGGCATAGCCGTTACGCATGATACGTGCATCTTCCAAGCCTTTAATTGAATGAATCATGTCATTTTGAACGTCTTCTGGTAGTGAAGTTGAAAGTCCTTGGACATAGATTTCTTCGTTGTCTAACCCTTCAGGTTCAAGGAAGATTTGGTGTTTTGGTTTATCTGCAAAACGCACAATCTTATCTTCAATTGACGGGCAGTAACGGGCACCTACACCCTCAACAATCCCTGTAAACATCGGTGCACGGTGTAAGTTTTCACGAATCGTTCCATGGGTTGCTTCATTAGTATAAGTCAAGAAACATGGGACTTGGTCTACTAATGGTAAGTAATCCGCGTCTTTAGACATGAATGAAAAATGATTCGGTGCATCATCACCCGGTTGTATTTCCGTTGCCTCATAGTTGATCGTACGTTTATCCACGCGTGGCGGTGTACCCGTTTTAAAGCGGGCAATATCAAAACCATATTTTTCCGCCATATTCCCAGTCAATTTCTCAGCTGGTTGCGAGTTGTTTGGACCTGAAGAATATTTTAATTCTCCAATAATAATTTCACCACGGGCTGCCGTACCAGTTGTCAAAATAACAGCATCTGCACGATAAATAGCACCTGTGTTGGTGATAATCCCTTTAACCGTATCATCTTCAATAATCAAGTCGTCTACTAAACCTTGTCGTAGGGTTAAGTGGTCTTGGTTTTCGATAGTTTTACGCATTTCTTTGGCGTATTCATCTTTATCTGCTTGCGCACGTAAGGCACGGACAGCTGGTCCCTTACCTGTATTTAGCATACGCATTTGGATATAGGTCTTATCAATATTGCGGCCCATTTCACCACCGAGGGCGTCGATTTCTCTGACAACTACCCCTTTAGCCGGTCCCCCAATTGACGGGTTACATGGCATAAAGGCCACCATATCAATATTAATCGTGATCAACATGGTTTCAGCCCCCATACGCGCTGCGGCTAAGGCTGCTTCACTACCTGCATGCCCTGCACCAACTACAATGACATCATATTTGCCTGCTTCATAAGTTTGCATCATCTCATCCTTTCTACGCTTCTTTTATTTACCTAAACAGAATTGACTGAATAGTTGTGTTAATAGTTCATCCGGTGCATTTTCACCAATAATTTCACCTAAAATCTCCCAAGCACGGGTAAAGTCGATTTGAATCAAGTCAACTGGCATGCCCATATCAATCCCGTTTCTCACTTCGTCTAATGATTGACTAGCTTTTTGTAAAAGGTCTATATGACGCGCGTTAGAAACATAAGTCGCGTCTTTTTCCCCTGATTGTCCTGAGAAGAAGTAGTCTGCAATTTTCTCCTCTAAAGCGTCAATACCTTCTTGAGTCATCATAGACGTGGCAATGATTTCGTCCTCTTCAACCCACTCTAACAGGGATTCTTTTAAAAGTTGGTTTGGTAAATCAATTTTATTCATGATAATAATTCGTTTATGGTCTTGGGTTAAGGCTAAAAGCTCGCGGTCACCAGCTGTTAAGGCTTCAGATTGATTGAGCAATAATAACACCAATTCGGCTTCCGTTAAGGCCTTCTTCGATCGTTCCACACCAATACGCTCCACCACATCTTCTGTGTCACGAATACCCGCTGTATCCACTAATTTCAAGGGTACCCCGCGGATATTGATATATTCTTCAACCGTGTCACGCGTTGTGCCTTCAATATCCGTTACAATGGCCTTTTCTTCTCTTAATAAGGCATTCAGTAAGGAAGATTTCCCCACATTTGGACGACCCACAATGGCAGTTGAAATCCCGTCACGCAAGATTTTTCCTTGTTTAGCGGTTGATAATAAGCCATCAATTCGATCCTTGATAATAGTTGTCTTCTCACCCAATAATTTAAGGGTCATTTCTTCCACATCATCGTATTCAGGATAGTCAATGTTTACTTCAACTTGCGCCAAGGTATTTAAGATGTCTTGACGTAAATTTTCGATTAAATTGGATAATTTTCCGTCCAACTGCTTCACAGCTAAATCCATTGACCGGTCCGTCTTGGCACGGATTAAATCCATCACAGCTTCTGCTTGGGTTAAGTCAATTCGCCCGTTGATAAAAGCACGTTTGGTGAATTCACCTGGTTCTGCTAGGGTAGCCCCTTCCCGCAAAACGAGTTCCAGCACGCGATTTGTCGCCACAATCCCACCATGGGTATTAATCTCAACAATATCTTCACGCGTAAATGTTTTTGGTTCACGCATAACAGACACCATCACTTCGTCAATCTCTTGACCATCTTTTGGGTCCACAATATGGCCATAGTGAATGGTATGACTATCTTGCGTACTCAATTTTTTCTGACCTAATTTATAAACCTTATCTGCAATCGCTAGTGCGTCATCACCTGAAAGACGGACAATCCCAATCGCACCTTCGCCCGGCGCCGATGAAATAGCTGCAATTGTATCAAAACCACGAGTAATCATGAATATATTCCTTTCTATCTAATTTTATCTAATATTGTTTATATTTGTGCAAATAAAAAAGCGCCCAATCTACCCCTCCCATGGCCTGGTCGGACTAGAAAGACACTTTGACTGTCAAACTACTTTTTTATACATTCGGTATTATACGCAATCTCCATTTAAAAGTAAACAATAAAGTCTTCATTGAAGCAGAATATTTAAAGGCACAAATAAGGGGTATGACACGACTGCCATACCCCTTAGCGTTATATGTTTTACTCTTCAATCATACTGGCGTTCATGACCGATTCGGGAATTTCAAATACTGGATTGGCTTCATTCAACCCTACTAGTCCGTCGATTTCAATAGGATCGCCATCGATACGCGGTTCAATATAGTCTGCATTATAGTAGCTCTTCAAACTAGCCATGATACTATTGAGCTTTTGCATACCCCATTCGTCATCCGCCAAAGCTGTAATGCCAGACGAAAAGTCGACATAAAGCGTCTTTTCAAATGTTTCTTCATTTGTTTCAGTTGTTAAGCTTTGAATTGCTGCATCCGCTGGTAATAATTGCGGACGGCTGTCATTTTCGCTTTGGAATAGACTTGTAAAAGCTGCAGTCATATCATCATTGGTTGTGATATTGACCGACTCGTTAGCTTGTGTGTATCCATCTTTAGCTACTGGATAGTAGACTGAAACTGGTTCGGCCCAACCTTCAGTACTCAATTCAGCCAAATCTTGGACTACAGTATACGGGGCATCCGGGTCTGTCGATTCACTTGAGGCATAAACTAAACCAACGCCGGCTGCATAATATTCTTTATTCACAAAATCACCCGTATCTTCAGTCACTTCAATCGTGTCATATAGACCATTTTGAGTCGACATGGGGACACCAATCGCAGTGATTTCCCTAGTAGTACCAAGGCCTGTTTCCCAAGACTGACCTAATGCTATAGGCCCTTCAAGTAAGGTCTCTGTATTTTCTGGATCAATTAAAGCTGCCGCATCTATCTTCTCATGCGCATAGTATTCCGGCTGAGTATAGACCACACGCACCGCATCTTCAGTTACTTCTACCATCTCTAAAACAGATGTCCCGCCATTGTTCGTCCGCATATATATCGTATCGTCCTCAATATAATCATAGGTTCTACTAAAACTAGCATACTCATTCCCGGTACCCGCAAATTCACTGGCATAACCAGTTGTCAGGGGAAAATAATCAGCCACTGTTAAAGCGGACGTCACTTCTGAGGATGAACTCTCACTTGCTTCATCATCCGTATCACTTTCTGCTTCTGGACTCGACTGACTGGATTGTGAATCTCCTGATGCATCATCATTGGCACTATGACCAGCACTTGAGGATACTTGTTCAGACGAGGATGCCTCACTTTCATCATAAATCTCTACTGCATTATTAAACCAAGAACACGAACCTAACAGTAATGACGTACTCAATAGTAAAAACCATCTTGCTTTTTGTTTCATCTTTGACACCTCCCAGAATCAATCATGAATACCTTTATCACTTTTATTGTATTCTTTTTCATAACAAAGTTAAAGAGATACGATAAAACTTAAGTCGATCTTAAAGATTCAAGCAATTAAATCGCACAAATAAAAACCCCCAGCACACAGCCGGGGGTAAAATCTTATCTTATATGATGATTAGAATTGGTCAATATTGTTGTTTTGATCAGATTCTTCTTCAATTTTTTTGTCTAATTTTTCTAGTTGGTTTTTCGCGAAGTCACGTCCACCTAGACCGAATGATAATGCAAAGGCAACTGATAGACCACCAATGATGAATAGGAAGGCCATGTTCACAATATTGTTCGCAAAGTTCAATTGATCTAATGCCATAAATACTGAGAAGACTACGAATACGCCTTTAATGATTTCCCCAACCCATTTACTTTGAGTTGCTTTATTCACTAAGTCGCCAACGAAACGGCCACCAAAGATACCAAGACCTAAGATAATTAAGGCAATTAACACGTTCGGTAGGTAAGCAATGATTGCTGCACCCACAGTGTTTAAGATTGCTAAGTTTAATACGTTTAAGGCTTCAACTGTGAAGAATAAACCAATGACTACTGCAACTACTTGACCAATGATTTCTGAAACATTGATGTTTTTAGTTGCTGCACCAGTTTCACGGTTGAACAAGTTGTTTAAACCCGTACCTTCAAGTAAGTTTTGTACTAAGTCACCAATGACTTTAGCAATTGCAAATCCAACACCTAATAAGATTACCGCTACTAAGATATTTGGAATTGCAGCAGCAATACTATTTAACACGCCGATGATTGGTGTCGCAATTGAAGAAATACCTAATGTTTCAAGGGCTACAACTGCAATTGGAATGAAGACAACAATGTAAGCTACATAAGAAAGTACGTTAGCAATTGTATTTGCTGTTTGACCATCTGCTGTTTTGTTACCAGTAAATTTAGCTACATATTTGTCGATGTTAACTGTTTTAACTAGTGAGTAAACTAATTGTTTCACTAAACGCGCTACCACTACCGCCACAATCATAATGATGATTGCGCCAACGATTGATGGTAAGAAAGCTAAAGCATTTGATGTCATATCGCGAATTGGTGTCGCGATAGAAGTTAAACCAAATGTATCGAAGATGCCAGGTAAGAATAGCACCCAAACGATATAGTATAGAATTTGCGCGATAGTATCAATCGTTGTTTCCGCTTGATCCTCAGTCTCTGCAACATTCCATTTCACGAAGCGACCAGGTAAACCTACCGCTTTTAAACCTTTTGAAACTGCCTTCTTAACTAATACTGCTACGATCCACGCAACAAGAATTAATAAAATACCACCAATGACGGCTGGTATGCTAGCAGCTAAGCTAGCCCATAAACCTGCTAAATCCATTTTTTCCATCTCCTTTTGTTTATCTAAAATTTATTTGGAAAACTACAAAAATAAAGAATTCCTTAAGCCTATTTCTAGTTTACTATATTTATAAGTGATATTCACGCGATATACTTTGGTTTATTTTATAACCTTTAGCATAATAGGGTTTTGTGTTTTTTATTTATATATAAAATACATTATAAATACAATTTTAACACTTTTTGTATTTTAATCTCTTGAAAAATGATTTTTTCAGTCAAAACCTAAATAAAAAAGAGCTTACCTTCCCCCTACAGATAAGCTAACTCCTTATGTATGCATTTATTCTTCTATATAGGCTGCTCAAGGCTATCCACCAAAGTCATAATTTCTGTTTCATCTTCAACATTTACCAATTTCACCACGTTATCAAGTGTTGAACCCTTCATTAGTGATATTGCTTGTACAGACGTTTATTCTATACTGGTCCCTGTGGGTCAGGTCACTATTTAAAAATGGTCCATAATGGGATTGAATATGGCATGATGCAGGCCATTGGTGAAGGATTTAGTGTCCAAGAAGTCTCAAATTATGATTTTGATTTTGCAGCTGTTTCAAAATTGTGGAACAACGGGCCTGTCGTTAGATCTTGGTTGATGGCACTTTTAGAGGAAACTTTCAACGAACATAAACCAAAGTGACTAAATAAAAAGTGACCAAATATCTAAATATGTTAAAACGCAGACTTAAAATCTGCGTTTTTTGTAATACACTTTTGTTTTCATTTTTTTGGCCGGTTAACCTCGGTTTAATCGGAATTTTACCCCCTTCTTCCGAAAGATAGAACCTTATCTATTGATTTAAATCGAATTTATCCGAACAATATTTTATTATCTTTATCTTATAATTCGTATTTTTATCAATCCCCCTATACTTTTAAGGCTAATTGTGGTTATAATACTATTCAAATTTTCAAATCCGATTAATCGAGTTAATTTAGTGAAGAAAGTTTCGCTACTTTCAGCAATTCTAACAATCAATTTTTAAGCAAATAGGCATCCGAACAAAGGGGACAAGCATGAAAAATCTAATTGACGTCGCAAACGGCAAAACAATAGCTGATATCGTCTTAAAAAACGGCTATGTGATTAATGTATTTACAGAAGAAATCATTCAAACTGATGTGGCTATTGTGGGCAACCAAATTGCGGCCTTAGGCAAGTACGAAGGTAAGCAAACCATTGATTGTACAGGCAAATACATTGCACCAGGCTTTATAGATGCCCACATGCATATCGAATCTGCCATGGTGACGCCCTTAGAATTTTCAAAATACGCCCTAACTAAAGGGACGACAACTGTTTTTGCTGATCCTCACGAATTAGTCAATGTCCTTGGGCTAAAAGGCTTGGACTTTATGTTGAACAGTATTGAAGAAACGCCCATGACCACCCATATTATGATGCCTTCATGTGTGCCGGCAACAGATATCGACAACAATGGGGCTGGCGAAATTCTAGCAGCTGACATGGCGCCCTACCTTGAAGGTAAGCAAGTCTTTGGTCTAGCTGAGATGATGCGGTTTGATGATGTGGTCAAAGCTGACGGGGAAATACTGGATAAATTGGCACTTTTTAAAAACCAAATTGTAGATGGTCATGCGCCTGGATTAACGGGGAAAGCCCTACAAGCCTACCGGGCTGCCGGTATTGATACTGAACACGAGGCGGAGAATTACGAGGAAGCGATTGAAAAATTACGGGCTGGCTTTAAATTATTGATCCGTGAAGGCAGTGCCGCTAGAAACCTTGAGGCAATCCTTAAAGGCTTTGTTGAACATAATATCGCCCTAGAACATTGCATGTTCTGTACGGATGATAAACATCTTGAAGATATTGAAAAAGAAGGCCATATCGACTTTTGCGTCCGTAAGGCGATCGCACTAGGCGTCCCTGCTGCCACAGCTTACAAAATGGCTTCATATAATGCCGCTCGCGCTTATAACTTACATGATTTAGGGGCCGTTGGGGCTGGTTACTTAGCTGATTTACTCATCATCGATGACCTTGACCAAGTATCAGTTGAACTTGTCATCAAAAACGGGGAAATCATTGATTTTGACCAATTAAATAGCCAAATTATTGCGCCCATAACAGACGTTGACCTCTTAAATTCAGTTAAACTGCCAAAAATGAGTCAAGAAGATCTTGAATTAATGGTTGATGACACGCCTGTAAAAGTTATCAACTTGGTGGCACAATCCATTTTGACAAGAGGGTCTGAAGAGATATTACCTAGTGTAGATGGCAAATTTGAAGCCAATAAAGACTTCAATAAGGCTTGTGTGATTGAACGTCACGGGCAATCAGGTGGTATCGGCGTGAGCGTGATTAAGGGCTATAATATTGAAAATGGCGCGATTGCAACTAGTGTGTCCCATGATGCGCATAATATTACGGCTGTGGGCGATAACGACGCTGATATCCTACTAGCTGTGAAAGAATTGGACCGTATTCAAGGGGGCTATGTGATTGCTTCTAAAGGGGAAATTGTTGCAGCCCTACCACTGGAATTGGCTGGTATTATCAGTATCCAGTCAGGCAAAACGGTACAAGCGCAATTAAATAAAATGGTGGCGCATGCTAGAGCACTTGGTGTACCTGAATCTATCGATCCGTTTATGACCCTATCTTTCATTGCCTTAACAGCCATTCCAGAATTACGGCTAACAGATAATGGGCTATATGATGTGAATCTGGGGCAATTTGTATAAGAAAATGAGTGAATACTACGATAATAACCAGAAAAAACGACCCTCAATATCCAGTGATAATGGGGGTCGTTTGCTGTTAATATTTTTATTATTTTTAGTCTTTGTAAGATACAACTAGATATCTATGCGGTTCTTTCCCTTCAGAATGGGTCGCAATATATGAATATCTAGCCAATTGCGCGTGGATAATTTTACGTTCCGCAGCAGGTAGTGGGTCCAAGAAAACAGGTTGTTTTGAATTGGCTACTTGGTCCGCTGTTTTACGTGCTAATCTCGCTAAGGTTTCTTGACGTCTTTCCCGATAATTGCCAACATTTACAATCACTTTGACATGTGGGCGCACATATTGGTGGGTCATCACCTGGGCAAGTGTTTCTAATGAATTAATGATCTTACCGTGTTTACCAATAACCAACCCTTTTTTCTCAGTTTGGATATTGTAAATAACAGTACGACCACGGTCTTCAACCTCAATATTGGCGTCTACTAGGTAGGATGCCAACACGTCTATCAGGTATTTAGCAACATGTTCCACATCTTTGAAGTCTTCATCTACCACTTCTAAGTCTTGATCCGCTTGAACAGGCGTTTCAACTACTTCAGTTGCCACTTCTTCTGATTCAATTGCTACTTCAGCAATATTTACTGAATCATTAGGTGTTTCCTCATTAACTAATGGTTCAGACTTTTCAGTAGTCACTTCATCATAGGCAAGTGCTTTTTCAACTGCTTGCTCGGATTCAGTCTCAGCGCCTTGGACCTCTAGCTCTTTCTCAAAACTTGTTGGTTCAACAACTTCTTCTTCAGTTTCATCTACTACTGAATTGATTTCTGTATCTGTATGTTCAGCTGGTTGAGCCTCTAAATCATCAGATGGCGCCACTGCTGATGTATTTTCTTGACCTAAATCAGAGAAGGCCAATAAATCATCTGTTGTGGTATCAATTTCGGATACTTCTCGTTCAGTGTAATGGATGGCTACAATCGCATCCTTTGCCCCTAAACCGAGAAATCCTTTTTTGGCTTCTTGAATTACTTGAACTTCAACATCTTCTCGCGCCAACCGAAGTTGTTGCAAGCCTTTGGCAATAGCAGCATCGACTGAAGTCGCTTCAAATCTTTCAGTTTTCAATACAAGAACCTCCTATTATTTCTTCTTACCATTAGGATTACGTTTTGCTTTTTCTAAACGACGTTCTAGCTCTTTCTCTTTACGAATTTGTTCTTCGCGTGCATCGCGTTTCTTAAAAGGATTATTCATCACTAATGTTTGAAGAATTGTAAATCCAGTGGACGTCACCCAGTAAAGGGAAATTGCTGATGGTAACGTTACACCCATGAATAAAATCATTACTGGCATTGTCCATTGCATCATCGCCATTGATGGATTGCTATTTGGTGTACCAATTGTTGTTAAACGTGTGTTATACCATGTTAGAATAGCTGCAATAATTGGAATTACAAATAGTTGGTCAGGAACACCTAATTCTAACCATAGGAAGTGACCTTGGCTTAGTACTTCTGTTCTGGAAATAGATTGGTATAAGGCCATCAAGATTGGCAATTGAATTAACATTGGTAAACAACCAGACCACATGCTGTAGTCGTATTTTTCATTTAACTTGGCTGTTTCTTCTTGTAATTTTTGCTGAGTTTCTGGATCCTTAGATGCATATTTTTCTTGCAAAGCTTTTAGCTCAGGCTGCATCATTTGCATTTTTTCAGTACTTTGTGTTTGGTACTTGGTTAATGGAATCAAGATGATACGGATGATCAAAGTAAAGGCGATAATCCCAACACCATAGTTACCAAAAATATCTGATAACCACACAATAATACGTGAAAAGTTATAGACGATGTAACGGTCCCACAAACCAGTCGAATTCTCATCGATTGGACTTGTCCCACAAGCCGCTAGAAAGATAACAGCCATCATGGTGATTGCTAAAATCTTCCACATTTTTTTACTTCGAATATTCAATTTTTACAAATCCTCCACGAATTCTACTATTCATGTGGTAATGGCTTTGCTTTTGTATGCTCTTTTATCGGATGATAAATTTTCGCCAAAGATAGCACATGAATCAAACTTTTTTTCACTTCAGCTGTTGTCATATCTGCAGCTGGCTTACGAGCAATCACGATAAAATCATTGGACGGATCAATGCCTGCCTTGAGTTCAGTAATGCTTTGACGAATTTTCCGCTTCACTGCATTACGAGTAACAGCGTTTCCAATTTTCTTACCGACAGAGATACCAATCCGGAAATGGGGTTGGTCCTTCTCCAGTCGATAAATAACAAATTGGCGATTCGCAGTACTATGACCTTGATGAAATACCTTGCCAAAATCTTTCTCAGATTTGACTCTATAAGATTTCCGCACGTAAGTTCGCCTCCTTAATAAAAAAAGACCACATATTAATGTGATCTTATGCAGAAATAACTTTTCTTCCTTTTCTACGACGAGCTGCTAAAACGTGACGACCGTTTTTAGTGCTCATACGTTTACGGAAACCGTGAACTTTTTGACGATGACGTTTTTTAGGTTGGTATGTTCTTTTCATTACTTGCACCTCCTGTTGCGATTAAGTCTTTCGTTTTTTCATTAATATAAAACGACTGTAATATTATATACAATAAAAAGTCGAAATTCAATTTCAGGTGCGAAATTTCGCACTCGTAATCAAGATTTTACCACATTATAACCCATATCACAATACTATTTGTACAAATATTGGTTTTTTTGAGTTTTTCGACCAGTAAGACTCATCTATATTATAACAGATATTTCCCGCAAAAAGAAAAACACTCCTAAAATTGACTCTTACTTTTTTCACAAGCCCTGCTTTTAAATTTCACAAACTATGTGAAGAAAAAAAGTGGTAAACTCTTATTCACAAAGTGTGTACGAAATTTGCACAAGCCTGTGGTTAGTTGCAGCAAGTTAAAATTCATCCCCAAAGTTTTTAAAAGACTTTTCAACAAATCCACAGTTTTGCAAAACTTTTCCACATCTGTTGATAACCCGTATAAAACCCTTATAACTTGCCCTTTGAATAAGGGTGATTATACACAAGGCTTTAAACTTGCTGAAAAATCAAAAGATTTATTCACATCTTGTGGAAAACATTTGTCAAAAGTTGGGATTATTTTTATTCACATCCTGATTTTTCTGTGGAAAACTGGTTTTTTTCATGATATTATGAATAAGCTTAACGAATTTAAAGATTCGTCGTACCAACTTATTGAAATATGTTCGATGTAGAAATTTTGTACACTAAGGAGCTAGGAAATATATGAGTGAATTAAACCGATTATGGGATTACGTCACCCAATACTTCAAAGAAGAGTTGCCTAAAACAAGTTTTGATACTTGGATTAAAGACCTAGATCCTGTTGCCTTTGAGAACGATACCTTGTATTTAAAAGCCATTTCAGTGCTGCACAAGGACCATATTGAGAAACATTATTCGATACAGATTCGACAAGTTTTATTTGAATACTTAAACCATGACGTGAATCTAGTCGTGAGTTTAAAGGATGATCGGTCACAATCTGCCAATCAAATTCAAGTAAACAATCATAATGACAATATTGAAGACAACGGATCAGATCTATTAAATCCAAAATATACCTTTGATAACTTCGTCGTCGGTGAAGGCAATAAAATGGCTCACGCTGCAGCCTTAGCTGTTGCAGAAGGCCCCGGCCGCGACTACAATCCCCTATTCTTCTTCGGTGGTGTAGGGTTAGGTAAAACCCACTTGATGCAAGCAATTGGCCATGAAGTATTACGAACAAACCCAAATGCCAAAATAAAATACGTCTCTAGTGAAACCTTCACCAATGACTTTATTAATGCCATTCGTAAGAACACTACAGACGCCTTCCACCAAGAGTATCGAACAGTCGATATGTTATTAGTGGATGATATTCAATTTATTGGGAACAAACAGTCCACCCAGGAAGAATTCTTCCATACATTTAACGTGCTCTACAATAATAATAAACACATCGTTTTAACCAGTGACCGTGACGCTAGTCAGATCCCTGAGTTAGAGGACCGGTTAGTTTCCCGCTTTAAACAAGGCTTATCAACTGATATTACACCGCCAGATTTAGAGACACGGATTGCCATTTTGCGCAATAAGGCCAACGTCAACGGCTTACAAATTCCAGACGATACCCTTTCATATATTGCTGGACAAATTGACTCCAACATTCGTGAATTGGAAGGTGCCTTAACCAGCGTACAGGCCTTTGCGGTCATGAACCAAGAGGACTTAACGCCAAATACTGCAGCTAAAGCGCTCAGAAATTACAAGAGCAATGTGAAAAGTAATTCACCGACCATTCCAAATATCCTTGAGACGGTGGCCCAATACTTTAATTTGCAGGTTTCTGATCTTAAAGGGAAGAAACGGGTACGTCAAATCGTGGTTCCACGCCAAATTGCCATGTATTTAAGTAGAGAGTTAACAGATGCTTCTCTACCGAAAATTGGGCAAGAATTCGGCGGTAAAGACCATACGACGGTCCTACATGCTTATGACAAGATTAAAAAAGATATCGATGAAAAAAGTGAGTTAGAACGTGATGTTGACAGTATTCGTCGTTTATTAGAAAAATAATGACTTATCTACATCATCTAAGTCAGCGTTTGAAATGACTTATGCTAAAATATAGGTAAGAAAAGGAGGTTGTGGATAATTGTTCATAACCTCTCTGTTTTTTCCACAGTTTATACACATGTGGAAAAGTATATTTTGACAAGCTTTCTAAAAGTTATCAACAAGATTAACAGGGCCTATTACTATTACTATTTTTTTATCTATAATTAAAATATATAAACAAGGAGTGCACACATGAAATTTTCTATTAATCGTTCTGTTTTTATTCAAAATTTGACGGACGTTCAAAGAGCTATTAGTTCACGAACAACAATACCTGTTTTGACAGGTGTTAAAATCTCAGTTAAAGAAGAAGGCCTTTATTTAACTGGTTCTGATGCAACAATTTCCATTGAGGCATTTATTGACGCTAAAGATGATGACAATAAGTTAAAAATTGAAGCCACTGGTGATATTGTCTTACCTTCTCGTTTCCTAGGTGAAATCGTGAAGAAATTACCATCAGATATGATGAATTTAGAAGTTGTTGAAAACTTCCAAACAGAAATCACTTCTGACCGTGCATCATTTACCTTAAATGGCATTAATGGTAATGAATACCCACGTTTACCTGAAATTGATGCAAAACAGACTTACGCATTACCAACAGATACCTTTAAGCAAGTGGTCAATCAAACCATTATTTCTGTATCCAACCAAGAAATTCGCCCTATTTTCACTGGGATTCATTTTGAAATTGGGAATGGTGAGTTAAAAGCAGTTGCCACTGACTCTCATCGTTTAAGTCAACGTGTTATGCCGTTAATAATGCCAGAAGCGGCTGGTGATACAGTGTTAGACATCAATATTCCTGGTCGTTCATTACAAGAATTAATCCGTATTGTAGATAGTAATGAAGACATTGAGATGATGGTGACAGACAATCAAGTACTATTTAAAGCTCGTAATATCTACCTATACTCTCGTTTACTAGAAGGTAATTACCCAAATACAGACCGTTTATTACCTAATGACCACTCAACAGTTATTGAAGTGGCAGCGAGTGAATTAGTGAATGCTGTTGAACGTGCTTTGATTTTAAGTCATGAAGGTAAAAATAATGTGGTTCGTTTGAATATTTCAGACCAAGATATTATCTTATCTAGTCAGTCTGCTGAAGTTGGGAATGTAGAAGAAGAAATCAATGTAGTGAAAGCTGAAGGGGAAGCTTTAGAAATTTCCTTCAACCCTGACTACTTACGTGAAGCCTTGAAATCATTTGGTCAACAAAACGTACAAATTGGCTTCCAGTCATCCTCACATCCCTTCACCCTATTACCAAGTGATCAAACGGATAACTTCAATTTCGTTCAATTAATTACCCCAATTCGTACACCAAGAGGCTAATTGAAGCTAATTGACAAAAGTCGTTAAGATGATCTCGACCGTCGGATCATCTTCATATGGTTAACCATATGAATAAGGATCAAAATCATTTACTGGTTTTGATCCTTTTTTTCGGTCTATGTATAAAAATGTGCCAATTTTTGACTTTTAAGCCCTTTAAGTAAGATTCTAGGTATTTCCCTATCCAAAATGACAACTTTTAATACAGGGCCTTTATTTGCTAAATACGGTAAATTAGCGTATAATTAAGGGGTATAAATAAAAGTGAAATCGTTGAATCTGCTAAGGACCACTAGCTGTGTCCAGTGATGGCAAGAAGAGACGATTTATTTTATGTGAAGAGCGAATTTGGAAGATGAATGCGGGGTGAAATGATGGCTGAAATCGTAAAAATTGAAACAGCATATATTACATTGAGTCAGTTATTAAAAATTTCTGGTGCGATAGGTACTGGCGGAGAAGCGAAATGGTATCTACAAGAAAATGATGTCGTTGTAGACGGCGAAATTGATAATAGACGTGGACGTAAATTGTATCCAGGTATGGTTATTGCGATACCGAATGAAGGTGAATTTATCATCGAAAGCCATGAAACGCATGGTGATGGACATGCAGCTAAATGACATTAAGCTAAAGGACTTCAGAAATTATGAAGATCTAACAGTCACATTTTCTCCTGGGGTGAACGTCTTTATCGGCGAGAATGCCCAGGGGAAAACATCTTTATTAGAGGCTATTTATATGATGTCACTGGCAAGAAGTCACCGTACGGCCAATGAAAAAGATACCATCCGTTGGCAACAAGACTTTGCGCGTATTGAAGGTAGTATATCAACGAGTACGAATCCAGAATTACCACTAGCGCTGACCATCACGAAATCTGGTAAACGCGCAAAAGTCAACCACTTGAACCAAAACCGGATGAGTGATTATATTGGCAAATTGAATGTGATCCTTTTTGCCCCGGAAGATTTAGAACTAATTAAAGGTGCCCCGCAACTTAGACGGAAGTTTATTGATATGGAGCTTGGGCAAATGAGCCCAAAATACCTGTATGAGTCGGTCCAATATAATCGATTATTAAAGCAACGAAATGCCTACCTCAAGCAATTATTATATAAAGAAACCCAAGACCAAATCTATTTAGATATCCTCACTGAACAGTTAGCGGCGTCTGCTACCCATGTTATTTACCAACGGCTACGTTTTGTAGACCAATTGGAATCATGGGCTAAACCCATTCATTCAACCATTTCACATGGACTTGAGGAGTTGACCTTAGCCTATCGTGGTCCAATTGAATTGACTTTAGATATGACTGAAGATGCCATCTACCAGCAGTTGATGACGAAATTTAAAGAGAAAAAAGACCATGAATTAGCCAGAGGGGTTACTTTGGTTGGTCCACATCGGGATGATTTGACCTTTAAGGTGAATGGCCGTGATGTGCAGAAATTTGGTTCCCAGGGCCAGCAACGGACGACTGTATTGAGTATGAAATTAGCAGAAATCGAATGCATGCATGAAGTTTTAGGGGAATATCCTATTTTACTCTTGGATGACGTACTCAGTGAATTAGATAATGAGCGGCAAACCCACTTGTTGAAGTCTATACAGTCGAAAGTCCAAACCTTTATAACAACAACAAGTTTAGATGGTATTCAAAGAGAATTAATTGAACAACCAAGAGTTTTCAATATTGATGCAGGCGCGATAGCGGAATAAGTAAGCGTGCGGGTGAGGCGTGGCCTAAAATCCCATGGCGCTATTGAGATTGAATAATTCACGTAATAGGAGTGGGAAAATGGCAAACAATGCAAATGAAAATAACAACAATGAAAACGAAATGTTGACCAATGAAGAAGCACTCGTCCAACCAGAGGAGCTTGTTTCTGAAGAAGAAAAAATGGCTAAGAAACGCGAATTGGCGAAAGACTATGATGCCAGCCAAATTCAAGTATTGGAAGGTCTAGAAGCTGTACGTAAGCGTCCAGGGATGTATATCGGCTCAACTTCAGCTAGTGGTTTACACCATTTAGTATGGGAGATTGTCGATAACTCAATTGATGAGGCCCTAGCAGGATTTGCGGGTCACATCCAAGTCACCATTGAAAAAGATAATTCCATAACAGTTGTCGACGATGGCCGTGGGATTCCCGTTGATATCCAGTCAAATACCGGTCGTCCAGCGGTAGAAACAGTCTTTACTGTCCTACATGCCGGTGGTAAATTCGGCGGTGGCGGGTATAAAGTATCCGGTGGTCTTCACGGGGTTGGGGCCTCTGTTGTAAACGCCCTTTCTGAATGGTTGCATGTCTATGTCCATAAAAATGGTCGCATCTACCACCAAGAATTCCGACAAGGGGCTATTGTGTCTGATGTTGAACAAACTGGTGATACAGATACCCATGGTACGGTTGTGCATTTTAAACCGGATGCAGAGATTTTTACCGATACAACCATCTTTGAATTTGAAGTTTTAAACCGTCGTGTCCGTGAGTTAGCCTTCTTGAATAAGGGCCTTCGTATTTCTTTAACGGATGCTAGATCAGAAAACCAAGAAACAGCTTCTTACCACTATGAAGGTGGGATTAAAGAATATATTGAGTATATGAATAAGGACAAAGATGTCTTATTTGAAAAACCAATTTATCTTGAAGACGAGCAAGATGGTATTGAAGTAGAGGTCTCTTTACAATATACAGATGGCTTTCATTCAAATATCCTAAGTTTCGCCAACAATATCCATACCTTTGAGGGTGGTACGCATGAATCAGGTGCTAAAACAGCCCTAACCCGTGTCATTAACAACTACGCTCGTTCACAAAAAATCTTAAAAGAAAATGACGATAACCTAACTGGGGAAGATGTGCGTGAAGGAATCACTATGATTGTGTCTGTTCGCCACCCAGACCCACAGTTTGAAGGTCAAACCAAGATGAAATTAGGGAACTCGGAAGTTCGGACGATTACCGACAACTTATTCGCAGCGCATTTTGAAACTTTCTTGTTAGAAAACCCGCAAATTGCCCGTCGTATTGTCGATAAAGGGACTGTAGCCTCTAAAGCCCGTCTAGCAGCTAAGCGTGCCCGTGAAATGACTCGTAAAAAATCAGGTTTAGAGATTTCTAACCTACCAGGTAAATTAGCCGACTGCTCAAGCCGTAATCCAGAAGAATCTGAATTATTCATCGTTGAGGGGAACTCGGCCGGTGGATCAGCCAAACAAGGCCGTTCACGTCACTTCCAAGCTATTTTGCCGATTCGAGGTAAAATCCTGAACGTTGAAAAAGCATCGATGGACAGAATTTTAGCCAACGAAGAAATCCGTTCATTATTTACTGCAATGGGTACAGGCTGGCAAAATGAGTTCGACATCACCAAGGCACGTTACCACAAATTGGTTATTATGACCGATGCCGATGTCGATGGTGCACACATCCGTGCATTACTATTGACCTTAATTTATCGTTATATGCGCCCTATATTGGACGCTGGCTACGTCTATATCGCAGTGCCGCCTTTATACCAAGTCCGTCAAGGTAAAAAGATTGTCTACCTAGATACTGAAAATCAATTAGAAGAGTACCTACAAACTATCCCAACAACACCAAAACCAGCCATTCAACGTTATAAAGGTTTGGGTGAAATGGATGCTGAACAACTTTGGGAAACCACAATGGACCCAACTAACAGAACATTATTACAAGTAAACGTAGATGATGCAGTAGAAGCAGACAAAATCATCAATATGTTGATGGGTGACCACGTTGAACCAAGACGTGATTTCATCGAAGATAATGCTACCTACGCCAACATCGATTTATAGTAAGGAGGGAAAAGTTTCATGAGTGAAGAAATTAAAGAACAATTCCCACAACGTGAGCTATCGCAAGAAATGCGGACGTCATTTCTTGACTATGCCATGTCAGTTATTGTGGCACGTGCCCTACCGGATGTCCGTGATGGCTTAAAACCCGTTCACCGTCGTATCCTTTATGGGATGAATGAATTAGGGGTTACCTCAGATAAACCCTTTAAAAAATCAGCCCGTATCGTTGGGGACGTAATGGGTAAATACCATCCGCATGGTGATTCGGCTATCTATGAATCAATGGTGCGTATGGCTCAAGACTTCTCTTACCGCTACATGCTAGTGGATGGTCACGGGAACTTCGGTTCAGTCGATGGTGACCAAGCGGCAGCTATGCGTTATACCGAAGCGCGTATGAGTAAGATTGCCCACGAAATGGTTCGTGACATGAATAAAGATACCGTTGATTTTATCCCTAACTATGACGGTGAAGAGCGTGAGCCAGAAGTATTACCAGCTCGCTTTCCTAACCTACTAGTTAACGGGACAACCGGTATCGCAGTTGGGATGACTACCAATATTCCAACCCATAACCTAAGCGAAGTCATCGGCGCCATTAAAATTTTAATGCAGAATGCTGATGCAACAACCAACGAATTAATGGAGGCTTTACCAGGACCAGACTTCCCAACCGGTGGTATTGTCATCGGGAAATCAGGTATCCGTAAGGCTTATGAGACTGGAAAAGGGAGCATCATCGTCCGTGCTAAATTAGACATTGAAACCATGTCTTCAGGTAAAGAACGGATTATCGTTCATGAAATTCCTTACATGGTAAACAAGGCTAAATTAGTCGAACGTATTGCTGAACTAGCCCGCGACAAACGGGTAGAAGGGATCACCGCTGTACGTGACGAATCTGGTCGTGAAGGTATGCGTGTCGTTATTGAATGCCGTAAAGATGCCAGCGCATCTGTAATCGTCAATAACCTTTACAAATACACGCAATTACAAACAAACTTCGGTATTAACATGGTAGCCATTGTAAATGGTGTACCCCGTACCCTAAGCTTGAAAGAAATCCTAGAAAATTACCTACTTCACCAAGAAGAAGTAATCCGTCGTCGTTCGATTTTCGAGAAAAACAAGGCTGAAGCGCGTGCCCACATCCTAGAAGGGTTGCAAATTGCCTTAGACCATATTGACGAAATCGTTAATATCTTACGGACGTCTCGGTCAGGTGACGAAGCAAAAGCCCGTTTTATCGAGGACTACAAGCTATCAGATAAACAATCACAAGCTATCTTAGACATGCGTCTAGTTCGTCTAACTGGTTTAGAACGTGAGAAAATTGATAAAGAGCACGCCGAATTAATGGCGCAAATTGACTACTTAAACCAAGTGTTAGAATCTGAAACAATGCGTTACCAAATCATTTATGATGAATTAGTTGAAATCGAAAGTAAATTCGGTGACGACCGTCGTACAGAGTTAATGGTTGGTGAAATCCACAATATCGATGATGAAGACCTAATTGAAGAAAGTAACGTGATTGTTACCCTAACGCATAACGGTTACATCAAACGTATTGATGATATAGAATTTAGAGCCCAAAATCGTGGTGGTACAGGGGTTAAAGGGATGAGCATGAACGATGAAGACTTCGTTGAAACCATGCTGTCCACCTCAACCCACGACTCAGTTCTATTCTTCACCAACACTGGTCGCGTATTCCAATCTAAAGGTTATGAAATTCCAGAGTTTGGTCGCGCAGCCAAAGGGATTCCAGTTGTGAACCTATTGAACTTACAACAAGACGAAACTGTTCAAGCCATGATCAACGTGACCCCAATTGAAGACGCAGAAGTAAAAGAACACCTATTATTCGTAACGAAAAACGGAACCGTAAAACGCACCAATGCTAGTGACTACTTCAATATCCGTAACAATGGATTAATCGCCTTGAAACTAGCTGACGGCGATGAATTAGTGAAAGTTGTCTTAACTAGTGGTGATGACAATATTATTATTGCTTCCCAAGATGGTTATGCTGTAAGTTTCCAAGAAACAAACGTCCGTAGTATGGGGCGTACCGCTACAGGTGTTCGCGGTATTCGTTTAAACGAAGGCGATCAAGTGGTTGGAATGTCTGTACTTGGACCAGACGACAGTGTATTAGTGGTTACTGAAAAAGGTTACGGTAAACAAACACCAGCCAGCGAATATGGTATTAAAAACCGTGGTGGTAAAGGGGTTAAAACCATTAATGTTACCGAGAAAAATGGTATCTTAGTTGGTTTAACAACCGTTTCAGGAGAAGAGGACATCATGTTAATGACCAACCAAGGGGTAGCCATTCGCTTCCACGCGAAAAACATCTCTCAAACCGGTCGTGCAACCCAAGGTGTCCGTCTCATTCGTTTATCCGATGAAGCTGTCGTTTCTACCATTACCAAAGTAGATGCAGTTGAAGAAGAAGATCTTGCCGTAACACCAGTTGAAGGTGAACCAGCTGTTGGTACCACATTAGCAGATGCACCATCAGAAGAAATGGTTTCTCGTATGCAAGAATTCGCAGACGACGCCCTATCTGACCAAGAAGAAACAGAAGACTAAAATTGGTAACACAGTAAAAAAGTTGCAAAAATCCCATGAAATGGCGTATCAACAGCCATTTCATGGTTTTTTTTGATGTCATTTAGATTATTCTGGTATATTAACCTAAATTATTTTCTTACCAATATACATCTGATTCTTAAAATATCACTTGATTTATATGGATTATTTTGATAGAATACTTTATTGTGAGTATTAATATACTCTCCTTGCTCTCAAGGATGTTGAGAGCCAATAGACCAAAAGGAGGTGCAAAAGTCTGATGAGTGAAAACACTACTAAATACGAAGTTTTATACATTATTCGTCCTGATATGGAAGAAGCGTCTAAAAAAGCTTTGGTTGAACAATTCGATCAAATCTTAACTTCAAACGGTGTAACAATTAATGAATCTAAAGACTGGGCAAAACGTCGTCTTGCATATGAAATCAACGATTACAAAGAAGGTATCTACCACTTAGTTGATATGGAAGCTGACGATGCGGAAGGAATCAACGAATTCGACCGTCTTGCCAAAATCAATGACAATATCTTACGTCATATGATTACTAAAATCGAAGACTAATTAACAATACATATTTCGTGAGAGAGGAGTTATTTCATGATTAATAATGTTGTACTGGTCGGCCGTTTAACTCGTGACGTCGATGTGCGTTATACGCAAAGTGGCGTTGCCGTTGGATCTTTTAGCGTTGCCGTTGAAAGAAACTTTAAAAATGCCCAAGGTGAACGTGAGACAGATTTTATTAACTGTGTTATCTGGCGTAAAGCAGCAGAGAATTTTGCGCGTTTTACCCGTAAAGGTTCATTAGTAGGTGTTGAAGGCAGCATCCAAACTCGAAACTACGAGAATAACCAAGGACAACGTGTATACGTTACTGAGATTTTGGTTGATAACTTTAGTTTATTAGAATCAAAATCAGTTACTGAAAGTCGCCCTGCCTCTGATAATAACAATAACAGTGGTTTTGGTGGATTTAATAACAATAACGCAAACAACAACAGCTATGACAATCAAAATGCTGATCCATTTGGTGGAAGCAGCTTTAATCAAAACTCCTCTTCATTTAACAATGGTAACGATAACCCATTCCCATCATCTAATGATGGTTCTGGTTCAATCAATGTTACCGATGATGACTTACCATTCTAATGGTATAAGTGAGGGAGGTAAAAAATATGGCAGCACAACGCCGCGGTGGTCGTAGACGTAAAAAAGTATGTTTCTTCTGCGCTAACCACATTGATCATGTAGATTACAAAGACACAGATTTATTAAAACGTTATATTTCTGAAAAAGGTAAAATCTTACCTCGTCGTGTAACTGGTACATGTGCAAAACACCAACGTACTTTAACAGCTGGTATTAAACGCGCTCGTATTATGGCTTTAATTCCATTTACTACAGCAGACTAATACTAATCAAAAAAACCATTTCGCCTTCTGGTGAAATGGTTTTTTTCTTCGCTTAAATCGACTTAATTCGTCGTAATTTCGACTAGATTACCCTCTGGGTCTTGGACTACTGATTCATAGTAGCCGTCACCGGTTGTTCGTGGACCAGAAAAAAGTGGGAACCCATCTGCGACTAATTGAGCTGTTTTTCCGTCTACAGCCTCTTTATCGCCTACTGCTAGGGCAATGTGTCCGTAACCTAAAGCATCAGCAATACGGGGGCTTAAATGCTTTTTATTGGTTAATTCTAGGCGACTGCCCTCATCAAAGCTTAAAAAGTATGATGAAAAACGTGTTTTAGGATTATGGTAGCGGTCACCTGCTTCGGCCTCAAAGTATTTTTCATAAAAAGCTTTGACAAGTTCTAAGTCAGTCACCCATAAAGCAACGTGTTCAATTTTCATATATAAACTCCTTTAGTGTACAATTTAGAATGCGCTTACACATCATATGATAAAGCAAAACGAGCTGTGACACTAGTCACAACTCGTTGGTAGGAGAATTCCTATGTTAAGTATGTTGATTACTTGTTTAATCTCATGTTCTAAGGAGGAAAATCGGATCAGTCTAGCGCTTCAACATCTCTAATTGCTTGTTCAAATTTCTCACGGGTAATGGTATATGGAGAGAATGTTAAATCATCCATAGTCATCGCTTTATCAACTAATTTGTCGATATCTTCTTGCGTTGTTACCCCTTGAGCTGCCAATTTAGTTGGCAATTTAATTGATTCCATGAATGCTTTCATACGGTCACGGTATTCAAATTGATGGTCCATTGTTAGTAATAACAAGATACCATATGAAACTACCTCACCGTGTAAGTGTTCATGGGCTTGTGGCAGAACAGTATAGCCATAGTAGTAGGCATGTGCCATGTTTGAGTTGATGTCATTCTCAACTAATACAGACGCATAAGCTGATGCACCGATAATTTCTAGGACCACATCTTCTAAGGCCTGGTTTGCTTCTTGGTTACGTACAGCTTCTAAAGCTTTAGCACCAACAGCCATCAATTTATCATTCGTACCTTTGACAATATTTACCCCTAAACGATTTTCAAAGCTTAGGTCTCTGCCACGTGAAGAAAAACTAGTCTCTACTTCTTTAGACATACAGTCACCAATACCAGCCCATAAATATTCAACAGGCGCCTCAGCGATGATTTGTGTATCGATGAAGGTATGGTCAGCTGGTGCTTTACGGTAAGCTAAACCAGCCATCTCATGGTTATCATGATACATAACACATACTGACGAAGTTGGCGCAGAAACGGAAGCTAGAGTTGGGATACTGAATAATGGTTTGTCTAAGTCACGAGCTACTACCTTAATTGTATCAATCGCGCGTCCCCCACCAACTGCAAAGATCATATCCGCATCTTGCACTTCTTTGATCGCTTTCATTTTCTCAACGTTGGTATAAGATGCTTCCTTACCGTAGACTTGCACGGTAGCCACTTCTAATGATGATTTTTCTAGGGCAGCAGTTAAGCGTTCCTTACTAGCTGCCAAGGCTTTTTCACCACCTAGAATCGCGACGGTTGTACCAAATTGACTACAATATTCATCAATTGCATCAAAGGCATCAACACCAATTGTTAAATTTGGTAGGTTTACTGATAGAGACATATTTATTTTCCTTCTTTCTTCATAATCAGCCTTTTAAACTAATTTATGCTTGGTTTAAAAGGCTTTTTGCAAAATGATTAATCTTCATCAACGTCTACGATCCATCCTTCAGGCGCTTCTAACTCACCAAATTGGATACCCGTTAATTCTTTGTATAATTTTTGTGATACTGGACCAACCTCAGTTTCTGAGAAGAATACGTGACGGTTGTCTTTGTATGTTACAGAACCAGCTGGAGAGATAACAGCCGCGTTACCCATAGCTCCTGCTTCAGAATATTTGTCAAATTCGTCCACTTTGATGTCACCAACTTCAACTTCTAATCCTAAACGGTGTTCCGCTAACCATAACAATGATTTTTTAGTGATTGATGGTAATACTGTATCTGATTTAGGTGTTACAAATTTGTTTGTATCTTTCTCGATAGCAAAGAAGTTTGCTGATGAGAATTCATCTACTTTAGTATGTGTTGCTGGGTCTAAGTATAATACGTCATCGTAACCAGATTCTTGAATACGTTTAGCTGTTGCTAATGTTGATGCATAGTTAGCTGTTGCTTTGATGTTACCAGTACCATCAGCTGCTACACGGTCATGTTCGTGGTCGATGATGTAGTTATGTGGTGCTAAACCACCTTTGTATAATGGACCAACTGGTGTTACGTAGATTGTAAATAAGTATTCTTCAGCTGCTGATACTTGTACGTGGTCACCGATACCTAATAACATAGGACGGATAAACATTGCAGCACCGTTGTGGCCGTATGGTGGCACATAGTCACGGTTAGCTTTAATAACTTCCTTACAAGCACGGACAAATTCTTCAACTGGTACTTCTGGCATCGCCATACGACGAGCACCACGGTTTAAACGTTCACCAAATTCATCTGGACGGAATAAAACAATCTTGCCATCTTTTGTACCATAAGCTTTATTACCTTCGAATACCCCTTGGCCGTAGTTGACGATTGGAGCAGCTTCACGAATGGGTAATTGAGGATCTGTTTCTAATCCTGCTTTATACCATTCGCCATCTTTCCAGTATGCACGCCAGCGGTATGGTACTTCCGTATAAGAAAAATCTAATTCATCCCAGTTTAATTTGTCAGTCATATAGAGCAACTCCTTTAAGTTTAATTTCTAAGTAACAATATCAGCAATTTATTAGCAAAAGAAAAGGCCCCCCACGCGCTGGTGGGAGGCCTAAGTCCCATTCAGCGTTAACAAGCACGAATAGGACTTACGATTTGTTATTAGTGAAAAACACTAATTCGTAAAGTCCTGTTTATTAATAATAATGACCACTTGTGCTGTCTTTTTCATGAGACTACCTCTTTCGTTTTCTAATGTGAATTTAATATAACCTAAAATAATAATGATTGCAATAGGTAAAATGAAAAAAATCTAATAAAAATGTAAATAAATTAAAATTATTTAATAAAAAGGCGTATATGGCCACGCCACATACGCCTAATCACTATCTAAAAGTGGTTGTAAGATCTAGTTGAAATTACTTTATTCTGATACGGGTGCATCAGCTGTTACTTCAACTGTGTGCCATCCGAAGTCATCCGCTGGGTTATGCGCGTAGTCAAAGTGTTTTACGCGGTTGTTAATAGGCATAACTTGTTGACGGAATAATGTTGGAATAACTGGTGCTTCTTCAGAGAAGTATTTTTGCCACTCAACAAAGGTATTACGTTGGAATTCTTCGTCAAAGGCTTCTGCACTTGTAAAGTCAGCCATGAATTGGTCATTCTCTTCAGTTGCCCAACGTGTATAGTTAAAGGCAGCATTACGCGCGTATAAACCGTTTGGTGCTGGGTCAGTACCTGTACCCCAAGCAGCTTGATAGATATCGATATTTTCATCATCTGCTTCAATACGGTCATAGAAACTGTTGAATTCTAGTAAACGACCATCTGTTAATTGGACATCTAATCCAACTTCATTCCAAGCTTGGATATAGTATTGTGCAATCGGCTCAGCCGTTTCTCCACCTTCCATAGAGGCAAAGTTAATTTGTAATGGTTCACCATCTGGATCTTCACGAATACCATCGTTATCTGTATCTACGTAGCCAGCATCATCTAATAGTTGGTTAGCTTTATCAGGATCGTAGCTATAGCCAGGTACTTCTTCAGTTGTTGCCCCAAAGCTACCAAATACAGGTGGAATAACGGTATTTGCATTGGAACGTAGACCATTATAGAATCGTTGTGCTACAGCATCGTTATCAATAGCATACCCCATTGCTTGACGAAGGGATTTATCAGCCATTTTGGCATCTTCATCATACACAACCTCACCGGCTTCAGAGTCCCATTTACCCAACTTAAATCCAATATATGTATAAGATAATTGTTCGCGACCGAGTAATGTATAACCAGGTAATTCTGCATAACTTTCATATAAATCAGTTGGCATACTTAAAGCAACGTCATATTTCCCATTTTCTAAAGCTGGTACAACCGAACTTGAAGGCACTACTTCAACGACAACATTGTCTAACTTAGGTTCACCTTGCCAGTAGTATTCATTGGCTTCATATTCAACGGACTCTCCTGGTGTTACTTTAGTAATACGGAAAGGACCGTCACCAACTGGTGTTGAACGGATTTTCTCAGATGAAGCTAATTCAGCTACTGGAACATCTTCTAAATAATGTTTAGGCATTGCGTATGACCAAACACCCCCACCTGCTTGAAGCATTGAAGGGCTTACTTCTTGGAATTCGATTTCAACAGTGACATCATCAACTTGTGTGATACCAGAAATCGTATCAGCTTCCCCACTATGGTATTCTTCCATACCGACTACGTTTTGGAAGGTACCATCATAACGAATACCAGTGTAGTCTGGGTGACCGATTACCTCGTAAGAATAGATAACATCTTCGGCAGTTAATGGTTCACCATCAGACCATTTCAAACCTTCTTTTAAGGTAATTGTTGCTTTATTATTTTCTTGATCTAATGCTAACGTGGCTTTACCGGAGTCGTCAATTTGGAAGTCATCATCAGTGCCAAATAATGAATCAAAACCAAACTGCATGATTTCTGCATCATAATTATCTTCATAAAACTCCCAAGAGAAAATACCTTGGAAAGGTGAGTCCGTTACTAAACCAACTTGTAAGGTACCACCATCAATTGCTTCACCTTCATTATCAACTGTAGTCGCTAGTTCTGGTGCAACTACCTCACCACTTTCGCTACTAGAAGATGAATCTGCAGTTTCACTGTCACTATCATTGTTACCACACGCCACCAAAGCCAAACTTGCAGCAGCTGTTAAACCCAATAACTTATACCATTTCTTCATACACTTTCCTCCTAAACTAAATTGTGATGTTGTAATTTTAAAAAATATAATTACCCTAAACGTTGTTTTGCATCTGCAGATCGTTTTAAAGCTTGACCCACATAGTTAATGCAAAGCATCAATACTAAAATCAGTAGTGATGCAGGTAGCCATACCCAAGTCTTATTTTCCAGAATATCTGGTGACTGAGCATAGCTGACCAATGTCCCTAAACTAGGTGTGGAAGTAGGTAACCCAAATCCTAGATAACTTAACCCAGTTTCAATACCGATATTTGCGGCAAAGTTCAAAGTGACATTTACGATGATCAGAGAGCTTAAATTCGGGAGAATTTCCCTAAATAATATCTTGTAAGTTGGTGTCCCCATCGTTCTTGATGCTGAGATATAATCTCTTCGACTCTCAGATAAGGCTTTACTACGGATTAACCGCGCTTGCCCTACCCAATAGAAGGCACTCATGATGAGGATAAAGGTCCACACATTATAGTCTGAAACCAGTGTGATAAATACGATGATCAACATAGTTGTTGGAAGTAACATGATAAAATCAATGATCCGCATCAAGAAATTATCAATAATACCGCCATAGTAACCAGCAACCAAACCAATCGTAATCCCAACAATACTGGTAAGTGCCGTAATGGTAAAACCAATTGTAATGGAGTTTCTAGCACCTATAATCAGTTGGCCAAAAATAGAACGACCACCGGAATCAGTTCCTAAGATAAATTCATCATTAGGTGGCAAATAGGAATCTAATAGAGATATTCGCAATACTTCATCTTGGTCGATGACAATTGCCCCAATGAATACCCCAAGAATAATTAGGATAAATAAGATTAAACTAAATAGTGCTAGCTTATCTTTTAAAAATTCACGCCAAATTACGCGCAAACCAGTTGGCGGTGCACTAGCTAATTCTTGTGCAATCGCATCTTGCCCAGTTGTTTTTTTATAATTTTCCATTCGTCATCACCCCTTCCCTAATCAATTCGAATACGAGGATCTACAATCGTCATAATAATGTCAGAAAGTAGCGTACCTAGAATTGTTGAAATACCAAATATCAATACCAGGGCAGTAATGACCGAATAGTCACGACTATTAATCGATTGAATAAATAGTTGACCCATACCAGGATAAGCGAAGATTTGTTCAATAAATACTGAACCCCCGATTAAACCAGTAATTTCATAACCAAATGTTGAAGCCACTGGTAATAGCGAGTTTCTAAAAATGTGACGGTTATACACCACATTCTCAGGTACCCCTTTAGACCGAGCCGTCTTCACATAGTCTTGCTGTTTTGCATCAATTACCTCACTCCGTAAATACTGGATGATCCCTGTTGTACCAAGCAAGGCGTAGGTAATTGCCGGTAGTAACATATGGTAGAACCGGTCCCAATAATAAGCAGGTGTACCGGCATCTAATCCGGTAGATACTGATCCATTTGTTGGGAACCACTGCAACTCATACCCGAATAGCCAAACCATTAGTAAAGCAAGTACGAAAGTTGGAATTGCATAGGAAATGAAGTTGTATAATACGACCCCTTTATCGAAAGAAGAATTATTATGACGACCTGATAAAATCCCAAGCGGTATGGCAATTAAGTAGGTAAAAATCAAAGTGAGTAATGATAGGAAGATCGTATTAACCGCCCGTCCACCAATTAAAGTGGATACAGGCACTTTATAGGTATAAGACATCCCAAAGTCACCCTGAAAGGCATTCTTCAACCAATTCAAATATTGGACGATAATCGGTTCATTCAAACCAGCTCGTTCACGCAAGGCTTCAATCGTTGAAGGATCAGTTTCTGGTGTGATAAGCCCTGTAAATGGGTCACCAGGCATCAACCTAGCTACCGCGAATACTAAGATACTCAAAATTAAAATTTGCGGTAGCATCAACAGAACTCTTCTAAATATTGTTTTCCACATATTAATTGCCCCCTTTCAATGATTGATCAAAGGCAACATCATGATTTTCTGAGAATGGAGATAAATCATAAACACGATTATTTTCATCATAATAAATGTTAGACGTCTTTTGATACTCAGCATCAATTTGCTGACGTCGTGCTTTAATCTCAGCCCGTTTATTTGGATCCATTTCAGGAATTGCAGCCAATAACCGTTTAGTATAAATATGTTGCGGGTTATTGAAGATTTCTTTCTTGGAACCACGCTCAACAAATCGTCCTTTATGCATAATAGCAATTTCGTCTGCCATATGTTCCACAACCCCTAAATCATGGGAAATGAACAAGTAACTCAAGTTATATTCACTTTGAATTTGCTTCATAAAGTTTAAAACCTGCGCTTGAACCGATAAATCAAGGGCTGAAGTGGGTTCATCGGCAATAATCAGTTTAGGGTTACTGGCTACTGCCCGAGCAACCCCTAAACGTTGCCGTTGACCACCCGAGAATTCATGCGGATACTTATAGATTGTATCTTCATTCAAACCAACAATCTCTAACAGCTCGATTACCCGATGCTTCACTTCTTTTTCAGAATATTGATAATAATTGCGAATTGGTTCAGCAATCACATCTAAAATCCGTTTCTTCGGATTCAAAGACATAGTCGAATCTTGAAAAATCATCTGAACATTCCGGTTATATTCGCCGTATTTACCAGACCGCTTCCGCGCTTTATTGGTGACATCGGTTGCTTCATATAAAATTTGTCCAGCAGTCGCTTTCTCCAAACCGATAATGGCACGGCCGATAGTCGTCTTACCAGAACCTGATTCACCAACTAGGCCGTAAGTTTTGCCGCTTTCAATTTCTAAATCAACACCATCCACGGCAAGCACATTGTCCTGTACCGTATTAAAGAATCCGCCGCGAATAGGATAATGTACTTTCAAATCTTTTACTTCAATAAATCCCATTACTCGACCCCTTCCTTCAAGTCCGCAACATCCTCTTCCTCAGGGAAATCGAAATGCTGCCAACAAGTACATTTCACGAAATGATTAGGGGCCAGCTGATGCATGGTCGGTTTTTCTTCATGCTCACTATCATCAATCCATGGAATACGACTGGCAAAACGGCAACCATTTCTTGGCAGGTTTTGCAGTGAAGGCACAGTCCCTTGAATAACATGAAGTTCATCTTCTTCATTTTCAAGTTCGTGTGGCACTGAATTTAACAGTGATCGCGTGTAAGGATGTTTTGGATTATTAAATAGTTCACCCACATCAGCAATCTCAACTACCTCTCCGGCATACATCACGGCTACCTTATCTGCCGTTTGTGCAACTACCCCTAAATCATGGGTGATTAATAGGATGCCAGATCCCGTCTCATCTTGAATATCGTTCATTAAATCTAAGATTTGCGCTTGCACAGTCACATCTAAGGCAGTAGTCGGCTCATCAGCAATAATAATGGCAGGCTTGTTTGCTAAAGCAATAGCAATCACTACCCGTTGACGCATACCACCAGACAATTCATGCGGATATTGTTTCATCACACGTTTTGGATGAGGAATTTGAACCTGTGTTAATAGCTCCTCCACCCTTGCAAGACGTTGAGATTTGGATAAATCTGAATGATACAATAATGTTTCTTCAATTTGATCTTGTATTGTCATCAAGGGGTTTAAAGAACCTAAAGGATCCTGGAAAATCATCCCAATATCATTTCCCCTGATTTTATTAAATTGCGCTTCAGTATTTTCTAAAAGATTATCCCCTCTATAGAGAATCTCTCCCTGGATTTGCGTATTCGCTCGATTATGTAAGCCAACAATCGAGGTAGCTAAAGTACTTTTACCAGACCCTGACTCCCCTACGATAGCAAGGACTTCATTCTCATTCAAAGTCAAAGTGACATCATCGACAGCATTAAAGTACTCATCGCCAAAACGAAATCCTGTATGTAAATGATTAATTTCTAATAATACCTGGTTAGAGGACATGGTTTCAGCTCCTTAAAAAATGATATTTCAGTAAATTCTTTAATTTAATTCTAATCATTTTGATTTTTAAATACTTTACATGAACTAGATTAAAATTTCAAGGAAAAATAGATTTTTGTTCATAATTTCGTAACATTTTTCTTAATTGTTTTTAATATTACTTCTTATTGTTTTAATAATAATAGGAAGAGAAGTGAATTAAGCAGCTTGAAAATAAAATTCAAAATAGGAAAAATGCGTTTGTGGATAAGTCTGTGACTAAGTCGAAAAAACGTTCGAATTATCCTGGTGCTGTACGCAATTATCTTGTGGATAAAAATAAAAAGTTGATTAGATTCCTGAGTATAAATGACTTATCCACATGTGGAGATAGGTAGATTCTAACCAATAATTTTTAATAAAATGGCTGTTTCACATGAAAACTGTTGTTAAAATAGCTGGATATTGGTGTCAATAAATTGATGGTATATAAGTATTTGAAAACGAAATAAGAAGCAAAAATAGCCTATGTCATGTAAGGATATATAACATATACAATTACTAATTGTTGTAGTACAGTGAAGGAATTTTAGGTGAAAAGATTGCAATTTTTAAAAAATGAATATGGATTGCTAGTGGCTTTATGTGAAAAAAATAGGGTGGGAGAGATAAAAAGTAGATAAAAGATAATCGATCCAATAAGATGGTAATAAGTCGTTAAAAATAAAGAGATATATTCAAAGCAGCAAAAGTAGAAAAGAATGAGGAGTATCTCTTTTCAAGTGAATATTGATGTAAAATTTCACAAGCAAATGAGGTTGCAAAAACATCAAGAAAGCATTCAGATGGCTTAGATATAGATATAACAGGCTAATAGGATAATTTAGATAGGTAATGTGTTAGTTACACTTGAAACAAGTGAATAACTAAGAGATGTATGGATATAACTAAGAAAAGTAGAAGAAGAAAGTTAGTAAATTACCAGACGGTTAGTTTTGATGAGCTTTCACTTGGAACTGTATGAATAAGCACCCTTCTTACGTGCTTATCTTGTTCCTATCTCTACTTAATTGGTAATTTTCAGCAGCAGATAAGAGTTAGGAAGGCGTTATTTAGTGTATTCTTCTTATATAGTTTGATTGATTAAAGTCTTGTCCAATAAAAGGTTATTGTATGAGAATTTGACTTTTTTTGGCCAATATCTTATTAATAAAGCTTATTTTAGACAATTTTTAGAGTATCGGTTACGAAAATCATCATTCCATATACCTGTTAAAAGTAAAACAGATCGTCTACTATAATTAGTGACAACAGTTTCTGTGATTATAGAATGACTTATATTATTTTAGATGTTGAGTTAACTTTAACTAGGTTTTTTTAATAAGGTAGCGGAATGTTTCACGTGAAACATTCCGCTTTAGTATTAATTATCCCTCTATGCGTGGCAAAAATTAAATGCCTTAGGCTTATAATCCTTATACAAACAGACTAATTCTAGCTGGGTATTTCTTTCCAAATCATGTTTAAAGAGAAAAAGTATTAGTTCTCACCGTACTAAGTCAATATTAGATAAATTTGAATTAATTATTAGTCACTCGTGGCTGATGCTATAGTTTTTTAGTTTATAAATTACAATGTTTTATAGTTATTCACTATGTTTACTTTAAAAAAGTTTTTTTATAAACACTGATAAAATTATCCTATTTTCGTATGTTTCACGTGAAACAATCGTCCAAAAAAAATTTATTAGTATTATTCTGATGTAAATAGAAGTTTTTTTAAGATTAATAGGACTTATATATAGGAAAAGGTAATGGTAATGGTAATGATATGTCAATAATAGTGGTAAAAGATTAATGCAGTATATCGAGTTTTCTGTGATATAAATACTTATTTTTTAGATGCGCAGCAGGCGGCGGGGGCGGGCTATATTAAAAAAATTCTATAGTAGTAAACCACAAGTAACTTCAATTAATTTTAGATTTAATAGATAATGCCATGTGTTGATGTGTTGATGTATTGATGTGTTGAGTAATTAGTAGTACCCAATAGCTTGTAAGTTAGATTTCTAATTAACATAGAATTGACTAATCATATGGTGTGCTCTGTTGATTTAAGATCATATAGCAGCTACTTCAATAAACTTAAAGTCAATTTGATCTTGATGATGTTTCACGTGAAACATCATTCATAGTCGGGTTATTCCAATATCCATTCATAGTAACAATGAGAGATTCTATGTAGTATTGCATTCATTTAATTGTAATGATATCCGTTAGTTAATCATTAAACTATTACGGTACTAATAAACTAAACTATCAGCAGAAGCCTATGATTATTACAAAGATTTACAAATTTGTATCCCTCTTTTTCTTATGTTATCAATGATAGTTGGTATAGCTAATAAATAATGAATGCAGGTAATGATGAAAAAGAAAGATTTGACTCCACACATTCTAATTTGCAACCAGCTACTGGATAGTTACTTTCATTCATCACTTTGATGTGCGATGAATAAATAGCTTCTAGTGAGAGTGGATAGGACGGTATAAAAATCAATTCACTTTAGGAAAACTTGCTATGCGGATAAGTTAAAGCTAAGGGGAGTTAATAGAATGACATATGTCATCATTAGAAGTATTTATTAGTGGACTGTGAGAAGATTTCCGTATTGGAAAGAATAAACATTATAAAACAAGCAATCTTGAGGATTCGCGATATTTATATGAATGTTTCACGTGAAATCTTCATATGGAGTATTCTTAAAGAAGTTTTGACTTTGATATTATTAATAAGACATGATGGTAGCGACTTAAAGGGGAGCTATATTTCTTTTCTACTTACTTATTGTGATAAAACATTCATATTTCGCTCCCAGAAACAACATCAAATCTACTGTAGGTGCTTATCTATTTTCAAAATGCATAGACAATAGAGTTTTAGATTAATTTTATAAGACATAGGATTTTTATAGAATATGGACATATTACAATTTTTCATTCAGAACTCAATAGTTCCATTATGATTAGATATTATTTGATTGTTTCACGTGAAACAATATATAAGAACATATGTTTGTAAAAACTTAAAATATATAAAAATGATTGTTTTTTAAGATTGTGTTAAAATGGTATATGTTAAAATATCGAATTTTGACCTAAAGGAGATTATTATGAAAAGAGAGAATTGGCAGTCTAAAATTCCTTCTTTCTTATTGAAGTCGGCAATTATATGGCCACTTATTATTGCGCTATTATTATTGATTATCGTGATTGGTCTTAGTGCAACAGTTAGTTTACAAATGGGTTTTGTAATTGTTAGTTTGATTGTTGTTGTGATAGGTTTGCTTGGTTTTGCTTTGGTCCAGATGTTAACCGCTTTGAGTGAATATATATTAGGATTAGGTAACCAGATTAAATCTGTGCAAAGTGAAATTTTATTGAAGATGCCTATCGGTATTATTGTCTTCGATGAAAATGACCCAACAATTGAATGGGTAAATCCCTTTTTACAAAAGTACTTCTACCAGAAGGAAATCATTGGCTTAAATATAAATGATTTAGATGAAGAGATTTTTGAATTGTACAAGGAATTTCAGGAAGACCCGTCATTGAAATCTAAACGATTTCAGTGGAAGAATGCACATTTCGAGGTCACTTATTTAAGGGATGAGCATGCTATGTACTTTATTGATGCAACCAAGTACGGGGTTATTGCTGAGAATGCTGACCTTGGGCGTATTGTCATTGGTCATATTGTGATCGATAATTATGATGAAACGGTATCTTCAATGAATGATAGAAGAAAATCTACGATTGACAACTTGGTAACGAGTGACTTGTCTAAGTGGGCTAAAAACTATGATTCTTACATTAAACGTTTGGATGATGATCATTTCTTACTGGTATCAACTTATGGTCAGTTGTCTCGAATGGAAGAGAACAAGTTTGTGGTCGTTGATAACCTTCGTGAGAAGACATCAAAGGCTAATACGCCATTAACAATTTCTATGGGGATCTCATACCAAGAGAAAGATGATGTTATTGATGTGGATGATATTTCTGACCAAGCACAGTCAAACTTGGACCTTGCGCAAAGTCGTGGGGGTGACCAAGTCGTTGTCCGTACTAAAAATCAAAAAGCGCGTTATTATGGTGGTAAGACGAACCCGATGGAGAAACGTACACGTGTGCGTTCACGTCAAATCGCCAATACTATTTCAACAATGATTCAAAATACATCTTCCGTATTCGTTATGGGGCATGATTACCCAGATATGGATGCTGTTGGTGCCTGCTTGGGTATTCGTCGTATTGCTCAAATGAATAATCAAATTTGTTATGTGATTATCGATGAAAGTCGTATTAATGATGATATTGAACGTTTATTGGTAGAACTTCGTAAAGATGAATCAATTGCGGAGTCAATCATCTCGCCTGAACAGGCAGAAGAGTTGATGGCACAGGATTCATTATTATTCTTGGTGGATGTGCATCGTCCGTCAATTACCATTGCACCAGACTTGATTACACCGAATAGACCTGTTATTATTATTGACCACCACCGTAAGGGTGAAGAAGTGCCGGATAATGTATTGTTAGAATATATTGAGCCTTATGCTTCTTCTGCAAGTGAGTTAATTACAGAGTTTTTCGAGTATCAAAATCAAGAAAGTGAACCAATCAAACGAATTGAAGCAACTGCTATGTTAGCGGGTATGATTGTGGATACACGAAATTTCTCTCTCCGTACAGGGTCAAGAACTTTTGATGCGGCTAGTTACTTAAAATCTGTAGGTGCTGATTCATTTATGATTCAAAACCTATTGAAAGAGGACTTAACGGACTATATTAAACGTAATCAATTAATTGAAAATGTTGAATTGATTTCTGGCAATCTGGGTATTGCTAGTGGTGGAGATGACGATGTCTATGACTCAGTTACGGCTGCTCAAGCAGCGGATACTTTGTTATCTATGCGTAATGTGGATGCGTCTTTTGTGGTTTACTTAAGAGAAGATGGTCGTGTAGGTATTTCTGCACGTAGTCTTGGAACGATTAATGTTCAACGTACAATGGAAGAGTTAGGTGGCGGTGGTCATTTATCGAATGCTGCTACACAAATTTCAGATGTGACTGTCTCTGAAGCAGTAGACATGTTAAAATCTGTTATTATGGATAAAGATGAGGAGGATGAATAATTATGAAGGTTATTTTTCTACAAGATGTTAAAAATCAAGGTAAAAAGGGTCAAGTAAAAGAAGTCCCTAATGGCTATGCACAAAACTTTTTATTGAAAAAAGGTTTAGCTAAAGAAGCCACAGCAAGTGCTGTTTCTGCGCAACGTGGTAAAGAAAAAGCCAACGAGAAGCAAGCGCAAGAAAAATTACAAGAAGCAAAAGATTTAAAAGCGAAAATCGAAGACGAAAAAACAGTTGTAACGATTAAAGCTAAGGGTGGAGAAGATGGCCGTTTATTCGGTTCAGTCCCATCTAAACAAATTGCTACTGCTATGTTGAAACAATACGGTATTAAATTAGATAAACGCAAAATGGACTTGGACGAACCAATCCGTTCATTTGGTTACACAAATGTACCAGTAAAATTGCATCATGAGGTTGAAGCTACTATTCGCGTACATATCGTCGAAGAATAGGGCTAGTCTACCTATATATTGGAGGCTAGGATGGATTCCTGGCCTCCTATTTTATTCAATTTTTATATCAATGTGCTTATGTTTTTTAGTATAATAGTTAGGTGATGGAGGTGCTGATTTGGCGGAGAATTTAGATCATACAACACCGCCTCAAAGTATAGAGGCTGAGCAAGCTGTGCTCGGTGCCATCTTACTTGATTCCGATGTGTTCATTTCAGTGCTGGAGTATGTTTCTGCCGATGATTTTTATAGTCGTGCAAACCAACTTATTTTTGAAGCGATGGAAGAACTGAACCGGGATGATGAGGCTATTGATGCGTTGACGGTTCAACAAAAATTAAATAACATGCATATGCTTGAGAATGTTGGCGGCTATGAGTATATTTTCCAATTGGCAAATGATACGCCGACTGCAGCGAACGCGGAATACTATGCCCGCATAGTTGAAGAGAAGTCTTTATTGAGAAAGCTGATTCAAGCTTCTAATAAGATTGCCCGCGAGAGTTTTGAGCAAGAAGAGTCAGTATCTGTCATTTTAGATGAGGCTGAGAAGTCTATTTTAAACGTAGCAGAGAACCGAAATCGAAATGGGTTTATCCATATTCGAGATGTCGTGTTCGAGTCTATGCAAAATTTAGATGATTTATCTAAAAATGGTCAGGATGTAACTGGTATTCCAACTGGTTACCCTGATCTAGATGCGATGACAGCCGGGTTGCAACCAGAAGAGTTGATTATTCTGGCAGCACGTCCGGCCGTTGGTAAGACAGCCTTTGCTTTGAATATCGCACAGAATGTGGCGACTAAGCAAGATGGTGTTGTCGCAGTCTTTTCTTTGGAGATGGGGGCTGGATCCCTGGTAAATCGTATGATTTGTGCGGAAGGTAGTATAAATGCGGGTCATTTAAGGACTGGACAATTAACTGAAGATGAATGGTCAGATTTGATCGTTGCTTCAGGGGCGCTATCAGAAGCGGATATTTATATTGATGATACACCAGGTATTAGGGTAACCGAAATCCGTTCTAAGAGTAGGCGTCTACTTAAAGAACGGGGGCGGCTAGACTTAATTGTGATAGACTACCTTCAATTAATTGAGGGGTCTGGTAAACGAAATGAAAACAGACAACAGGAAGTATCTGATATTTCGCGACAATTAAAGAAAATCGCCAAAGAATTACACGTACCTGTAATCGCCTTATCTCAGTTATCACGTGGTGTGGAACAGCGACAGGATAAACGTCCCGTCCTTTCTGACATTCGTGAGTCGGGATCGATTGAGCAGGATGCGGATATCGTCGCCTTCCTATATCGTGATGATTATTACGAACGTGGCGAGGGCGAAGATGATGATGGTGGTAGCGAACCGAGATTGGAAGATAATATCGTAGAGGTTATTATCGAGAAAAACCGGTCCGGTGCGCGTGGAACAGTGAAACTTATTTTTACAAAAGAATTTAACAAATTCTCATCAGTGAGTTTTAGAACTGATGACGAAATGTTTGCATAACAGAGAGGAAAATCATTTATGTCAGGGATTGTCGTAGTAGGTACACAGTGGGGAGACGAAGGTAAAGGTAAAATTACCGATTTCCTAGCCAAAGATGCATCTGTGATCGTACGTTACCAAGGTGGGGACAACGCAGGTCACACGATTCAATTTGACGGCACCAAGTACGCATTACACTTAATTCCATCAGGTATCTTTTCATCTGAGAAGTTATCTGTCATCGGAAACGGCGTTGTTGTAAACCCGAAAGCATTGATTAAAGAATTGAATTACCTAAAGGACCATGGCATTGATGTGAGCGGCTTACGTATTTCAGATCGTGCCCATGTGATTTTACCTTATCATATTGAGTTGGACCGTCTTCAAGAAGAAGCTAAGGGCGACGACAAGATTGGTACAACAATTAAAGGTATTGGACCAGCTTATACTGAAAAAGCTAGCCGTAGCGGTATTCGTATGTGTGACTTATTGGAAAAAGATACTTTTGCAACGAAGTTAAAAGCCAATCTTGATTATAATAATCAAATTATTACCAAAATCTATGGCGGTCAACCTTTAGACTTTGAAGAAGTCTATGCCGAATACTACGCTTATGGCCAAGAAATCAAAGGTTATGTAGCAGACACTTCAGTGATTATTAATGACTTCTTAGATCGCGGCGAAAATGTGTTATTTGAAGGTGCTCAAGGAAACCTGTTGGATATTGACCAAGGGACATACCCTTACGTTACTTCATCTAATCCAGTTTCAGGTGGTGCGACAGTTGGTACTGGTGTTGGACCAACACGCTTTAATAAAGTTGTGGGTGTAGCGAAAGCTTATACTTCTCGTGTTGGTGAAGGTGCCTTCCCAACTGAATTATTTGATGCAGTTGGTGATCAAATCAGAGAAGTTGGGCGCGAATTTGGTACAACTACTGGCCGTCCACGCCGTGTGGGTTGGTTCGACTCTGTTGTGATGCGTCACTCTAAGCGTATCTCTGGATTAACTGATTTATCATTGAATTCAATTGATGTATTGTCAGGGTTAGAAACTGTAAAAATTTGCGTTGCCTATGAAACAGCAGATGGTACACGTATTGAACATTATCCAGCTAGTTTGCAACAATTAGCTGAATGTACACCAGTTTATGAAGAGTTACCAGGTTGGTCTGAAGATATTACTGCTTGTAAATCTTTAGAAGAATTACCAGCAAACGCACGTCAATATGTTGAACGTGTATCGGAATTAGTTGGTGTAAATATTGCGACATTCTCTGTGGGTCCAGACCGTACGCAAACAAACATTTTAGACGATATCTGGAATAGCTAATTAGATACAACATTTATAAGATATTCACAAGCGGGGCTTTGATAGTCCTGCTTTTTTCTTTTAAGTAATTATCAAAGTTTAGATGAAATTGAAATGATTTGCACTTACGAAACTAGGAGGGAAATCAAGCATTAGTAGGAGTAGTTTTAGATGAGTCAAATTGATGATAAAAAATTCACTATATGAGCTAGTTAGCCTTCATTATTTCAGGAAATTAAAAAATGTTGACTTTATCGTTGACAAGTGTAATCAGTCGAGGTATATTTAGTTTATTAAGATTACAAATGTAAACAAATGAAACACATACATAAACAAGGCGCGATTTAACATGAATACGAAAACTTATTTAATTCCAGATATGTCGTGTGCCCACTGCAAGGCGCGTATTGAAAAGGAAGTAACTGGCTTAAAAGGTGTTGAAGTGGCGGATGTACCGGTTGAAAGTAACGTTCTAACGGTCCGATTTGATGATCAAGTAGTAGATAGTGCGGCCATTGTGGCTGCTGTTGCGGAAGCGGGCTATACAGCCAACCCGCAATAATTTTCGTCTAAAGGAGAATCTATAATGAAAGATACTTATACAATTGAAGGCATGACTTGTGCATCCTGTGCGCAAGCGGTCGAGAAATCGGTCGCCAAGTTAACGGGCATGGATGCTGCGAATGTGAACTTGGCAACTGAAAAGTTAACGGTTACTTATGACAACCAACAAGTTTCAGAGGCTGATATCACTCAGGCAGTTGAGAATGCAGGTTATAAGGCGGTGAAGAATTTATCGGTGACTAGCTTTGAAATTGAAGGGATGACCTGCGCGTCTTGTGCCCAAGCCATTGAGAAATCGGTAAGTAAATTAGCTGCTGTTTCCTCGGTGAATGTAAATTTAGCCACTGAAAAAATGACAGTAACCTTTGATGAGGCGGCCTTAAATGTTTCTGATATTGTCCGTACAGTTGAAGATACGGGCTACCAAGCTAAATTAGGAACCAGTGAACAGGAGGGGCCTAGTCAAGCTGAGCGTCAAAGCGCCCATATCCAAGCTTTATGGCGTCGCTTTTTGTGGTCTACCATATTTACTGTGCCTTTACTTTATATAGCAATGGGTCCCATGCTACCCTTTGGCGGTTTACCCTTACCTGAATTCTTGAATCCAATGACCAATGCCATGAATTTTGCGGTCATTCAGTTGTTGCTGACCTTACCAGTTGTCTATTTGGGACGCGACTTCTACAAAGTGGGTTTTAAAGCCCTCTTTAAAGGACATCCCAATATGGACTCTTTGATTGCTATTGGGACAGGGGCAGCGCTTGCCCAAGCCAATGTCGGAATTGCCATTGGTTCAGGGACTGATGTAGCCATTGAATCAGCAGATATTGTCTTGATGCGTAGCGACTTAATGGACGTACCAACATCAGTTGAGTTGAGTAAAGCAACTATTCTCAACATTAAACAAAATCTCTTTTGGGCCTTCGCCTATAATGTAGTTGGGATTCCAATTGCCATGGGTATCCTCTACCTGTTTGGTGGCCCATTACTAAGTCCTATGTTTGCTGGTGCAGCCATGAGCTTGAGTTCAGTTTCTGTGTTGTTAAATGCCCTTCGCTTAAAGTGCTTTAAAGTATAGTTATAAAAAGTTTGATACTTAAAATAATTAGCCATCCTTTTTTTGAGGGATGGCTATTTAGGATAAATATATATTTTTTAAGTACAATGCCTTGAAAGATTCCTTGATTGGGTGTAGAATTTTAGTATTGTATTTGGCAAATTAATGAATTTGGACTGATAGCTCAGTTGGTAGAGCAACGGACTCTTAATCCGTGGGTCCAGGGTTCGAGCCCCTGTCGGTCCATCTTATAAAAGGCGTCGTATCAGAGTTTATATACTTTGATGCGACGCTATTTTTTATAAAAAGTTGACCGGAAAATAATTGATAAACATAAATATTGCTATGTAAAATTGCATAACTCAAATAATAGTTATTTTTAGGTTTCCTTTTTCATATCGATATGGTAATATCGAATATAAATGAATATAGTAGTGACATTTGGGGTGCGGAAAGCTGAGATTATACCCATTGAACCTGACACAGTTAATACTGGCGAAGGGAAATGTAAAAATGTTTATGATACGAAAACTATTGGACCAAGTGTGTCTGTATAGTTTATTAAAGTGTTTAAAACAAGTAGTAAATTCACTTTTGCTCACCCCTTATGCCTCTATTTTTTTAAAATATAGGAAAAGGGGTTTTTTTGATGGAAAAATTTAAATGGGCCTTGCCCGACGTCATCTTTTTAGCATTTTTAGCTTTCTTATTTGGCGCTGTATTTATGGGAGCAGGTGTCCTGTATGCCGTTTTAGTGTCCCTATTAACACCGTTTGGTTTAACGCCATTTGCCAATGAAATCTTATTTGGTATGTGGACGATTGCGGCGCCAGTGGCGGGTATGTTGATTCCGAAAGTAGGCAGTGCCTTGTTAGGTGAGGTCTTTGCCGCCCTTGCCGAGATGCTTTATGGGTCATATTTTGGGGCTGGTGTGTTACTTTCTGGCTTAATTCAAGGACTGGGTACTGAAGCGGGTTTCTTTGTTACCAAATACGAACGCTATGATACGACTACTTTAGTTTATGGTGCCATTGGGACAACGGTATTTAGTTTCGCCTTTGAATTCTTCAAATTTGGCTACGCGACTTATAGTCTTGGTTTCGTTGTGGCTTTATTCTTAGTTCGTCTGATTTCAGTAACATTTTTCGGTGTCTTTCTAACTAAACAAATCGTTAGCCTATTCAACAGGGTACAAGCTAAAGGACTTGCCCAATGAGTGCCTTAGTACAAATTAGGGACTTGATCGTCCGAAAAAATGAGACCGTCATCCTAGACAGGATTTCTTGTGATTGGCATCTAGGCGATTTTATCTTACTGACAGGTGATAGTGGTAGCGGGAAAAGCACCCTCATCCATACGCTAGCTGGCTTCAATGGTGCTAGCTTTCAAGGGGATGTTGTAGTGGATGGCCAGCGGATGTCAGACTATACCATTCCAGAAAAGACCCAAAGAATTGGGTTGATGTTTCAAAATCCGGGTCAACAATTTACCATGCGTACCCTGGAACGAGAATGCTTCTTTGCCTTAGAAAATTGTGGTCTACCTTATGACCAGGCCAAAGTGCGCTTAAATCAAGCGGTTGATGATTTGGGTATCAGACATTTATTACAGCAAGACTTGATGACCCTGTCAGGTGGAGAGAAGCAGCGAGCGGCCTTAGCCATCTTGATTGCAGTCAATCCACCAGTTTTCTTATTAGACGAACCCTTTGCATCAATTGACCCATCATCTAGACTCTTCTTGATTAACATGTTGGCGAAATTAAGACAACAAGGCAAGTTGATTGTGGTGGTAGACCATGAGTTGACTGACTATAAGGGACTCATCAATCGATTCTTTATCATGCGAGACGGGCAACTTTCTGAAGCAGATGCAGCCGATTTGCCGGAGAAAGCGCCTATCCCATTGTTGACTAGGCGTCAAGCTAGCAGCGAATCAGCTTTCACCTTGGAAAATATTGCAATCAAACAGGGCGAAAAAACCTTGCTTAACCAAGACAAATTCATTTTTCAGAAGGGAGTATCCACCCTAACTGGCGATAATGGGGCGGGGAAATCGACTTTATTAAAGTCTATGGCCCAGTTCCACCCTTACAAGGGCAAGATGCGGTTTCAGGATCGGAGACTTTCAAGTTTTTGGGGCAAAAAAAGCTTATATGAATCGCTCACCCTGGCTGTTCAAGATGCAGCCCAACAATTTGTGACGTTGGAAGTGGCGAGTGAGTTACGCTTTCCAAATGACGATGCTAGTGAAATTCGTGACCGACAGATGCAGGCACTTGAAGACTTGCATATCAGCCAGGTTTTAGATCGAAGTTTATATCATTTAAGCGAAGGGCAGAAGAAGATGGTACAATTAATCGCCTTATTGAGTCTAGACCACCAGTTTTTAATGCTAGATGAGCCTTTTGCGGGTTTGGACCAGAAAGCCAGTGATTACTTTGCGGATTGGATTGAAGACAAGAAAAGAGATACGGATTTCTTGATTGTGTCTCATCGCCTTGGCCCGCTGGAAGGTGTAAGTGATCATCATATTCACTTGTCCAATCAAGTGCTAAAGGAGGTTTGATAGTTGATGGAAGAGAAGAAAACAGCGATTCCAGCTATTTTGGCCTTGGTATTCTTGTTCACGATTGAAATATCTTTTACCTATTCGGTTTGGCTGAATATTTATGTCTTATTGATGGTTGTAGCCTACTTAGCTATTAAAAAACGGTTTGGTGTACTGGTATTTTTATTAGCCCTACCTTTTATTCCTGCCATAACCACTTTTTGGTCGGTCTATATCCAAGGAAGTGGACTAGATGACGCTTGGGTATTATTCACTAGAACCTATGCCTTTGCGGCTTTAGGAATAGGGTTTATGGTTGCGGTTGACTTACAAGATTGCTTACTAATTTTTGAACAGTATAAAGTGCCGGCTATTTTTATCTATGGCTTGTTGGTTGTGATACATGCTGTGCCTGAAATTCAAAGGGAAATCAAGAGTATGCATGATGCCAGTTTATTAAGGGGGAAGAAATTATATCCATGGTCACCTCTCTATTATGTGAAAGTGATCTTTCTAGCCCTCAATTGGCGGGACCGGTATGCAGAAGCCATGTATTCTAGAGGTTTCTCTGAAGACCAGCCGCGCCGCCAGTACCGTCAATGGAAAATGTCTACACCAGCTATTGTTTTATGCATGAGTTTAATTGTCGTCGGCAATATGATTATGAGATTGGAGAATATGATTTAATGGAGAATACTTTTACAGAAATCGCCCGCAGTCAAACGAGACCCTTTTGGGAGGGGAGTTTCAAACATCCTTTTATTTTGCAGCTACAAGATGGGACGTTACCTATTGAAAACTTCCGTTACTATTTAATTCAAGATGCTTATTATTTGCGTCACTTTTCAGCACTTTATGAGAAAGTAGCGGAAATTACTGAGGAGCCTGCGTTAAAGACGCAGATGCTTGAAAATGCCGGCCATTTAGCGGAAGGTGAATTAGCCATCCGTGCAAACTTTTTTGAAGAATTGGCGGTAACGGATGACGAATTAAAAGGAACCGGCGTTGCGCCAACTGCTTACCACTACGTGTCACATATGTACCGGCAGTTAGTGGAAAATAATGATGCGATTGCGGCGGCTAGTTTATTGCCATGTTCTTGGCTGTATTTTGAAATTGGTCAGCGGTTAAAACAATTAAACGTGACTTCACCTGTTCCAATCTACCAAAGATGGATTGAGACATACGGCGGGGAAGAAGCAAGTGAGGCTATCGAAAAGGAATGTGCCCTATTGAACCGTCTGTACGCTGAGTCTAGTCAGGAAAACAAGGAGAGTATGGTTTCCGCATTTGTCATAAGTGCTAGAATGGAATTTAATTTCTGGGAAATGGCTTTTAATTTTGAAACTTGGCCGGAGGGTATCCAACATGATGACAAATAATAAAGTACAAAAAATGACGATCTTAGCCATGATGATAGCCATGGATGTTGTCCTTTCACCACTATTTCGGGTGGAAGGGATTGCCCCAATGTCTAGTGTCATGAATGTGATTGCTGCTGTGTTGATGGGTCCTATATACGGGACAGTGATGGCACTCGCATGTGGGATTCTCCGGATGATCTTGTTTGGGATTCCACCGCTAGCACTTACTGGTGCCGTATTTGGGGCCTTTCTGGCTGGTGTGGGTTATAAATGGATGAATACATATCTTGGTGCCATAATAGGCGAATTTATTGGAACAGGCTTGATTGGGTCCTTACTCTCTTACCCAATCATGGTCTGGTTTACAGGGTCTGCCCAAGGTATGTATTGGTTTGTCTATACACCGAGGTTTATCATTGGGGCATTATCAGGGTCATTAATTGCCTACCTAGTCCTGGTCAGAATAGACAAAGTGCCTTATATTCAACGGGTCAAGAAAATATTTGGCTAATAAGTTGAAGGCACAAAAAACTACCTTTTGCGAGGTAGTTTTTTTTCTATAAACAGTGTTATCAAAAAAAGCGCTACACCTATTCAGGTGCAACGCTTGCTTTCGGCTAATTATCATTTATTTCAATGCATCGACAATAGCTTGATCAAATGCAGGTAAGTCTTCAGGCGTACGACTTGAAATTAATTTACCAGCTTCATCGATTACAACTTCTTTATCATAGAAATTTGCACCAGCATTTTTTACATCAATTGCCACTTGTTTGACTGCGGTAATGTCTTTACCTTTTAAGGTTTCGGCATTGACCAATAATTGAGGACCATGGCAGATGGTGAAAATCCATTTATTATCATTATCGAAATGACGCACAAAGTCTAACATACGCTCATCTGCGCGTAATTGGTCAGGAGAGTAACCACCTGGAATGAACAATGCATCAAATTCTTCAGCTTTCACTTCATCAATAGCCTTTTCAATGGTTACTTCCGTTCCATCTTTTACACCTTGAACAGTTTCCCCAGCCTTAACACCAATAGTTACTACATCATGTCCTGCTGCTTCTAAGGCTTTCTTTGGTTGAGTATATTCAGAGTCTTCAAATAAGTTTGCTAATACAGTTGCAATTTTTGCCATAATTTATAGCCTCCTTAAGCTTTGATACTTATATCATAAAGGATATATCCATAGCATGCAAAGGATATGCATTATATGATATTTAACTGATCAATATTAAAGAACAATTTCCATTATATTGGTTAACAAGCTAATATTGGCATGTTAACCATATATTCTAAGGTAAGTTCATATATTATTTCATTAGTTTTTACCGCGCCACAACTTCCGTGGCTATTAGAATTTATATGGAAGTGATTTAACAAAGTAAAAAAAGCTCAAGTGGTAATAATTATAATGATCAATTCTTTTGGAGTGTTGCCCACTTATCTTGAATTTTTTTCGCAACGATTTCTTGGTCCTTATTTGTTAAAATGTCAAATTTGCTAACATCAATGGCCATTTTAGCTGAATGGTCATAGTTTGCGTACCATTCATCGTATAAGGTGTGTAGTTGCTTATAGTAGGCTAGTAAATCTGGTCGCCCTTCTATTTGTTCGTATGGACGACCACGATGCTTGATTTTCTCAAGGACTAAATCGAAAGGTGCATGTAAGTAAACAAGTAATTCCGGTGATTGATTGGTTGATTCTGAAATTATACGAACATCGTCCATCATATTGGCCAATAAGTCTTGGTACAATTGCCATTCTACATCTGATATATTGCCGTTAATATTATTTACCTGAGTGAATAGAGCATCTTCATAAATTGACCGATCTAATATTGCACGGTCAAATTTCATCCCGCATTTAATACTTTTAACGCGTTGGTTTAAAAAGTAAATTTGCAGTGAAAAAGCATATTTCGCTGGTTCGCTGTAGTATGCATCCAAAATTGGATTTTCTGATACTTCTTCAAAAAGTGGTTCTGCTTGAAACATTTTTGCCATATGGTGGGTATAAGTAGTCTTACCAACACCGATCATGCCTGCCATGGTAATCATATTTAATTGCTCCTTCATCTAATTAGTCGGGGCAATTATAGCATAAATTTGGTCTGGCTTGGATTAGAAGACAGGTTGAAATAGGATACATTTACATGGAAAGTGGCATCTTTATTTGTTGATGACCTATGGTACAATAGCCGTGGATTATGAGAAAGGGTGGGTCAAAATGGTAGATTTAAATAAGAAAATTTTAGAAACGGCGCTGTTAGCTGGGCAAATAATGACAGAAAGTAATGCAGAGTCATACCGTGTTGAAGATACGATGAACCGTATATTAACAACATCAAATGCCGCATATGCAGTGGCAATCTCTCTTTCAACAGGTCTTTATATGACCCTTGATGACCCATCTTTTGGAGGTTCTGGGTTTACTGGTATTAAGAGAATTACACGCCGTTCTAACAATTTAAATAAAATTACCCAAGTAAATCATATTTCACGTGAATTAACTTCAGGTAATATTTCAATTGACGAAGCTTATGAGCGGTTACAGGTTATTCGGTTCCAGAAGCCCCAATATTCAAAATTACAAGTATCAATCGGGGTAGTGGGTTTAGCTGCAGCCTTCTGTTTCCTTTTTGGGGGAGGTATTAACGAGTTGATCTTGTCTTCAATTAATGGTTTAATTTTAGCCTTATTATACCGTCTAGTGGATAAATACTATATTAGTGAAGGTTTTTCAAATATTATTCAAGCGCTTGTTGTAACAGTAGCTGCTTATTTAATGCAAGCCTATGTATTATCGAATACAGATATCAATATTGTCATTATTTCTACATTGATGCCAATGGTTCCTGGAACGGCTATTACGAACTCCTTACGTGATATTTTTCACGAAGACTACATTGCGGGCGTTTCTAGAGCAACAGAGGCCTTCTTGAACGCCTTAATGATTGCCCTAGGCGCAGCACTGGGTCTTGCCTTGATTGGAGGTTTTTATTAATGACGGTGATGGATATTATTTTACAATTAATAGGTGCTTATGGGGTAGGTTTGTTTGCAATTTTAACGATTGAAGGGCCACGAAAAGTGCTATTTTGGACACCACTCATTAATATTGCTGGTTGGGGTAGTTATCTGATAAGTTTACATCTCGGTGGTTTTTCAGTAATAATGGCTACTTATTTTGGTTCCTTGGTTATTGCATTAATTTCCCAGATGTATGCGCGTATTTTTCGAGAACCGGTAACAGTTTTCTTTATTCCAGCCTTCTTCCTTTTTGTACCAGGAGGTGGCATGTACCGGACAGCATTAGCCTTTATTCAAGGGAATACGGCCCAAGGCTATACTGAACTAGGAAGTACACTGTTTACTGCCTTGGCTATTGCGCTTGCAGTTTATACATCTGATACCTTAATGCAAATTATTAATAAACAAAAATTCCCAAAATTTATCCGAAAAAACTATCGTGTGATACCTAAAGCAGCGAGGAAAACTGAAAAGAAAATCGAGAAAAATCTTAAATAGATTAGCCTGACTTGCTCTACTAATAACTAAAAAAAAGCTGATAATTAATTACCATTTCATTTTAAGGGCGTATGTGATTTGTCACTGCGTCTTTTTCTATATAATGATAGAAAGAAGGGGGAGATAGGATGAAAAATTGGCTTGTGTTGTTGGTAACCAGTGTTGTACTTACTGGTTGTGGGTTAAATTACCAGGATAAAGGTGCAGATTTGGATGCGCTAAGTGTGAATGAGGCAGTTACTAGCTTAGATGAAGAGCCAACCCTACTCACGGAAAATTTTGAGGCCAATGGAGAAGATTCATTGAGTCAATTTAATGCAAAATGGGCTGATTTACCGGCAGTTGAGCTGAGAGATTCAGGCATTCAAGAAAGTCATTTTCTGCGTTTGAATGGCATAGACCAGTATGTGTATGAGGTAGGTCAGGGTGAAGGATTACCGGTAGCTATTTTCCTCCATGGGGGACCAGGCTTTTCTTATACAAACCAAGCAGATACTTTAGTTGGGTTAGCTGATCAGGTGAATGTACTTTTTTGGGATCAGATTGGTGCGGGTCAAACTTATGAAGCAAATTCAAATGTAGAACCCAATATGGTCGATTTACAGGCTTCTTTAACAGATTTAGTTGCATATACCAAGGCTCGTTATGGGGTTGATCAAGTGGGCATTATTGGTCATTCATGGGGGTCGGCGTTAGGCGCCTCTTATGTGCTTGAACATCCGGATGATGTGTCTTTTTATGTGGGCATTGGGCAAGTGGTCACACCAGTTGAGGATGAGGCAGTGGCTTTAAGTCAGACGCGAGATTTGGCGACAAGTTTAGGGCGTCAAGATTTACTTGATCAATTAGGTGAGATTCCAACTGATTATCCAAACCCGGAAAATTTTTTGACTTTAGCTTATGAGGCGGCGATTTTACGGTCAGTTCAGCGTGAATTAGGATTTGGAACAGCTGATTTTGTCCAATATTTACCTTTATTATTAACCAATCAGGTGGATAAACTATCGGCAGGTGACCAAGAAATGTTGGACCGTATGTTACTCAACCAGCGCTTGTACCGAGAGTTATTAGCGACAGACATATATGCAATGGACCTTGAATTCAGTATGCCATTTTACCTGATTTCTGGGGAAAATGATATCCAAGTACCAAGAAGTCAGTCAGAAAAAATGATTGAAAAGGTTCAAGCACCGACAAAAGAAATGATGATTATACCGGATGCGGGGCATACCCCAATGATCGATCAAGAAACTGACTTTATAAAATCGCTAACAACCATTATAAACCGCACATTTTCGGCAAATGAATGATTATTTTTTGCCAATTTGTATGCTAAAATGGATAAGGACAAATCTATTCAACAACAACATTTGATCTACAACAATATGCGGAGGATAAATATGACCAAGCAATTGATTCCAAACGGCGGTAATTGTTTAGCTTCGGTAGCGCTGCTTGAAGGGAAGCAACCATTATTATGGGCCTTCCGTGAAAAGAGCTTGATGCCAAGTGATAGTGGTTGGCGTTTTTTTGCTGTGACGGATACGCAAACTGAAATTATGGACGGAAAGAGCGTACTTCTTGTCGATATTAATAAAATTGCTGAACTGGAACCAACTGTAGCGGGTATTTATTGGTATCCAGAAGGAGCTGATTTTCAGTTAGCCAGTAAAGATGGCAGCAAATATTTCGTGTACAACGATACTTTCGAAAGAGTAGTACCGGCAACCAACTACAAAGACTTACCACGTTCGTCAAAAGCCTTCGTACAACATTTTAATAAGGCCAAGGAAACATTAACCCCTAATGCCATGGCTGAAAACTTACAATTATCTGCTGAAAAAGTGGATATGCTAAAACTATTAGATTTAATGCATACAAGCGATGCAGAAAATCTATCGGATATAGAAATCTTTCTTAATACGGGTTTATTATTTGGCTTCGTAAATATGCGAAATAAAGCCCTACACATGACCTTAACAGATGGGCAATTGGATGATATCGTGGGCACTATGATGGATTACTTTAATCTAAAGCGAGAGAAAGCTAGTGCCTACGTTTACCATTACGCTAACTTAAAGCATGATGGGACAGCGGTTGCTGAACAACAACTGACGATGTATGGTGGCAAAATGTATGAGTGGTTAAAAGTTGACGACTTTCATGCAATCAAAAATGAGTATGCTAACCTCGTGATGCATCATCGCAAAGCCAAAATGGTTTAGCGAATTTTACCGAATCTAAACAGAATGGAGCTTTAAAAAGTGAAGTATTTTAAGCAAGCCTTTATTATTATTGTGATTACTTTAATCTCTGAAGTATTATCACACATATTACCTTTACCCTTGTCAGCCTCGATTTACGGCATGGTTATATTATTTATCTGCTTAATGACTGGTGTGATTAAGCTGGAACAAGTTGAAAATGTAGGTGAATGGTTAATTGCCGTGATGCCTGCTATGTTCGTAGTGCCAGGTGCTGGTTTTATTACCTCTTGGTCAAGTTTACAGCCGCATTTATTATCTTGGTCTATGATTATTTCGGTGACAACTATCCTTGTAATGGCCGTTGCTGGTCTTATAGCGCAATCACTACAAAAACGTCAGAATGCTAAGAATGGAGGAGAAAATAATGAATAGTTTATTTGATTTGTTCCCCTCATTCGGTTTATTTCTAACCTTAGGTGTATACATGATTGCCATGTGGATAAACAAGAAATTAAAAACACCTATTGCCAATCCATTGTTAATTGCAGTTATTTTAATTATTGCGATCTTAGTTGTTGGCAAGGTAAATGTTCCTGTTTACCAAGAAAGCGCGAGCTTTGTGTCTTATCTGTTAACACCAGCAACTATTTCTTTAGCTATTCCTGTATATAAACAACGGCACATTTTAAAGGAAAACTTCTGGACAATTATTATTACAGTTGTGGCAGCTATGATTACAGCCGTTGTGAGTGTCTTGATTGTCGCTGTTATCTTTAATATGGATGAAGAAATTTTACGTTCAGTGCTATCTAAATCAGTCACAACTGCCATCGCGATTGATATTACCGAAATAATTGGTGGTATTACACCAATCATTGTTGGTTCAGTTGTTTTGACGGGTATCTTTGGTGTTGTGGTGAACGAATGGATCTTCAAACTGCTAAAAATTGATTCATATTTTGCGCGTGGTTTAGCTATGGGTACTTCAAGTCACGCCATGGGTACAGCAGAATCAATGAAAATTAATGAACTCCAAGGTGCAATGTCTAGTATCGCCATGGTAATATCTGGTATTGTGATTGCCGTTTTAGTACCAATCGTTGCAAGTTTCCTATAAAAATTGGTAAGCGCTAGTTACTAAATATATTTCAAAAAGTGTTGTCTATATTGGACAACACTTTTTATTTATCTATGAAAATTAAAAATTATTAAAAATGAGATTTATTCTCATTTTTATTAGAAATAAACTACCCTTTTTCTCATAAATAGTGTTAAACTAATAGTATATTAATGAATCGTGAGAGGCGTTTATTTGCTTAGATGAATGATATCCAAACCAACACGAATTTCATATAAACATATGATTTGAAAGGATGAGTAGCATGACAGTAGAAATCAATTGGGAAGAATTAGGTTTTGAATATATAAACTTACCATACCGTTGGCGTGCCTATTGGAAAGATGGCGAATGGTATAAGAGTGGTTTGGAAACTGAAAATACGATCCAGATTGAAGAAGGGGCACCAATTTTACATTACGGACAAGGTGCTTTTGAAGGATTGAAGGCATTTAAAACAAAAGAAGGCGATATCCAAATCTTTCGTCCTGATCAAAATGCGAAACGTTTAAATGCATCAGCAGCCCGTTTAGTGATGCCTGAAGTACCAGAAGAAGACTTTATTCATGCGGTTAAAGAAGTGATTAAAGCAAATGCTGAATATGTGCCACCATATGGTACAGGCGCAGCATTCTATCTACGTCCAACTTTAATTGGCGTAGGGGATAATATTGGTGTACATGCAGCAAAAGAATATATCTTCACAGTATTTGCCATGCCTGTTGGCCCTTACTTCAAAGGTGGTATGGTTCCAACAGCCTTTACAACATCTGAATTTGACCGTGCGGCACCTCATGGTACAGGAGCAGCAAAGGTTGGTGGAAACTATGCGGGTAGTTTACAGCCAGGAATTGAAGCCAAAGAACAAGGGTACTCTGACGTTGTATATTTAGATCCGGCTACACATACGAAAATTGAAGAAGTAGGTTCCGCAAACTTCTTTGGTATTGAAAAAGATACCAACAAATTTGTGACGCCTAAGTCACCTTCAATCCTACCGTCAATCACTAAATACTCATTACTTTGGTTAGCTGAACATCGTTTAGGCTTAGAAGTTGAAGAGGGCGATGTTTTTATCGATGATTTAGACCGCTTTAGCGAAGCAGGAGCATGTGGTACAGCGGCTGTTATTTCACCAGTATCATTTATTACCCATAATGACCATAAACATGTATTCTATTCAGAAAATGAAGTAGGCCCAATCACTAAAAAATTGTATGATGAATTAGTGGGTATCCAAAATGGTGACGTTGAAGCACCTGAAGGCTGGATTGTTAAAGTTTAAAATAAAAACAGAACGACCAAAAGTGATTAACCTGATAAAAAACGAATAGTTTGTTTGATCTTTAATGAAAATATTAAAAGCATGAAAGGGTGGTAAAACGCCTTTCATGCTTTTTTTGGTATACAAAAAGCACCAGGATAACCTGATGCTTTTTCATTTTTTTAGATAACATCCATGTCTGGAAGTGGGTTTGTTGGGAAGTGGTTGAAGTCATAGGTTGCTAATTCATTGATATCAGTCATGAAGTAAGTACCTCCACGCGCAATCATCAAGTTTAATTCTTTACCTTCTAAACCATTTTCGCTTAATAAGATAACGATAGCTGGTTTGTGCATAGCACGCATGAAACCTAACTCAAAGGCTGTACCGTCATCAACGTTTTCAACGTCATATAAGAAAACACCAGCGTCTGCAGTATTCATAGCAGATAGGTCGTTTTGATAGGTCGCGACTTGCCATTCGAATGAACCAAAAATACCTTCTGGATCACGGTCAAAAGATGTGTCTTTGTATTGGTGATCAAATGGGAAATGAACAACACCAACAGTTGGGTTCGCGTTTAAGGCTTTTGTCGCTTCCTCTACACGGCGAACTTGGTCAGGATTGAAAAAAGGTGTTGCTAGATATAGCTTAGTGCTTGCTGAAGTATCTTTACGTTTATCCAATGATATAACCTCTTTCTTAAATCTAAAATGACTTGCTAAGTATATTCTACAATAAATAATGAAAATTGTTTAAATATTTCCTTGCCATTCAGCCATAAATTGGTCAAGAAATTGTCGCATAAAAAGTGTGCGTTCATGCGCAATCTCTTTACCAGCTTCTGTATTCATTGAATGTTCTAGTTTAAGTAGCTTTTCATAGAAATGGTTAATTGCAGTTGAAGGATGGTTACGATAATCATCCTTATTTTTCACATCCATCACAGGGATTTTTGGATTATAGATTTCGTTATTAGCGTGACCACCGTAGGCAAAGGTGCGGGCAATCCCCATTGCACCAAGAGCATCAATTCGGTCTGCGTCCTGAACGTACTGGCCTTCAACAGACAAATCATATTGGGTAGTTAAGTTTTTTGAATAGGACATATGTTGAATAGTATAGAGAATATTTTCTCGACTAGCTGGCGAAAAATATAAGTCATCTAAAAGTTGTTCAACTTCCATTTGACTAAAAATAATATCCGAAACAAGCTTGTCATCAATTGTATCATGTAAATATGCAGCAGCTTCAATGATTATCAAAGCCTCAGTATTACTTTCACCATAATCTGCTATATACATCGTTTTAGCAAGTTTAGCAACTCGATCTGCATGCCAGTAATCATGACCAGTGGGGTCAAAAGCCATGCGTTCTCTTGCAAAATCTTGAATTTTTTTAAGTCGTATTACCATTTCCATTTGCCCATCTCCTTAAACAAATAGTATTCTATTTAAATGCGTCGGCAGTCACAATATCATTTTCGATCATAAAGTCTTTAATATCTTGAATTAAGACATTTTGATGGTGGGGGTACTTGACCAAGTCGTATTTTTCCATATCAATGAACATCACTTTAGATTGATTATAGTGATTTTCCACCCAATCATCATAACCAGACCATAAGCGGTGGTAATAGTTGGTGAGTTCCTCACCTTGTTCAAAGTCACGCCCACGATTTTCGATGCGAGTCATCACTGTTTCAAAAGAGCCATGCAGATACAACATTAAATCAGGATGCTTGCGCGGGATTTCGGCTAATTCTTCCATCATATTACGAGATAGATTTTCGTAAATTGAAAATTCTTCTTCACTAATACGGCCAATGTCTGTATTCACTCTGGCAAAGTACCAATCTTCAAAAATAGATCGATCTAAAACTGTTTTATCTTCTCTAGAAGCTTGCTTAATTGTTTTAAATCGTGAATTCAAAAAATCCAATTGTGTTAAAAATGGATACCGCTTCAACAATTGCTCTTCTGGACTAGCTTTATAAAAATAAGGCAACATAATGTTATCCTCTACCGATTCGTAGAAGGGTTTAAAGTCTAATTCATCTCTGATTAAGTTTGTAACGGTGGTTTTACCTAGGCCGATCATGCCACCAACGGTTATCATTGTCATTGTGTAACTCCTAACTTTTTTAAAAATCGTAAACCTTTAAATGAAATGGTTTAGCTAAAAAATCATTCTATACCTATCTCAGAATAAAAGGTCATTTGATATTTGTAAACCGATAAAATAATTACTTATATGGCAAGCCGTCAGCATTTGTCCAAAGTACAAGCTCATTCTTTTGAAGACTCGCTTGGACATCAATAATTCGCTGGTTGCTACTTCCTCTAAACTGTAAAGTTAGATCCATTTGATCTTGTAGGAAACGACCATCAACCAATACATCGATTAAGTCTAAGAGGGCAAGTTTATCTTCTGAATCGACTAGTAACTCTTCAAAGGTATAACCTGACCAGCACCAAATATCTTTACTGTGCCCATAGCGGTCACGTAAAGCCTGGCATAGCGGTAGTAAGATATTAGTGTTTAGCATAGGTTCCCCACCTAATAAGGTCAAACCTTGGCAGTAACTAGCCCCAATATCTTCCAAAATTTGATTTTGTAGTGCTTCAGTGTAATTAATTCCGTAGTTGAAATTCTGGACAACTCGGTTGTAGCAGCCTGGACAAGCAAAGAGACAACCACTGACGTAAATGGAACAACGAACACCTTCGCCATCCACAAAGTTATAAGCTTTGTAGTCAGCGATTTTTCCTCTAGACCAATCTTTTGCTAACCATTCTTTTGGTTCTGGGTTGTTGGGGGATTTGGGTGCGCGCTGGGCTCTTCTAGCTAACCTCTTCTGAATTAATTCGGCCCGTTTAATATCTTCTTCACTAAGAAAATCTTCAGGTCGCGCCTCTTGCTTGTCTTCCACCATAGATCGTTCGGTATATTTTTTAGGAATTAAGGATTTTTCCGTCTGTTTGGCATTTTCATCCTTATGGTTGGTCGTCAATCTGATCACCCCATACTGGTTCATTGTAGACACTGGCATCTTCTCCGTCCGCTTCAAATGAGGTATTTACGCGACTTTGAGAGAGATGTTTTGTCCGAGATGAAATTTCTTTATGTCGTCCGTTTACCATTGGTCGTTGCTGTGGATTACCGAGGTAACCACAAGTCCGTTTAACGACATCGCAGGTTTTAGGGTTACTATTACCACATTGTGGGCATTTAAAGCCGCGGTCAGTTGGCTCAAAATCACCATCAAAACCACATTCATAGCAGTGGTCAATTGGGGTGTTAGTCCCTAGATAGCCTACCCGGTCATAGGCGAAATCCCACACAGCTTCAAGCGCTTTAGGATTTTGTCTCATATTTGGGTACTCACAGTAGTGAATGAAACCACCACTGGCATATTGCGGATAGTCTTTTTCAAATTCAAGTTTTTCAAACGGCGTAGGAGATTTGCGGACGTCATAGTGAAATGAGTTTGTATAGTATTCTTTATCTGTAATATCCGAGATTGGCCCAAATTTTTCAAGGTCTAATTCGCAAAAACGATCAGTCAGACTTTCAGCTGGTGTTGAATAGATACTAAAGTGGTAGCCGTAGGTATCTCCTAGATGATCAGCTTTTTGTTTCATCGTTTTCAAAACAGACAGGGTAAAGTCCTTTGCATCAGGATTTGACTCCCAATTAGGGCCATAAAAAGCTGTACCGATCTCATATAAACCGATATATCCCATTGATATGGTAGACCGTTTCTGATTAAATAATAGGTCGACTGGCTCATCCTCATTTAATCTTTTACCAAAGGCACCGTGCATATATAAAATCGGTGCGTTTTCTGGCTTAGCTTCCTTTACCCGGTTGATACGGAATAAAAGCGCATCCGCCATAATATCTAGCCGTTCATCTAATATGCTAAAGAATCGTTCTTGGTTGCCTTTAGCTTCAAGTGCAATCCGTGGTAAGTTTAAACTGACCACGCCAAGATTCATCCGGCCACTATTCACTTCTTGTCCATGCTTATCTTGCCAAGCCTGTAAGAAAGACCGACAACCCATGGGTGCTTTGAAAGAGCCTGTTAATTCAACAATTTTGTCATACATTAAGACATCCGGGTACATTCTTTGCGTCGCACAAGTCAGTGCTAATTGCTTGATATCGTAATTAGGATCTTTAGGTTCAAGGTTTACCCCTCGTTTAAGGGTGAAGACCAACTTAGGAAAAATGGCAGTCCTTTTTTCCTTGCCTAATCCTTCGATACGAATATCAAAAATAGCTTTTTGAATTTCTCGCTCATACCAAGAAGTCCCTAAACCAAAGCCAAAGGTTGTAAAGGGTGTCTGACCTTGAGAAGTATATAAAGTATTGATTTCGTACTCTAGACTTTGGATTGCATCGTGGATATCTTTTTTCGTACGAGACTTTGCGAAGGCCTCTTGTTTTTTGGCACCATCGATCCATTCTCTAGCAATAGCGAGATTCTTTTTATAATTCATTTCTGCATAAGGCGCTAAGACTTCGTCTATGCGGTCAACAGTCGTACCACCATATTGACTAGATGCAACATTAGCAATAATTTGAGCCGTTTGAGCTGCTGCTGTTTGAATGGATTTTGGGGATGCCACTTCGGCGTTACCAATCTTGAAGCCATTACTAAACATATTTTCTAGGTCAATCAATGAACAGTTTGTCATTGGTGCGTACGGATTATAGTCCAAGTCATGGATATGAATATCCCCTTTTAAGTGCGCATTAGCGACATGCTTTGGTAGCATTTTAAGGCCGATAGCTTTCGACACGATACCTGCTGTTAAGTCGCGTTGGGTATTAAAGACCTTACTATCCTTATTGGCATTTTCGTTCACCACATCCTGTGCTTTATTGATAAGCCCTTGCATACGAGTCTGGATGTTAGTTGCATTGGCAAACCTTTCTTCAGTCGCTTGTCTGTTTGCTAGATAGGTCTCTGCTATATGGTTAAAATTTTGGTCTTGTAAAACTTGCACTAACTGGTGATGAATAGTGGTCACCTCTATGGCGTCATTAGGGTTTGCTTTTTGAATATCGGCTAAATTTGCCAATACTTGGTGCAATATTAGGTTGATATCAGCTGTTTCAGCTTGTTTACTTTGACTTGCTTTTATAATGGATTGTTGTAATTTGTCGACATCAAAAGCGACCGTTCGACCATCACGTTTGTGTACTTTTACTTGGTCAAAGCTATCTAGGTGTAATATTTCTTGAACTGCTTGTGCCATGAATAGTGCCTCCTTACTATAACATGAAAAATAAGTTTAGACACAACATATAGTGTCATCATCAAAATATTTTATCATATATAGTGTTCCGTACAAGGGTAAATGAAAATGGTGCATGGGTCAAAAAGTAAAAATGAAGAAAAATAAACAATTAATGTATGATTTTAAAAAACGAAAAATAAAAATGGTCAAAAAACCACCATGACTGATTAAAGAATGGTGGTATTGACCGAATAGTTTATTTAAATAACCTGAGTTCAAACTAGTCATCTTTTTGAATTAAAAAAAGTGCTTTTCTGTATTTGCTAAATTTCGGTAGTCTTGAATATCTAAGACAGCCTCTACTACCCCGCGGAATTGATCTTGATCATCAAAAGTGGCTAGGTATTCGATATGTGCAAAAAAATTAGGGCTAGAAAAGCGCATTGGCTGAATAATCAGACGAGCATTTTTTAAATCATCTAAAAGTTGCGCAATCTTTGGCCATAAGCGTGGTGGATGACAAAACTCAATGTCACGACCGATTTCCAAAGGTGAGCGTTTGAAAATCATCTGATCATAAGGCACCACGTGGTTGAAATATCTAAAGCAGAAGTTTTCGTCTATATAGGTAATTTCAAAAGGCAGGGCGTTCATTAAACTGGTGAACTCAGCAAGGGATAGATAGCCATTTTCCAAGTCTAATGGTTGATCAATGGCCACTTGGTCTGGTCTAGTGAGCAATTGATTGTGGTGACTATACCAATCAACCTGTACATATCCATCGGAAAATTGTATCGTTTCACTTTGTTTGCTAGTGCGATTTTCTTTGAGTCGTACTAAAGTTGTCAATTTTTTGTTTTTTAAATCTGCTTCATCCGGTCCTTTAACAGAACGGTCTGTGCCTGGGGCGATGTCAATAAACCGTTGAATATTCTGGACGCATTCGAGGATACCTAAGAATTGATGATGATCANNGAATAGTGGTTGATATGTCACATAAATCATTGCAGTACCCCCAGCGCTTGTTTCTTGGAACCAGTAGGATACAGCTTTTTCTTGACCAGATTTTAGTTTTTCAAAAACTGGGTGAATTGTTTTCCAAATACTGGCTGGAAAAAGCGTCTGTGCAGCCATCCCTATCTGACAATTTTCACGATATTGAAAGGGGAACCCCGTCTTATCTTGACAGGGCAGGGTGTAATTTGTGTATTGAATATGTCCTGCTGGATTGATAAAGGTAAGGGTGACTGGTATCCGGTCTAAGATAATCCGCATTTGGTTGGTAGATAAGAATCCATCGCCAACAGGGAGTGGCATGTCAGGGTCAATGATCGCTTGCTGGTAGCTTTCTGTATCTTGAAATTCGGGTTTTCTTTCCCAGCTGATGAGCATAGCGCCATCAGGAAAATTGATTTTTTGGCTTTCAATGATGGCTTTACGTGGCTGGTCTACATTTTTGGTAAGTGGTGTAGTGTCTTCATGTTGGTCATCATCTTTTTCATCTGAACTTGTCCATGTACCAGTAGGTCGGATAATCGCAAAGCCGTAAATATCACTTTGTTCACTAACCTTGGCCCAATCTTGACTAGACAAACTTTCGGCTAGAATATTTATAAGAATGGCTTCCTCTTTAAAAATCATCTCCTTAAATTCATATTCAAAATCTGCAAAAGCTAACTTTACTATCGTTAATCTTTCTGTAAAATCTGTATTTCTTAATAAATCGACTTGCTTTAAAGCTGCTTGAAATAGGTCACGAATCTCATCATCTTTGGCCCACATAACTTTGGGTGGCGCATGATAACCGTATTTTTCAAGCAGTGGAAAGAAAACCCGTTCTTTACGAGTATAGTGGTGTTCAAATTGCCCTAAGAGTTGGTATTGCCGCTTCAGGCCGTCTGTAAAGTCTAAGCGACTAGGATCATCTTCGTTTAAGGCTTCTAAGGCTTTAAAAATATTGTTGATTCGGTTAATGCAGGCTCTAAAGGCCATGTTTTCAGCTTTAAATACCTGAACGGGATGATTTTCTTGTTCGATTTCTACAGCTGAATGACCTGTTACTTGGTCTTCAAACATGCGGGCATGTACGTTACACAATTTCAAGACATCTTCAAAGGTGATGTCATTATCGTCTTCGTAGATAATTTTTTGCTCCATCATGGCGATTTCAATGGCCGAAACACCGGAAAAGTGCTGGTTAAATGCTTCTTGTAAACTGTTAGGGTCTACGCCATGGTGAAGTTGCGTCAACATGTCAGTAAGCACCTGTAATCGTTGTTTTTCTTGGTTAGTATGCTTCTTTTTCATTATTTTTCTTTACTCCAATTGGTTGATAGCCATTGTAAATCAGTTGTTGACAGATAAATGCTACGGAGACACCAGCAATTTTAGCACCGCGATTAAGGGTCACAAATTGGCCGATTGATTGGCGTAAGATTGGGTCTTCCAAAGGGGTAAAACCAATTTCAACTAATAAAGCTAATAGGTCGGGATGGTCGTCGATGAGCGTTTTGACAGGTTGGTTAAAGTCAACAGTGAAATCATCGGTAGGGTTCATATGCAATCACTTATCCTTTTATCCTTTTGAGTAGTTGGTTAAATAGCACTACTACTTGAGAAGAATAGTAAAGTTTCTGAGCTTTGAAAGCAATAAACCTAAGGATGTAGATTTATCTTAATACAATATTGTATACGAATTAAAATGAGATCATCCTTTCTTTGACCCTTGAAGAGCTAGCTAACTAAAGTGATAGTTAACGCAAAGGAAGGAGTGAAGAGATGTCCGTATCAGCAAGTACATATGGGATTGTTTTTAAAGGAGAGGCTGTGAACCACCAAAAGGACATAATGGCGCAATTACTCGAGGTTATTGACCCAGAGTTAGGGATTGATTTTCCAAATTTAGGTTTAATTTATGAAGTAGATCTGAATCTCACAGGTGAGTGTACTGTAGTGATGACCCTTACGACACCAGCTTGTCCATTAGTATTTGTGATTGAAAAGGACTTTCAGGAAAAGCTGAGTCAATTAACTATCATAAAGGCAGTGACTGTGACGATTACATTCGATCCTGTCTGGTCAATCCAACGACTAAGTCCTTTTGCCTGTGTCTGCCTTGGTATGCCGATTCAAGGATAAAAAGCACTAGGACTGCATGAAATGCCTCTTTTTATGATAGGATAGATAAACTTATCTGAATATGCTCTATTACAGTAATTAAATTCGAAAAACATACTTAAATTGTTTTTAAAGAGCTCAACCTGGAAAAAAGTATTCTTGATTAACGCATGATTATTTGCATTTTCAAAATAAGACAATTATACTTAAGTCAAATATAGTTTACAAACGTAAACAAATATAATTATCATGCAGTAGGAGGTAGAAAATAAGACAAAACATCATTAGGATATGCACCATGATCACGACCATGAACATATGAATCACGGAGAGCATAACCATGACCACCATGATCATAGTGGCCACGATGGTCATGGACATGGCGGACACGGCGCGCATATGATGGCTGATTTTAAGCAACGTTTCTGGGTAGTTTTGGTATTATCTATCCCTTTAGCGATTATTGCACCTATGCTGATGCACTTGTTTGGTTACCATATTGATTTTCCGGGCCAAGGGCTTCTAGAGTTTGGCCTTGCTACTATTGTATTCTTTTACGGAGGTAAACCCTTCTTAAGTCATGCTTGGCATGAATTGAAATCAGGGGTTCCGGGTATGATGATGCTGATTTCTCTAGCGATTGTCGCAGCTTATGTCTATTCAGTTTTAACTACTTTCTTCATTAGTGGAATGAACTATTATTTTGAGCTTGCTAGCTTGATATTGATTATGTTGGCGGGACATTACATTGAGATGAGGGCACAAATGTCAGCGGGTAATGCTGTTGAATCGCTAGCCAAACTCTTACCATCCGACGCTGAAGTGATTCATGAAGACGGATCAACAAGTGAAGTAAAAGTCGACCAATTGAAGAAGGGCGACCGTATCTTCATCCGGCCAGGTGCGAAGATTCCTATCGACGCTACAGTTTATGAAGGGCATTCTGAAGTAGATGAATCAATGTTGACTGGTGAATCTGTACCCGTATTAAAAGAAGCGGACGCGAAGATTGTTGGGGGTGCTATTAATGGTGACGGTATCCTAAAAGCTATTGTGACGAAAACGGGTACGGATACTTATTTAGCGCAGATTATTAGCTTAGTTACTGACGCACAAGCACAAAAATCTAAGGCACAATCCATTGCTGATGTCTGGGCTAAATACCTATTTTATATCGCTTTAGTTGTAGGGATTATCGCCTTTGTCGCTTGGACTGCTATCGACGGCTATCTAATGGGGCTACAGTTTATGGTAGCAACATTTGTTATCGCGTGTCCGCATGCGCTTGGGCTAGCAGTTCCCTTGGTAAATGCTGAATCTACTTCCTTAGCTGCTGAATCAGGCTTATTTATTCAGAACCGTATCGCATTTGAAGACGTTCATAAGATTGATAAGATCGTTTTTGACAAAACAGGTACCCTTACCCAAGGTGAGTTTGGGTAGACGAGATTACTGTTATGGATGGCAAGTTTAATGAAACTACTCTTTTACAAATTGTCTACGCGATTGAAAGCCAATCTGAGCATCCAATTGCTCGAGGTATTGTGAAAGAAGCTGAAAGTAGAAAGATCGAAAAATTACCGGTTGCTGATTATCACAATTTGACCGGTAAAGGACTTGAAGGTACTGTAAATGGGAAGAATATTCAAATACTAAGTCCAAAAGCTACTAGACAAGCAGGTTATACATTTGATGAAGAAGCTTTTAAGGCCTCTGCTTCTAAAGGGCGAACTGTTGTCTTTGTTATCTATGATCAGGTATTAGTGGGTGCTGTTGCAGTATCGGACATTGTCCGTGAAGAAGCTAGGGTAGTGGTAGCTGAACTGCAAAATAAAGGGATCCAAGTGCTGATGTTAACGGGTGATAACCAACAAGTGGCAGATTCAGTAGGTCAAGCGCTCCATTTAGATGGTGTCTTCGCAGAGGTTTTATCTGATGAAAAAGCCAGCAAAATTAAGTCGTTACAAGCGGATGGTGGGCGTGTTGCCATGGTTGGTGATGGGGTCAACGATGCGCCGGCCCTTGCACAAGCTGATTTAGGGATTGCAATTGGTGCAGGGACAGATGTTGCGAGAGAAACAGGCGATATCATCTTGGTTGATTCAAATATCCATGATGTCTTAAATATTCTTAACCTATCAAAAGCAACCAAACAAAAGATCAATCAAAACCTCATGTGGGGTGCGGGTTATAATGTGGTGGCTATTCCACTAGCGGCTGGTGTTTTAGCTGGATTAGGTATTGTCCTTGGACCAGCATTGTCAGCTATTATTATGTCCTTGTTTACCGTTGTCTGTGCAGTGAACGCACGGATGTTACGCCGTGCTTATAAGAAATTACAAGCCAATTAATTCAAAATAAAAAGTATCCATGTATAGTTTATTGATATTTAACATGAACCGCAACAGTCTGATAATTCAATTAACTGGGAAGAGGATAGCATTCATATGTTAGAGAAGACTACTAGGATGTTTCTTATGAAAGAGGAGTCTGTTGATATGAGAATAGTAAGATTAGGACAAACAATATGCCTAAATAGTGATTTCCTTTCTTCACTGCATGTTGCCTAAACTGACAGCGTGAGAGTATGTTTATATAGACATAGCAAAACATCAAAAATAATTCTTTTCAACAGCAGATTTGAGTGACCTTTGTTCGGTGAAGAACTCTTCTTTGAGAATAAGGCAAATTAAATGAAGAGGCTGGGACAAAAGGTCTCTCAAAAAAATACACTCCCAAAACTATGAACTTTTTTGTTCAGTAGTGGGAGTGTATTTTTCTATATCTTTATAAAAATAAACGAAAGTGGGACTACCTTTTTCGTAAAAGTAGTTTTGTCCCAGCCTCTTTTTTATACTTCTATTCATTGTACTAGAGGTAATTTAAATGTAATATACAAACAAATATTTAATTATAGTCATAACTTAAGACTTTAGACAACATCCCAAAAGCAGAAATATACGCCGAAGACGCAACGATTTTCATTTCGTTTTGTGCCTTGAGCGAAGCGAAAGGAATGCTTATAAAAATGATGAATTATTATGGTTATGACATGATGGACGGTTGGGGAATTTTCATGATGATTATCCTGGTAATCTTAATCGTTATTATCGTATACGCGGTGATGAAGCTAGTCCAAGGAGGCAATAATGCTGGCACAACTTCAAATGGCCGGGATGAGGCACTTGAAATCCTTGATCAGCGTTATGCAAAAGGAGAATTATCAGACGAAGAATACCAACAAAAGAAGAAAATATTGAAAAGTTAGTTGGGTAAGTCTGAAGTTTCATGCTCGAACTGAGTTTTCTCAAAAATATATTCCGGAAATGAACTATTCATATCAAAAAGCCAAGATCATATACAAATCTTGGCTTTTTGATATGGTTTTTTTCTACATAAAATCAACACATTCATATATTATTATAAAAACAGAAACATAAAATAAATCAAAGCAAGGGGATAAATTATGCACCACCATGAAAGTAAAGAAGAGAAATCAGGAACGCAGTACCACAATCTTTTCAGAAACCTACGGAAAAATTATGAATAATTCAGGCAATTATAGAGCAATAAAAATAGTACGAAAAGTAAAAAGTACGTAGTAAAAAAGGGGATATTAAAATGAAAAAAAGAATCACTTTAGCACTATTGTCGTCAGTGGGTCTCTTGCTTGCAGCTTGTGGTCAAGAAGAGTCAACAAGTAGTCAAAATTCTTCTCAACAAGCAATTGTATCAACGTCACAAGAAACTAGTGAGTCTCAATCTAGTTCTAAAGAAGAAAATAAGGAACAAACAGAAGCCTATTACACTTCCGATACTGGAAGTGTTACAAAAGTAGATGCTCAAACGCACGAAGTTGTGGATACAATTGCCATCGATGGATCCGCACATAATGTACAAATTTCACCTGATGAAAAAGTCATTGGTGTAACAATTGTTCCCAGCGAGGGGCATGCTGAAGACAGTTCAGGTAGTAATGAAAGTATGGAGATGGAACACGACGAAGATAGTGATACCAGTATGAGCAATGAAAGTATGGAGATGGGACAGGACGAAGATAGTGATACTAGTATGAGTAATGAAAGTGACGATGAAAAAGGTATTGCAGCTTTTTATGATGCTGAAACAGGTGAAAAACTTGCAGAAGTTGAAGTAGGGAGTCACCCTGCTCATATCGTTTTCACTAACGATGGCAACTATGCAGCAGTTTCCAATAATGGAGAGAACACTGTTTCAGTCATTGATGTATCTACTTATGAAGTGGTTGAAACAATCCCAACAGGCGAAGGTCCACACGGTTTTAGAATCGCTGAAGACGGAAAAACGGCTTACGTTGCCAATATGGGTGAAGACACTGTAAGCGTCCTTGATTTAGAAAGTATGGAAGAAGTTAATAGAATAACTGTTGGCAGTACTCCAGCTACAACTGGTATTACCTCAGATGGACAAACGCTCTTAGTAACATTAAATGGAGAAAATGCGTTAGCAATCGTTGATCTGACAACCAATAAAGTTGAGAAAGTAGCAGTTGGAAATGGTCCTATCCAGTTGTTTATTCAACATGATGATCAATATGTATTTGTGGCAAATGAAGGTACCGAAGAGAATCCTTCCAATACCGTTTCAAAGGTTGATTTAAATAGTAATGAAGTGGTCGAAACAATCGAAGTGGGTAGCGGTGCACATGGAGTTGTCATTAGTGAAGACGATAAATACACCTTTGTCACGAATGCATTCGATGATACGGTCAGTGTTATTGAGAATGAGACTAGTGAAGTTATTGTCACGGTTGAGGTTGGTGAAACACCAAATGGGATTACTCTGAAATGATTATTAGTGTTAAGTTAAACTAAAAAATCAACTTAATGATTTCTGAAAAGGGATAAATATTCTAACGTTTAAAAATCTTAATTAGTCCTAAATTAAATGGAAAACTTTATCATGAAGCTGAAAAAGCGGTTCACTTTACATTGATATGCTCCCTCTAAAGTAGACACTTAAAAAAGTAAATCTACTTTAGGGGGAGTTTTTTTTGCGTTCAAATAGTAA
>NZ_DJUR01000010.1 GCF_002440555.1 Aerococcus sp. UBA6277
TCAGTTTTCGGGTAGAGATTCATATTACAACATCACTTTCTTTTTTATTTCAACCTTCGATTTAATTCTATGATTAAATCCTATTTTACACATTTATGTTTATTATACGAAAAAAAATGATTGGGTATAAAAAAGGGGACGTGTGATTAAATAGACCGTTTTTATCTACTTATGTAACAAAATATGACATTTCACGTAATGTTTCCTTTCCTTTTTTGCAAATTTCAAGGTATACTTGTAACCATCTTGTGAAAGCATTAAAAACATATGAAGAAAGAAGTGAGGGAAAGACATGATGAAGCATAAAAAGCTATCATTTTCCGTATTTATTGTAAGTTTACTTACGCTATTATTTTCAATCGTACCTGGTAAAGTTGAGGCAACTGAAACAGGTAATGATGAAACTTATATTATTGCAACCGATACAACTTTTGCACCTTTTGAATTCGTAGATGATTCAGGGGATTTTGTGGGTATTGATGTAGATATCTTAGAAGCAATCGCTAAAGACCAAGGATTTGAATATGAATTACGTTCATTAGGTTTCGACGCAGCGGTTCAAGCTGTTGAAACTGGTCAAGCAGATGCAGTAATCGCTGGTATGTCGATTACAGATGAACGTCAACAAACCTTTGATTTCTCTGATCCTTACTATGAAGCAGGTACAGCCTTTGCAGTCCTAGATGACTCTGAATACCAATCTCTAGAAGATTTAGAAGGGCAATCTGTTGCTGTTAAAACAGGTACGCAAGGGGCAACAATTGCAGCCGATTTAGCGGACCAATACGGTTTTACAGTGAATACTTTCGATGACTCGCCAAACATGTATCAAGATGTGATTTCTGGTAACTCAGCGGCAGCGGTAGAAGATTATCCAGTAATGGGTTACGCGATTGAATCAGGTGGTTTAAACTTACGATTCATTGGTGACAATTTTGAAGAAGCGCCATATGGTTTCGCCGTATTAGGTGGTCAAAATGCTGAATTACTTGAAATGTTCAACGCTGGGCTTGAAAACATTAAGGCATCAGGCGAATATGATGAAATTTTAGCCGAATATGGTGCCGGCCAAGAAGATACGTCTTCTTCAACAGAAACACCTGCAGCTGGTTCAGGTGAAACCTACACAATTGCAACCGATACAACCTTTGCACCATTTGAGTTTGTAGACGAGAATGGTGACTTTACTGGTATCGATGTTGAATTATTGGATGCCATTGCAGCTAACCAAGGTTTCAACTATGAGTTGAAATCATTAGGATTTGATGCGGCGGTTCAAGCTGTAGAGACTCAGCAAGCAGATGCGGTAATCGCTGGTATGTCGATTACAGAAGAACGTCAGCAAACTTTTGATTTTTCAGAACCATATTTTGATTCAGGGACAACATTCGCTGTTTTAGCGAATTCAGATATTGAATCATATGAAGACTTAGAAGGGCAAAATGTTGCCGTTAAAACTGGTACTCAAGGGGCAACAATTGCTCAATCAATGGCCGACGAATACGGTTTTACCGTAACGACATTTGATGACTCTTCTAACATGTACCAAGATGTCATTTCTGGTAACTCAGCGGCAGCGGTAGAAGATTATCCAGTAATGGCTTATGCGATTAACTCTGGTGGTTTAAACCTTAAAATTATTGGTGACCAATTAGAACCTGTATCTTATGGGTTTGCTGTTTTAGCAGGTGAAAATCAAGAATTACTTGAAATGTTCAATGACGGACTAGCGGCTATTCAAGAATCTGGCGAGTACGACGAAATCGTTGGTAAATACTTAGGTGATTCTGAAGAGGGCGAGACAAGCGCTTCTAACGGGTTCCTAACGCAATTAGCTAACAACTTCCCTGCCTTATTGTCAGGTTTAGGCACAACTGTTTATTTAGCTATCGTATCATTAGTAATTGCGACAATCTTAGGTATTTTCTTAGGATTGATGCGTACAAGTGGTAACGTTGTGCTATCAGGGATTGCGACAGTATATATTGACATCATGCGTGGTTTACCATTGATTGTAATGTCATTCTTCATCTACTTCGGTATTCCGCAAATGTTTAACATTACCATTTCAAGTAACTTGGCGGGTATTTTAACCCTTTCACTAAATGCGGCAGCATACATGGGTGAAATCGTTCGTGGTGGTATCCAAGCTATCGATACAGGTCAAACTGAAGCAGCCCGAAGTCTAGGTTTAACAAACGGTCAAACAATGCGTCACATCATCTTGCCTCAGGCAGTAAAAGTGATGGTACCGTCATTCATTAACCAGTTCGTTATTACCTTGAAAGATACGTCAATCCTATCCGTAATTGGTATCGTAGAATTGACGCAAACAGGTCGTATCATCATCGCCCGTACTTACCAATCAGGTAGCATGTGGTTGATTGTTGGTTTGATGTACATCATCATTATTACGATTCTAACGAAACTTTCAAACTATATTGAGAAACGATATGTAGGTTCAAGAACTACACGCTAATAAACAAACGTTAATCATAAGAAAAATCCAGGCCCCTTAAACCGGGTAGCCTGGATTTTTTTATTTCTTTGAATATCGATTTAAGCTAGCAGAAACTAGGCTTCTTGAACGATGTTGTGTGGTTTACCGTCGATAAATGCTTGCGTGTTGTCAAAAGCAATTTGCGCTCTTAATTCCATAGCTTCGTCAGATAAGAAACCAACATGCGGTGTCAAAATAGCATTCTTAGCCGATAACAATGGGTAGTCAAGAGGCAATGGCGGTTCGCCGTCAAAGACGTCAATTCCAGCCCCGGCTATTTTGCCATCATTCAATAAGTCAGCTAAGGCTGCATTATCGATAATTGGCCCGCGGGCAACGTTAATGATCACAGCAGATTCTTTCATCAAGCTTAATTTTTCTCTGTTTAACAAGTGTTTTGTTTCATCATTTAAAGGCAAATGAACTGATACAATATCTGCACTTTGCAATAATTCATCCAGTTCAACTAATTCCACGCCTAAGTCTTTGGCTTCCTGCTTTTCAGACCGGTTGTATCCGATTAATTTAGCGCCGAAAGCTTTGAATAATTTGGCCGTTTCAAGTCCAATATGACCAGTACCGACAATACCAACCGTTTTTCCTTTGATTTCACGACCTTGGAAGGGGCCAGGGAAGTTGGCATTACGGATGTCGTCGGTACCCTTTGTGATGGCGCGGAATAGGTCTAAAGTCAAACCTAAAGCCAATTCAGCAACCGCTGTTGTTGCATAACCAGATGCATTGGCGATGGCGATTCCTTTATCCTTACTTGCTTTGCTGTCAACATGGTCGAAACCAGTGAAGGCGACGTTGATAAATTTTGTGTTTTCTAAACGCTCGATTACTTCAGCCGGGTATGGATTGTTAGCAATCATCACAATATCTGCATCCTTAGACCGTTCATAAAGTTCGTTTGGATCAGTTGTTTTGTCAGGGTAGTAGGTAAATTCATGACCAGCGTCAATCAGCGGTTGGGCCAATTCGTTAATGCGGGCTTCTGGTACGCGCAATGGTTCTAGTAAAGCAATCTTCATGGAATCTTCCTTTCAACATTTAATTATACAATCGATTCATACTTTCACTATAAGGCATAAAACCTTTTAATTCAAACAGTTGACACCCGGAAATAGTATGAGAAAATTTAGAAAAAAGGATAGGTGTGTGACATGATTTTACTGGGATTGGAAATTACATTTACATTTGCTAGCGATTCGCTGAAAGACAAACGCCGAATCCTACAAAGTATGATGAAAAAAGTATCCGCAAAATACGGTGTTTCAGTTGCAGAAACAGGAGACCAAGACGTCATCAACCAGGCTATTCTTGGCATTGGTATTGTGTCAAATTCATATATCTTTGCAGAAAAGATGCTCAATCAAGCTGTTGACTTTTGTGAAGCCAATTACCCAATTGAAGTCATCCAACTAGACTGGTATGAATAGCTTTCTAGAAGTGTTCTTGAATAATCTTGTCTAGGGCTTGAATAAAATGCTGACGATCTTCTGCAGTAACGGGTTTAGGCCCCTTCGTCCGTATCTTTGCCTTCCGCATCTGTTGACTTTCATACCGCTGGCGGAGCAGTTGGTCGATATTCATGTCAGTATAAATCATGCCAGAGTGGTGGATGACCGTCGCTTTTGCCAGAGCTAATGACGCTAGACCGTAATCTTGGGTGACCACAATATCCCCGGTACTAATCATGGATAGTATTTTAAAATCGGCCGAGTCAGCACCTCTTTCCACATAGACAGTTTCCACATGGTCAGCGACTGGCTTTTTTGAAAAATGGTCAATCGAAGTTACTAAAACGACTGGTAAATCATATTTTTTCGCCAATTGAATAGTTTCTTGTTTAGTGGGACTACCATCACCGTCGATAAAAATTTTCATCAAAACATCCTTTCTATCATTAACTAATGGAAAAATAAAACGTATAATATAATGTATACAAAATAATGCGTAATTAAGGTGTAAAATCACCAGTGAATAAGGAAGTGGCAGTATGGCTTACAATAGAAAATCTGGTCAACTACGACCGCATATGGGCAAGTCAATCATCGGTTTTCCAAAAGACTATGTCATGATTGATATCGAAACAACCGGCTTAAAGCCAAGTAACGACGAAATTTTAGAGTTGTCGGCTATTCGCATTCGCGACCACCAGATGGACCGAACTTTTTCAACCTTGGTGCAACCAAACCGGCCAATTTCAGGATTTATCACCAATTTAACCGGCATTACCAACAATATGGTCAAGACCGCACCGCGAATTGACCAAGCCATGCCCGAATTCTTAGATTTTATCCAAGAAGATATCATTTTAGGCTACAACGTGAATTTTGACCTGGGCTTTATTTATGATACCGCAGTAAACCTTTATAATTTCCCTGTGAAAAATGACTATTTGGATGTGCTAACCATCGCCCGTAAATTAGTAACAGGGACCCCCAACCATAAATTGGGGACTATGGCCCAACTCTACGGCATTTCTTATGAGGGCGCTCACAGGGGGTTAACAGACTGCTATATCACTATTGAAGTCTACAACCAACTCTTTAACCAATCCAAGCAGGTTTATCAAAGTGAACAAGACTTCAAAAATGCTTTCTACCGCCGTAGCTATCCAAAACAAATAAAAGTGGAGGACTTAAAGGCAGAAACAACTGATTTTAATCCTATGCACCCCTTATTTAATAAGACGATCGTTTTTTCAGGGGACTTAGACAAGATGTCCCGTGAAGAAGCTATGCAATCTAGTCTGAATAAGGGGGCTATTTTAGGTAAATCAGTGACCCTTAAGACAGATTACCTTATTGTCTCACAATCTGATTTAAATAAGCAGAAGAAAACAAGTAAATTTAAAAAAGCTGAAGAATACGCTAATCGCGGTGAAAAAATTAAAATTATTTCGGAAAAAATCTTCAAACAACTCTTGGAAATGGAGTAGGGCTAAGGGAATGAGGATGCAAAAAGAGCTGTGACATCATCACAGCTCTAGTATTGCAAGCTTAGCCTTTAGGTCCATGACGTTGAATAATAGCATCGTATTTTTCAACCAGTTCATGACCTCGTTCAGTTGTTTGGTAAGCAATCATTGGCATTTGTGGCGCTAAATCTTCTTCACTGATTTGATCTTGCACATATTTCACCAATTCATCCTTCTTCATAGAAGAATAGCCCGATAAGCCAGCCTTTTTAAGGATTTTTTTTAAAGTCCCGGCATTCACCAAGTATAAAGTTTCCTTGGCTGACATCTGGTAAGCTAGACCCTCTTCAATAAAACGATCCAAGTCATCTAAGGCATGAATGCCGTAAATGTACTCAAAATAGCGAGGGATAGCTGATTCAGTTGAAAATGTTCCTAGGTCAAGACGCCATAATAATATAATGTGACCAGGTAATAGCCCTTCCTTCGTCCGTTCCATATTTCGTTTAGGGACTAGGTGTTCTTTTTGAACATCCAGTTTATCCATGAAGGTATCGAAATCACGGTCTGGATTGATATAAGGCATTTCAGGGTAGTCTTTATAAAGTTTTTTAATCGTATCTAAGTTTGCCATAAAATCTCCTTTTGTCTTGGTTGTCTTTAATCTTAGTATAATTTGTGGCGGAAGTTTGCACAAGAGGATTGAAGAAAGTGCTAATCGGTATTGTAATCAATTAAATTAAAGCAGAAATAAGAAAGCGCATGGAGGTTGTAAATGGAAGTAGCACCTATAGGTTGGATAGAAACGGCTTTTGTTGAAAAATTCGGTATTCCTAGACAAAGTATGGTTGTACCTGAAGTAAAGGGTATGATTCAATTTTATCCACCTTACAATCAAATTGAATATTTTAAAGGGATTGAACCCTTTGATTACCTGTGGTTAGTCTGGCATTTTTCAGCACAAAAAGGCCGGGTTAATAAAGCAACTGTCAGGCCACCTCGTTTAGGTGGAAATGAACGGGTGGGTGTCTTTGCTTCTAGATCGCCGTATCGTCCAAATCCCATTGGTCTGTCTTCAGTGAAATTAGAAAAAGTCCATATAGATAGGGATGGAAAAGTGTCTTTAGAGGTGTCTGGCATTGATTTGATGAACAAGACGCCTATCTTAGATATCAAACCCTATATCAGAACAGATATGCATGAGGAAGCTAAGGCGGGTTTTACAGATGATGTAGCCTGGCAACCGTTAACAGTTGATATGCCTGAAACGGTGACTGCTGGGTTACCAGGACACCTACTTAGCCAATTGCAAGCCGTTTTAGCTGAAGACCCGAGACCTAGAACCCAAGACAATCCTGATAAAATTTACGGCATGCGTTTTGATGCTTATGATGTACATTTTATAGTCAGAAGTGGTATTTTAAGGGTAGTAAAAATCACTGAACAGGCAGAATCATAGGAGGTTGACCATGAAATTTATACAATATTTCCAGGCAAATTCAAATGACATTCAAGTCGGTATCCAGAGTGAACTGGGCATTATCAATATTGCAGAAGCAAGTGAAACGTTAGGTGTTCAAGTCCCAAACCAGATGAAGGCCATTATTGAAGGGGATTACAATAACCGAATTCAACAAATTTTAGACTACTATACCCACCATGCTCATGAAGTGACTTTTGTGGATTCGGATACTATTGTCTATGCACCGGTTATCCATAATCCTGAGAAAATTATCTGTGTCGGCCTAAATTATCATGACCATGTCAGTGAATCGAAAATCTCTGATGATCCGGATGAACCCGTGATATTCTCAAAATTTAATAATGCCTTAGCTAGCCATAATCAAGTCATCCCGTTGAATAAACACGGTGAACAATTCGATTACGAGGGTGAATTAGTGGTCGTAATTGGCAAAACTGCAAAAAATATTTCTCAAGTTGACGCCCTAGATGCCGTGTTTGGCTATTCAATCGCCAATGATGTATCCGTTCGTGACCTGCAATTTAAGTCTGGTCAATGGTTACTGGGTAAGACCAATGATTTTTCAGCACCTGTGGGCCCCAATTTAACAACCAAAAATGAAGTGGATATCAACAATTTAGCCATTAAAACTTACCGTAATGGTGCGGAAGTTCAATCAGCGAATACCAAACAAATGATTTTCAAAGTAGCTGAGATTGTGTCTTATATCTCTGAATACATGACCTTACAAGCAGGAGATATCATCCTAACAGGTACACCTTCAGGGGTAGTGCTTGGTTATCCAGAAGATCAACAAGTCTGGCTTAAAACAGGCGATGAAATCACGGTTGAAATTGAAGGTTTAGGTCGGTTAACCAACACATTTGAATTAGAAAAGTAAAAAATAGACTGAAGAATGCAAGAGAACTAGGTGTCGATATGGCATTTTAAAACTCCTTTTTATACAATGTTTGGTGATATCGCTTTATTGACGATGACATTTAAAGTATAATTAAAATATAAAAAAGTAAAGGAGTTGGATATTATGGTGTGGATTATTGTCATTGCTATAATCGTTGTATTAGTTGTGTGGGGGATCGGTGCATACAATAAATTCGTTGGTTCCAAAGAAATGGTCTCAAATGCCATGGCACAAATTGCGGCGCAAGTAGAGTCTCGTTGGGATGCTTTAACCAATTTAATTTCAGCAACCAAACAATATCAAACACATGAACACGATACCTTAACGAAAATCGTTGAATCACGCTCAAATGTATCACGTAACTCGTCTGTAAGTGATGTGGAAAAAGATGATGCAGCCTTCAACCGTGCTTTACGATCAATTGATGTTGTGGTGGAACAATATCCGAATTTAAAAGCATCTGACGTTTACCAATCAACAATGAATTCAGTAAACACTTATGAAAATAATGTACGTCAGTCACGTATGGTCTTTAATGACACAGTTACTAAATACAATCGTTTAATTAAAACTTTCCCCAATTCTGTTATTGCTGGGTTTACAGGATTTACACCGGAAGAATACTTCGAAAATTCAGTAGAAAAAGCGGAGATGCCACAATGGTAAAAACACATCAAAAAGCTATTGAGATAATCATAGCCTTTGGTGCGTTGGTTTTATTTTGGGTAGCACCTCAATCAGTATTGGCGAATGAGATTAATGCGATCGATGTAGATGTGACTTTACAGTCGGATGGCTCTGCCTTAATTCGTGAGACTTGGGACATGAATACTGATGAGGGAACTGAGATTTATAAAGGTTTGAATCTTCAAGACGTTCAGAAGATCTCTAACTTTACAGTTTCAATGGATGGACAGCCTATGGAAGAGCAGTCATCATGGGATATTGATGATAGTTTTGACCAAAAAGCAGGTACCTATGGGCAAAACACGAATGAACTGAATTGGGGGATTACTGAATACGGACAACATACCTACGAATTGTCATATGAGATTTCAAATTTTGTTACACAAACATCAACGGATCAAATGGTCTATTGGCAGTTTATTAATTCAGACCTATCACCATCTCCGGAAGCTGTGTCTGTAGAAATTTCCTCAGATGTACAAAAAATGAATTATGATGATAACCGTATTTGGGGATTTGGATTCAACGGTAATATTGATATCACAAGCGATGGTGTCGTTGAGACGGCATCTACAGAGCCATTAGGATCAAACAACTATGTAACGATCCTATTGCGTATTCCGGATGGCACCTATCCAACTGACTTCGTCATTGAAGACAGAACCTTTGATTCATTTGTAGAGCAAGCATTTGAAGGGTCATCTTATAACTATGAAGACTATAATCCTGATGCCACTTATGAAGATATTCAAGAAATGGATGGGGCAAATGAAGCCGATACTTCAACCTCAACATCTACTAAAGTAATCCTTGGTTTATCAGCAGCTGCTGGTATTGGTGGACTTGGTGCGGGTATTTGGGGGATTTCTCGTTACGCCTCTAACCAACGGAAATACCGAGAGTATTATCCAACCATGAAAACTATGGAAAAACGTACGCAAGGAGAATATTACCGTGAAGCGCCAGCTGAAGATGTCTTCCAACTTTACGTGATTTTAGAGCAATTAATCGATAACAAGAGTGAATTGCGTCAAAACTATATGACGGCAGGTATTTTATACCTGGTGAAAAATGGTTATATCACAGTGCGTGAAGAAGAGATCGATGGCTTCCTAAGATCGAAAGATCAAGCCGTTATCTATATTCAATCTGACAAAGCACCAACCGGACCATCTGCAAGACTGTTTAAATTAATGCAACGCGTTGCTCAAAAAGACGGCCGTGTTGAACAAAAAGCTTTCTCAAAATATATCGAAAAGAATTATAAGAAAATTGAGGCTTATGAAGCAGCATTAGAATCTTATTCATCAGATTATTTGCAAGCAAATGGCTACACTTTTGTCGGCTTAACAGCTAAGTCTCGTCGGGAGAAAACTGATTTAGATATCGCCCACGAAGTGGCAGGTGTCGCTTATACAGATAAAGGGTTTGAGTTACGTGATAATATCGTGAAATTCAAAAACTATCTGTTAGACTTCTCATTGCTCAATGAGCGTCAAACCAATGAAGTTGCCTTATGGGATGAATTAATGATTTATGCGGGTGCCTTTGGTATTGCCGATGAAGTGGAAGAAGAATTCCGTAAGATTTATCCTGAATATGCTGAAATATCAACATACTCAGATGCACCATTCTTCTACTACGCATACTATGGTTCAATGATCAATAGTTCTTATTCAGACGGTCATAGCGCTGCAACAGCTTCTTCATCATCTGGTGGAGGGGGCGGTACCAGCTTTGGTGGTGGTGGCGGTTCCTTCGGTGGTGGCGGAGGCGGCGGTGTTCGTTAGTCGGTCATATATAAATGCAAACAATAATTGTATCAGCCAACTAGATTCGTTTTAGTTGGCTTTTTTATTTACAAATAATTTCAAACATTCATAACAGAATTTTCAATAATAAAACCTATTATCATTATTTATATGTAAATTTTTGGGTAAATTAGAAATGAATTTCTAATAATTAAGTAATGGATAAATTTCCAAGTTTTTTCTCTTGAAGGTTAATTTAGTTATTTCTGGCTGATCAATCGTGGTATATTGATTATAATGAGTTTTTATGTCAAGACAGGGCTTTTTAAAAATTTCAAGGAAATATTTTTAATTAGGCATATTATATAGATTATGGAATACAGGAGGATAGCATGATTGTAAATGTCTTAGCAAATATGGCAATTGTTTTTATGGATATTTATTTAGTTTGGCGCTGGCGATATAGTATTGAGGAAAGACGAAATCCCATCAACAACCGTAAACTCTTTATTAGTTTACAAACGGCAGCGGGTGTTTGCTTGATGATGTCATCCTTTCTCGTTGAAGGTCTTCGTTTTGACTTTAGGTCGGTACTATTCGCCTATACCATGGTGTATTTGGATAAGGAAATTGCCAATCCGACAATTGTGCTGGTTGCGATTAGTCGTTTTTTCTTTGGTGACTTAACCTTGTCCAGTTTATACCTCTTGACGGTCTTAGTCTATATTTTGCTGAGTTTAAGTGTCTTTGACCGTATTAAAGCCAAGTATTCAGAGTTCTTCCAACTATGGTTGTTAGCGATGATGGCTATTTTCATTACTGCGCCAATATCCATCATTCGATTAGAAGATCCCGCCCAAGTATTTTCATCTGTCCTATTGCTAGCTGTTTTGTCATCGGTATTCATATACGTTTCTTACCAGTTCACCAACGATCTAGACAAACTCTACCAAACCTCAGTGCATGACAGTTTAACGACCCTCTATAATGCCCGAAAATTAGAAGAAGACCTTGGGAAAATTTCAGAAAATAATCAATCCTATTCGCTATTAATTCTTGATATTGATAATTTCAAAAAGTTAAATGATACCTATGGTCATCTTGTGGGCGATAAGGCACTTCAAGAAATAGGGATCGTCTTGAATGATTTAAAAGCTGATTTATTCAATTATTACCGGTATGGTGGAGAAGAATTCGTGAGCTTAGTCTTTGACTGTACTGGACAAGAAACGCTGAATTTAGCTGAATCTATCCATGAAAGGGTTGCTGAATTGCCACTATTTAGTGAAGAAGGCGACCCCTTGAAGATTACGGTGTCAATTGGTGTGGCCCATAGAAAACCGCATGAAGACATGAAAATTACCTTATTACGGGCTGACCAAGCTTTGTATCAAGCGAAACACCGAGGGAAGAACCAGACCGTGAGCGTTATAGACCAGTTGAGTGTCGATTAATTGATTATTTTCAATTGGAACTTTCATATTTTTTAGCTTTTAACGATGATTCTCAGTCCAAAGATTGATACAATACGTATTATATAATAGTATATTGGACTGGTCTTATTGAACCGTCTAGTAAAAAATGAAATTGAAAGAGGAGAATAAATGAATAATAAAAAAGATGCCGTCTTTTCGGCAGATTGGTTTATCCGTGTTCTGAAGGGTGCAGCTGTTGGGATAGGAGGCATTCTACCAGGTCTTTCAGGTGGTGTACTAGCTGTCATTTTCGGCTTGTACGATCAAATTATTAACTTTTTAGCGAATATTACTGAAAACTTCTGGAAACATGTCCGATACTTTATCCCAGTTGGGATTGGTTTCTTATTAGGAATCTTGGTATTTTCAATTTTCGTTGAAAAAGCCTTTGGACTTTACGCAGCTATCTTTATTACCTTATTTATTGGTTTCGTAGTGGGGACTTTACCATCGCTATTTAAGTCTGCTGGAAAAGAAGGGCGCAGTGCATCTGACTTAGCTTTGCTTGCAGTGACCGCAGTCATCATCTTCTTGATCATGTTCTTTGGAGGTCAAGGGATTACACAAGTACAACCATCATTTATCGCTTGGGTATTATCAGGTGCTTTGATTGGTTTAGGGGTTATTGTGCCAGGGATGAGCCCATCAAACTTCCTAATTTACTTTGGTTTGTATGACAAAATGGCCGCAGGTATTGCAGCCCTTGACTTTTCAGTCATTATTCCATTAGGTTTAGGTGGTTTACTGTGTGTCATTGGTTTAGCTAAGGCTGCTGAATGGGCCTTTAAACATTACTACTCTAAAATGTACCACTTTATTTTAGGGACTGTAATTGGATCATCGATTGCATTATTCCCAACACAAGTATTCCCAGGTTTCTCAGCTGAAGGTTTAGCGAATTCTGGTTTATCATTCATGAGCACTTTGATTTGGAGTGTGATTGCCTTTGTATTAGGAACAATCTTCTCATTATGGTTCTCTAAAATTGAAGAAAAATATTCAAATGATTAAATCGTTTAAAAACAGGCACTTCCTTTTGTGGGGAGTGTCTGTTTCGTTTTACGGATAATCATTTATTTTGTATAATTAACATATATGAAAACCAATTGATAGGGAAGTGAGCGATTTAAATGAATAAACGGCAAGCAGTATTTGAACAGCAGATAAATAAGGTGTCGGCCTTATATCTAGATTATCAGAACAACCCGTTTTCCAATCAACTTGTCCATGATTTGCGGGTTTCGATTCGAGAATTACGTAGTCTACTCAACTTTATAAAAAAACGGTTGGATAAAGACCATTATAACAAGTTAAACCGGCAATTGGGTGCAGCAGCGCGCGTATTTGGGCCCCTTCGTGAATTGGATGTGCTCTATGATTATTGCGAAGCTTATGCAGTAGATTATCCTGAAACCAGCGAGGCTTATTACCAATTGTTTAACACATTCGTGAAAGACCGTCGGATAGAAATGAACCGGACTTTTAATAAGAGCAACAGCACCATTATTCAGCAAGCTATTGAGGATGCAAAAGAAATCTCAGAACTCAACTTATTTGAAGATAAGAAAGATTGGAAAAAGTATACCCTTAAGCGGCTGAAGAAGAAGTATAAAAAATTACGGCATGCCTTCAAGACAGTGGAAATTTCTGACTACGAAGCAGTCCACGAAATTAGAAAGCGTGCCAAGAAGGTGCGGTATGTAGCCACTTACTTCGATGAGACGGTTTCTAAAGATTTAAACCAATATAGAAAAGACGCCAAGGCCATTCAATCTGAATTCGGTGAAATTACAGATGCGCATGTCAATTATGAGTTACTGACAGAATACGCAGATAAAGTGCCGGATGAAAATGTGCGGGACCTATTAATTCAAATTCGCGATGATATCAAATTCGCGGAATAGATTTAAGCATAAGATAAATCACAAAAAGCAGTTGGATTTTCCAACTGCTTTTTGTGATTTTTTACTATTTGAAAGTATGTAGCGCCGTGCACTGTCATTCAGAAACCGGCTCGAGCGACGCACACTTTACATAGTCGCGTTCAAAATATCAAACTTCGCCGATACTTCATAAAATCCTCCAATACCTTTTAGATATTGTTGAGTTTTTATTCCAGTTCGACTAGTCTCAGAAAATTTTTTTATCCTAATTTAAATTCTTTCGTTTGCGTATCTTGTTAAGAAGGCTTTTGTTCTTTCTTGTTTCGGTGTATCGATCACTTCTTTGGCTGGACCTTGTTCAACGATGACACCTTTGTCCATGAAGACGATATTTGTTGATACGTCACGGGCGAAGGCCATTTCGTGGGTTACAACGATCATAGTTAGCCCTTCTTTGGCTAATTGAGTCATTGTTTCTAATACTTCCCCAACCATTTCTGGGTCAAGGGCTGATGTAGGCTCATCGAATAGTAAGACTTCTGGATCCATTGAAAGGGCGCGGGCGATAGCGACACGCTGTTGTTGCCCACCAGATAGTTGGTCAGGACGGGCGTCGCGGTAAGGGGCCATACCGACTTTTTCAAGGTTTTTAAGAGCAACTGCTTCTGCTTCAGCTTGACTACGACCTAAAATTTTACGTTGGCCAACTGTACAGTTTTCAAGGGCTGTAAAGTTTTTAAATAGGTTAAATGATTGGAATACCATACCAACTTGGGTGCGGTATTTATTAATGTTCATTTTCTTGCCGTTTAAAATCGATTGGCCGTGGTATAAAATGTCTCCGCCAGTTGGTTCTTCAAGGAGATTTAAGCAACGTAGTAGGGTAGATTTACCTGATCCAGATGAACCAATAATAGAGGTTACTTGCCCTGGGTGTACTTGGAAGTCGATATCACGTAGGACCAAATTTTCCCCAAAACGTTTTTCTAAATGTTGTACATTTAAGATTAGCTGATCTTGGTTTTGCATGTCATTTTCCTCCTATTGTTCTCTTTGACCGTTGATTACTGTGTTCGTGCTAGATTCATAGACATGGTAAGTCTTTTTGCCAGCCATACGATTTTCGATGAAATTTAAGACACGAGTAGTTGTAAAAGTTAAGACGAAGTAGATAATCGCTGTAATTAGGAATGTTTGGAAGGTTAGGTAAGTGGAACCTGCAGCTGATTTCGTTACAAAGAATAACTCAGTTACTGCGATAACATTCAATACAGACGTATCTTTAATATTGATCACAAATTCGTTACCTAAAGCTGGTAAGATTGACCGAATAGCTTGTGGTAAAACGATTGTCGTCATTGTTTGGTAGTGGTTCATACCGATGGCACGAGCAGCCTCAGTTTGGCCTTTATCCACTGAGGTAATACCACCACGGATCACTTCGGCAAGGTAGGCACCAGTATTAATCGATACAATTAATAAGGCTGCAAACATAGTAGACATTTGGAAATCAAAGAATAGTCTTGAACCATAGAAAATCATCATAGCCTGTACCATCATTGGTGTACCACGGAAGATTTCAATGTAGGCAGCAATCACAAAGTCGAATAATTTATAGAAGAAGTAGGCAATCGGTTTTTGATCGCGGCGAACGATTAATGAACGGTAGATAGCAATCAATAAACCAATGACAAATCCCATAATTGTCGAGCTTAATGCGATAAACATAGTGTTACCAGCACCAACTAGGAATTGTGACCCATAACTATTCCAGATGCCCGCCACTTCAGACCAGAAACCTGCACTTTCACCGCGCTCGTTTAAGTTCACCATATCTTCCATTAATTGGTCACGGTCAGCGGTTGGAATAGTTGCTAAGGCTTGGTTCATAATGTCTGTTAATGGAGAATCCTTTCTGGTTGCAACTGCAATATCAGAAGTGACTTCACCTAAGTCAAATCCTTGACCCTCAGCAAACTCCACGTATGTTAAGTCAGGGTTGGCAGCTACAGCAGCCATGGCCCCTGGTTTTTCAGATACATAGGCGTCAACTGAACCAGCAGTTAAAGCAGTGATCATCGTTGGGAATGAATCTAGGGCAGTGGCTTGGTTTACGTCAGGGATTTGCGGAATTAAATCATAATGGAATGTGTTTAATTGACCAGTAACAGTTGTGCCAGCGAAATCTTCTAGCGATGTAGCGTCTGCGTATTCACCGTCAGCCATTGTCACTAGAACGATATCTGAAGAATAGTAAGAATTTGAGAAGTCCATTTGTTGTAGACGTTCTGGAGTTGGTGACATACCGGCAATAATCACGTCAATCATGCCAGATTCAAGTGCAGGTGGTAGACCATCCCACTCTAACTTAACAATTTCAAGTTCTAAACCTAGTGAATCAGCTAGACGTTTAGCGATTTGTACGTCATAACCGTTTGCATATTCGCCGTCAGAGTTTGAAATAGGGACTGCACCGTCCGCGTCAGATGTTTGCGACCAGTTGAAGGGTGCATAGTTGGCTTCCATCCCAACTCGTAATACGCCTTCTGTGTCTAAACCTTCAGCCAATGCTTCTTGATCCACCTCAATTGTTGTGCCAACCTCACTCGCTTCAACTAAAGCGGATGTTGGGCCAATGATGGCAAATACGATGGTCAAAATAGCAATCAAAGCTTTTTGCCAAATGTTACTTACTTGATGATTTTTCATAATAATACCTCCCGAAAATAATAAAAAGCCTCTACAGCAATAAATTGCAATAGAGGCTTCCCTTTGTACGCAGTAAGACTATGACTAGTCTTTCAGTCGTCACACGTAGGATAGCGCATCACTTGATTAAGTGACAGTCATAAACATTTTTTGTTTATGCCCAATACTTTAACTTGGGGTTAAAATATTTCGGCGAATATTCCTTTCCATACTTTCAACGCTCCCGCTCGGGTATGTACTGATAAGCTCCGCACCTCTATCTCAATATATCGTATCTCATCATACACGAAGAACAATGTCTTGTCATGAAAATCTGATTAAATCTTTCATGAAAGGCTAAAATCATTGCAATTTTTCTATTTTTTTGGTCATTGGAAGCAGATAATGCCTAGGTCTAGCCATTATCCGGGATAAATGGTAAAATATCTAAGATTATGAAAGCTAGGTGGAACAAAAGTCGTTAAGACTCGATCTTTCTATTGCATCTATAAACATTTAACGCACAATATAAAAAGTTGGAGTGACAAATATGTCGAATGAAGAAAAAAACAGGGTAATAGCGAAATTGGGCTATCACAAATTCACCATCAAGAGTCATAAAACAAGTGAACATATTCAACAAGTGAGCCGTGATATCAACCAGTTACTTGCTGACATCAGTAAAAAAAATCCCAATATGTCAATGGAAGAGATGGCTTTATTAGTAGCTTTAAACATTCAATCTGACAATGTGGATTTACAAGCACAATTGGCTGCAAAATCTAAAGAAAATGCCGATTTATTGGTCCGTGTCAAATCAATGGAGCAAACTATGGGCACATTGGTGAAAGAGATTGCTGAAATAGAAAAAGAAAAAATGCGTGAAGCACAAGAGAAAACGCAATCCCAAACCCCATCAAAAGGAAAGATAAACCGAGGTCAGGCAAAAGCGCCAGCTAAAAGACCAGCACAAACAAAAGCAAGTGGAAAACAAATGCCAAACCAGGGTGATTCAGACAAAGAAATTCCTGAAATTAGCCAACCGAGTTTGAAGTCTAGTGTGAACACAGCTTCAAAACAATTGGGTCGTTTGCGTCAAACACCAAGATCTTAGGCGATTGATAGAAAATATGGGTATCAACGGGAGGAAAGCATGACAAGTTTTTTGATTTTATTATTTTTTATTCTTAGCATAGGCGTTGGTGTCTATCGAGGGGCTATACTACAAGGCATTCATTCAGTAGGTCTGTTGGTCGCGTATTTGTTTGCTGTTTTGTTCTATCAAAGCCTAATTGACCTTGTGTCTTTATGGGTACCTTATGTAGGTTTAGATATTGAAAATACCTTTGCCTATTATCCTGTGGCTTTATTACAAAATATGGATGTCATTTACTTTAGACTAATCGCCATGTTAGCCATCATCTTGCTTGTTTGGATTGTATTCAAACTAATTGCTTATGGCTTAAGAGACTTGAAATTTAAAGAAATGGATATTCAATGGAATGGTATTTTGGGCGGCCTATTTGGTTTCTTCTCAGCTTGGTTCTGGTCATTCTTTATTTTAATGTTTATGTCAGTATTAACCTTTGAAGGTGTGCAAACAACCTTAGCCAATTCATCAGTCGCCGACTTTATTATCTTGAATACCCCAATATTATCTGGCCAGGTATTTAACATCCTATTACAAGGATTAGGCAACTTACCATTTTAACAACTTGAAAATATATGCCTTTGCGTACTGCGCACCGTGGCAATTGATATGGCTGTGATAATTGATCACGGCCTATTTCCTACTTAAGACGACTTTTATATTCGTTCCTGATAACAATCGAAGGAGGACACATTTTGAATCCTAAAATATTTCAAACCTTAGAATTTGAGAAAATACAACAACAAGTATCAAAAGAAACCCGAACTGAAATAGGAAAAATCCAAGCACTAAATTTAAAACCCAGTGCAGAAGCAGAAGAAATTGAGCAAGCCTTACAAAGTGTTGACGATGTCAAACGCTTGTTTGAATTAGACAAACGAATCCCGGTCAGTCAATTAATCAATGTAAAACCATTCTTAAAACGATTGGATATTGGTGCTGACTTAAATGGGAAAGAATTAGCTGCAGTAGGCCGAGTCTTACGTGCATCTGGCGAGGTTTCTACCTTCTTTAGTAAACTAAAAGAAGCGAAAGTGGAATTAATGCAATTATATTCAATAGCGGATGACTTTATTGATATGCGGGACTTGATGCGTAAAATGCAAAATGCTATCGCAGATGATGGGTCAGTCTATGACAATGCCTCGTCAACTTTACATGGCTTAAGACAGGGAATCAAACGTGAAGAAGCGGGTATCCGTGTCAAACTAGACCAAATCATCCGGTCTAATAAGGCCTCTTATTTAAGTGAGGCCATCATTACTATCCGTAACAACCGCTTTGTTATTCCGGTTAAACAAGAATATCGTAATGCCTTTGGTGGGGTAGTTCATGACCAATCGTCATCAGGACAAACACTCTATATTGAACCGCAAACAGTTTTAGATGCGAATAACCACTTACGGTCCTTGCAAGTCCAAGAAGACGAAGAAATTAAACGTATTTTCCAAGAGCTATCTGCAGAATTAGCCCCTTACACTAGTGAAATTGCTGAAAATAACCAACGTCTTGGGGATTTGGACTTGATTCAAGCTAAATTCTTCTTTGCTCGTGAAATTGGGGCCAACCGACCTATTTTAGCAAATGAATCTGAACGCATTGACTTGAAAGAGGCTAGACATCCTTTACTAGACCGCAAAACAGTTGTAGCTAACGATATTCATTTTAGTCATGAATATAATATGATTGTCATTACCGGGCCAAATACCGGTGGTAAAACTATTACCTTGAAAACGGTAGGGTTACTGCAATTAATGGCGCAATCAGGCTTGTATATTACAGCCAAGGCAGATTCGCGGGTAGAAATCTTCAATGAGATTTTTGCGGATATTGGTGACGAACAGTCCATTGAACAAAGTTTATCAACGTTCTCGGGACATATGACCAATATTATCCGTATAGTGGAAGCTGCAGATGACCATTCACTTGTCTTGATCGATGAGTTGGGATCAGGTACCGACCCTCAAGAAGGGGCAGCCATCGCCATCGCGGTATTGAACCGTTTTGCCTTCCTAAATGCAAGAGTAATGGCCACTACCCATTATCCTGAACTGAAAACTTACGCCTACGAACATCCTGGGGCCATCAATGCTTCGATGGAATTTAATGAAATTACCTTGGAACCGACTTATAAATTGCTGATTGGGGTGCCGGGTCGTTCTAACGCCTTTGATATTTCCCAACGACTAGGTTTACCAGTTGAGATGGTAAATGAAGCACGTTCTTATATCCAAGAAGACAGCCAAAATCTGAACGAAATGTTGCTTGATCTTGAAGCACAACGTCATGAATACGAAGACTTATCAGCCGAAGCAGCCAAAGACTTAGCTGATGCTGAAAATCTTTTAAATGACTTGAAAAAGGCACAAGCTAGACTAGAAGCTGACAAACAAACCTACATGAACCGGGCCCGTAAAGAAGCCAATCAATTGGTAGAAGAAACCAAGGCAAAAGCTGATGCCATTCTGGCGGAGATTCGGGAATGGCAAATCAACCACCCAACCATTGGTAATATCAAAGAACACGAGATGATTGATCGTCAAAGCGCCTTGTCTAACTTAACGCAAGAAGAACAGCTGAAGAAAAACAAAGTCCTTCAAAAAGCCAAGAAAAGTAAAGAGCGAAAAGCCAGATTTGAAGCAGGCGATGAAGTGAATGTATTAACCTACGGGCAACGTGGTACCTTGGTTGAGAAACGTGACAAGGACTGGGTTGTTCAGATGGGTATGCTGAAGATGGAAGTGGCTGAAAAAGACTTATCACTCGTTGATGAGAAACCGAAAAAAGAAAAAAATCATCGGGCTGGCCTTAAAGCAAGTAAGGCTAAATCAGTCAATACCAGCCTAGATTTACGTGGTGAACGGTATGAGGAAGCCATGATTCGACTAAGTAACTTTATCGATTCAGCCTTATTAGCTGGACATGGTCAGGTAACCATTATTCATGGTCACGGGACGGGCGCCTTAAGACAGGGTGTTCAAAAGGCCTTGAAGAACCATCCACGGGTTGAATCCTTTGAATTTGCACCTTATAACATGGGGGGTAATGGTGCGACAATAGTTAAATTTAAGGGCTAAATGTCTAATAAGCAGATGAATGTTCAAATTGGTCAGACAATGCTATAATGATGAAGAATAGAAATGAAAGGGGAATATAGATGGTTAAAGCTATTACAGATGCAGAATTTAAAAATGAAACTGAAGAAGGCGTTGTATTAATCGACTTCTGGGCAACTTGGTGTGGTCCTTGTCGTATGCAATCACCAATCGTTGAAACTTTAGATGATGAAATGGGTGACCAAGTTAAATTCACTAAAATGGATGTAGATGAGAATCCAGAAACAGCACGTGAATTTGGAATCATGTCCATCCCAACATTAATGATCAAAAAAGATGGTCAAGTTGTGGAACAATTAATTGGTTACACACCAAAAGAGAACTTAGAACAAGTATTAAATAAATACTTATAATCTAAAGTAAAGAAAGCGGCCGGGAAAATTCCCGACCGCTTTTATATTGGCTTAAATCTATTGTTAAAGGGCAAACATTACTCATCAGTCCTATTTGACGAAGAGCCATTTTTTTCAAATTTACTCGATTAATTTACGGCCTTCGTTGCCTTTTTCGATATTTTCTAAGATGTCATGGTTTAAGAAACCATCTTCGTATTGTTTACGCCAGTCCATAAAGCCTTCGTCTAACCCGCGAATAAGGACTTCTGCGGTACCAATATTAGTTGCTAATGGGATGTTATATACGTCACATAAACGGATTAAGGCAGTCACGTCTGGTTCGTGGGGCATAGCTGCTAATGGGTCACGCAGAAAGATGACTAAGTCCATTTCATTTTGTGAGATAGCCGCACCGACCTGTTGGTCGCCCCCAAGTGGGCCGGATTTAAAGCGGTGAACGTCTAAACCAGTGGCTTCGATAATACGTAAACCAGTTGTCCCTGTAGCAAATAATTCATGTTTTTCAAGAATGAATTTGTATGCAGTTGCAAAGGACACCATCATATCTTTTTTTGAATCATGGGCAATAAGTGCAATTTTCATATAGCATATCCTCCGGTTCGTGTCGACAATTTGATTTTCATTCGAGACATTCACCTTTTTCCTTAAATTACGTTTAATAATTGCGAATTGGTGAAGTGAATCGTCTTCTTCTGTTATAATTGTATCATAGATGATAAATTGTTCATTGCGTTTTTTGAACGATTTGTTTGACGGAGGAGGTTAACATGAACAGACCTATCGGATTCTTAGATTCTGGTGTAGGTGGCTTGACGGTAGTGAAAGAAGCTATGCGACAATTGCCCAATGAATCGATTATCTATATTGGCGACAATGCACGTTGTCCTTATGGGCCAAGAAGTGTAGAAGAAATAGCGACTTTTACCAATCAAATGGTCGATTTTCTTTTAACCAAAGATATTAAATTATTGGTCATTGCCTGTAATACAGCGACTGCGGTTGCCTTAGATGAAATTAAACAGCGGGTGTCTATTCCAGTTATTGGGGTGATTCAGCCGGGTGCAAGAGCAGCCAATAAATACACAAAAAATGGCAAAATTGGTGTTTTAGGTACAGAAGGGACCATTAAAAGTGGCATGTATCTTGAAAACTTACTACAAAAAAATAAAGACTTGAACACGACTTCATTAGCTTGTCCAGCCTTTGTCCCATTAGTAGAAAGCCAACAATATGCTACACCTTTAGCCAAAAAGGTGATTGCGGAAACTTTAGCACCCATAAAAAATAAGGGGTTGGATACAGTCATTCTAGGTTGTACCCACTATCCTTTACTAAGAGATACCATACAAAAAAACTTGGGACATACGGTCAAACTTATTGATTCTGGCCAAGAAACCATTTCAGATGTATCCATCCTTTTGGATTACAACGACATTGCCAAATTGTCGAATGATCCATCACCAAGAATGACTGAATTTTACACCACCGGATCACCAGAACTATTTAAGGAGATTGCGGACGACTGGTTGGATAAACCAATTGAAGTGGACCGTGTCACTATCGAAACACTTGAAGCAATTCAAAAACAGATGAAAGAAGGCTAACATTTATATGAAGCAAGTAATGATCGCTACTGCCAACCCAGGTAAAGCCAAGGAATTCAAGCAATTATTCGACCCATATGGGATTGAAGTTAAAACCTTGTTAGATTTCCCAGACTATCCAGATATTCCAGAAACTGGGACTACTTTCATTGAAAATGCGACGATTAAAGCTACAACAGCCGCTAAAGACTTGCACATGCCAGTCATTGCGGATGATTCTGGTCTAGCCATTGACGCACTCAACGGGGCACCAGGCGTTTATTCAGCTCGTTACGCAGGTCCTGATAAGTCAGATGCTAATAACCGGAAAAAGGCCTTAACCGAGCTTGCTGACGTCCCTGACGCATATAGAGGCGCGACTTTCCATACCTATCTAGTCGTTTCTGACGCACAAGGTAAAGTCATCAACCATTACCACGGCACTTTATCTGGTGTCATCCTACGTGAAGAGCGCGGGGAAAATGGTTTCGGCTATGACCCAATTTTTTACGTACCAAGTGAAGGGTTAACCACAGCTGAAATGTCAGCAGAGAAAAAAGATTCTTTAAGTCATCGAGGCAATGCCTTACGTTTACTAGCTAAAGATTTACAAAATGGGGAGTTCAACTTATATGAAGATTCTAATCACGAGTGATAACCACGGCGACCACGAGGCGCTTGTAAACCTAGTCTTAAAAGCAGGGGATGACATTGATTTATTTATCCACTGCGGTGACTCTGAGTTATCAGAAGACGATACCATTTGGGGGATTTTCCATACAGTAAGAGGGAACACTGACTATGGCAACTACAAGGACGCCATTAGCTTAAATACCCGTGAAGGGAAGATTGTCGTGACCCACGGCCATTTATATGGAGTAAAACAGAATCTGAAGAAATTGGTAGCCTTAGCGAAAGACAATCAAGCGGATGTCATCATGTACGGCCATACCCATGTCATGGATGACCAAGAAATTGACGGGGTTAAAATCATAAACCCAGGTTCAATCCGCATTCCAAAAGGTAAATACCCATACCCATCATTTGCCATTTTAGACTGGCAAGGTGATAAGAAAGAAGTCACTTTCTACAATGCTGACTGGGAAGTCATTACAGAGGTAGGTTAAAAATATAAAAACCGCACGATCTATGTCCAAATTAGGACTTGATCGCGCGGTTTTTGTATATGTGTTTGTAAGGGCTATAGTTCTGCCCCTGAGTCATAAACTGGTTGTTTGTAGCCCTTACGTACAAGCAAGTCTGTAAGTTGCTCATAGTAGTGTGAACGAACTGCCATCTTATCGCTATCTCTAGTATTGAATACTACACGGTAGAATAAGCGGCCGACAGCGTCACGTTGGTAACCCCAAACTTCCGGTTCACCTAAAACCCGGTCATCAGAAGAAGCTAATGATAATCCCTCTTTGATGACAGTTTCGATTGAGGCTAAATCACCGTTTGGATCAATGTACAAGTCTACGTACATACGACGAGTGGTATTTGAAGAATTGGTTACATTATCGATGTTACGGTTAGGGATAAAGTGTCTTGAACCGTCGTCACCAGAAAGAATAGTTGTCCGGATACCAGTTGAAATAATGGTACCTGATAACCCAGCGATTGTAACGTAGTCTCCGACAGCAAATTGGTGTTCTAAAAGAATGAAGAAACCATTGACCACATCAGTGATAAAACCTTGTGCACCAAGACCTAAGGCTAGGGAAGCAACCCCGGCACCGGCTACTAGTGTAGCCACTGGTAAACCTAGAATGGCTAGAATAGAGTAACCTAATAGGAAATAGTAAGTATATTGAACAACGTTTTCCACTAATTTATGGATGGTTTTGTTCCGTTGAATAGACCCGACATTGCGGTTTTCAATCCGTTTAGCGTCACGTTCAAAGTATACATCAACAATCCGGTCGATAATCTTTTTGACAATCCAAAAGATTAAAGTAGTAATCACCAATTCAAAAACGGTAGAAATTAAGCTTGAGAGTAAGCTAGCATAATCAATAGATTCGACATAAGTGCGCCACCATTGTCTAAATTGATCCAAATAAATCATCCTTTCAATATTACCCTTTTTCTTCATGGTAACGAATGATGAAATTATTGTAAAGCCATTTGCAAGAGGGTTAACCAATATTTAACCTGTATGATTTTTTAGCTTAAAATAAGTGCGTTATTTTTTGTAAAGCCCTCTCATGGTATGGTAAAATATTATTATAGTTATATATTAAATATCTTATATTTAATGATATGAGAGATGGAGAAGGAGTGATTTTTACATGACCGGAGGCCAAATTGCGGGCTTAATCGCAGCAATAGCATTTGCGGCATTAGTGATCTACATTATTCTATTCTTACGTGAACTAACAAAAACCATGAAAGAAGTTACAGGTGTTGTTAATGAAGCGAATGAAACAGTTAAAGTAGTCACCAAGGATGTGGATGCATTATCAATTGAGGTGCAAGGATTACTCAATAAGTCTAATGTTTTATTAGATGATGTGAATGGAAAAGTAGCTCAAGTGGACCCATTATTCAAAGCAATCGGGGATATCGGGGTAACTGTTTCAGACGTAAATGATTCTACACGTAACTTAGTCCTAAATATTACCAATACTGCCCAAACAAAGGTAGATGATATTAAGGATAAAACAACAGGTGCTACTGAAACTGGTTCAACTACAGTAACCGATGAGCAAGGTGTAAAACCTGGACAACCAACTGTGACTGGTATCCAAAAAGTGGGTCAATCAGCTAAAGCTTTATATCAAAAGCGCCAAGTGCGCAAGGCACAAGAAAATTCACAATCTAAACCATACTAATCAATATGATCAATTGAAAGAAAGAGGGAAATATATATGTCTAGAAATACAGGTTCATTCTTATTAGGTGCAATCATCGGTGGTACTGCAGGTGCTGTAGCAGCATTATTATTCGCACCAAAATCAGGTCGCGAGTTTCGTGATGACTTAAATCAACAAGCAAACGTTCTTCGTGATACAGCTTTAGACTACGCTGATATCGTCACTGAAAAAGGTAACGTAATGTATCAAACTGCTAGCGACGCTGCACAAGATATCCGCGTGAACTTATCTGAATCTGCTGAAGTTTTAAAAGCACAATTAAACGAAGCAACCACTGAAGCAACTAAACAATACCAAGTAGCTCGTGATGAAGTGGCAAGTGCTTATGCAGACGCCAAAAATACGACCGCTCAAGCAACAGATGATGCAAAAGCTGAAGTTGCGGAAGGTACTGAAGAAGTGAAAGCCGCTACTGATAAAGCAGCAGCTAAAGAACAACCACTTAAAGAAGACGCTGAAAAAGTGAAACAACAAGTAGAAGAAGTTAAAGAAAAGTAATTGCTGACTTAAGCGAATAAAACAGAATTGCCTACAAGTATTTGGGTTATTTAAATACTTGTAGGCAATTTTTGTGATGTTTTGTAATAATCATGCAAATTTTTCACGTTTTTATGAAAATGACTTGTTAAAAAAGTCAAATACTGATAGAATATGAAAATGTGAATGAAAGCAGTCACTGTCACAAAGAAAACGCTTGCAAATATAACTTTTTAGTGCTATATTTGGCGTTGTAATCATGAAAATAAATTTAAAAATTTTAAAGGAGCGATGAAGATGGAAAAACAAACTGTTACGATCTATGATGTTGCCCGTGAAGCACAAGTATCTATGGCTACAGTTTCTCGTGTCGTAAATGGTAACACGAATGTTAAACCTTCAACGCGTGCAAAAGTATTAGATGTAATTAAACGACTAGACTACCGTCCAAATGCGGTCGCACGTGGATTAGCAAGTAAAAAAACGACAACAGTTGGGGTATTATTACCAGATATCACAAACAATTTCTTTAGTGCTTTAGCTTTGGGGATTGATGATATTGCCTCAATGTATAAGTACAACATTATCCTAGACAATGCAGATAATAAAAAAGAATCACAAGTTCTTTCTAATATCTTAGCAAAACAAGTAGACGGTGTTATCTACATGGGTCACCAATTATCTGACTCTGTTCGTGAAGAAATCAATCGTACAAACACACCGTTTGTATTAGCTGGTTTAAACGATCATAAAGGTGAAATTCCTTCTGTAAATATCGACTACACACAAGCTTTCTACGAAGCTGTTTCAGGTTTATTTGCACAAGGATATAAAAATATTGGTTTCTTAGCGGCTAAACCATACTTTACAAATAACCTAGATCGTTACAATGGGTACTTAAAAGCTTTAGAAGAAGCTGGTAAAGCGTTGGATGAATCATTATTATTTGAAGTGCAAGACTCTCGTTTCAAAAACGGTGAAGACATTGCCCACCAAATCCTTGATTCAGAAGCTGACGGCATCGTTGTCGTCGGTGATGAGTTAGCTGTTAAAGTAACCAACCATATGGTGGATAATGGTGTGAGAGTACCAGAAGAATTTGCTATTGTGACATCAAACAACACGGCTTTAACTGAAGTTGTTCGTCCAACTTTAACGTCAATTGAACCACCTTTATATGATATTGGTGCCGTTTCAATGCGTATCTTAACAAAATTGATGAACAAAGAAGAAGAAATCGAAAACCATGTAACCTTACCACATAAATTTATTTTACGTGATTCAACTAAGGATGTATAAATCGATAAGGACCTCCAAAGCGAAATGCTTTGAAGGTCCTTTTTAAATGCTCATTTTATAATAGTAGATATTGCTATTCAGGCGAGCTCGAAAGCCCAGCTCAAGACCTGGACGCCTTAGTCGTTGAGCTAAGTTGCTTTGCTGAAATCCATTTTTACCTTGTTGTTTAAAAACTCTTCCATTATCATTAATGTAATGAATTGGGAGGGTGTTGGATTTAGATGAAGAATAAATTGAGCCAGGGTAACCGAATATTACTAATGATAATAGCTATTGGACTAACCTGTCTAGTGGGCATTGCACTTGCCTACAATGCGATTGTTTCACCAAATAACGCCAAGGAAAATGGGGATGAACAAGCGGTTAAGGATATGCCAACCATACAAGTGCCGTCCTTTTTGTCAAATCTGCCGACTAAGGAAACTGAGGACCAGTGGCAGGGTGAGGATGGAACGTTTGTCTTGCGGTCGGTAGGGGATGTTTTGATTCATTCGGAGGTGACCGCAACTGCGGATACGGCAGCGGAGGTGTTTGCGGATCAAACAGCTTTACTACAGGATACGAGTGCGCTAACTGGAGACAATTTGATAGCCTATGGTTCAAATAGTGGGCAAACGTCGGTTGATCTAGGTGTTTCGGACTATAATTTTGACCCTATGATTGCTAAAATTGCGCCATTTACATCTTATGCAGATTTTACAGTGGCCAACCTGGAGATTCCTGCGGCCTATCCTGAATTGCCGGTGGCGACTTATCCGAATTTTAATATGCCTTCGTCCATTTTGGGGTCTTTGAAGCGGGCTGGTATTGACGGTGTGTCAACTGCGACCAACCATACGCTGGACCAGTTTGCGGACGGTGCTTACATCACTATGGATTATTTGGATGAGGCTGGACTCATGTATTACGGGGCTTTTCGTAGTCAAGAAGACCATGACACGGCAAGGATTGTCGAGAAAAATGGGATTAAGTTGGGTTTTCTAGCTTATACTTATGGGACCAACGGCATGGTTCCGCCTGAAGATGAGCCGTGGGTGGTTAACTATGCGGATTTACCAGTGATGCTTGAAGAAGTGGCAGCATTGAATGACCAAGTGGATGCAGTTGTTGTATCCTTACATTTGGGGACTGAATACGGGACTTTGCCGGACGGTGAACAAATCGCTGTGACCCAGGCCTTGGCCGATGCTGGGGTAAAATTGGTGATTGGTGGACATCCGCATGATTTACAGCCAGTGAATTGGTTGAACGACAAGAATACCTATGTGATTTATTCGCAAGCATCATTTATGACTGGTCAAGTTGCGGATGATAATAAACTTGGGGGCATTCATGAGGTGACTTTTGAACGTGATGAGAACGGTGAAGTACAAGTGAGCGCCGGGAAATTCATGCCGACTTATTTTTCAGGGACAGCTCATGAGACTTCATATGAAAGTGTCCCACTAGCAGTGTATAAGGGGCAAGATAATGATCAAGCTGCTTGGGTTGAGACCCTCTATGACCGGATGAGGACTTATACAGAAGATTTTACCTATGAGGATTACTTAGAAACTGCCTGGACAGAGGGCGTTGATTACGAATAATATCAGGAAGTAGAAGGTTGCTAAGAAGCTTGGGCTTTACAATAACTTTACTAGAATGAATTTAGTAAAATGCAATAAGGGATTGATTTTGTATCGAATTCCCTTTAAATTGTCAGCTTTTTTGTGGGAACGGAATCTTTTCATTTTGTTTTCAAATGGCATAGATTATAATAGGATGAGATTTTGTTTATTTTGTTCAAGAGACATCTGTACTTGGCAAAAGGTAAAACAAGGAACTTATTTAATTTGTTAGTGGGATTTCCATTAAATAAGGGATAAATAAATTGAAGGATGGGATAATATGCAAGCAGTAATTACAGTAATAGGTAAGGATAAGGTTGGTATTTTAGCGAAAGCAGCCACTAAATGTGCTGAATTAAACGCAAATATTGTAGATGTTGAGCAATCAATCATGCAAGACCTTTTTACCATGGTCATGATCGTCAATATTGATGATTTAAACGTTGAATTTGAAGACTTTAAAAAAGAAATTAAAGATGCATTAACTGCGATGGAAGTTTATGTAATGCACGAAGATATTTTTAATGCCATGCATAAAATTTAGGTCAGTTAAGGAGAAACAAACATGCTAGAAATGAATAATATCATTGAAACAGTTTCAATGATTAAAGACAACAATTTAGATATTCGAACAATTACAATGGGCATTTCGTTGATTGACTGTGCAGATCCAGATATCGACCGTGCCTGCCAAAAGGTATACGATAAAATCACTACAGTTGCCAAAGACTTGGTGAAAACTGGTGAAGAAATTGAAGAAAAATACGGGATACCAATCGTTAATAAGCGTATTGCTGTAACGCCAATTTCGCAATTATTAGCGGCTTCAGGTGGCGACCCATTAAAATATGCCCACATCTTAGACAAAGCAGCCAATGCTGTTGGCGTTAACTACATCGGTGGATATTCGGCATTAGTTCATAAAGGATTTTCTGCTGGGGACCGTGCTTTAATCGAATCGATTCCACAAGCCATGGCTGAAACTGACCACGTTTGTTCATCTGTTAATATTGGCTCAACTCGCGCAGGTATCAACATGGATGCAGTTAAAATCATGGGTGAAGTTGTCCGTAAAGCAGCTGAATTAACCCAAGAAAACGAAAGCATGGGGGCCTCTAAGATTGTCGTCTTCTGTAATGCTGTTGAAGACAATCCGTTTATGGCCGGTGCCTTCCACGGTCAAGGGGAGCCGGATGTTGTGATTAACGTTGGGGTTTCTGGACCAGGTGTTGTCCGGAATGCACTTGCAGAATTGCCAAAAGATGCATCTCTTGAAACAGTTGCGGATACTATTAAACAAACAGCATTCAAAGTCACTCGAATGGGCCAATTAGTGGGGACAGAAGCCTCTAACAAGCTAGGTGTACCTTTTGGTATTGTAGATTTATCATTAGCGCCTACGCCAGCTGTCGGCGATTCTGTTGCTCATATCTTAGAAGAAATTGGGTTAGATCAAGTAGGTGCCCATGGATCAGTAGCGACTTTAGCCATGCTTAATGATGCAGTTAAAAAAGGTGGTATCATGGCATCATCAAATGTGGGTGGTTTATCAGGTGCCTTCATTCCAGTTAGTGAGGATGCTGGGATGATTGCTGCTGCAGCTAACGGTACTTTAAATCTTGAGACTTTAATGTCTATGACGGCAGTATGTTCAGTTGGTTTGGATATGATCGTCATACCAGGTGATACAACGCCTGAAATTATTTCAGCGATTATTGCTGATGAAGCAGCCATTGGGATGATCAATTCTAAAACAACTGCTGTTCGAGTAATTCCAGCTATCGGTCGTCGTGATGATGAAGTCTTGAACTTTGGTGGTTTGTTTGGTGAAGCTTCTGTTATGCAAGTCAATAGAACTTCTCCAAATATCTTTATCAACCGTGGTGGTCGTATTCCAGCGCCAATTCAATCACTTAAAAACTAAAATATTTTTTAAAGCTAGAGCTCTTATCTTATCATAAGGTAAGAGCTTTTATTTGGTGGTCTGAAATTTTCCAACTATAATGTAGGTACAGTGTAAACTGAATACGTATTAAGGGGAAATTATATGAATTTATTAAATCAAACATTAACCTTAAATAATGGGGTAGAAGTCCCACAAATCGCTTTAGGGACTTGGCAAACACCGACCGCTGAGGCAGTGAGCTCAGTTCGTTTTGCCCTAGACAATGGCTACAAGCACATTGACGGTGCCCACGCTTACGGAAACGCTAAAGGGATTGGTGAAGGGATTAAATCTTCTAACATTAACCGTGAAGATATCTTCATCACAACTAAGGTTCGTGGGGAATCGAAAACTTATGAAGCGGCTATGGACAACTTCTACCAAGAATTAAAAGATTTAGATACTGATTATATTGATTTACTATTAGTACATTGTCCGACGCCCTGGCGCTTTTTCTCTAGAACTGATGATAAACGTCCAAACTTCTATGAAGAAAATATTCAAGTATGGCGTGCTTTAGAAGAGTTGTATGATAAAGGCTTAGTCCGTGCAATCGGAGTTTCAAACTTTAACGCCGACGACTTACAACACTTAATTGAAAACACAAATATTAAACCTGTTGTAAACCAAATCAAGTACCACATCGGCTATACGCAAGACGATATTGTATCTTATTGTGAAGCTAACGACATCATCGTTGAAGCTTATTCATCATTAGGTACAGGTCGCTTATTAGGCAACGAAGATATCAAGGCAGTTGCAGATAAATACGGTGTATCCGTACCGCAATTATGCTACCGTTATCCTTTACAAAAAGGCCACATCATTCTACCAAAATCAGTTCACGAAGAATACATTCTTGCCAATGCTGAATTAGATTTTGAAATTTCTGAAGCGGATATGGCAACTTTAGATGCAATCATTATTGAATAATCTGATTGTCATCCTTCATAAAAAAATGACCCCAGGAAATACCTAGCTCTAAAAATAAAAATCGTGATGAATTAATGATAAATATGATTTTTTCGTTGCGGTTTTTGTTTTGATTGATTTCGGACAAAAATTATTTCCACGTTAATTTTGCGTTTAGCGTAGATAACTATTCTATTTTGTCATAATTTTGATAGATGGTGTGTCACTTATTAAATTTTTGTGTTTCACTCATCTTTTAAGATATTTGACTCACTAGGCTCTTAAAAGGATAAAAACCCTTCAACTCACTCTAGTTTAGAATGAGTTGAAGGGTTTCTTTGTTGGGAGACTATCTTGTTTTGCAAACCTTATTTTAAATATCTTTTTTTGAGGCAATATACTGTTTCATTAAACGATCGTATTCTTGCATAATTGACGAAATGATCGGTCTTTTTATCGAATCTAATTTGATGGAATCGATGGAAGCTATAGGCAATACATCGTTACCCGTTCCTGATATAAAAGCGCCATCGATAGTATTTAATTCAGTCACTGGAATATTTTGTTCAATGATATCAATTTGCTGCTGTTGGCAAATAGCTACAATTTTAGAACGGACAATACCTAAAAGAACATTTTTAGCTGGGGGAGTATAGAGTTTGTCCCCTTTAACAATAAATAGATTTGAACGACTGCCTTCTGTGACGTTACCTTCGTGGTCGACTAAAAGCACTTCATATGAACCCGTTTTTTCTCGTTCCGCTAGTACAGTTTTTTGATACGCTTCACGTTGGATCTTGATATTCGGATCTTCTCTTTCCAAATTCAACAAAGTTGTTTTAATGCCAGTTTGATAATAGCTCGCAGGCGGATAAAGACTTTTGGTGAAGAAAGCTAGTAAACCCATGTCTTTATTCCATATCAATTTGATATTTTGATCAAAGGCACCATTCTTATCAACAAGCTGGTATAACCGATTGATTAAAATATCATCTGAATCTTTTAAAGGAAGACCTACAGATCCAGCAAACGCTCTGAATCGGCGCAAATGATCTTCTAAAAACAGTGGTATGCCCTCTCTAATGCGTATCACTTCATACACATTTTTTCCTGTTAATTTTTCAAACGGATGCAGGTTGTCGGTAGATTGTAATTTATCATTATGATAGTAAAAACTTTGTTCAACATATTCCATATTTTTCATCCCCTTTTATTTGATCATGGTGTTTAATTTATTCAGGAGCGTGTTGATGGTTTATTTTAGATAAGTTTATCACTTTTTCTAAATGAAGACAGCATTGTTTCTTAATAGTTGAATAGATAGACTTTATCCAATAGGATGGTTGGGATATTCTATACAAAATACGTTCTGGGAGAAGGTTTTTTTATGGTAGTTTTAGTAGCAGAAACCACTTGTTGTTTATGAGAAAAGGTATATGACAAAGCTTAAAGTGGTACGACAATAAAGAAGTTTTCAAACGTAAACGATTACATAACTTTTGACTTATATAAAACAAGATGATAAACTCACACCACAGCTGAAACGAAACTATCACTTTTGTAAGAAGGAGAGATTCTATGCGCGCAGTAACATGGCAAGGAAACGAAAAAATGGAAGTCAAAACAGTTCCGGATCCAACCATTGAAGAACCCACTGATATGATCATTCGCATTACAGCAACAGCTATTTGCGGTTCTGATTTGCATTTATATCATAACGGGCAATCGGTTATGGAAGAAGACTATGTAGTAGGGCATGAACCTATGGGCATTGTAGAAGAAGTTGGCTCTGCAGTGACGAAAGTGAAAAAAAGCGACCGAGTAGTTATCCCTTTCAACATTGGTTGTGGAGAGTGTCATTTCTGTGCTCATCATATGGAAAGTCAATGTGACAATTCCAACCCAATCCAATGTTTGACCAAGGTGGATTGTTCGGTTTTGGTAAAATGAATGGAAATCATCCTGGAGGTCAAGCTGAATACTTACGTGTCCCATTTGCAGATTTTACTTCTTTTGTTGTTCCAGAAAGTAATCTTCCGGATGAAAAGGTATTATTTCTATCAGATGTACTGCCAACAGCATATTGGAGTGTAGAGCATAGTGGTATGAAACCTGGAGATACAGTAATCGTATTGGGTTCTGGCCCTGTCGGATTATTTGCACAAAATTTGCTAAAATGAAAGGTGCTAAACGTGTAATTGCCGTAGATAATGTCGATCATCGTTTGCAGCATGCGAAAAAAATGAACGGTGTAGAGACCCTGAATTTCTCAGATGTTTCTAAAGTTGGTAGTGAATTGTATGAAATGACTAAGGGCGGTGCTGAGGTAGTAATAGATTGTGTAGGAATGGATGGAGTAACACCAGTAAAAGAAAAAACTAAAGAAATTCTAACCTCGCAAAGTGGTTCCTACTCACCGATACAAACAGCAAGTGAGGCTGTGAAGAAATTTGGTACATTAATGGTAACTGGTGTGTTTTGCAATAGAGAAG